>NZ_JACZKG010000055.1 GCF_014860165.1 Devosia sp.
CGGGGGCAGCCTTTTTCACCGGCTTGCCGCGTGGCTCGCCACGCCAGTCATTGTAGGTGACGGTCAGCGAGTATTCGTCCAGCATGGCGGCCTGATGCGCGAGCAGGTCTGCACCTATATGTGCCCGTGGCCGCGCATCCAGGCCGCCATGCTGGACGAATACTCGCTGACCGTCACCTACAATGACTGGCGTGGCGAGCCACGCGGCAAGCCGGTGAAAAAGGCTGCCCCCGACGCCAAGCCGGTAGGCGACTGCGTCGACTGCAAGGCCTGCGTTGTCGTGTGCCCGATGGGCATCGACATCAGGGAAGGGCAGCAGCTCGAATGCATAACCTGCGCCCTCTGCATCGACGCCTGCGATTCCGTCATGGACAAACTCGGCCGCGATCGCGGCCTCATTTCTTACACCACGCTGAACGACTACAGCACCAACATGCAGCTGGCGGGCCAGGCCGACGGCGTAATCGATCCGCGCAAGGTGCGTGACAGCGCCGGGCAGCTGCTGCCGGCGGTCAAGCACACGGATTGGCGCTCGGTCATCCGTCCGAGGACCTTTGTCTATTTCCTCGGCTGGGCTGCAATCGGCGTAGCCATGATGGTCGTTCTGGCGATGCGACCCTCGATAGGCCTGAACGTGCTGCACGACCGCAATCCGCTCTATGTGCTGCTGTCGGATGGCTCGCTTCAGAATGGCTACGACGTCAAGATTCTGAACATGACGCCACAGCCGCGTGAACTGGTGTTCACCATCGAAGGGCTGCCGGGAGCCACCCTGGCGGGGCCTGGACTGTCCGATGGGGGCGCCGAACGGCTCGAGATCAGCGTCGAGCCCGATCTGGTCTTGCCGCTCCGCATCTACGTGCGGTCGCCCGATCAGGACCTCCCGCCCCAGTCGGATTTCACAATGACCATCACCGACGGGACCGCCACGGCATCGACCAACGTACGGTTCGAAGCACCGGAGAAACAGGAATGAGTGCGACCGAGCCACGCGAGTTTACCGGGCGCCACATGGCCCTGATCACCGTGACCTTCTTTGGGGTCATCATCGGCGTCAACCTGCTCATGGCGGTTGCCGCATCCCGCACCTGGACTGGGCTTGTGGTCGAGAACAGCTATGTGGCCAGCCAGGAGTTCCAGGGCAAAGCCGACGACGCGCGTCATCAGGCCGAGGCCGGCTGGACCATGGACGTCGCCTATGAGACGGGAACGCTGGTTGTCCGAGCCCTCGACGATGGCGTTCCGCTGGCGCTGGAGGAGGTGACGGCGTTTGTGCGGCGGCCGGTCGGCGGCCATGATGACGCGACTGTGGTGCTGATGCCGGGCGCCGACGGATATCGCGGTGCGATCAACCTGGCGCCCGGTGTCTGGGACGTGGCGGTTACCACTGCGCCGACCGCGCTCGGCGCGATGGAGCGCGAAATCCGGATTACGGTCCGGTGACAGCAGAAGCCGACGACGGTGACCTTC
The DNA here is from genome assembly GCF_014860165.1 of Devosia sp. Taxonomy (GTDB): domain Bacteria; phylum Pseudomonadota; class Alphaproteobacteria; order Rhizobiales; family Devosiaceae; genus Devosia. Next base: position 1,471 of record NZ_JACZKG010000055.1, read on the forward strand.
TGGAATACGTAGCCTCGGGCTCAGACGGGGCCAGACGGCTCCATCTCGCGGTTCCCGATGCCTATTGCGCCACCTGTATCCAGACCATCGAGGAGGCGCTGGCCGGCCTGCCGGGCGTCTGCAATGCGCGCGTCAACCTGCAGCGCCGCCGGGTCCAGATCGATTTCGAGGCCGATTGCGATCCCGCCACCCTGACGGACACCGTGACCCGCAGCGGTTACCGCAACCACCCCATCGATCCCGCCGACGTCGATGACAAGGACCCGGCGCTGCGGGAGCTGGTTTCCGCGTTGGTCGTCTCAGGCTTCGCGTCGGCCCATACCATGTTCTTCTCCGAGGCCATCTGGTCGGGGGTCGAGGGCGACACGCGCACGCTGTTCTACTGGATCTCGGCACTGGTGGCCATTCCGGCCGTGGCCTATGCCGGCCGCCCCTTCTTCCGTTCGGCCCTGGCGGCTTTGCGTGTCGGCCGCGCCAATATGGACGTTCCGATTGCCATCGCGCTGATCGCCACCACCGGGATCAGCGTGCTCGAAACCCGTCTCGCCGGACAGCATGCCTATTTCGATGCCGCGACGATGCTGCTGTTCTTCCTGCTTATCGGGCGGACGCTCGATCACGTGATGCGGGGGCAGGCGCGCAACGCGGCGTCGAACCTCGCGCGGCTGGCCCCGCGCGGCGCCCAGCGCGCATTGGCGGATGGCAGTCTTGTCTTCATCAGACTGGAGGACATCGCGCCCGGCATGACACTGCTGCTCAAACCCGGCGATCGCTTGCCGGTCGATTGCGAGGTTTCAGGGGCCGCCGGCGCTGTCGATATGGCGCTGGTCAATGGCGAGGCTATGCCCGTTGAGGCGTCAGCCGGCACCCAATTGCCCGCCGGAGCGCTCGTTCTCGATCGACCCATCGAAGTGGTGGCGACGCGGCCCGCCGGCGATTCATTCATTGCCCGCACCGCCGCGCTGATGGAGGCGGCAGAGCAGGTCCGCACCCGCTATCGCGGCATTGCCGACCGCGCCTCCGACCTCTATGCGCCGCTGGTCCACATCGCTGCCCTGGCCACCTTCATCGGCTGGTGGGTTGCCGGCGCAGGCTGGCATACGGCGCTGCTCAACGCCGTCGCGGTGCTGATTGTCACCTGCCCATGCGCCCTGGCCCTGGCTGTGCCGATCGTCCACGTCGTCGCCGCCGGCAGGCTCTTCGCGCGGGGCATCCTGATGAAGGACGGCGCCGCCCTGGAACGCCTGGCCACGGTGCGCCACGTCGCCTTCGACAAGACCGGCACCCTGACCACAGGTCGGCCCAGGCTGGTCGGCCAGGTGTTCGGAACGGGCGACTGGTTGCCTGCCGCATCGGCCATCGCCGCGGCGAGCAACCATCCGCTGGCCATGGCGCTGGCCGCGGCTGGCCGCGAGCCGATGCTGGCCGACTGCCGCGAAATAGCCGGCGCCGGGGTTGAAGCCCGCATTGATGGCCAGGTCTGGCGCCTGGGCAATGCCAGGTTCTGTGGCGCCCAGGACGATGGCGGCGGCGAGGGAAGCCGCGTTTGGCTGGCCCGCGAGGGTGAGGTGGTCGCGGCGTTCGACTTCGGTGACGATATTCGCGGCGACGCGGCGGCAACAGTCGCGCAGTTGCACGGGCAGGGGGTCTCCACCTCTATCCTCTCCGGCGATCGCGCGGGGAGCGTGGGCCGGGTTGCCCGCGAACTGGGCATCGCCGACGCCGCCCATTCGCTGGCGCCGCAGGACAAGGTCGCGGCAGTCGAGGCCCTTCGCCAGAAGGGGCCGGTGGCGATGGTCGGCGATGGCATCAATGACGCCGTCGCCCTGGGCGCTGCCGACGTGTCCTTCGCGCCTGCGGCCGCCGCCGATGTGGGTCGCGCCGCCGCCGATTTCGTACTCATCAACGACAGGCTGCTCGGCGTTCCCTTCGCGCTCTGGCTCGCCCGCAAGGCGGATGCGCTCGTGCGGCAGAACCTGACCCTGTCCATGGCCTATAACATCGTCGTTCTGCCGCTGGCGGCCGCCGGAATGGTGACGCCGCTGATTGCCGCCGTGGCGATGTCGTCCTCCTCGATCATCGTCGTCGTCAATGCCCTGCGCCTGCGTCTGCAGGGCCCACCAGGTCTGGAAGTGCTGAAATGAGTGGTCTGATCGTTCTCGTCGTCTCGGCGATGGGGCTTGGTGCGCTGGCCCTGGCCGGGTTTTTCTGGGCCCTCAGGACGGGTCAGTATGAGGACATTGAAGGGGCCGCGCAGCGCATACTGCTCGATGACGACATGCCGTGAGCAAATCGCTCCGGGTTGACGCGGATCAAAGTGTCCGAAGCGGGCCTCCTCTAGACGAGAGGCAAAACTGCAGCCGGGACGCCATGACCGAAGAACTCGCGATCAAACTCAACAAGCCGGTGCCACGCTACACCAGCTACCCCACCGCACCGCATTTCCATGCTGGGGTCGACCAGGCGCAATATGAAACCTGGCTGGGCGAACTCCCCGGCGATGCCCGCATCTCGCTCTACCTCCACCTGCCGTTCTGCGATCGGCTGTGCTGGTTCTGCGGCTGCCACACCAAGCAGGTCAACCGCTACTCCCCAATCACGGCCTATCTGGAGGCGCTTGCTGCCGAGATCGGCCGAACCGGGGCTCTCGTCGGCACAAGGCCGGTAACCGCGGTGCATTGGGGAGGCGGCTCGCCATCGCTGCTTGATGCAGGCGATATCGCCCGGACCGGCAAGATGCTGCGCGACGCGTTCAGCTTTGCCCCAGAGGTGGAGTTCAGCGTCGAACTCGACCCCAATGACATGTCGGACGACAAGTATGCGGCCTGGGCGGCAGCCGGTCTGACCCGGGCGAGCATTGGCGTCCAGGATTTCGATCCCAAGGTGCAGGCGGCGATCAATCGCATCCAGACCTACAAGCAGACCAGGCACGTGGTCGAGAGCGTGCGCGCTGTTGGCGTCCGCTCGCTCAATATCGACATGCTGTATGGGCTGCCGCACCAGACGGTGGCCGGCGCCACCGAGACGGCCCGCCAGGTGGCCTCGCTGCGGCCCGAGCGGGTCGCGCTGTTCGGCTACGCCCACGTGCCGTGGATGAAGAAGCACCAGTCCATGATCGACGAGAAGGCCCTGCCTGATGCGCTGGAGCGCTATCGGCAGAGCCATGCCGCTGCGGCCGAACTGCTGGCCCAGGGCTATGAGCGCATCGGCTTCGACCATTTCGCGCTGCCCCATGACAGCCTGGCGGTTGCCTGCCGTTCCGGCCGGCTGCATCGGAATTTCCAGGGCTATACGGCCGACGAGCATGATGCCTTGATCGGCCTGGGTGCCTCGGCGATCGGGCGCCTGCCGCAGGGTTATGTGCAGAACACCGTCGCGACCCATGAATATCAGCGCCTGGCGCTTGAGGGCCGTGGCGTTGTCGCCCGGGGCGTGGCGCTGACCCGCGACGATTGCGTCCGCGGCTATGCCATCGAGCGGCTGCTTTGCGACTTCCGGCTGGACTTTGCCGAGCTCCGGGCGCGCTTCGGCGCTGACGCCGAGCCCGTGGTGGAGGATGCGGTCGCCGTGGCGCTGAACGACGAGCACGGCATTGCCCGGTTGTTGCCCGGGCAGCTGGAAATCACCGATCGCGGCCGGCCGTTTGCGCGCACGGTAGCGGCGGGGCTCGATGCCTACCTGCAGGTCGGTACGGCGCGCTACTCCCAGGCCGTCTAGCCGGCGCGCTGGCGCAGGCGCTCGGTATCGGGAATGTGCACGTGGCGCTTGTTGTGGATCACGATGATTTCCAGCCGGCGCAATTCGGTCAGTTGCCGCGACACCGTCTCGATCGATAGCCCAAGGAAATCGGCCATGTCGCTGCGGGTGAGGGGCAGGTCGTATTCCACCGTCGCGGTGTCGCTCCCCAGCTCGGGATTGACGTGCAGTGCGATCAGATAGAGGAAACTTGCTACCCGCTCGGCGGCCGACTTGCGGCCGAGCGTCACCATCCACTCCCGCGCTTCGTCCAGCTCCCGCAGGGTTTCCTTCATCAGCCAGCGTTCGAGCGGCCGGTTCTCCTCGAGCATGGCCTCCATCAGGGCGCGGGGCACCAGGCACAGTTCCACCTCGGACGTCGCCTCTGCCGATAGCGCGTTCGAAGCGGCATGGATGCGCCCGATGAAATCGTTGGCGAACTTCAGCCCCACCACCTGTTGGCGGCCATCCTCGAGCACCTTCATCAGCTTGATGACGCCGCTCACCACATTGGCATAGGTTGTGATGTCGGTTTCGTCGCCAAAGACCTCGGCGCCGGCCTCGTGACGCGTCGACCTTGTGTGCCGCGCCAGGCGGGCGAGCTGGCTCGTATCGAGAACACGGCAAATTCCGTTGGAGCGGACGCTGCAAAGGCGGCAGGTGCGAGGTTCGTCCTCGTGGGGCGGGATGGTCGGCAAATCTGTGCTCCTGGTCCGGGCGTGACCGGCGATATCACCGGCAGCATAGGGGTATTGGCGCGGCGGCATTTGACCTATGTCATCAAATGCGGCGGAGCAGGGTGGGTGCGGCGGATCGGCGTTCGCAGCTGCGGTGGCGCGAGGGCATTTTTTTGCCTCGATTCGTCGGGCGGTATCCGGTCCAATTTGCCGGCTGCGGTTTACATCCCGGGCTTAGTCCCTACATTAGCCCTTCGCTGTCGTGCGCAGATGTGCGCGGCCTTGACTGGAAGGGCGTCGATTTATCCGCCCGCACTCACAGAAGGAAACAGCCATGACGGAAGCCAAGATGGGCGACGTTGTCCGCATCAATTATACCGGCCGCCTGACCAACGGGACGCAGTTCGACAGCTCGTCCGGCAAGGAACCGCTCGAATTCACCATCGGCCTGGGCCAGGTGATCAAGGGGCTCGAAGCCCAGGTAGCCGGCATGGAGCCGGGCAGCAGGGCCACCGTGACTATTCCCTGCGACCAGGCCTACGGCCCCCACCGCGCCGAAGCCATCCAGACGCTGGATCGCGCCAAGGTACCATCGGGCATCGATGTGCGCCCCGGAACGCAATTGAAGGCACGAACCGCCGATGGCGGCATGCTGCCGATCACGGTGGTGGAAGTGGATGATAGTATCGTCAAGGTGGACGCCAACCACCCGCTGGCCGGGCAGGACCTGGTGTTTGACGTCGAGCTGGTCGAAATCGTCCAGGCGGCCTAGCGACGGCGCGGCGGGCCGAAGGTCCGCCGCTTTGCGCCCGGCGCCTGGCGACAATGGGCGAGGATGGCTCGACCACTTCGGCAAGGAGGGCCGAAACACGAAAAGGTTCGAGCACAAGGTTGGTCTCTGCTGCGCAATCGGCTATCCGATGACCGGTGAGCGAGGAGTGCGACGTTGCAGGACACCACAGACACTGGCAGGCCGAGTCGGGTCCGAGCTGGGATTCGTCGCCTCTTTGCACCCTCCAGGACGCGGCCACACCACGCCTTGGCGCCATTCGAGCGCCCACTGCTGATCCTCGTTGCCTTCGCGGTGCCCGCTGCTGCCCTCATGGCTGGCAGCGACTACACGCTTGGTGTCTGGATGCAGGATTTCCCCGACGACCTGCAGCCTTTTGCCCATTTCGTTACCGACCTGGGGGAGGGTGTTGAAGTGCTGGTGACGACCGGGCTGCTGCTTCTATTGAGCGCCCTGATACCAACCGCTCTGCTGCGACGCCGCGCGCAGGTCGGTCTCAACGCCATCACCGCTGCCGCGGCCTTCATATTTCTCTCCGTGGCCGGGGGCGGTCTGCTCGCCCTGCTGCTCAAATACGCTATAGGCCGAGCTCGCCCGGTGCTGCTGGATAGCCACGGCTATCTGTCCTTCCACCCCTTTGCCATGCATTCGGATTTCGCAGCATTGCCTTCCGGGCATTCAGCGACAGCCGCGGCCATGGCGATCTCGCTGGCCCTGGTTTTTCCTCGCCTCAGAGCCCTGTTCATCAGCGCCGGCGTCCTGATCTGCCTATCCAGGCAGCTTGTCGGGATGCATTGGATGAGTGACACGCTGATGGGTTGGGCCGTGGGCGCTGCTTTCACCTATTGGCTGGCCCACGTCTTCGCGCGGCGCGGCCTGATGTTCCGCTATGACGACTTTTTCAGGTTGAGGCCGAGGCGAACACGCTTCACCCCGACACGGTACCTGCGCCCGACCATCAGATCGGCGAAATAGGCGAAAAGTCTGCGCCCCCCGGGCGGTGGGGGCGGTGGCCGTGTTGGCGTTCCTGCCCGGTGCCTTCGGGATGGTCGGCGCGATCCTGGTGGGCGCGCTTGCCGATCTGGCGCTGCGGCGCGGCTCCCGCGGTGGCGTTGGTCATGGGGCTACGGCTTTGCCCTCTGCGTCGAAGGTCTTGAGGTAGGCGATCACATCGGCGATTTCCTCGTCGGTCTTCAGGCCGACAAAGGTCATCTTCGTTCCGGGGATAAAGGCCTTTGGCGCCTTGAGAAAGCTCGAAAGCGCTGCCTCGTCCCAGGTGATCCCGGCGCCGAGCAGCGCTTCGGAATATTTGAAGCCCGCCACCGCGCCGGCAGCATGCCCCACAACACCGTTCAGTGGCGGGCCGACCCTTGCCCGGGCATTCTCGCCCACGGCGTGGCAGGCCATGCATTTCTTGAAGACTGTAGCCCCCGCCTCGGCATCCTGAGCCTGGGAGGGACCGACGAGAAGAAGCGGCAGCGCGAGCGTCAACAGGGCAAGTCTCATGAAGTGGTCCTGGATGGAGGGGGGCAGAGCTGAAGCCTTAGGGCATAAGACCACAGATGGCCGCGGTTGTCAGCATATCCGCC
>NZ_JACZKG010000056.1 GCF_014860165.1 Devosia sp.
GCTCGACGCTCGTGTTCATCGTCTCCCTCCCCCTTGTGCGGAGGGATCAAGGGTGGGTCCCGCATGCCGAAGCTGGGAGAGAGTGCTGATGATCGAGAAGGAAGGCCCCCTCACCCGGCGCTTCGCGCCGACCCTCGGGTCGGAGCCTGAGGGCAGGCCCTCTCCCCCAGAGGAAGCGGCATGGGCCGATCACGAAGCCCGGCTGCAGTTCCTCACGTGGGATCGGACAACAGCTGATATCGAGGCGCCCGAGCATCGGACGCGGCAGGCGCGACTGGTGGAAACGGCCGGCGCCAGCTTTCATCCGACGGCCTATGTGGCGGCGGAGGCGGCGATCTTTACGACGCATCTGGTGCTGGGCGAGGCGAGCTGGATTGCCGGGCATGCGCTGGTTCGCGGGGATGTGGAGTTTGGCGCGCATTGCACGGTCAATCCCTATGCGATGATTTCGGGCAGGGTGCGCTGCGGCGACGGGGTGCGCATTGCGAGCCATGTATCGATCGTCGGGTTCAATCACGGCTTCGATGATCCCAGCGTGCCGATCCATCGGCAAAAGCATGAGAGCCTGGGCATTACCATCGGGGACGATGTGTGGATCGGGGCCAATGCGGTGGTGCTGGATGGGGTGACGGTGGGCAAGGGCGCCGTGATCGCGGCCGGAGCGGTGGTGAGCAGGGACGTGCCTGACCTGGCAATCGTGGGCGGGGTGCCGGCCAAGGTGGTGCGCTATCGCGGACAAGCGGTGAAGGGTGATGCCGTGGCGAGTCTCGCGCGGCTGGGGGCGGCAGCGCAGGCGCAATGGCCGGACATCCTGGCGCGGCATCGGCAGGACGGGAACTATGTGTCGCGCGAGGCCGATGGCTCGGTGCGCGCGAGTGCACGGCATCGGAACGATGCCATCGAGATTGCGGCCGGGTTCGGCGCGGTGCCGGATGGGCTCGATGTGGCCAGGACGCTGGGCGAATTGCTGGACTTGCAGGACCCGGTGACGGGGCTGTTTCCCGATCCGCACCGTCCGCCAGTGGCGGGGCAGGCAATGCGCGATGACGGGCTGGCGCTCTACAATGTGCTGTCGGTGGGCTATGCCATCGAGGTGCTGGGCGGGCAGCCGAAATATCCGGTTGCGGCGGTGGAGCTCGGCGCGGCGGAGCTGTGCGACTGGCTCGAAAGCCTGACCTGGCGCGAGCGGGCCTGGGGTGCGGGCGCGGCGGTGGATGCCATCGGCACGGCGCTTTACTTCAACGCGCGGTATTTCTCGACCGGACGGGCGCGCGAAACGCTGTTTGGCTGGCTCGCCATGAAGCAGGATCGGGCGACCGGGCTGTGGGGTTCGACGACGGCCGCGGAAGGGCTGTTGCAGCCGGTCAACGGCTTCTATCGGCTGACACGCGGCACCTATGCGCAGTTCGGCCTGCCGGTGCCCAATGCCGAGCGGGCAATCGACTCGGTGCTGGCAAACTATCGCAACTATGGCGGGTTTTCGGAGCGGACCTATACGGCCTGCAACCTGCTCGATACCGTCCATCCGCTGCTGTTGTGCTTGAGGCAGACCGGCTATCGGCGCGCCGAGGCCGAGACGATCGCGCGGGCGGTGATCGCGCGGGCCGAGGCGCGGTGGATGCCGGGTGAGGGCTTTGCCTTTACCGATGGGCAGGCGGCGAGCCTGCAGGGCACCGAGATGTGGCTGAGCGTGGTGCATCTGGCTGCGGACCTGCTTGGTATTGCCGGTGAGTTTGCCTTTGTGCCCAAGGGTGTGCATCGGACGCGGGCGGTGGGGCTGGGGCTATGAAGCCTGACCTCCCCACAGAGTCTTTTCCGCATTCAACCGAGTCATTCCCGCGCAGGCGGGAATCCATTCTCCGCACGCGCCGGTCCAAAGAGTGGATTCCCGCCTGCGCGGGAATGACGCCGTGACTGGATGCGACGTGGTAAAATGGAGGGTGTCATGACCGCCGGCAAGAAGGCGCTCGTCGTCTGGGGCGGCATGGAGCTGCATACGCCGGAGCGGGGCGCGCATGTGGTGCGCGACTTGCTCAAGGCGGAGGGATTTGCCGTCACCGTAACTGATGACTATGACGCGCTGGCCGCCGAGGATGTGGGCAGCAATGACCTGGTGGTGCCTGTCATCACCGATGGCGTTGCGCCTGAGAAGATCGGCAATCTTGTTGCCGCCGTGCGAGCGGGGACGGGGCTGGCCGGCTACCATATGGGGCTGGCGACGACGTTCCGGGCTAGCGTGCCGTTTCGCTACATGGCCAGCGTATACTGGGTGCAGCACCCGGGAAACATCATCACCTACCGGGTGGATGTGACGCGGGGTGATCACCCGATCATGGCCGGGATCGAGAGTTTCGAGCATACGAGCGAGCAGTATTATCTCAACTATGACCCGGCGATTGAAGTGCTGGCGACGACGACGTTTTCCGGAGAGTTCCACCCATGGCGCAAGGATGTGGTGATGCCAGTGGTGTTCACCACCATGCATGACCAGGGCCGGGTGTTCTACTCCTCGCTGGGGCACACGGCCGACGAACTGGTCGGGCCGGTGCGGGAGATCTTGCGGCGCGGGCTGATCTGGGCGGCAAGGTAGGCTCCTCGCCCACCGCGCGTCACCCTCGGGCTTGACCCGAGGGCCCTTCACTTAAGAAGTGTATGGCCAAGTACAGAGCCCTCGGGTCAAGCCCGAGGGTGACGGCCGGTGGGTGGGGTGCGTCGGGACTAGCAAAACTACTGCTGCTGCGCCGCTTCCGCCTGCCGGCGCAACACCTCGGACTCCGGCAGGGCATTGGCATATTGCAGTTCGCGGTTGGCGCGGTTCCAGAAGGCGGGATGGACGCGGTCGAGCAAAGCGGGCTCGGTCGGGGTCAGCGCCAGCCCTTGCGCCGTGGTCTCATCCAGATACAGCACGATATTCTGGCGATACCAAGCGGGAATGGCGTCGTCGGTCCAGATGGCGGGGCGGATCACATCGTAGGCGTGGTAGCCATGGGCGGCAAAATGCTCTGCCCACCAGCTCTGCCACTGCTCGTTGAGGTGGCCGACGCCGCCCTGGCCGGGGATGGCGGCGCTGAACAGCACCGCCGGAGCGAGAGCAACGAGATCGGCGACGAATGTTTCGGCGCGGCCAGGAGAGAGGTGCTCGCCCACTTCGAGGGATAGTGCCAGGTCGACGCGGGGGCCGGTCACGCGCTGCTCGAGATCCTGCGGCGCGAAAGCAATACTGACATCATCGAGCATTGCCGGGTTGACCCATTCGCCTTCGACGCCGAAGGCCGATGCGGCGCCAGCCTGGAGGGCTGCGGCGAGCCAGGTGCCGGTGCCGCAGCCGATATCGGCGACGCTGTGCCGGGGCAGGGCTGGCGGCAACGTATCGAGAATGCGGCGGGCGGCATGGGCGGTATGGACGCGGCGATGCTGGTAGAAATCGGCGGGGTAGAGCGAAGCGGTCATGGCAAGGCCCGGTGCGTATGCGGCGAGTCTATGCCGCGGCGCCTGATGTGACCAGCTAAGTTTGGCTTTGAGCCGGAACCTCGGCGGGGGGAAGCCGTTCTTGGGGGCAGCGTCTTACCCATCACCGGAGACAGAGAATGGCTACCGAAAAAACCCTCGACGACCTGTTCCTCGACACGCTCAAGGACATCTACTATGCCGAGAAGCAGATCGTGAAGACCCTGCCCAAGATGGCCAAGGCTGCGCAATCGGAAGAACTCAGGGCCGGTTTCGAACAGCATGCGGTCGAATCCGAAGGCCATGTGGAACGGTTGGAGCAGATTTTCGAACTGCTGGGCAAGCCGGCGCGCGGCAAGACCTGCGACGCGATCCTCGGCATCATCGAGGAAGGCAAGTCGATCATGGACGAGTTCAAGGGCACTGTTGCCCTCGACGCCGGCCTGGTCGCTGCCGCCCAGGCCGTCGAGCACTATGAAATCGCCCGCTACGGCACGCTCAAGACCTGGGCAAGCCAGCTTGGCATGAAGGATGCGGTGGCGCTGCTGGATGCGACGCTGCAGGAAGAAGTGGCCACCGATAAGAAGCTCAGCCAGGTCGCAACCGCCAACGTGAACCAGAAGGCGGCTTGATGCAAACGGGCGCGGGGGTATATCCCCGCGCTCACTCTTCGCGGCGCGGCGATGCGGAAAAATTCACAGGTTGCCGAGCGCATTCGGCAGACGGCCTACTTCCTGTGGGAACAGGATGGCCGGCCCGAGGGACGTGCATTCGACTATTGGGTGCGCGCCAAGGACATGATGCTGCGGGAGCTGGCCTATGACAGGTGGCTGGCCGAGGGCACGCCGATAGATCGCGCCGAAGCCCACTGGCACGATGCGGCAGGGGATATCGAAAAGTGAAACGGGCCCGAACGGGCCCGCTGGTTCTTGGTGCATGCGCGAGGCGATCAGTCCTTGGCGCGCTCGACGTAGGAATTGTCTTCGGTGAGGATGACGATGCGGGTGCCGACGCCGATATGGGGCGGGACCATGACCTTGAGCCCATTGTTAAGCACTGCGGGCTTGTAGGAGGAGGAAGCAGTCTGGCCCTTCACCACCGGCTCGGTCTCAACGATCTCGGCGGTGACCTTCTGGGGCAGTTCCATCGCCACGGCATTGCCTTCGAAGGTCTTGAGATAGACCTTCATGCCATCGGTCAGATAGGCCTTCTGCTCGCCGATAACGTCGTCGGTCACGGTGATCTGCTCGAAGCTGACCGGCTCCATGAAGTGATGACCTTCGGCGTCGGAATAGAGATAGTCGTATTCGCGCTCGTCGACATCGGCCTTCTCGACCATCTCGACGGTACGCCAGCGGCCGACGACCTTCACACCGTCGGACATGCGGCGCATGTTGACGTTGGTGATGGAATTGCCCTTGCCGGGATGGACGTTTTCCGCCGTCAGGATGATGTGCAGATTGCCGTCCTGTTCGACGACGTTGCCCTTGCGCAGCGAAGAGGCGATGACCTTGACCATTATTCTTCCTTGTTCATCTCGTTGGCGCGTCGTAGAGGCAGGGCCGTCTCGCACGCCAGAATAGACTTTCGTGCGCCAACTATCCTATCTCGGCGAAAATCGCCAGCCCTGGTCACATGAGCTACCTCGATACAAAGCCATCGCCGTGGTGGTCGCCATCGGTCCATGCGGACCGGCGGCCAATCCTGTTGGCACGGGGGCGGATCGAAGGGCGGGTGCGGGCCTATCTTGATGACAATGACTTCCTCATGGTCGATCCGCCGGGATTGCAGCGCTCGCCGGGCAATGAGACGCATCTGCATGCCTTCGGCACGGTCATGATCGGCAATGATGGAGAGGGGCAGGCGATGTATCTGCATACCTCGCCCGAATTCACCATGAAGAAGCTGCTGGCGGCGGGGGAGCGGCGGATTGCGAGCCTCGGCCATGTATGGCGCAACCGGGAGCGCAGCGCGCTGCATCACCCTGAATTCACCATGCTGGAGTGGTATCGGGCGGGTGAACCATATGATGCGGTAATCGAGGATTGCGTCGCCATGCTGAGGCTGGCCGCGCAGGCAACAGGCGTCGACAAGCTTGTGTTTCGCGACCGCCACTGCGATCCGTTTGCGGCGCCAGAAAGGGTCAGTGTCGTGCAAGCATTCCTGCAGCATGCTGGCATAAATCTGCTGGATTGCATGGATCTTGCTGGCGTTCCGGATGGCGAGGCGCTGGCCGCGCAGATGATCGCGGTGGGACTCGAGGTGCCGGAGGATCGCAGCTGGAGTTATCTCTTCAGCCGGGTGCTGGTGGAGAAGGTGGAGCCGCAGCTGGGCATGGGGCGAATCACGATTCTTGACCGCTATCCGGCGGCCGAGGCGGCGCTGGCGCGGCGGGCGGCGGATGACCCGCGCGTGGCCGAACGGTTCGAGCTCTATGCCTGCGGGGTCGAGCTGGCCAATGGCTTTGGTGAATTGACCGATGCCGAGGAGCAGCGCCGCCGGTTTGCCGCCGAGATGAATGAAAAGCAACGGATCTATGGCGAGCGCTATCCGCTGGATGAGGATTTTCTCGCGGCGCTGGCGGTGATGCCGCAGGCGAGTGGAGTGGCGCTGGGATTCGACCGGCTGGTGCTGCTGGCAACGGCCGCGCCCCGGATCGAGGCGGTGCTATGGGCGCCGGTGGCGGAATGACGGTGCAGCGGCCGATCAAGAGCGTGAGTGACCTGGTGTCAGCGGGCCTGGCCACCGATGCGGCCGGGCTTGATGCCGTGGCGGCGAAATATGCCATCGGCATCACGCCTCATGTGGCCGAGCTGATCAACCGCGATGACCCCGATGACCCCATCGCGCGGCAGTTCGTGCCTGATGTGGCGGAACTGGTGACGACGCCGGAGGAGCGGGCGGACCCGATCGGGGATCTCAGCCACTCGCCGGTCGAGGGTATCGTGCATCGCTATCCCGACCGCGTGCTGCTCAAGGCGGTGCATGTGTGCCCGGTCTATTGCCGCTTCTGCTTCCGCCGCGAAATGGTGGGGCCGCAGGGGCTGGGGACGCTGACTGGGGCGGAACTGGATGCCGCCATCGGCTATATTGCGGCGCATGACGAGATCTGGGAAGTGATCCTGACCGGCGGCGATCCGCTGGTGCTGTCGCCGCGGCGGCTGCGCGAGATCATGGCGCGGCTGGCCGGGATCGACCATGTCAGGATCGTGCGCTTTCATACGCGGGTGCCGGTGGTGGAGCCGGAGCGGATCGACCCAGGCATGGTGGATGCGCTCAGGGCCAGCGGCAAGACGACCTACCTCGCCGTGCATGCCAATCATCCACGCGAGTTCACGCCTGAGGCTAGGGCTGCAATCGCGCGACTGGCGGATGGGGGGATCGTGCTAATCAGCCAGTCGGTGCTGCTCAGGAACGTCAATGACGATGTCGGGACGCTGGCCAGCCTGATGAAGGCGTTTGTCGAGAACCGCGTCAAACCCTATTACCTGCACCACCCCGACCTGGCGCCGGGGACCGGCCATTTCCGGGTGAGCATCGACGAGGGGCAAAGGCTGGTGACGGCACTGCGGGGGCGGATATCCGGGCTGGCGCAGCCGACCTATGTGCTGGATATCCCGGGCGGCCATGGCAAGGCCGATATCGGCGCCGCGTCCATTGCCGGTGGCGACGGGTGCTTTACCGTGCGGGACTGGCAGGGTGGCGAGCATCGCTATCCGCCATCCGGTGGAGGCGACTGAGGTGAAGCTGGGGCAGCGGCTTGGCGCCGGACTGGTGGCGGAGGTGTTCGAATGGGGCGCCGACGTCATCAAGCTCTACCAGCCCGGCCAGGGAAAGGAGCAGGCGTTTCGGGAGGCGGCGACGCTGGCCATGCTCGAGCACGGAAAGCTGCCGGTGCCCAAGGTGCGTGGCGTGCTGGAGACCGACGGCCGGTGGGGCGTGGTGATGAGCCGCGCGCCGGGCAGACCGATCGCAGCGGTGATGCTGGAGCATCCTGGCGACGCGCAGGCCATGCTCGATGACGTGGTGCGATTGCAGCTCCGCATCCATGCCGAGCCCGGCCAATTCCTGCCAAGGCTGCGGGATCGCCTGCGCGGCGCCATCGCTCGAGCCAGGCAATTGTCGGCCAATGAAATCGGCGCCACGCTGCAGCTTCTGGAGACGCTGCCGGATGGCGACCGGCTCTGCCATGGCGACTTCCACCCCTACAACGTGATGGGGACGGCGGAGGCGCCTGTCATCATCGACTGGCTGGACGCGACGAAGGGCGCGCCGGAGGCGGATGCCTGCCGGAGCTACCTGCTCCTGCTGCATGCTGTGCCGGATGTCGCCGCGACCTATCTGGATGCCTATGTGAGGCTCAGTGGGCGGGCGCGCGAGGCGATACTGGCGTGGCTGCCGGTATTGGCGGCGGCGCGGCTGGTGGAACAGGTGCCGGGCGAGCACGACCGGCTGGCCGCCCTGGTTCGCTCGGCGCTCTGAGTTGAGATCAGTTGTCAGGGCTGGAGGGTGGCCGGGGCAATGGCTCCGGCCGTCAGGTCTATGCGCTCAGTGCATCGGGCTCTGGCCGTTGATGGGAATGCGCTTGAGCCGAGACTCGGCTTCAGCGCTCCGCGGCAACGTCACCGTGAGCAGGCCGTTCTTGAACTGGGCATTGATCTTGTTGTGATCGACATCAGAGCCCAGCGGGATGCGGCGCTCGAAACGGCCATAGTAGCGCTCGGAGAAGCGACGGTCCTTGTCCTCGGTTTCGGAGCGCTTTTCGCCCCGCAGGACGAGGACGCCATCGTCGAACATCACCTCGACATCCTTCTCATCAAGGCCCGACATTTCCGCGGTCACCCGCATCTCGTTGCCGGTCTCGGTAATCTCGACGCTGGGCCAGTTGGTCATGAAAGACTGGCCAGGGCCCGTGGGCTGCCGGCCGAAGTCGCGGAACACGTCGTCGAACAGCCGGTTCATCTCCCGGTGCAGCGACATGAACGGGCTGTCGTCGCCACGGCCATAGGTCGCGGGGACGTCGCCAGTGCTGCGACCACGAGGGATCAGATCACGAATACTCATTCATACGTCTCCTCTCATGCACTCGACCGGAGCCGGACCGATTCCGGCGCGGCCGATGGTTTGATCCTGGTTTTCCAGGTTTGCGGCGAGGAAAACCAGTCCGATGCCGGACGGCAGGCGCATGGTTGAAAGGAGCCGAAGCGATGACGTCCGACGCCTTTGATCTTGGTCTGCAATCGGGGCGCTTCAAGGGCCGCTGGAGGGTTTTTTCGTCTGCTATTCTGCTGCCCGACCCGCGGGGAAAATGCCGGACATGACCACGAAGCCGGGAATGCGGCGGACGCGGTCGGTCCAGCGGCGGAGAGCGGGATAATCCTGGCGGGAAATGCCGCCCTCCTCGCTCAGCATGACGTAGGGGAAGCAGGCGATGTCTGCCGTGGTGGGATGAGCCGGGGAGCTGAGCCAGTCGCGGCCCTCGCGTTCGCCGAACCAGAGATGTTCGTCCATCAGGCGGAAGATGCGGTGGGCGCCGGCCTGGGCTTTCTCGACATCGAAATCGTAGAAGAAGCCGAGGGCGAGCCGGGCGGCGGAAGCGGTGGCGGTGATGTCGTCGGCGACGGCGTGCCAGCGCAGGACTTCCGCCGTGACGGCCGGATCGTCAGGGAACCAGAGGCCGGTCTCGTCATACTTTTTTGCCAGGTAGGCCAGGATGGCGCCGGAGTCCGACAGGACCAGGTCATCGTCCTTGAGGACGGGGAGTTGGCCAAAGGGATTGAGGCGCAGGAACCAGTCGGCCTTGTGCTGGCGGCCGGGATAGAAGTCGACCGGCACGATGTCATAGCGCAGCTTGAGGATGCTCATGAGCAGCCGCAGCTTGTAGCAGTTTCCGGAAAGTTCGAAGTCGTAGAGGGTGATGGCCATGGGTCAGATATCCAGCACCAGCCGCGCCGACTTGGCCCGGCTCACGCAGGTCATCATGCAGTGGTTCGACGCCTTTTCGCTGTTGTTGAGGTAGACGTCCTGATGGTCCACCTCGCCCTCGATCACCGTGGTCAGGCAGGTGCCACAGGCGCCTTGTTCGCAGGAGCTGGGGACGGTGAGACCCGCCTCGCGCATCACTTCCATAATGGATTTGCCCGCGGGCACATGCAGCGTCATGGCCGAACGGGCGAGCTCGACATCGAAGGCCGATGAATTGTCGATGACCTTGTCGTTCTTGAAATATTCGAAATGGATCGCCTCTTCCGGCCAGCCCTGGGCCGCGGCGGTGGCGCGGACGGTTTCGAGCATGGCGCCGGGGCCGCAGACATAGACGTGCTGGGCCTGGCTCCAGGTGCCCAGGGCCGTGGCGATGGTCGTGCCGATCTCGGTGCGGGGCAGGCCGGTGTGGAAGACCACCTGGCCATGCAGCGCCTCCAGCTCGGAGCGGAAGGCAACGGTTTCGCCAGCGCGGGTAAAATAGTGCAGCTCGTAGGGGAGGCTCGACTTGTCGAGGAAGCGGGCCATGGAGAGCAGGGGGGTGATGCCGATGCCGCCAGCGATCAGCACTGACCTGACAGCGTCGCGGCGCAGTGGGAAGTTGTTGCGCGGCTCGGAAATGGACAGCAGGTCGCCCTCGCGGACGGATTCGACGAGCACCTTGGAGCCACCCTTGGAGGCGCTCTCGGCCTTGACGCCGATGATGTAGCTCATCAGCTCGCCCGGGCCGTTGGTGATGGAATATTGCCTGACCATGCCATTGGGCAGGTGGATGTCGATATGGGCGCCGGGCTGGAAGGTGGGCAGGTGGCCATTGCGGGCAGCGAGCTCGAAACCGACGACGCCATCGGCGCTGGTCCATTTGCGCTTGACCACTGTCGTAATGGTGTTGCCGCGGGGAATGGCGATATCGGGCATGGTGGCCAGATCGGCAGAAACCTTGTCGAAGGTCGGCTGCAGCGGCTCGGGCGCGGGTTTTTTTCGAGCGGCGCGCTCGAGGCGGTCCCGCAGCTTGCCCAGGACTTCGTTGTAGTGGCGCAGCGTGGCCAGCGTGTCGGCAGGCGGTTCGGCCAGCAGGCCCCTGATTATCGCGCGGCCGGCATCGACCGGCTGGACGAAATAGTAGGTGCCCCCGAAACGGACGGCGAGACCGGGAAGCTGGTCGGCCGGTTGATCATCGGGCGCCAGACCGATCAGCCCGGCCAGCACATCTTCTGGCGCGGCATTGACCGGGACCGGCCGGAGCGCAAACCACTCACGGCCCTCGGCGCCAGCAAAGGGGCGGAAGGGCTGTTCATCATTGGCCGCCGACCAGACCAGGCCATAGGCCTCGCGCACCGGATAGGTGCGGTTCTGGAT
>NZ_JACZKG010000057.1 GCF_014860165.1 Devosia sp.
ACCCTAAACCCTCCCCTCAAAGAGGGAGGGGAGCCTGCAGCGCCAAACCGCGCTTCCTCGTGGACAACCAGCCGTCCCCAAGCTAACAAACCGGCACTTGTAACGCCCGGTGTGCCACATGCCCGAACTGCTGCTCGAACTCTTTTCCGAGGAAATCCCGGCCCGCTTCCAGCGCCGCGCCGCCGATGACCTCAAGAAGGCCGTGACCAATGCGCTGGTCGATGCAGGTCTGGTCTATGAGGGCGCCAAGGCATTCGTGACGCCGCGCCGCCTGGCGCTGACCGTGACCGGCCTGCCAGCCCGCTCGCCCGACACCCGCGAGGAAAAGAAGGGCCCCAAGGTCGGCGCGCCCCAGCCTGCCATCGATGGCTTCCTGCGCTCGGCCGGATTGACCTCGATCGACCAGGCCAAAGTCGAGAGCGACCCCAAGAAGGGTGATTTCTACGTCGCCCATATCAATAAGCCGGGCGCGGGGGCGATAGACCTGCTCTCCGCCATCCTGCCCAAGATCCTGACCGATTTTCCCTGGGCCAAGTCGATGCGCTGGGGCAGGGGCACGTTCAACTGGGTGCGCCCGCTTCGCGCCATCACCGCCACCTTCGGCGCCGAAAACGAAGAGCCGGTGGTCATCCCCTTTGACTCCAACACCATCACCTCGGGCCAGACCACCTTCGGCCACCGCTTTCTGGCGCCCGAGCCCATCCGCGTTCGGCGCTTCGATGACTACGTCGCGGCACTGGAGCGGGCCAAGGTCGTGCTCGATATCGACCGCCGCAAGGACATCATCCGCGCCGATGCCGAACACCTGGCCTTTGCCCAGGGCCTGACGGTCATCGCCGACGAAGGCCTGCTCGAAGAGGTCGCGGGCTTGGTGGAATGGCCGGTGGTGATGATGGGCGCGTTCGATCCCGCCTTCCTCGAACTGCCCGAGGAAGTCATCATCGCCACCATCCGCGCCAACCAGAAGTGCTTCTGCCTGCGCGACGCGTCGGGGAAACTGGCACCCAATTTCATCATCACCGCCAATACCGTGGCCAGCGACGGCGGTGCGGTCATCACCGCGGGCAACGAGCGCGTCATCCGTGCCCGCCTCAGCGACGCGATGTTCTTCTACAATGGCGATCTGGCGCTGCCGCTCGAACACGGTCTGCCCAAGCTCGAAGAAACCGTGTTCCATGCCAAGCTGGGCAGCCAGTTCGCCCGCGTCGAGCGGCTGGTCAAGCTGGCGGGCGAGATCGCCCCCCTGGTCGGCGCCGACCCCGAGCGCGCCAAGCGCGCCGCCATGCTGGCCAAGGCCGACCTCACTACCGGCATGGTGGGCGAATTCCCCGAATTGCAGGGCCTGATGGGCCGCTACTACGCCACCGCCCAGGGCGAGCCATCAGACATCGCGACATCAGTCGAAATGCACTACAAGCCGCTCGGCCCCACCGACAAGGTGCCGACCGAGCCGGTCTCCATCGCAGTGGCCCTGGCCGACAAGCTCGACCTGCTCACCGGCTTCTGGGCCATAGACGAGAAACCGACCGGCTCGCGCGACCCGTTCGCCTTGCGCCGCGCGGCACTGGGCGTGATCCGGATCATTTCGGAAAATGGCCTGCGATTCCCGCTCAAGGTCGAGGCTGACTTGCTGGACTTCTTCCACGACCGCCTCAAGGTCTCCCTGCGCGATGCCGGTGCCCGCCACGATCTCGTCGATGCAGTCATCTCCGCCGACAGCAACGACATCCTGCAGATCACCCACCGCGCCGAGGCGCTGTCGGCGCTGCTGTCGTCGGCCGACGGCCAGAACCTGTTGGCCGGCTACAAGCGCGGCGCCAACATTCTTGCCGCCGAGGAAAAGAAGGACGGCAGGACCTATGCCGGAACAGTGTCGCAGGACGCGCTGGTGCTGCCCGAAGAGACGGCGCTGGCCTTCGCTGTGGACGCCGTCCATGCCGCGGTGACCAACCACGTGGCCCAGGACGACTACAAGGGCGCCATGGCCGAACTGGCCTCGCTGCGCGCGCCGGTCGATGCCTTCTTTACTGCCGTTCTGGTCAATGACGCGAACCCCGACGTGCGGGCCAATCGCCTCAACCTGTTGGCCCGCCTGCGCGACACCATGCATCTGGTAGCCGACTTCTCCAAGGTCGCCGGCTAGGAGAGTCCGCCATGAGCGTCGGTCTGCTTGCCCTGCTTGATGACGTCGCTGGCCTGGTCAAGGTCGCCGCGGCGTCGCTGGATGACGTGGCGGGCCAGGCGGCCAAGGCGGGCGTCAAGGCGGCCGGCGCCGTGATCGACGACGCCGCTGTCACGCCCAATTACGTGCATGGCTTCACCGCCGACCGTGAACTGCCCATTGTCGGCAAGATTGCTTGGGGCTCGATCAAGAACAAGCTGCTGTTCCTGCTGCCGGCGGCTTTGCTGCTGAGCCTCTTCGCGCCCTGGGTGATCACGCCGCTGCTGATGATCGGCGGCGCCTATCTCTGCTACGAGGGCGCCGAAAAGGTGTTCCACCTGCTCGATCCCCACGATGCCGAGGTACATGAAGCCTCGCTGGAGCCGCTGGCCATCGACGCCCCGAGCCTCGAGGATCAGAAGATCGCGGGCGCCATCCAGACCGACTTCATCCTCTCGGCCGAAATCATGACCATCATCCTGGCGGCCATCGATGTCGACAGCTTCTGGACCCGTGCCGCGATTCTCGCCGTCGCCGGCATCGGCATCACGGTCGCCGTCTATGGCACCGTGGCGCTGATCGTCAAAGGCGACGATCTGGGGCTCTGGCTCGCACGAAACGCCCGCACCGGCGCCGGTCGCGCTGCGGGCCGGGGCCTGGTTGTGGGCATGCCTGTGTTCATGAACGTGCTGAGTCTCGTCGGCACCGCCGCCATGACCTGGGTCGGCGGCAGCATCATCGTGCACGGCCTCTACGAATTTGGCTTTGCCGGCCCCGAGCACATTGTCGAGGCTGCCGCCCACTGGGCCGAGGCCGCGCTGCCCGCCATTGCCGGGGTGGTTGGCTGGTTCGCCACCGCGCTGGTCGATTTCATCTTCGGCCTGGCCCTGGGCGCCCTGATGATCCCGGTCGTGGGCTATCTGATCGCCCCCGCCTGGAAGGCAATCAAGCGGCTGCTGCCCCGGCGGGCCTAAACCGGCGGCATCAGGCGCTCGTCGCGGCGCTTGGGCTTGAACGGCGCCATGCCTTCGTTGGCGAGCTGGTCGGCGCGCTCGTTCAGTTCATGCCCGGCATGGCCCTTGACCCACTTCCATACAATCGTGTGGCGCTTGGTGGCCTCGTCCAGCGCCTGCCAGAGCTCGAGATTCTTCACCGGCTTCTTGTCGGCGGTCTTCCAGCCATTCTTCTTCCAGCCATGCATCCAGCTCTGCACGCCATTCTTGACATATTGGCTGTCGGTATGGAGCTCGACAATGCAGGGGCGCTTGAGGGCATTGAGCGCCTCGATCGCCGCCGTCAGCTCCATCTTGTTGTTGGTGGTCAGCCCCTCGCCACCCTTCAACTCCTTGGTATGCCCGCCATATTCGAGAATGGCGCCCCAGCCGCCAGGGCCGGGATTGCCCGAACAGGCGCCGTCGGTATGGATGATGACGGTGTCAGTCATGGCATGCTCTTGGCGCAATTTGGGTCGACGCCAGTCTATCGGCGGTGCTGAGGCCCGGGGATAAGTCGATCATCGGATAACGGCGGCTTCGATGGCGCGCAGTTCACGCGGAATGTTGAAGGCGATGTTCTCCTTGGCGGTGACGCGGGCCTCGACCTTGATGTCGTAGCGCTGGGCAAAGGCCTCGATCACCTCGTCCACCAGCTTTTCCGGCGCCGAGGCCCCAGCCGAGACGCCCAGGGTGCGAATGCCCGCGAGGCGGCTCCAGTCGATCTCGGAGGCCCTGTCGACCAGCATCGAGACCTTGCAGCCGGCACGTTCGGCCACTTCCACCAGCCGCAGCGAATTGGAGGAATTGGGCGAGCCCACCACGATCATGGCGTCCACCTCGGGCGCCACGGCCTTGATGGCCTCCTGGCGGTTGGTCGTGGCGTAGCAGATATCTTCCTTGTGCGGGCCGTTGATAGCTGGGAACCGCTGCTTGAGCGCCGCCACGATCTCCCGCGTGTCGTCGACCGACAGCGTCGTCTGCGTCACGAAGGCGAGCGTCTGCGGATCCCGCGGCTCGAATACCATGGCGTCATCAACCGTCTCGACCAGCGTAATCGCCCCCTCGGGCAATTGCCCCATCGTGCCGACCACCTCGGGATGCCCCTTGTGTCCGATCAGCACGATTTCGTGGCCCTCGGCAAAATGCCGCTGCGCCTCCACATGCACCTTGCTCACCAGCGGGCAGGTGGCATCGAGAAAGAACATGTTGCGGCTCTTCGCATCATCAGGCACCGATTTCGGTACGCCATGCGCCGAAAACACCACCGGAGCATCCGTATCGGGGATCTCGCTCAGTTCCTCGACGAACACCGCGCCTTTGTCGCGCAGCCCATCGACCACATATTTGTTGTGCACGATGGCATGGCGCACATAGACCGGCGCGCCATATTTCTCGAGCGCGAGTTCAACGATCTGGATCGCCCGATCGACCCCGGCGCAAAAACCGCGGGGGGCGCAGAGCAGAATGTCTAGTTGTGGCCGCTTTTCCATATCAGTCAGATGCTTTCGGCGGTCAGGCAAGTCAAGTCTTGTTGCGGTCGCATGGGCTCATAGGCAATATGCAGCCCGGAGCGCAGCCGAGAAAAGTTGCAGACTTTTCCGGTTCGTAAGCGCGACAACGCGGGAGCCCTGGAGCAGTTTTGCTCCAGGATTATGGCAAGGACTTAACGGTGAGCTTGGCCCAGGAAATGTTCGCGATTGCCCCGGCCACGGGGAAGGCGAACCTGTCGGCCAGCCAGCTCAAGCTGCTCAGCGGCAAGGCGCGCTGGATTTTCCGTGTCGCCGAAGCCGGCTTCCCGACCGCGCCGACCATCGCCTTGACCCGTGCGGCCTGGGAGGCATTGCAGGGCGAGCGCACCCGCCGGGAGTCCAAGCTGCGCACCCATTGGGTGGCCTGCCTGTTCAAGCTGGTGGCCAAGGATGCGCAGCCGCCGATGCTGGTGGTCCGCACATCCGCGGCCAGCCACAATGGCGGCCTGGCGCCTGCCAAGACGGGCATTGCCGCGCCCGCCAAGCCCGAGGACTCGGTCGATCCGACGCGGCCGCTGGCCAAGGCCATCAAGGCGGCGTTCGACAGTTATGGCTTTGGACCGGGCTGGACTGGGCGCTCTGATGAGGATCGCGGTAAGCAGATCGTGCTGGTGCAGGCCACCGCCGCGGGCGAGATCGAGCAGTTCCTGACCCGCGACGCATCAACGGGAGCCATGGGACCCGCGCCGGTCCAGGGCGCGCCGCTGCCGCGCCTGCCGGAATCTGTGGCCGCGCTGGTGGCGCTGGTCGACGCCAAGGCCGGCCGGCACATGTGCTGCACGGTGGCGATCACGCGCGGCCAGGTGGTGTTCCTCTCCGCCCGCCCGTCGCAGGTTTCCGTCGCCGCTGAACTCGAGGCGGCGGTCGATCGTGTCAACCGCAAGGTCTGGTCGGCGCAGAATGCGGTGAGCAGGGTCGATCCCAACCGGCTCGCGCAATTGCTGCATCCGCGGCTGCGCTCCACCGAGGGCACGGCGCCCATCGCCATCGGGCTTGGCGTCTCGCCCGGCGCGGCCAGCGGCATCGTGGTCTTCAACCCCGAGGATGCGGCGCGCATGCGCGCGCGCGGCAAGCACTGTATCCTGGTCGTCACCGAAACCGGCCCGGCCGATATCGAGGGCATGAAGGCCGCCACCGGCATTCTGACGGCGCGTGGTGGCATGTCGAGCCATGCCGGCGTCATCGCCCGCATTACCGGCAAGCCCTGCGTTGCCGGCGTCCGCACGCTCTCGGTCGATGCCGTGGAAATGGTCTGCCGCATAGGCGATCGCGAGTTCCGCACCGGCGACCGCCTCACCATCGATGGCAGCGACGGCCATGTCTACGCCGGCCAGCTCTCGCTGGCCCAGCCTCATATCGGCGGGGCCATCGGCACGCTGCTCGGCTGGTCCGATGCCAGCCGCACCATAGCCGTGCGCACCAATGTCGAGACGGTCGAATCGGCCAAGACGGCGCTGAGCTTCGGCGCCGAGGGCATTGGGCTGGCGCGCAGCGAGCATATGTTCTTCTCGCCCGAGCGCATGGTGGCCTTGCGCCGCGTCATCCTTAGCGAGGACGAAAACGATCGCAGCCGTGCCATCAATGGTCTGGTCGACTACCAGACCGGGGACTATTCGGCGCTGTTTTCGACCATGCATGGGCTGCCGGTCACCGTGCGCCTGTTCGATCCACCGCTGCACGAATTCCTGCCGCGCAGCGACGAGGAGATCGAGGAAACAGCCGCGTCGCTGGGCCTGGCGGTGCGCGCGCTGCGCATCAATCTGGAGCGCATTGCCGAGGTGAACCCCATGCTGGGCCATCGCGGCGTCCGCCTGGCCATCACTTACCCCGAAATGCTGCAGATGCAGATGCAGGCCTTGATGGCCGGCGCCCGCGCAGCCAGCGAAACGCAGAACGAGCCGGTTTCCGTCGAGGTCATGGTGCCCTTCGTCTCCACGGCAACCGAGGTGGCCTGGGTGCGCGACCGGGTCAATGCCATCGCGGCCAATTCGGGCCTCTTGCGCACCGACCGCGTCCGCTTTGCCTTCGGCACCATGATCGAGCTGCCGCGCGCCTGCCTGCGCGCCGGCGACATCGCGCAGATGGTCGATTTCTTCTCCTTCGGCACCAACGACCTCACCCAGACCACCTTCGGCATTTCCCGCGACGATGCCCCCACGTTTCTTGCCGCCTACCAGCGCAAAGGCATCTACGAGCGCGATCCCTTCGTCACCATCGATGAAAAGGGCGTGGGTGAACTGATCTCCATTGCCATCCAGCGCGGCAAGGCGGCCAATCCCAAGCTCAAGATCGGCATCTGCGGCGAACATGCCGGTGATCCGGCCTCGCTGAAGTTCTTTGCCGGCCTGGGCGTCGACTATGTCAGCTGCTCGCCCTATCGTGTCCCGGTGGCCCGGCTGACGCTGGCGCAGGCTTCTGCTTAAATAGGCGGGCCTTGATCCCTATATGTTGGGGACTGCGCTGGTTGGCCGGCGTAACGGGAGGGGACGATACCGACGTGAGACTATTGCCGGTTCTGGCACTGTTGCCGCTGCTAAGTGTATCCGCCCCTGCCGTCATGGCCCAGCCCACTGGCGCGCAATGCACCACGATACCAGGTGATGCCGAGCGGTTGGCCTGCTTCGATGCGGCTTTTGCCGCCCCCGCTGATGTGGCGCCTGCCGAGGGCGTCGTCTTTGAGTCCGAACAGCTCATCCCCGCACGTCCCAATGGACGCCAGCCGGCGACCATCACGGTATCGTGTGACGCGGGGGTGCTGAATGTGGCATTCGCCTTTGCCGGAAATACCATGTCGGCACTCGGCAACGATGCCGGCATTACCTGGCAATTCGACCTGCAGGCGGCCCGCAGCCGCACCCTGCCCGTCAATGACGACAATACCGCCATCCTGCTCGACAATAGCCGTGACGCCCTGACCTTTATCCAGAGCGTCGAGGGCGCAACCAACCTCACCGTGCGGGTGACGCCGGTCAGTTCGCGGTCCCTCACCGTGCGCTACCGCGTCGACGATTTCGCCGATCGGGTGGCCCCAGTGCGCCAGGCCTGCGGGGTCTGATCCAAGGCCAGATGTTTCGGTTCCTTCGCCTCCTCCTGGGGAGGAGGGAGGTGAGGGCATCCGCGTAACTCCGCCCCCTGCGACAAATCCGCCGTCCACATTTCTGCCCGGCGCTTGCCATGGTTAACCCATTGCCTCGCCCAAATGCCTGTTTACCCCGCGCTAACCCTAATCAGACATCATCACGATCATCGGCATTTTAGCGTCACTTTCGCCGATCAGTAGTTTTGTTGCGTAGCGTTGAGTAGCGTTTGATGGCTTTATCCCACCGGCCGGTGCAGTCGCGCCCGGTCAGAGCGGTCCGCCGACATCCCTTCACCAGGTTTCTGGTCGTCGGGATTTTTTGTGGCCTCGGCTATGTCGGGCTCACCAACGGCGCCTTTGGCCCTGCTTCCGACCTTGCCAACGCGCTCCCCGCCGAGGTCGAACTCGTCGCCGCCAGCATTTCCTATTCCGGCGTCGATCCCGTCATCACCGGTTCGGTCGACCACCTGTTCGAAACATCAAGCTTCACCGGCCCCAACCGGGCCGCCAAGACCGATCGCCTGCGCCCGCCCGTCGACGTGCTCGCCGTCTCGCGCAGTTTCGAGGAAGTCCGCATCCGCCTTGCCGCCCTGCGCGCCGGCCCCGCCGACCCTACAGATCTGGGCCAGTCGCGGCTCGCCGATGTCGCCATCGAGGCTACCGGCGATGTTGAGATAGGCCCGCGCATGTCCATTGCCGCGATCGACCCGTCCACCGCGGCAGCGCTCGATGCCATTGCCGGCATAGCGCCGACCTCAGCCACGCCCATGCCAGTCCTGCCCTCCGAGCAACTGGCCTATGCCCGCGCCACGGCTCCCGTTACCGGCGGCTTCTCATCCGGCACGGCCATGCAGGTCTCCGACAAGGAACTCTGGTGCCTGGCCACGGCGATCTATTTCGAAGCGCGTGGCGAAAGCTATCGTGGCCAGGTGGCGGTGGCCCAGGTCGTGCTCAACCGCGTCAAGGATTACCGCTATCCCGATACCATCTGCGGCGTGGTGTTCCAGAACCAGAGCCGGCGCAATTCCTGCCAGTTCTCGTTTGCCTGCGACGGCATCCCCGAAACCATCAACGACCGCCAGTCCTGGGCGCAGGCCGAGGATATCGCCAAGCGGTTCACCAATGGCGAACTCTATCTGACCGAGGTTGCCAACGCGACGCACTACCATGCGACCTATGTGCGTCCGGCTTGGGCGCCGCGCATGACCAAGCTCACCCAGATCGGGCTGCATGTCTTCTACAAGTTCAGGAGCGGCTGGCTGTTCGGCTGATCAGCAGATGCGGTAGCCATTGCCCGAGACGCAGGTGATGTCGCCTCGGCGGGAAATCCCCACATTGCCGTCGCGGTAGTTGAAGAACGAGTTGCCGTAGATCGTGCCGAAGCTGAACCACTTGCCGCCGCTCCAGTAGGAGAACCGGTTATGGGTGTCGCTGGGGTCTTCCTCGACGCTGATCCCCGGATACTGAACATGGGGCGAGAACATCGCGTCGGTGGAATAGGTGCCGGTCGCCGTGGTGGTGATGGTGACGTAGCTCACCTTGCCAGCTTCCACTTTCTTGACGCGAACGGTCGACAGCGGATCGGTGGCAACCCAGTCCTCGTAGCCCACGACATAGTCGCGGTCCTCGAACTTGACCAGGCTTGCCGCGTCGACGCCGCCGGGGGCGAACTCATCGGCCAGGGCCTCGAAAACCATGCCGGGACCTATGGCCGCCAGAGCGGTGGCGCAGATGGCGCCCAGGGTCATGCCAAGCAACAGGTGACGATCTGGCAGGTTCATGGCGTTCCGTCCCGGAATGAAGCGAATAGCAACGCTGTCTTAACGGTTTAGAAACCATACCGGCCCGGCCAGCGCAAAGTTCATCCTTGGTTAGGGTTAATCTCCACAGCCCCCAAAAGCCTTGGCAGCTAGACCGAAATCGCCTCGAAGGCGGCAATGAAGCGGTCATGCGCTTCACGCGTCGGCCAGGGGCGGATCAGCCTGTCGAAGGCCTCGACGTCAAAGGCTGGGAGGCTCGGTTCGCCGAAGAATTTGCGGGCCTCGGCATCCTCGAAACCGGCCAGGTGGATGGCTTCGAAAAAGGCGGCTTCGCGATCGGCCTTCTTGACCTGCTTGGCCAGGGAGGCCGGCATCGAAGCGGGCAGGGAGAAACGCAGATAGATCGCCGAAAGCAGGCGGTTTTCGACATCCTTGTAGTTGCCGCCCATCGCCGCCTTGAACGGGGAGATGATGTCGCCCATCACATATTCGGGGGCGTCGTGCAGCAGCGCCTGGGCCTGCGAGACCAGGTCGCAACCGGGATTGTGGGCGCGGAACAGTTCGAGCACCAGCACCGAATGCTGCGCCACCGAAAACGGGTAATCCCCCTCGGTCTGGCCGTTCCAGCGGGCGACGCGGGCCAGGCCGTGGGCGATGTCGGAAAGTTCGACATCCATCGGCGATGGATCAAGAATATCAAGCCGGCGGCCCGACAACATGCGTTGCCAGGCCCGTGCGCTGTTCCGTGCCATCATGCCCCAGATGCTAACAGACTGTTGGCATCGACCGTAGCATCGGGGCCCGATTCGGAGAACTTCCGCACCTGAAGTGAGAGCTACTCCTCCTCCGGCACCGTCTCCCCAAACGCATAGGGCGCCCAGTCCGGCAGCGCCACCGTCACCGGCTTGCTGTCCACCGTCACCGCGGCTGGATCGGTGATGCGGTCGAGCCGCAGGATGGCGACGGCGCGGCCATCGACGACCTGGCCGATTGTACCCGCCTCGCGCCCCCCCGCGATAACGGATGTGCCAGCCGGTGCATCAATGCCCGAGACGATGACCGGGCGGCGGCGTGCCGTGCCGCGATGCTTCATGCGGCTGACGACTTCCTGCCCGACATAGCAGCCCTTGGCAAAGTCGATGCCGTCGAGAATGTCGAGCCCGATATCATGGGCGAAGGCGTCATTGGCGGGGAAGTCGGCTCCCTGTTCGGCCATGCCCGCGGCGATGCGGGCAGCGCGATAGGCAGCATCGTCGGCTACCCAACCCCCAATTGTCTCGACGGGCGCAATGACGCGCCAGCCCAGGCGGGCAGGGCCCAGCCGGTCGGCATGGCTGATCGTGCCGGCCTGCGCCTCGGTGGCAAACCCCACGCGATGGGTCTCGCGCAGGTCGTCAATCACGACCTGGGCCCGCAGGCGATACATCTTCATGCGTCTGAAGAAATCGTCGGCGACCGATTGGTGCACATCCAACCAGAGCGCATCCTGTGCCCAGCCCGCTAATCCCTCGGTCAGAATCTTGCCTTGCGGCGAGAGCAGGGCCCACCATGCGGCAATGTCGCTGTCGCCGGCCGGAATATGCCCCGTCACCACATCGTTGAGCAGCTTATGCGCATCGGGACCGGAAAAGCGGAACACGGCGCGGTCGGCGCGCAGATAGATCGTCATGCTGACTTGCCTCTCGGACAGCGCGTCCGTTAAACCCGCCTAGTATCGAGGCAGGGTGGGACCAAGACATGGCGCAGTACGACACCATTTTCAAGAACGCGACCGTGGTCAACCAGGACGGCGAAGGGTTGTCCGATATCGCCGTGCGCGGCGGGCGGATTGTGGCGCTGGGCGATGTCGGCAGCGACGCAGCCGAAGTCGTCGACTGCAAGGGGCTGCATATCCTGCCCGGTGTCATCGATACCCAGGTGCATTTCCGCGAACCTGGCCTGACGCACAAGGAGGATCTCGAAACGGGGTCGCTGTCGGCGGTCATGGGCGGGGTCACGGGCGTCTTCGAAATGCCCAATACCAATCCGCTGACCACCACGCGCGAAACCTTCGAGGCCAAGGTCGCGGCCGGCACCAACCGCATGCATTGCGACTTCGCCTTCTACATCGGCGGCACCCACGAGAATGTCCGCGAACTGGCCCAACTGGAAAAGCTGCCGGGCTGCGCCGGGGTGAAAGTCTTCATGGGCTCATCCACCGGTTCGCTGCTGGTAGCAGATGACGACGGTGTCGAGAGAATACTGCAGGCAATCTCGCGGCGTGCCGCCTTCCATTCCGAAGACGAATACATGCTCGAAGAGCGCAAGCATCTGCGCGTGCCGGGCGATCCATCGAGCCACCCGGTCTGGCGCTCGCCCGAAGTGGCCCTCAACTGCACCAAGCGCCTGGTCGGCCTCGCCCGCAAGACCGGCAAGCGCATCCATGTGCTGCACATCTCGACGGCAGAGGAGATCATCTATCTGGCAGACCACAAGGATGTGGCCAGCGTCGAGGTGACGCCACACCACCTGACCCTGGATGAGACGGCCTATACCCGCCTTGGCACCTACGCCCAGATGAACCCGCCGGTGCGCGACAAGGCCCATCGCGAGGGCATCTGGAGGGGTGTGGCCAACGGCGTCGCCGACATCCTGGGTTCTGACCATGCGCCGCACACGCGCGAGGAAAAGGACCATCCCTATCCCCAGAGCCACTCCGGCATGACCGGCGTGCAGACGCTGGTCCCCATCATGCTGGACCACGTCAATGCCGGCAAACTCAGCCTGCAGCGCTTCGTCGACATGACCAGCGCCGGACCTAACCGCCTGTTCGGCATCGCCAACAAGGGCCGCATCGCGGTGGGCTACGACGCCGACTTCACCATCGTCGATCTGAAACGCCGCGAAACCATCACCAATGACTGGGTGAAAAGCCGCGCCGGCTGGACCCCCTATGACGGCGTAGCGGTGACCGGATGGCCGGTAGGCACGATCGTGCGCGGCAACACCGTCATGTGGCAGGGCGAACTGGTGACGCCGTCGGTGGGACAGCCGATGCGGTTCCTGGAGGCGCTCTAAAGCGAACAAGGGCAGCTTTGGGGGTGGAAAGCTGAACGTCTGCTTTTGAGCCAGCCATGGGGAAGGCAACCTTGGGGCCGGTAGCGGACTGTCCGCTAGAACAAGCTCCAGAAGGCGGATAGGAACAAATACGTGCCGCTTGGGCCGGTTGCGGCAGACTGACCAATGCTATTTTGTCAGAATCGTTGCTGTTAATGGAAATACTGTGCATCCCTTACTGAGGGATAACTTGCGTACATCGGAAGGTATTGAACGTGGGGCTTTACGCCGATCTGCAGAAGTCCAAGAGCGAAGAAGACGTCAAGGACGCCTACATCAAAGCTCTCGGGCTGAAGAGCTACTCCAAGAACATCATCGATATCCAGACCAAAGAGGTTTGGTTTGAGGCGAAGGCCAACGATTCTTGGACTTTCTATGAGATGTTCACTCAGTTGCTTCACTACGTACAGGTGGCGCTGAACAAGGGCGAGCATGTTCCGGCGCTGCTGTGCGTGATCGACACGGAGAAGGCTGCCCTGATGCAGAGCAGCCACGTCATCCCGTTCTTGGCTAAGAAGACCATCAAGTGGGGCAAGTCTGCCTCAGCGGTGCCAAAGGAGGCCGTGGACGCGATCTCGATACACATCGGCACCCACTTCGTTGCCTTCAATATCGAGAACGATGCCGCAGAGTTCGTCACGACCGTAAAGGACGCAGTCGCGTCCGGCGCCATTATCCGGACTCAGA
Organism: Devosia sp.; assembly: GCF_014860165.1. Classification (GTDB taxonomy): domain Bacteria; phylum Pseudomonadota; class Alphaproteobacteria; order Rhizobiales; family Devosiaceae; genus Devosia. The sequence goes on from NZ_JACZKG010000057.1 coordinate 13,308, forward strand.
TCACCCCGGACAACCTCAAGCAGGTGTTCGACAAGTGGGTGGAGATGATCGGCCAGGAGATCGAGGATATCGAAGAGGACAGCTACAACCTTCTCTTCTTCGCCGACATCATGAACGACGGCACCGTTTCGACGCACAAGGATCTGACCGCCAAGCTGCTCTTCAGGGACGGTGATCCGGTGTTCGACCTTCACGGCAAGCTGCATGCCCTACGCAACGTGGAAGGCTACCGGCGCTTCTGGTCGATTTACCACCGGCCTCCCAAGAAGGACTATCGGAACGAGATCCTCGAGCGCAGAGACAGCCTGATCCCGGTTGTGGAGCGTGTCTTCAAGGGGGCGTTCTACACCCCGCTGCATGTCGTCGACAAAGCCTATGACCACCTGGCCTTCGTGCTGGGGAAGAACTGGCAAAAGAAGTACAAGGTCTGGGACATGTGCTGCGGGGTGGGGAACCTCGAGGTCAAGCACTCCAACCACCGCAACCTGTTCATGTCGACTCTCGACCAATCCGACGTCGACGTCATGAAGGCCACCAAGACCTGCGTGGCCGCTCACCGGTTCCAGTACGATTACCTCAACGACGACGTCACCGAAGACGGCAAGATCGACTACAGCCTCACGGACAAGCTTCCGCAGGAGCTCCGGGACGCCATCGCTGCCAAGGAGAAGATCGTCGTCCTAATCAACCCTCCCTATGCTGAGGCCATGAATGCCGGCACAGGGGTGGCGACCACGGTGGTAGGTCGTGCTTTGGGCGGTGACGTTGGGTTCGCGCGCCGGGAGCTGTTCATCCAGTTCCTGCTGCGCATCCAGGCCGAGCTCCCCAATGCAATCGTAGCCATGTTCTCGAAGCTCAAGTACGTCAACGCGCCGAACTTCGACGACTTCCGCGACGAGTGGAATGCCCGATATCTCGGCGGGTTCGTTGTCCCCAGCCGTGCTTTCGACGGGCTGAAGGGCGAGTTCCCCATTGGTTTTCTGGTGTGGGACACAGCCAAGAAGCGCAAGGAGCCATTCGAGATCGAGGCGGAGGTGCTCAACAAGTATGCCAAGCCGATCGGGGCCAAACGCTTCTACGACGTACCCAAAAACAGGTTGCTCAATGCCTGGATCAAGCGCGCCAAGCCGAACTCGACACCGGCTTTGCCCCTCACGAATGCGCTAGAGCCGACCACACGCACCGGCGATGTCCGGGGCACCAAGTGGGCTGATGGTGCCATTGGCGGTATGATCAGCAAGGGATCCGATCTCCAGAACGCGGACGTCACCGTTCTCTTTTCCTCCGGTTACGCCAGCGCCGGGGGCTTCCTGGTGACCAAGGAAAACCTGTGGCAGTCTGCTGTCGTGTTCACCGTCAGACGCATCATCCGCCAGACCTGGCTTAACGATCGCGACCAGTTCCTTATCCCTTCCCAGGACATCCCCGAAGAAATGGCGAACGATTGCCTGGTCTGGATGCTCTTCAACAACAGGAACCTCTCTGCCGGCGCCGATGGCCTCATGTGGCAGGGAAAGAGCTGGTCACTAGTGAACCATTTTATCCCTTACACCGAGGACGAGGTGGGGGCGCCAAGCCGCTTCGAATCTAACTTCATGTCCAGCCATCTCGCGACCCTAAAGCTATCAAAGGAAGCCAAGAAGGTTCTGGCCGATGGGCGAAAGGTGTGGTCGGCGTACTTCATAGCCGTCGAGAAGAAGCAGATCGCGAAGAGCATCCGCGACGAGTTCAAGCTCAACAGGGCGGACGTCGGCTGGTACCAGATCCGCAACACGCTGGAGGCGTTGGTCGGCCAAGGCATAGCGGTTTCTGCTCGCCCGAGTCACATCGACTCGTCCTATCGTGCTCTGTCCGAGAAGATCGAGCCGGAGATCTATGCGAAAGGCATCCTCAAGGCGTAAAGGCGTCAGTCGTCTTTCGGCAGCTCGATGATGTCGTGGACTCGGAGGGCCGTCTCGGGTGAAAGCGGTTGGACGGCAGCTCTTTGCAACTTGCACGGGGGAATGAACGACCAAAATGGGTCGCTTTCGGACCCCTGTGCTCTCGCCTCAATCCCCCGCGACAAACGCCTGCCACTCGCCGTCCTTGCCGATATAGAGCCGCCAATAATACCAGGCTTCCAGGTCCACCAGTTCCTGGAACTGCTCGTGGGTCAGGATGCGGTAGGCATCGAGCTTTTCCGTGGGCGTCAGCGCCGACAGGTCTTCCACCACGGCCAGGTAGGGCCAGACATAGCTTGGATTGTCGCTCGCGCTGTCGAAGACCGCATAGGGCGCATTGAGCAGCTCGAGCATGATGGCCAGGCTCTCGATGCCCTGGCCGTCCGCCGAATAGGTCTTGAGATAATCCACCGCATCATCCGGCCCGCCATAGCTCACGGTGGGCGGGTTCTGCTGGGCCTTGACGATCGGGCGCAGCGCCTCGATGTCACCCGTGAGCGCCGCCGCGATCAGGGCGTCCCGCGTCTTGCGCACCGCTTCGGGCAGGGCCGTCAGGTCGTTGCTGACCGTATATTCGGGCCAGTCATATTCCTCGGTTGCCTCGTCCTGCGCCAGGCTGGGCACGATGAGCATGAGGGCAAGCAAGGCGGCAGCAAGCAGGCGCATGGATGATCCTCCCGAGACAGGAGCGATCATGCCCATAAGGCGATTTTCTGCAAGCTACTGCAGGATGCGGTCGAGATTGTATTCGCCCGAGCGGATGCGGTCGGGCAGGAGCGCGATGAGATCGGCGGTGGCTTCGTCGCCATGCATCTTGACGAAGGTCGCCAGGGCCGCGAACAGCGAGGCATGGGCCAGCGAGCCGGTCTGCACGCCATCGTCCTCGGCGACATTCCAGGCTTCGGCGAGATATTCGAGCGCCAGCTGGCGCTCGCCACCATCGCGGTCGAAGACGCCATGCCCGGAGGCGGGCGCAAACATGGTTTTGCTCGTGGTCATGGTCTTGGGGGTAACACGGTCGGGCCACGCAGGCCCGCAGGAAGTAACCCGAAGGTTAACGGGCGGTAGTCGATTGTAACAAGCGGGCGCCGGCGCCCGGCCTATTCGGCAAAACGCGTATGGATCTCCCGGGCGGTCCGTTCGGCCTCGACCAGCAGCCGCGTCATCGCCGCGCGCGCAGCCGGCGTGCAAGCCCGATGGAAGCGCGAATAGGCGGTGTAGCCGACATTGAAGGCTCCAGCCAGGCGCTGGCGGCGGTCTTCGTCGGGCTCGTCCAGAGCGATGAGCTCGGCCATCTGGGCCCGCCAGTCCTCGGGGGTGGCACTGCAGAGCGGCTGCAGGAAATAGAGGCTGCCCATGATCTCGGCCAGCCGCTCCATCTGCCGCTGATAGGGCGGATCGATCGCCAGGGCGGGGGCGGTGCCGATGGCGAGCAGCAGGGCGATGGCGGCGAGGCGAAGTTTCACAGTGGCGGTCCGCAGCTTAATGCCCCTCTCTATCAGCTTTGGGCGAGGACTGCGAAGGCTCTCGCAAGCACGTCATCGAGGCGGCTGGTGGTGCGCAGCGCGGGCAGGGCCGCGGGGTCCATCCATTTGTGGTCGGCGATTTCGTCGGAGGCCCTGATCTGGCCGGAGAAATCACGGGTGGCAAACACGGCCAGCAGGAAGGTGCCGTCGCGGCCAAGCGGCTGCACCATGACCGGGCGCGGGTTGCGGATGACCAAGCCGACCTCCTCGGCAATCTCGCGCATGGCGCATTGCTCGATGCTCTCGCCCGCCTCGAGCCGCCCGCCGGGCAGGGTCCACAGATGCTGATAGGGCGCAAAGGCGCGCTTGATCAGCAGCACCTTGCCCTCGCGCACGATGGCGACGCTGGCGGCGTTTGGAACTTCGTCGGTCACTTGGGGCTCATTTGCGATTCGGGCGCGGTCGGAATATCTGTAGCGCGAATTGGCCGAGTGTGCCGCTGAGTCATTCCCGCGAAGGCGGGAAATCTCCGTTCCCTCTCGGGCGCCGGCAAACAGAGGTTCCCGCCTTCGCGGGAATGACCCTGTGCAACGAAAGGGACGCGAACATGTGTGGCCGCTACGCCTCGACGCTCCCGCCCGAGATGATGGAAGAGCTGTTCAAGCTCCTCAAGACTGTCGACATCGTGCCGCGCTACAATATCGCGCCGACGCAGCCGATAGCCGCCATCTGGGAGGCGCATGGCCGGCGCGAGGCGCATTTCGCCCGCTGGGGTCTGGTGCCGGGCTGGGTCAAGGACCCGCGCGAATTCCCGCTACTGGTTAATGCGCGGGTGGAAACCATGGCCGAAAAGCCCGCCTTCCGCGACGCGCTCAAGCATGGCCGCTGCATCATTCCGGCGAGCGGCTATTATGAGTGGCACACCAACCCCGACAAGTCCAAGCAGCCCTATTACATCACCATGGCGGATGACCGGCCGATGGCGCTGGCCGGGCTCTATGCCAGCTGGATGGGTCCCAACGGCGAAGAGATCGATAGCGTCGCGACCATCACCGTGCCGTCCAATGCGCAGCTGTCGGAAATCCATGACCGCATGCCGGCCGTCCTCGAGGGCGAAGCGATCGACCAATGGCTCAATGTTCGCGAGGTGCGGGCACGTGAGGCCGGGCAACTGGCGCTGCCACTGCCCGACGGGGCACTGAAATTCCATCCCGTGTCGACGCGGGTGAATTCGGCCCGCGACGACGATCCGGGGCTGATCGAGCGGGCCGAGATGACCCGTCCCGAGCCGAAGCCAAAGAAGGTTGCCGGTGGCGGGCAGATGAGTCTGTTCTGAGGATTGGTTTCTACTTCCTAGAACAGCCCGAAGTAGCCCAGCGCGTCGCCCATGGCGTCTTCCTCCCAGCCCAGGTGGGAGAGCAGCACGCGTTCGAGCGCGTGGTAGATGGTCCTGGCCTCATCGAACCGCGCCGGGCTGGGCTCGGCCGCCAGGGCGTTGAGCGCGTCGACCAGCCGCTCGAGCAGCTCATGCACCACGACATGCTCTGCCGTCAGCCGGTCGGCGATGGCCCTGAAGGCCGGGCTTTGCATCGCCAGCGCCGGAAATATGTGCGCGTCTTCGATCGAATGGTGCGTGTTGACCACCTGGCAATACTGGCCGCACAGATTGCCGAAACGGCGGTAATTGGCGACCATGGCCAGATCACCGGTCTCGGCGGCAATCTCGGCGCGCGTCACCGTGCCGGCATTGGCCCGCTCGATGAGCTTGCCGAGCGTGACCATGTTGTCGCGCAGGTGATCGTGGACCATGCGCAGATGGTGGCCTGCCGCCCGTTGTTCGTCGGTCAGCCCTTCGAGCTTGGGCACTGGCGGGCGGGTAGCGTCATCGAGGAATGTGATGTTGAGCAGCATGGGTCTCTAGATGGACCGCGCTGGCGTCAGGCACAAGACGGCACAAATTGGTGACACGGTGAGGTGGACGTAACCGCCCGCCTACTCGGGCAGCATCTTCCCCGGATTGAGTATGCCCTTGGGGTCCAGCGCGGTCTTGATGGCCCGCATCATGTCCAGCGCCACCGGGTCCTTGACCTGGCGCAGCAGGTCGACCTTGAGCTGGCCTATCCCGTGCTCGGCTGAAACCGAGCCGCCGAGGCGGAGGACGATTTCGTAGATCGCCTCATGCAGCTTCTCGTCTGACGCGGCCATGAAGGCCTTGGGGTCGACACCCTCGGGCTGGCTGAAATTGAAGTGGATATTGCCGTCGCCCATATGCCCGAAGGGCACCGGGCGGATGCCGGGCACCAGGCGCTCGGCCGCGGCACTGCCCTCGGCGATCAGTTGCGGGACGGCGGCAATCGGCACCGAAATGTCATGCTTGATCGAGGCCCCGTCCTTGGACTGCACCTCGCTCATTTGCTCGCGGAACGCCCACATGCGGGTGCGGTCGGCCAGGGATTCGGCGAAGACGGCATTGTCGATGATGCCCTCGGTAAAGGCGGCCTCGATGGCGGCCATGAGGGCGCCGGGCGCGCCGCCCTTCATGCGCGAAACCTCGATCAGCGCATACCAGGGGGAGGGGCCGGCGCTCGGGTCGCGGTCGAGCATGCCATGGCGGAGCTGCATGTCGAGGCCGATGCTGGGCACGATTTCGAAGGCATTGAGGCGGCTGCCGACGCGTTCGCGCAGCAGCTGGAACAGGGTGAGTGCCGCTTCCGGCCCGGCAATGTTGACCAGTGTGGTTTCGTAATCCTCGGGCTTGGGGAAGATCTTGAGCGTGGCGGCCGTGATGATGCCCAGCGTGCCCTCGGCCCCCACCAGCAGGTCCTTGAGGTCGTAGCCGGTATTGTCCTTCTTGAGGGAATTGAGCCCGGACAGCAGCCGTCCATCGGCCAGCACGGCCTCGACGCCCATGGTGAGTTCACGGGCATTGCCATAGGCGAGGACGTTGACGCCACCGGCATTGGACGACAGCACGCCCCCGATGCGGGCGGAGCCCTGCGAAGCCAGCCATAAGGGAAAAATCGTCCCCTCGGCCTCGGCGGTTTTGTGGGCGTTTTCCAGGATCACGCCGGCCTCCGCCGTCATGGTGCCGGCGGCGACATCGACGGAGCGGATGCGGTCGAGCTTGCCCAGGCTCACGATGACCTCGTCCCCCCGCAGCGGCACCTGCGCGCCGACCAGGCCGGTATTGCCGCCCTGCGCGATGATGCCGGTGCCGGTTTCCGTTGCCCAGCGCATGATGGCCTGCACCTGTTCGACCGTTGCCGGCAGCGCGATGGCGGCCGCCTGTTGGTGGAACCGCTTGCGCGGCTCGTTGAGGTAAGGGCCCATCCGCCCGGGCTCGCCGATCACGGCATTGGCGCCAAGCAGCGCGGTGAGCTGGGCAACGGCGTCGGCAGCGGAAAGGGTCATGGGAAAACCGGACTTTGGCGGGCTATTGCGGGCAGGCGAACTTGCCCCTATGGGCCGCCATGTGCCACAACCGGCGCAACGACTCCAGCAAGGGATTTTTAACAATGGCCACTGGATTGATGGCAGGCAAGCGTGGCTTGATCATGGGCCTCGCCAACAACCGCTCGATCGCCTGGGGCATTGCCAAGCAGCTCCATGCCCAGGGCGCCGAAATGGCGTTCTCGTATCAGGGCGAGGCGCTCAAGCGCCGCGTCGAGCCGCTTGCCGCCGAAGTCGGCTCGGATTTCCTGGTCGAATGCGACGTGACCAACGACGCGGCGATGGACGAAACGTTCCGCCAGATCAAGGACAAGTGGGGCCAGCTGGACTTCGTGGTGCATGCCATCGGCTTTTCCAACAAAGACGAGCTGGAAGGGCGGTATCTCGACACCTCTGCCGACAATTTCGCGCTGACCATGAATATCTCGGTCTATTCGTTCACCGCCGTTGCCAAGCGCGCCGAAGCGCTGATGAAGCCGGGCGGTGCGCTGCTGACGCTGACCTATTATGGCGCCGTGAAATACGTGCCCAACTACAATGTCATGGGCGTGGCCAAGGCTGCGCTCGAGGCATCGGTGCGCTACCTGGCGGTCGATCTCGGCAAGGCCGGCATCCGCGTCAACGCCATTTCGGCCGGCGCCATCAAGACCCTGGCCGCATCGGGCATTTCCGGCCTGCGCGACATGCTGCACTGGCAGGAAGCCAATTCGGCCATGCGCAAGAATGTCTCGATCGACGATGTGGGCGGCGCTGCGACATACCTGCTTTCCGATCTTGCGGGTGGCGTCACCGGCGAAATCCATTACGTTGATGCGGGCTTCAACATTGTCGGCATGAAACTGCTCGACAATGACACGCCCGAGGCGAGCGAATAGTCGCTCGCTGCCACCCTGCCGCGTAGGACGCGCCGGCTCAGCGGCGCGGGAATATCATGACAGCCCTGGTCTGGCCGGAAATCTACTTCATCCGGCATGGTGAAACGCCCTGGAATGCCGAGCGCCGCTATCAGGGGCGCAAGGACATTCCGCTCAACGACAAGGGCCGCGGCCAGGCCAGCCAGAACGGCAAGACACTGGCGGCGCTGTTTGCCGGGCGCGGGCTCGACCCCCTGGCCTTCGAGTGGCATGCCTCCCCGCTGGGGCGGACGCGCGAAACCATGGACCGGGTGCGCGCCGGGTTCGACAGCCACCTGCCCGACGTCAAATATGACGTGCGGCTGATGGAAATTTCCTTCGGCGTACTCGAGGGCGAACTGTTCGAGCAGCTGCCGGCCAACATGGCCATCGCGCCGGGCGCCCGCGACGAATCCTATTGGGACTATCGCCCCGAAAATGGGGAGAATTATCGTGACGTCGAGGCGCGGCTGGCCGAATTTTCCAGCGTGCTCAAGGGGCCGTCGGTGGTGGTGGCGCATGGCGGCATCGCCCGGACGCTGCGGGTGCTGATCGAGCATGCGCCAATCGTGGAAGTCATCAACTGGGCGCCCCCCCAGGACGCCATCATGCATTTTACGCCCGGCCGGATGGAACTGCTGCGCGCCGAGCGCTGATTGACCTTGTGGCCGCTGCCTCCTAGAAAGCCGCCAACCACGGGGCTGCGCCATGTCGTTCAATACATTCGGGACTATGTTTCGCTTCACCACCTGGGGTGAAAGCCATGGGCCGGCTCTGGGCGTGGTGGTGGATGGCTGCCCGCCAGGGTTGAGCCTGACGCCGGAAATGATCCAGCGCGATCTCGACCGCCGCAAGCCCGGCCAATCCAAATACACCACGCAGCGGCGCGAAGCCGACGAGGTGAAAATCCTGTCCGGCGTGTTCGAAGATGAGCGCACCGACGGGCCGCGCACCACCGGCACCCCGATTTCGCTTGTCATCGAGAATACCGACCAGCGCTCCAAGGATTATGCGGAAATCCGCGACAAATTCCGGCCCGGCCACGCCGACTACACCTATGACCAGAAATACGGCATTCGCGACTATCGCGGCGGCGGACGCACCTCCGCGCGGGAGACTGCGGCGCGGGTGGCGGCGGGCGCGGTGGCACGGCAGGTGCTTGCCGGTGTGACCATTCGCGCCAGCCTTGTGCAGGTGGGGCCGCACAAGATCGACTACGCCAATTTCGACTGGGACCAGGTCGGCGAAAACCCGTTCTTCTGCGCCGACCCCAAAGCGGCGGAACTCTGGGCCGACTATCTCGACGGCATCCGCAAGGACGGCAACTCGGTCGGTGCCGTGATCGAGGTGGTGGCCGAGGGCGTGCCGGCGGGGTGGGGTGCGCCGATCTACGGCAAGCTGAGCGCCGACCTCGCCTCGGCCATGATGAGCATCAATGCCGTCAAGGGCGTGGAAATCGGCGCCGGTTTCGAAGCGGCCAGCCTGACCGGCGTCGAGAATGCCGACCAGATGCGGGCCGGTCCCGAGCGGCCCTATTTCCTCGACAACCACGCAGGCGGCATCCTGGGCGGGATTTCCAACGGTGATCCGGTGGTCTGCCGCTTTGCGGTGAAGCCGACGTCATCCATCCTGACGCCGCGCCAGACCGTGACCACCAAGAACGAAGACACCGACATCATCACCAAGGGGCGCCATGACCCCTGCGTGGGCATTCGCGCCGTGCCGGTCGGAGAGGCGATGATGGCGCTGGTGCTGGCCGACCATGCGCTACGTCACCGCGGACAGACTGGGCGAGATGGCGCCGTGGGATTCGAGCGGAACTAGCTTCTCACCTCCCCCATAGGGAGAGGTGAAGACCTACCGTTTGCGGACGAATTCCGTGCGCAGGACCAGGCCCTTGATCGCGTCGTGGCGGCAGTCGATTTCCTCGGGATTGTCGGTGAGACGGATGGACTTGATGACAGTGCCCTGCTTGAGGGTCTGTCCGGCGCCCTTGACCTTGAGATCCTTGATCAGCACCACAGAATCGCCGTCGGCCAGCGCCGAGCCGGCGGAATCGACGACGGCCACGGCCTTTTCCTCAGCAGCGGCGGCCACTTCCGAGGCAGGGCGCCATTCGCCGGTCACATCGTCGTAAACATAGTCGTCAGAGCCGTCGGTCATATCAGGTCCAGGGTTGCCACCCATGGCGTCTCAGGGTGGTCTGCGTCGTGCTAGCCCCTCAACGCGAGGAACACAAACTCTGTTTCCGCGCCGGACTACAGCGAGCGCTGGAAGACCAGTACGGTCTCGACATTGCCGTCGCCGCCTGCGATGGGCGAGGTCACGGACTGCCGATGCACGAAACCATGCTCGGCCATGAAGGCAATGACCTCGGCAAGGGCGCTGTCGATAGCGGCCTGATCGGTGACGATGCCGCCCTTGCCGACATTTCGCCGGCCGACTTCGAATTGCGGCTTGAACAGGATCACGGCATCGGCGGTCGGCGTGCAGAGGGCCAGCGGCGCGGCCAGCACCTTGATGACCGATACGAAACTGACATCGGAGACCAGCAGGTCGATCGGTTCGGGGATCATCTCGGCCGTCAGGTCGCGCGCGTTCACGCCTTCCATGCTGACGACGCGATCGCTGCCCTTGAGGCGCTCATGCAACTGCTCGTGGCCGACATCGACGGCGTAGATGCGGCGCGCGCCGCGCTCCATCAGCACCTGGGTGAAGCCCCCGGTGGAGGCGCCGACATCGACGCAAACCTTTCCGCTGGGGTCGATATGGCCCGCTTCGAGACCCGCAACCAGCTTGAGCGCGGCGCGAGACACGTAATTGGCGGCCGGATCGCTGAGGGCGAGCTTATCGTCGTGCCCGACCATGCGGTTGGGCTTGTCGGCGGTGACGCCATTGATGGTCACCGTGCCGCGCAGGATGGCATCACGGGCCCGGGCCCGGCTGGGAACGAGGCCCCGCTGCTCCAGCGCCAGATCGAGGCGAATGCGCTCGCTCATCCCTCAACCAGACGTTTGACCTTGGCCAGGGCAGTCTCGCTTGGCTCCTCATAGGCGATGGTGCCCTCAAAGGCGCCATCGGCACCAATCAGGAAGGTGAGAGCAGTATGATCGACCAGGTAGTATGGATCGTCCGCAGCAAAGCCCTCGGCGCGCTCGCCGACCACGCCGAACGCCGATTTGACCGCCATAGTCTGGGCCTCGTCGCCGACGAGGCCAATGATGGAGGGGTCAAATCCCTCGATATAACCCTTGACGGTATCAAGCGTGTCGCGCGCCGGATCGACCGTGACGAAGATGATGCGGAGCTGCTCGGGCGTCAGGCCGAGCTGCGCCCGCCAGGCGGTGGTTTCGGCGAGGGTGGTCGGGCACACATCGGGGCAGAAGGTGTAGCCGAAGAAGACGAGGCTGGGCGTGCCCTTGAGGCTGTCCTGCGTGAATGTGCCGCCCTGCGTCGACGCGAGCGCGAAGGACTGGCCGGTGACGCCAAGCGGCCGCGCCGGCGGGCGGAACAGGAACAGCCCGGTCGCGCCGATGGCAACGACAGCCACCAGCGCCCAGAGCACGATGCGGAAATTGCGGAGAGTTCTTGAGGTTGTCACAGTGTGATGCGTCCTATCCGCTCTATCGTCATCACCCGGCTTGTCCGGGTGATCCATCCCGGCGCGTCTGCCGGAAGATGGATTGCCCGGACAAGCCGGGCAATGACGGAGTGATCAATATCGTTGAGGTTATGCGTCCAGCGGCTCGGTGCCAGTGGGCTTTCCGTCGCGGGACAGGGTGATCTTCTCGATGCGGGCCTCGGCCGTGCGCAGCAGCGTTTCGCAATGCGCCTTGAGGGCCTCGCCGCGCTCATAGATGGCGATGGATTCGGCCAGCGGCGCGCGACCCGATTCGAGCTTGCCGACAATCTCCTCGAGCTGGGCGAGGGCTGCCTCGAAGCTCAATATCTTGATGTCGTCATTGTCGGCCATGGCAGCGGATCCTAGTCTTCCAGGCGCCCGGTGGCGCCATCCATCAGCATGGCGACGTGGTGCGAAACACCCCCGGCCAGGCCCTTGAGGTCATAGCCACCTTCGAGCAGCGACACAATGCGGTTGCCGCAGCAGCGCTCGGCGGCATCCATCAACTTTCCCGTGAGCCAGCCAAAGTCGCCCGACTGCCAGTTGAGTTGCGCCAGCGGGTCGCGCTCATGGGCGTCGAAGCCCGCCGAGATCAGCAGCAGATCGGGCGAAAAATCGATGAGGGCGGGGATGATGCGGGTGAGGTAGGCGTCGCGCATGGCCGAGCCATCGCTCTCGGGCGCCAGCGGCGTGTTGCTGATATTGCCGACGCCGGTTTCCGTGGCCTTGCCGGTGCCCGGATAGAGGGGCATCTGGTGGCTGGAGGCGTAAAACACCGTGGGATCGGCCTTGAAGATATCCTGCGTGCCATTGCCGTGATGCACGTCGAAATCGACGATGGCGATGCGCTCGGCGCCATACTTGCGCTGCGCCTCGCGGGCGACGATGGCGACGGTATTGATCAGGCAAAAGCCCATGGGCGTGGCGATTTCGGCGTGATGGCCGGGCGGGCGGATGGCGCAGAAGGCATTGTCGACTTCGCCCAGCAGCACCGCATCGAGCGCAGACAGGGCGCCGCCGAGACCCGTGGCAACTGCGGATAGCGAATTGGCGGAGATGAAGGTGTCGGCATCGAGCTGGCCGATGCCTTCGGCCGGGCGGCCCTGGCGCAGATGCGCCAAATATCGGGAATCGTGCACCAATTCGGCCAGCATCAGGTCGCCCGATGGCGCGTTGCGGCGAACGAGCTTGTCAAAGCGCGGGCGGCTGAGCGCGTCCTCGACGGCGCGAATGCGGTCGGCGCGCTCGGGATGCCCCTGCGGCGTCGCGTGATCGGCAAAGTTCGGCTGGCTGACGAGCAGCGTGGTCACGGGCGGTCACGGCTCCGGTTGATTCGTCACCTCGTCTTGACGTGCGGGGGCCGGGTTGTCAAACAACCGCCATCACTATGAACGGTCCCTCAATGTCCTATGAACCGAAATCGGTGGCAGATGCCGCCGCGCTGCTGCGCGCGGGCAAGCTCTGCGCCTTTCCCACCGAGACCGTCTATGGCCTGGGCGCCGATGCCACCGATGCCGATGCGGTGCTGTCGATCTACGAGACCAAGGGGCGGCCGCGCTTCAATCCGCTGATCATCCACTGCGCCGACCTTGATATGGCAAGCATGCTGGCAGATTTCTCGCCACTTGCCGCCAGATTGACGTCATTCTGGCCCGGGAGCCTGACGCTGGTGCTGCCGGCGAAGTCCGGCAATGGACTGGCCGATGTCGCGACGGCTGGACTCGACACGGTGGCGATCCGTATTCCGGACCATCCTATCGCACTGGCGCTGATCGCAGCGGTGGGTAGGCCGCTGGCGGCGCCATCGGCCAATCCGTCGGGGCGGCTGTCCCCGACGACGGCGGAACAGGTGCGGCGCGGCTTTGCCGGCAAGGTGCCGGTGCTCGATGGCGGGCCGTGCCGGGCGGGGGTGGAATCGACGATTGTCCGGGTCGAGGGCGATCGGCTGGTGCAGTTGCGCGCCGGCGCGGTGGCGCGCGAGGAAATCGAGCGCCGGCTGGGCGTGACAGTCGAGGTTGCCGAGAAGGATGCGGCGGTGGCCGCGCCGGGCATGCTGGCCAGCCACTATGCGCCCAATGCGCAGATGCGGCTCAATGCGGTGCCGCGTGACGGCGAGGCCTATCTGGCGTTTGGCGCGACGCCGCAGTTTGGCGGGGTGATGCGGAACCTGTCGCCATCAGGCGACCTGCACGAGGCGGCGCGCAACCTGTTCTCGATGCTGCACGAACTCGATGCGGCCGGGGTGGGGG
>NZ_JACZKG010000058.1 GCF_014860165.1 Devosia sp.
CCCCACCCGCCCAGCTGACGTGGTGGCGGGGTCCGCCCAATGTGTTGCAATTTGAGCGGAACGAAGTGCCGACCTTCGCGATCAGATAACATGTGACCCGTCACGACCAAGGGGACTGAAATCTGAGAGGCCACCAGCGACGGGGATGGTTTGGCGCCGCCGGCATCTCGTAGAAACCTCTAAAATATCGGTCAAAACCGACCGCCGCCCACTTGTCGTACAGGTCCCTGGCAATTCTGCGATGGTCGTCACGCCTTCGCCGAAAAATGTCCGCCCCAGGCAATTCGATGCGGACCACGGCGTCAAGGAAGGCCTGACTGTCGCCGCCGTAGCGGCTCCCGCGCAGCGCCTGTTCGAGCGCCGCAGCGACCGGCGCCAAATGTAGAATGCTATTGTCGCGAATGCACTTGATCGCTCCGGCCAGGTCCCCCGCTAATCCGGAAGTCCCGATGTGCAAGTTGCGGTTGGGGCCTCGAACATCAGCGTCGTCGTACATGCTCAGTTCACCCAACAGTCCGCCAAGATAGTACTCAACCATCTTTTCCGGGGGATAGTCTGCTGCGACAAGGCCGACGCCCGGAAGAGTTTCCCGGTTCGTCTCACCGGGAAGGTTTGGCCCTGTGAACGCGTCGAAGCGCGGCAAGTTTAGGTGGTTGATTGGCAAATCGTGTTCGATGGCCACCAACGCATGGCCGGCCTCATGCATGATGACACAAACTGTGAACATTGACCGAAGTAGTTGCGTCTTCCTATCCATCGGCGTGACGAAGAAACTATCAAGAATATGAGTGTTTGATTTTGTCATTTCATAACATTAATTGTATCTTGTGAAACTGGTAGTTTTATTTGTGAGATGCGTGAAAGGCGTCCAGATATTTTTGTTTTTGTTCCGTATTTCTTGGAGATGAGATAGGACTCAGCCATCTTAAGTTCTTTGAAGTCGTCGGGAGAGACCACAAACTCCCGACTGCTCCTCGCTGAGCCAACGCCAGTTGCCACCCCTTCCACGACCTGGGCTGTTACCTCTACCTTTTGGAAGGTGCCGGAATATTGCGACGCCAACTCCGCATTCGTCGGCGAGTTGAGCTGGTGCACTATCAGAGTGTTCACCGAGGCCAGAACCTGGTTCAGGAAGGATGTGCCACCCGTCAAAACAGAGACTTCGAGATCCGCAAAGCTCTGCCCCGACAGAACAACGCGGGCGCCGTAGCTTCGGCCTTGGTTCACAAGATTCAGCACCTGCTGACCGACGAAGGTCGAAATCTCATCCAAAACAATCAGCCAAGGGCCGTCTCGCTGCGAGAGCGTATTACGCGCATCGTTTATGACGAGCTTGCCCAGTGCCTTGGATAGATCGGGGAAAGTCAGGGCAGGTAGCGCGAAGTATGCGACCGCACCCTCGTCCCTGGCCCGGTCCAGTTGAAGGACAGGAGCGCCGCCATAGACGTCAAAAAGATGAGCCGCCGACGATCGCGCCAGATTGCGGATGAGCGCGCGAAGTCCCTCAATTCCCTCATTTTCCGCGTTACCCTGATCGACAACTTCCGAGAGAAGGCTATCCGCATTCGGTATCGTCTTGGCGTGGCGCCGCACCGCCTTCACCATGGCTTTAACGGACATGAGCTCTTGAATGCTCAACAGGTTAACAGGTTCTCCGATCGCCAGCGCAACTTTGAAAACGGTCTGCATGTACCCTTTCGCCAACACTTGGTAGTAAGGCACGGACCATTCGTGCAGGGTGACCACCATGTCAGCGAGCGCCGAAAAATCCTTCGCCGTGAATGGATTATACGCGCACCCGCCGCCCAGCTCGTTTTCCGCTTGGTGAAAAGGTATGCCCGGCGCCCCATTTGCCTGGCATGTGCCACGATCTGGCGGCCAGTTTTTACGTCACCTTTCCCGTCCAAGATGAGCACCGGCAGACCACGATCGATATGTGACTCAATGAGGTTGAGCGTGGTCACTGTTTTTCCGCTCCCGGTCGTCCCGATCGTCAGCACGTGATTGTTCAAAGCACTATCAGTAATGAACGCAGGCGAACCCGTTCGCCAGTTCACGCCAACCAGGGTCTTGTCGCCTGATGCAGCCGGCAACCTCCCTGCTTTCTTTTTTGAGGATGAAGAGGCCGGGGCCGGGCGAACTCGGCGGCGAACGAGGTTCTTGGTCCCAGAGTTTGCTGCATCTTCAAACAAGAGTCGGGCAATTGCGCCTATGCCGACGCCGATGGAAGCGAGTGAAACCGCCGTCCAGGGGTCTCTTGCCAAGTCTAGCCAGGCATCTACCAGCGAATGGGCATCGAGGGTCTTGAGCGGCACATACATTCGATCGACCAGTGCCACGGCAACTGACTGTAGACGTCCGCTCGCGTAGAGAGCCAATGTCAGCAGCACGGAAAAGACGAAGCCAAGGGCACATGCAAGCAGTGATCCCGTGTACTAGGCAGCAACCCAAGGCAAGACGGCGGCTGCAATCCCTACCGGACCGAGAACCAAGGCCCCGACGAAAGCCACCAGCAGCTGAAAAACTAAGACAAAGTCTTCCGACGAGTTCGAGCCGTTCGAGGTCAATTGTTTTCCCCCTTCTGCGCAGCAGCGGTGCCGCTAGGGGTCCACTTGACGATCTTGATGTGAGAGCTTTCGCCTGCGATGCGGTGCACATATCCGCGCATGGTCTCGTCCGCGACGACGTACCAAACTTCGTCCAGTTCGAGGTTGGCCGCATGGCTGTCGATAATCTCCGCCAGTCTGCGGGGCGCCTTCTGGGTTAGCTCCAGCTCAATGCCGATTGTTGTGTTTTCGCGGCGGAGAAGCCCGTCGGGCACGTGAAACTCGCTAGCTCGATCAGGTCTACGCCACCGGTACTCGCGCTCGGTCTCAAACCGCGCGGCAAATTTCTTCTCCAGGTCCATGGCGAGATCAACAAGCTTGCTGTCATGGGAGTACGTGGCGGCTCGAATGCCCTTGACTGCCGGAAGAGTATCCCCGGCCAAGAGCCGCCCATTGTCGGTGACGAGAAGAGGACGAACATCAAAATGCGGCATCTCTGCGCGCTTCAAAATTCCTTCGTCCACCAGTTTCCGGACCCTGGCCGCAGCCGTGGAGAAATCAATCCCTCCCCAAAAACGGGCAACCTGAGCCACTGTCAAAAACCCGAAACGGTTTACACACCGCACCAACTCCAAGTCTCGTTCCGTCAAATTCACAAAGTTACTCCAAACAAAAAATACTCATTCCCCCAGCCCTGCTGCTTAGGCCCACCTGGTACCCACCCCGACCCCATGTAATCGTCCTTGATTGCGTGGGGTCGGGGTGGGTACCAGGCTCTGAAGGGCCGGAATCCAGGGCTCTAGGGGGGGAATGTCCCCACCCAAGGTGGGGACCCTATTGGGGATGGTGACTGGTGGGCTTGGTCGACAAGTCGAAGTCCACTTCGGTGGCGTCTCCGCTTCCTGAATGTGCGGGGCCGTGTCCTATCGCGTAGCCATCGGATTGATCGGCGTCGCCGCGCGAGCGGTCACGATTGGCGCGGTCTGAGGCCTCAGAAACGCTCTCTGGTAGGTCCGGCATCTGGCGAAGTCGACCGACCTGATCTTCGGCCTTTTCGGCATTGCGCTGCCGAGCTTCTCTTTCCGACTCCAAGATACCGATGAGACGGTCGCGTGACCCTGCCAGCTCCAAATGCGCCGCGATTTTCGAATTCTGATCCGCAACCAAACTGCGCAATTCGGACACGACGCCCACCGTTTCGGCGAGGGAGACGTCTTTCTCTTCGAGAACCGCATTCAGCTTGTCGATGCACGCCTGCCCCTCCAACAGTTGTTCATGCAATCCGTCTCTCTCAGCGCGCAATGTTTCCAGCTCGGTTGCAAGCTCCACAATTTCGGCCTGCTGGGCCAAATCGTGCGCAGTCATGATCTTCGCAAAAGCTGTCGATGAGCGACGTGTAAGATCGTCCAAAGCTGCACCGACTTCGTTCTTCAGGCGGGCGGCAGAGTCCAGGAGGCTAACAAAAGCGCTGTACACGCGCTCGGGTAGGACGGACGTGTCTATGTCGGGCGCTGCGATCTCGGCTTTGATTGAATCGGCCGCGAAGAAAGCGCCCACATATTTGTGCGCAGTACCCATGGAGCGCACGACGCCCTCATCAACAAGGCGCTGGCAGATCTCTGTGCGGCTTGGATTGGTACCGTTGGGTGCGCTTTCGAGGAGCTTTCGAATTTCTCCGAAGATCTTGTCGGGATCATACGCCATGGGCGCGTTCCAATTTTCGAGATGCCGAATTCCGGAATTCCGGAATTTCGGAAGTTCAGCGGCGGTAGCGCTCAGGCAGGTGCAGGAGGCTGCGGCGATCAGGGGCAGGGGAGCTTTCTGTCGGCGCGCGTGCGAGCGAGAGTTTGGACCCGCCGGGGTCGAACTGGACGAGACCGACATTGGGCAGGTGGTACTTTCGAACCAATGCGTCCGCCTCTGAGATGACCGCAGACGGTGCAACCAACCAATAGGTGTCGAAGAACGTCGACTCCCAGCCGACGCGCGCGAGAGCACGATACAATTCGTCAAGGCCCGGCTTAATGAACACGAACACACCGACAACCTCGATGGCCGCGTCAGTTCCTGTGTGGATTGCAACCAATGACGGAGAAACCGCCGCCGTCGTGCCCGGCCACCTTCTATATTTCACTGCCTGAACAGAATGCGGAGCGACCAGGCTTGGCATTTGATCTGCCACCGTCGTCAGTGCGTGATTCCGAGCCTTATGGCCTTCAACCAAAGCGGAAATATCGCCATCAGACTTAGCGCGTACTTCGTCCAGCACCCTGCGCAGGTCACGCACAGACCGGACGTTGCCAGGAGAGAATATGAGCTCGATGGCACGCTCGAGGTCGGTCTCAGAGATGCGCGAGAGCAGTTCCAGATGGGTATAGGGCCGGCTCAGTGCCAGCTGAAAGAACTCTGGTGGCAAGTGCGGGGAGTGAGTCAGCACAAATTCATAGGCGCTGCACATCTGGCGCAGTGCATGTTCTGGTTTGCCTGCTGCGACTGAGGCTTGCCCCCAAAATGTCATTCCCGTCGCCACGTTGCCGAGGTTGCGCCAACTGGCGATCGCCTCAGGCACTGCCCACCAATTTGGAGAGCGCGCCGCGTCTTTGAGGACAGAATCGATGCTACTTGCTTTCATACGTCCACAATAATGTGGACAAAGCAGTTTGCGCAACCCAGGCGCGCTGGTCGCTTCGAAATGGGTTAACCGCCGGGAAAGTGGGCTTGGCCAATTTGATAGGTTCGCGATCGATCGGCGGACCGGGTCAGGGGTCGGCGCAAGTTGTCGTGCCCAAGTCGCGCTACTCGCGACTTGGGACCCCACTCCGCCTCTTGCCTTGATCTGCCATGCCGGCTGTCGCGCCCTGCGCTCCAACCCGCCTTCGCTTAAGCTACGCCGGGCTGGGCTAGGATCGCGCCGGCCTGACAGCTCAACCCCTTCCCGCACCACTCCGCAATATCCGTGCGACCGGTTGAGGCGAGATTGTGTAGTCCTCGGAGCTGCTGTGGGGCACGATCAAAACTTCACACCAAACTTCACCCCTATGCAGGTGATTTTTGGGGTGAAGTTCCCATTCAATGGGGGGAACTTCGGTGCCTTCTCTCGAATTTTCGATTTTTCTTCACAAATGTTGACCCCTACGAGGAGCCGGGCGACCATTTTTGCATGCTGAATTTGAAAGATTCTTTTGCGATCCCAATCCTGCCGATTGACGCCCAGCGCGCCATGGTCGCGATAATTTCCTCTACGCGATCGACACCGATGCCAGAGAGTCTCATCACCCTGAAAGCCGCGGTTGCCATGCAAGAACTTGGTGGTCTCATATCCGTTAAAGCGCTCCGGACAGCGATCGAAAAGGGTGCTTTATTGGCTTGGCAACCCGGCGGTCCGGCCGGCACCGTCTACGTCACCCGTGCGTCCGTTCTTACTTGGATTTCAAAATGTCGCGTCGCTCCGAACCGCCCCACCTCTGGCTCCGTCCTGCCCGTTACAAGGCAGACGGCAAGCTATGGAAACGTGCGGTCTGGGTCATCGTCGACGGCGGACAAGAGCGCAGCACTGGCTGCGGCCTTGAAGAGCGCGCGGCAGCTGAGCAGGCGCTCGCGGAGTACATAGGCGACAAGCACGAGCCGTCCCGAAAGAAGGGCCAGGACATCTCTGAGATCCTGATCGCTGACGTTGTTGCGGTCTATATCCGGGACAAGATTAACGACCAGAAGCGCCCCGAGAAAGCTGCCGAGCGCTTCGTCCAACTCCTTGAGTGGTGGGGTACGAAATCCCTCGACGACATCAACGGTCGCTCCTGCCGGGACTACGTGGCGTACCGGTGTTCGATGCCCTGGAAAAGCGCCAGGCCCGA
Source organism: Devosia sp. (assembly GCF_014860165.1). Lineage (GTDB taxonomy): Bacteria > Pseudomonadota > Alphaproteobacteria > Rhizobiales > Devosiaceae > Devosia. The sequence continues at coordinate 6,401 of NZ_JACZKG010000058.1, forward strand.
CGTCACCGGCAAGCCGGCTCGCATGGTAACCGCTGCCGGCGCCAGGCGCGAGCTCGAGGATCTGCGTGCGGCCGTGAACTACCATCAATCCGAAGGCTATCACCGCGAGATCGTGAAGGTGACGCTCCCAGCGAAGTCGCCGCCACGGCATCGGTATCTGCGCCGGCCTGAACTCGCCATTATGGTCTGGATAGCTTGGCGCATGCGCGAGAACATGAAGATAGTGCGCGGCCCGAGAAAGGTCAGCCCGTGGTGTCCAGCAAGCGGCCGGCAAGGCACATCGCCAGGTTCCTGCTCGTTGGTGCGTATACCGGTACCCGCGCTGCGGCGATCGGTTCAGCAGCTTTCGAGCCGACACCGGGTTGCGGGTGGGTAGACCTGAAAACTGGTCTCTATTATCGAGCCGAGCAGGGTCAGATCGAGAGCAACAAGCGGCAGCCGACGATTCTACTTCCCCGACGGCTCCTCATGCACATCCGGCGCTGGAAACGCGCCAACCCGTCTATGAAATATGTCGTCGAGTACAGAGGGCGGGCCGTCGCCGAGGTTAACAAGGGCTTCGCCCGCTTGGTCGAGCTGGCTGGACTGGGCGCCGAGGTCGTGCCGCATACCCTCCGGCACACTTGCGCGACCTGGTTGTCCCAACGCGGGGCGTCCATGACCGACGCCTCGGCGTTCTTGGGGATGAGTCAGGCGATCTACGAAAAGACATACCGGCACCACTCACCGACGCTGCGGTCGCCGGGTTGGAACGCGCCGCCCATCTGGGAAATATTCGACCCGCAGTTTCATCCCAGCGAGATTATCGTTGACGACGGTTGGGTTGAGGAAGAGGCGGCGTGATGCTCACAGAGACAGAGAAGTCCTTCCTTCAGTCTCAGGGGCTCTCAGAATCTGATGTCTACGATGCGCGCGGCCAATCCTCCGCCTCTTGGAAAGCGGGGGTCAGAGTTGCAGGATTGTCCGTGGTGCTCGGTTCGCCATGCAACAACGGCGGCCATCGCCTACGCACACGGTCTGGTCACTGCGTTCAATGCGACACCAGCAAGCTCTCTTACCAAAAGCGCCACCACTCTGAGGGTTACGTCTACATCGCGGGTTCTCAGAAGGCTCAGGTCATTAAGGTTGGCACCGCTGTGGATATAGATCAGCGGGAGCGAAATCTGCGTGGGCAATCGTATGCTGGCATAAGCGATTGGACGATGCTGTTTTCGGTGAAGGTGGACGCTGGCGGCAAAATAGAAGGCGAGGTTCTCAGGGATCTCAACCGGATTGCCATATCGCGCGCCTACGAGAAGGACGGTCGGCAACAGGACGCTGGCGAAGTGTTGCGGACCGATTTCACGACTGCCTTGAATGCGATGTTCCGTGCGCTCAAGCAGGTCAAATTTGACGAGCCCTGGCGGTCGTCAGCCTGGTCCGAATACGATTGGTAGCGGCCGGAACATCTGTTCTGGGGCCCGGCGATGGCCCGGAGATAGCCGTGAACAGACAGTGATTTCGGGCAGGAGGCCCTTGCCCTCCACCGCCGGAAACCCTAGGAAAACCGGCAAGGGCCTATAGCTCAATGGTTAGAGCCGACCGCTCATAACGGTCTGGTTCCAGGTTCGAGTCCTGGTGGGCCCACCATCAAATTCGAGAGCGCGCTGGACTAGCCCAAGGCAGGCATTTACCGCCGGGCTGGTCCTGCGTTGTTCCCTAGCCTGTGATCAGGCTAGGCTGGGCGCTCGTCGGGTCGGTCGGGGATGTTGCCAGTGGGATGGGAAGCACTCGGGCAGTGGGGTGACGACGCAGTTTGCATCGAACCGCTTACCGGCGGCGTCGCCAATGATGTGCGGAGCCTGCGCATCAACGGGAAGCTCGCGGTCGGTCGCCTCGGCTCCAGGAGCGACGCGGATCTCGCGTGGGAAACCGGGCTGCTGCTGCATCTCGACCGTCACGGTCTGACCGTGCCCGTGCCCATCCCGACCATGGACGGCCGGTTGTTCGTGAATGGTCTGGTCGTCATGGAATATGTCGAGGGTGGATCGCCCGAAACGGAGGCCGACTGGCGCCGTGTCGCCGATACGCTCCGTGCTCTACATCGGCTGACGCAGGGCTGGCCGCAGCGACCGGGTTGGCGGTCGTCGACTGACCTGCTGCATGCCGAAACTGGCACCAGGATCGACCTTACGGCCATGCCGTCGGAGGGCGTGGCACGATGCCGCGCAGCATGGGCGCGGCTTGCCGGGCGCGCGACCTGCGTCGTTCACGGCGACGCCAATCCGCGCAATATCCGTATGACTGCGGACCGGGTTGGGCTGATCGACTGGGACGAGTCCCATGTGGATGTTCCCGACCTTGACCTGGAGCTACCGCACAACGCCGCTGATCTCGATCCTCGGGCGTGGGACATTGCGGAGCAGGCGTCGGCGGCGTGGGAGGCTGCTGTTTGCTGGGATGACGACTACTCGAAGGAGCGACTGGCCCAGGTCAGGGCCGTCTGAGTTCCGTTCGCCAGACATATTTGCCGTTCGATGTCCCGGTATCAGAGAATATTTGATCGGCACTTTCGGCCGCATCAGGTGTTTACGTCGACCGATTTTGGAATGAATATTCCGCGTTGACAATTACACGGAACCTGTGTTTCATCTCTGGCAAAGACCGGGCGGTTTCAAACCTGTTCGGCGTCGTGGGGAGATGTCGGCCTTGTTGCTCGATTTCGCGATCAATCACATGAGCGCGCCGCAGCTCATGCTTGCAGATTTCTTGTCCTTTGCTCGCGGTTTGCAGGTCCCGCGCGTGGAGATCCGCAACGATATTGCCGGCAATGCCATCCTCGATGGTACCGCGGCTCCAGAGGTCAGGCGGCTCGCCGCAGAAAATGATGTAGCGATCATTTCCATCAACGCCCTGCAACAATTCAACCATTGGTCCGCTACCCGCGCCAACGAAGCCGAAGCTCTCGTCGCCTATTGCGCGGAGAGCGGTGCGAAAGCGCTGGTGCTGGTTGCTGACAATACCGGCCAGGGCATCGACAGTGACGTTCGCGTTGAGAATGCGGTCGAGTCCCTGCACGGATTGCTGCCCATCCTGCGGCGGTTTGGTATCGTCGGCCTGGTTGAGTGCCTGGGTTTCGAAACGTGTTCGCTGCGCTCCAAGAAGGAAGCAGTCGCCGCCATCGACCGGGTCAATGGCCGCGATGTGTTCCGGCTGACGCACGATACCTTCCACCACCATCTGGCCGGGGAGCCGGGACTGTTCCCGGAACTGACCGGGCTGGTTCATATCTCCGGCGTCGATGACCCCGCGGTTGCGGTCGGCGATATGCGCGATGGCCATCGGGTGCTGGTGGGACCTGGGGATCGACTGGACAATATCGGCCAGATCGCGGCGCTGCGGCGGGGCGGCTACCGCGGGCCGCTGTCGTTCGAGCCGTTTGCCGAAGAACTGCGCCACCTGGCCGATCCGGCTGCGGCAGTGCGCAAATCCATGAATTTCGTCATCGACGGCCTCAAGGCGCGCGCCGCCTGAGACCAAGGCACTTCCCGATAGGGAATATCCGGAGAAAACGGGGGCGAAACCGGACGCCCGCTCTGTGGAGGAGAACGAAATGAAGAAGATCGCATTGGCCGCCCTGGCGACCACGATGTTGACGTCGGGCGCCATGGCCGAGACGGTCGGCGTTTCGATGGCGCTGTTTGACGATAATTTCCTGACCGTGCTGCGCAACGGCATCGAGGAATATGCCGGCACGCTCGAAGGCGTCGAAATCCAGATTGAAGACGCCCAGAATGACGTGGGCAAACAGCTCAACCAGATCCAGAACTTCATCGCCTCGGGCGTCGACGCCATCGTCGTCAATCCGGTCGATACCGATGCCACCGAAGCCATGTCCGCGCTCGCCGATCAGGCCGGCATTCCGCTGGTCTATGTCAACCGCCAGCCGGTCAACCTGGAAAACCTGCCCGACAACCAGGCTTTCGTGGCGTCCAACGAAGTGGACTCCGGCACGCTCGAGACCAAGGAAGTCTGCCGCCTGCTGACCGAGGCCGGCAAGACCGAAGCCAATATCCTGGTGATCATGGGCGAACTGTCCAACCAGGCTGCCCGCCAGCGCACCCAGGACATCCACGACGTGATCGCCACGCCGGAATGCTCGTTCATGAAGATCGTCGACGAGCAGACCTCCAATTGGCAGCGCACCCAGGCCGCCGACCTGATGACCAACTGGCTGTCGGCAGGGGTGGCATTCGACGCGGTCATTGCCAACAATGACGAGAGCGCCATCGGCGCCATCCAGGCCATGAAGGCCGCCGGGGTCGATATGGCCAGCGTCGTTGTCGGTGGTGTCGATGCCACGCAGGATGCCCTGGCTGCCATGCAGGCCGGCGACCTGGACGTTACCGTGTTCCAGAATGCCGCGGCGCAGGGCTCCGGGGCACTCGATGCGGCGCTGGCCCTTGCTCGCGGCGAAGCCGTGGAGCGCGAAGTGTGGGTGCCGTTCGAACTCGTCACCCCCGCCAATATCGGTGATTATCTGTCGGCCAACTAAGCGGCCGGCCGCATGACACAATCGGGGTGACGGCGACCTGCCGTCACCCGTCACAACTGCCCGCCCGCGCCGAATTTGGTCACGCGGGGCGAAATCCGGGCGTAGACTATAAGCCCGCGCCTGTGCCGCCATGCCCAGGCCGACCTTGCAGCAAATGGATGCGAAATCCGAAGGGGGAGATCATGGCAGAAGCGGCAACCGCAACCGGCACTGCTGGGGCGCCGGATAAGTCCAGGCGCCAGCGTCCGGCAGAGTTCAACGTCTTTATCGGGCTTATCCTGATCGCGCTGGTGTTCGAGGTGCTGGGCTGGATATTCCAGGGCCAGAGCTTCCTGTTCAATTTCCAGCGCCTGTCGATCATGGTGCTGCAGGTCTCGATCGTGGGCATTATCGCCGTGGGCGTGACCCAGGTCATCATCACCGGCGGTATCGATTTGTCGTCGGGTTCGCTGGTCGGCGCCACTGCGATGATCGCCATGAGTCTGGCGCAGGTTTCGACCCATGAACGGGCCGTTTTCCCGGCACTCACCGACCTTCCGGTCATCATTCCGGTCGCCGCGGGGCTCATATGCGGCCTGGCCGCCGGCCTCGTGAACGGGGCGCTGATCGCCTACACCAAGATCCCGCCCTTCATTGCCACGCTGGGCATGATGGTGACCGCGCGCGGCTTCTCCAAGTGGTACACCAAGGGTCAGCCGATCTCGTTCCCTACCGAGGGCTTTGCCTCCATCGGGGCGGGGATGAACCCGGTGCTCATCTTCATCATTGTCGCGGCGCTGTTCACGCTGATCCTGCGCTTCACCGTCTACGGCCGGCGTACTTATGCCATAGGCTCCAATGAGCAGGCGGCCCGGGTCTCGGGCATCAATGTCGAGCATCACCTGATGCTGGTCTATGCAATTGCCGGCGGTCTGGCGGCCCTTGCCGGCATCGTGCTGGCCGCTCGCGGTCTTACCGCCCAGGCCGGCGCCGGCGTGATGTATGAACTCGACGCCATCGCCATGGCAGTTATCGGCGGCACCTCGCTCTCGGGCGGCCGCGGTTCGATTATCGGTACCACGCTGGGCATGCTGATCTTCGGCGTCATCATCTCCGGGTTCACCTTCCTGAGGCTCGACGCCTACTACCAGGAGATGATCAAGGGCGCGATCATTGTCATCGCCGTGGTGCTGGACGTCTATCGCCAGCGCATGCGCGGCCGGTCCTGACCGGATCAGGGGAGGAAATCAACATGTCCGCTGACGATCGCAAAATCATCCTGCGCACCGAAGCCCTGACCAAGCACTATGGCGGCGTTCACGCGCTCGAGGCTGCCGACTTCATCCTGCGCGATGGCGAACACGTCGCCATCGTGGGCGACAACGGGGCGGGCAAGTCCACTTTCGTGCGCCAGATCACCGGCGTCGAACAGCCGACTTCGGGCAAGATCTTCTTTGATGGGCAGGAAGTCTCGTTCAAGAACCCGATCGAAGCCCGCGACCACGGCATCGAGACCGTGTTCCAGAACCTGGCGCTGGCCGACGACCTGGACGTGCCGTCCAACCTGTTCCTTGGCCGCGAGGAGACCTATTTCAACCTTGGGCCGTTCAGCATTCTCAATGAACGCTCTATGACCCAGAAGGCCGTTGGCGCGCTGCAGACGACGGGGGTCAAGATCCCCGACGTCAAGAACAAAATCCGGAACATGTCCGGCGGGCAGCGCCAATGCGTGGCCATCAGCCGGGCGGCGACCTTCGCCAGCAAGCTCATCATCATGGACGAGCCCACGGCAGCGCTCGGCGTGCAGGAAACCGCGCAGGTGGAAAACATCATCCGCGGCCTCAAGAAGCGCGGCATTCCGCTCATCCTGATCAGCCACAATCTGCGCCAGGTGCTCGACCTGGTCGACAAGGTCTGGGTCTGGCGCCGGGGCCGAATTGTCGGCGCCGTCGACCGCGACAAGACCGACGGCAACGAAATCGTCTCGCTGATCACGGGCGTCAAGTCCGGCATCGACGGTGAGGCGGCCTTCGTCTAAATCCTGCCTCCATCTCCCGACGTAACTTGCGGGCCGCCTTCAGGGCGGCCCTTATTTGAAGAGGACTATCATGACTGTTCGTTTCGGCCTGCTGGGCGCCGGCCGCATCGGCAAGGTGCATGCCAAGGCCATTACCGCGAGCCCAAAGGCCAAGCTGGTCGCAGTGGCCGATGCCTTCGAGAAGGCTGCCGCCGACCTCGCTGGCCAGTATGGCTGCGAGATCCGCACCATCGCGCAAATCCTGGCCTCTGATGATATCGACGCCGTGGTCATCTGCACGCCGACCGACACCCATGCCGACCTGATCGAGCAGTTCTCGCGCGCCGGCAAGGCAATCTTCTGCGAGAAGCCGATCGACCTCGACGTCGAGCGGGTCAAGGCTTGCCTCAAGGTGGTCGATGCCGAGGGCGCGACGCTGATGGTGGGCTTCAACCGCCGCTTCGACCCGCATTTCATGGCCGTGCGCGATGTGATCGCCAAGGGCGAGGTCGGTGCGGTGGAGATGGTGACCATCGTCTCGCGCGACCCCGGCGCGCCGCCGGTGGACTATATCAAGCGTTCGGGCGGCATCTTCCGCGACATGACCATCCACGATTTCGACATGGCGCGCTGGCTGCTGGGCGAAGAGGTCGACGCCGTGACGGCGCAGGCCTCGGTGCTGGTCGACAAGGCGATCGGCGAGGCGGGGGACTATGACAGCGTTTCGGTGATGCTCTCCACCGCCTCGGGCAAGCACGCCACCATCTCCAATTCGCGCCGCGCCACCTATGGCTATGACCAGCGCATCGAGGTGCATGGCTCCAAGGGCGCCGTCGCCGCCGAGAACCAGCGGCCGGTGTCGATCGAGATCGCCAATGCGGCCGGCTATACCCGCCCGCCGCTGCATGACTTCTTCATGACACGCTATACCGAGGCCTATGCCCGCGAAATCAGTGCCTTCATCGACGCTGTGGAGTCGAAGTCCCCGGCTTTGCCGAGCGGGCTGGACGGGCTGATCGCGCTGGCCATGGCCGATGCGGCGCTGAAGTCGGTGAAGGAGGGGCGGACGGTCAAGCTGAGTGAAGTGACCGGGGTGCTGGCGGACAAGAGCGTGTTCCAGGGGCGGTAGGAGGTCGTCGGCCCTAATGCCAATGGGGCCCCTCCAGCGTCATCACCCGGCTTGTCCGGGTGATCCATACTTCAGAGCGCGGGAAAGATGGATTGCCCGGACAAGCCGGGAAATGACGACCATACGAGACCTGGATAGGGACGCGGCCTAACTCAACAGCCACTCATGCTCGCGCGCATTGTGGAATTTCCACACCCGCCGCGGCCCGGCCATGACGTTGAGATAGTAGAGGTCGTAGCCCGCCGTGGTTCCCACCGGGTGGTAGCCCTTGGGGACCAGCGTCACGTCGCCATCTTCCACCGCCATGGCCTCGTCCAGGCTCCGGTCATCGGTATAGACGCGCTGGAAGGCAAAGCCCTGCGGCGGGTTCAGGCGGTGATAGTAGGTTTCCTCGAGCAGGCTTTCGTGCGGCAGGTTGTCCTGATCGTGCTTGTGCGGGGGGTAGGACGACGTATTGCCCTGGGGGGTGATGACCTCGACCACCAGCAGCGAGTGAGCCGCGCCATCGTCTTCGGGCATGATGTTGTAGACGTGGCGGACATTGGCGCCGCGGCCGCGGGTGATGCGGGGATGCGTGCCGGGCGCGATGACCCTGGCCGGGAAGTCGCCGCCGCCGGGCGCGGCGCAGACGGCCAGCTCGAGCACGGTGGTGGCATCGGCCACCCATTCGCTGCCTGATGGCACGTAGACGGCCCAGGGCGCGCCCTCGAAGGGGCTCATGCGCTCACCGATCTCGCCGAAATCTACACCATCCACTGATATCCGCGCCTTGCCGCTCACCAGCACCAGGCACAGCTCCTGCGTCCCGCTATTGCCGCCGGTCACCGTGCCGGCGTCGAGCCGGTGCAGGGCGAAGCCGACATAGGTCCAGCCGGCCGAGGCCGGGGTTACCTCATGAACGAGGCCCGTCTTCGCCTTCGGGCGGATTCGCAGGCGGGAGTTGCTCATCGGTCGTCCCCTCCTTGGGGAAGGCATAGAAGAAATTGTAGAGCGAATAGGCGAGGGCCGCGCCCACCAGCAGGCCCCAGAAGGGCTCGCGGTTCCACAGCCATTCCCAGGCGCACCACACCGCGAGGAACCCCGTAACGGCGACGCGCCGCCACAGGGGTCGAAACCAATTCAGGTCATTGGGCTTTAGAGCCAACACGGCATCCTCCTGGACATGTCTGGAGGGGTTCTACGGGAAAGCTCACCGGTTAGGAAAGCCCTGGGTTTCGACGGTGTAGCCGGCTGATGTCATGACGCGCATCAGTTCCTTGTAGCCGACCTGCGCCATGCGCAGGGGTGGATTGGGCTTGGGGTCCTGTTCTGCCTCAACGACGAACCAGCCTTCGTAGCCGTAATCGGCGAACTTCTGCACGATGGAGCCGAAATCCAGCGAGCCGTCGCCGGGGACGGTGAAGGCGCCCAGGGCTACGGCATCGAGGAAGGATTGCCTGCTGCGGTCGAGCTTGTTGATGACGTCCATGCGGACGTCCTTGACGTGCACGTGGTTGATGCGGGCGTGGTGATTGTCGATGGCGCGGAGCACATTGCCGCCGGCAAAGGCCAGATGGCCGGCATCGAGCAGCAGCGGGATGCCCTCGCCGGAATTCGCCATGAAGGCGTCGAGCTCGGCCTCGGTCTCGACCACGGCCGCCATATGATGGTGATAGCTTAGCGGCATGCCCTGCTCGGCGCACCATTCGCCGAACTGGGTGACCTTGCGGGCATAGGCCTTCATCTCGTCGTAGGCGAGTTTCGGCTTCTGCGCCAGCGGGATGTCCCGCTTGCCCTGGATGGAGCGGCCGACTTCGCCATAGACGATGCAGGGCGCGTCGACGGCCTTGAACAGCTCGATCATGGGCGCGATGCGGGCCTGATTGGCGGCGAGGTCTTCGTCGACCAGCGTGCCGGAAAACCAGCCGCCGCAGAGCGTCACGTCGGCGGCCTTGAGGATGGGGAGCATGACCGAGGGATCGTCGGGGAAGCGGCGGCCCTTTTCCATGCCGGTAAAGCCGGCCGAGCGCGACTGGCGCAGGCATTCCTCCAGCGATACGTCATCGCTCAGTTCAACGAGGTCGTCGTTCCACCACGCAATGGGGGACATGCCGAGTTTGGCTTTCAAGGTGTTTGCTCCAAGTTTTTTTGCCCACGGGGCCAGTTCATTTCGCGATGTCATCCCGGCGAAGGCCGGGATCCATGTCCGCGTATCGCCCCAGCTACTGTGTTTGCGGCGCTTGCCGGACCTGGATTCCGGCCTTCGCCGGAATGACCCAGTGGTTGGTAGCCAGCTACCCCGCGCGCTGCGCCTGCAGGGCCTTTACATAGGCCTCGCGGGCTGCATTGACCTGTGGGCGATCACTCACCTCGGGCACGGCCACGTCCCACCAGTGGCCACCGGCATCGGTGGTAATCAGGGGGTCGGTGTCGATGACGATGACGGCGGTGCGGTCGGCGCTTTCGGTTTCCTGCAATGCCGTTTCCAGTTCGGCGATCGAGCTCACCTTGCGCGCGATTGCGCCCATCGCGGCGGCGTGGGCGGCAAAATCGATTCCGGGCAGGGTGACATGGTGGGTGTCCTTCAACAGATTGTTGAAGTTCGCGCCGCCGGTGGCCATCTGCAGGCGGTTGATGCAACCGAAGCCCGCATTGTCGAGCAGCACGATGGTGAGCTTGGCGCCCAGCATGATCGAGCTGACAATCTCTGAATTCATCATCATGTAGCTGCCATCGCCGACCATGACGACGACGTCGTCATTGGGGCGGGCCAGCTTGACGCCGAGGCCGCCTGCGATTTCGTAGCCCATGGTGGAGAAGCCATATTCCATGTGGTAGCTGCCCGGGCCGCCGGCCTTCCACAGCTTGTGCAATTCGCCCGGCAGGCCGCCCGAGGCGCAGACCAGCGTGGCGCTTTCGCGCGCGCGCTGCACTGCGCCGATCACCTGGGCGTCGGAGGGCAGTTCGGCATTGGTGGAGGCGGTGGCCTGGTCGGCAGCAATCAGCCACTCGTCCTTGCCGGCTTTGGCCTTGTCGGTCCAGGCAGGTTCGGCCTGCCAGCCGGTCAGCGCCTGGTTGAGCGCGTCCAGGCCCACCCTGGCATCGGCGACCAAAGGCAGCGCGTGGTGCTTATGGGCGTCGAAGGGCTGGGTATTGAGGCCGATGATCTTGAGGTTGTCGTTCTTGAACAGCGCCCAGGAGCCGGTGGTGAAATCCTGCAGACGGCTGCCGACGGCGAGAACGACATCGGCCTCCTCGGCCAGCGCGTTGGAGGCGGAACTGCCGGTGACGCCGACCGAGCCCATGTTGAGGGGGTGATCGTGTGGCAGGCTGGATTTGCCGGCCTGGGTTTCCATCACCGGAACGCCATGACGTTCGGCGAAATTGCGCAGGGCCTGGCTGGCCTCGGAATAGAGCACGCCGCCGCCGGCAATGATGACCGGGTTCCTGGCCTGGAGCAGGGCGGCTGCCGCCTCGGCGAATTCGTCGGCATCAGGCATCGGACGGCGGATGTGCCAGACCTTTTCCGCAAAGAAGCTCTCGGGATAGTCATAGGCCTCGGCCTGCACGTCCTGGCAGAGGCTGAGCGTGACCGGACCGCATTCGGCCGGGTCGGTGAACACGGCCATGGCGCGGCGCAGGGCCGGGATGATCTGCTCGGGGCGGGTGATGCGGTCGAAATAGCGGCTGACGGGCTTGAAGCAGTCATTTACGGTGACCGTGCCGTCACCGAAATCCTCGGCCTGCTGCAATACCGGGTCGGGCAGGCGGTTGGCGAAGACGTCGCCGGGGAGAAGCAGGACCGGCAGGCGGTTCACATGGGCCAGGGCGGCTGCGGTGACCATGTTGAGCGCACCGGGGCCGATGGAGGTGGTGCAGGCCATGAAGCGGCGGCGGAAGCTGGCCTTGGCATAGGCGATGGCCGAATGGGCCATGGCCTGCTCGTTCTGCGCCCGATAGGTGGGCAGGGTGTCCTTGATGCCATGGAGCGCCTCGCCGATGCCGGCCACGTTGCCGTGGCCAAAAATGGCGAAGACGCCGCCGAAGATCGGCACGGTCTCGCCGTCGATCACGGTCTTCTGCATGGTCAGGAATTTCGCCACGGCCTGGGCCATCGTGAGGCGGATCGTGTTTGGGCTCATTTGGCCTTGTTCCTCGTAGTAGCGCCTAGACGCTGATAATTCGGTAGACCTCATCCTGAGCTTGTCGAAGGACGAGGTCGTGGCAACATGGTGCTAGATCAACTTCGTGGTTCGACAGGTCACCATGAGGTTGATAGGCAACAGGCTACGCCGCCTTGCTCTCGCCCAGCCGCTCCCATACCTCAACCAGTGCGCCGAACTTGCGGGCCATGTCGGCCACCGCATCCTCGTCGCTTATTGTACCTGCCAGCCAGCTCTTTGCCGACTCCGCAAAGATGGTGCGGCCGACGGCGAAGCCCTTGACGGTGCGGGAGGTGCGGGCGGCGGCAAAGCTGGCTTCGAGCACTTCATGGGAGGCCTCGAGGCCCAGCAGCACCACGCCACGGCAATATGGGTCGTTGGCTTCGATGACCTGATCGATGGCCGCCCAGGCGGCGCGGCTGGCCTGCGGCTCGAGCTTCCACCAATCGGGCTTGATGCCAGCGTCATAGAGTTCGGTGAGGGCGCGGCTGATGGTGTCGTCTGCCAATGTGCCGTGCTTGCCGGCGATGATCTCGACCAGCAGGTCGCGGCCCACCTTGCGTGCAGCCTCATAGGCCGAGCGGAGCTTTTCGACCTGGGCGCGCTTGAGGTCGGCTGGGTCGTCGGGATGATAGAAGCAGAGCACCTTGATGCAGTGATCAACCGGCCAGTCGACCAGCCGCGAGCCGAGATCCTGGCTGAATTCGAATTGCAGCGGCCGTGAGCCCGGCAGCTCGATCGGCTTGCCGATCCAGAAGTCCTTGATGCCGCCAGCGGCGAAGAGCGCTTCGCGGCCATACTTGTCGTCGAGCAGCATGCCGAAGCCGGGCCGGCCATTGGCCACTTTCACGGCGGCCTTGACGGCCAGGGTCTTGAAGGCGGGGATACGCGCCAGCAGCCTGGCATCGCCATTGGCCAGGTCTTCGAGCTGGCTACGATGGTCGATCGCCAGGGCGGTGAGGCTCGGAATGTCGCGGCGGCGGTTCGTCGCCCAGTGAATGTGGTTGAGCCCGGCATCCTTGCGCAGGGCGCGTTCGCTGCTGCCATGGGCCAGGAAATGGCTGAGCTCTTCCCAGCTCGGATATTCCGGGGCGCAGAGCAGGCGGGATACCGCGAAGGCGCCGCAGGCATTGGCCCAGGTGGCGCTGGTGGCGTGGGGTTCGCTCTTCAGCCAGCCGCGCAGCCAGCCGCTCATGAAGGCGTCGCCGGCGCCCAGGACATTATAGACTTCGATCGGGAAGCCCTTGCCGACAATGCCGTGTTCCAGGTCATCGGGAATGGCGCCGTCATAGACAATGCAACCCATGGGGCCGCGCTTCAGGACGATCGTGCCGGAGGATAGGGAGCGGATCGTCCTGAGCGCGGAGAGCAGGTCGGCCTGGCCGGAGGCGATGAGCACCTCTTCTTCGGTGCCGACGATGAGATCGCAATCGGGCAGGATGGACTTGTATTTCTCCGAGACGATGTCGGAGGCGACATAGCGCTCGAAGCCGGCATCGTGGCCGGCCAGGCCCCATAGATTGGGCCGATAGTCGATATCGAAAGCAACACGCGCGCCATTGGCCTTGGCGAGGCGGATGGCCTTTTTCTGGGCGGCCTCGCTGTTGGGGCGGGAGAAGTGCGTGCCAGTGACGACAATTGATCGGGCCGAGGCAATCAGCGCTTCGTCGATATTGCTTTCGTCGAGCGCCATGTCGGCGCAGTCGGTGCGATAAAAGATCATCGGCGAGACGCCTTCGGCCTCGACCGAAAGCAGGACCAAGGCCGTGAGGCGGTTGGGGTCGGTGGCGACGCCCGAGGTTTCGACACCCTCGCGATCGAGCTGTTCGCGGATGAAGCGGCCCATTTGCTCGTTGCCGACGCGGGTGATCAAAGCCGACTTGAGGCCCAGGCGGGCGGTGCCCACGGCGATATTGGCGGGGCAGCCACCAACCGATTTGGCGAAGGTGCCGATATCCTCCAGCCGCGTCCCGATCTGCTGGCCATAGAGGTCAACCGAGGCGCGGCCGATGGTAATGACGTCGAGAGTTTTCGTCCCGTCATCGGGGTGCGCGTTGGTCACGGCAATCCTCCCATGCGGCCTTGGGCCAATATGCAATCATCCAGCGCTGCTGGTTGCAGCAACGAAACACAAATTCTGACTATTCGTCAATCTGGAATATTCATTCCAACACTGGAATTCAACTGTCCCGCCCAGAATGCGATCATAATCCGTTCATCGCGCAGTGTGGCTCAGCCGCGTCGACGCTTTTCGGCAATGGAAACGGTCAGGGCCATGGCGAAGGCCATGCTGGCGGACAGCGAGCGGAAGCCGGCATGGTCGGCCTCCACCACCTCGAACCATTCGGCGGAGCACTCCGCCAGCGGCGAGAAGGCCGAATCGGTGAGCGATACGACGGGAATGCCGCGGGCGGCCATCGAGCGGGCCTGGGCGGCGCTCTCGGACGCGTAGGGAGAGAAGCTGACGGCGAAGGCGGCATCCCTTGCCGTGGCCATGGCCAGCATGTCGTCGTCGATGCCGGCGGAGGTCCCGACCAGTTGGCAGCGCACCTTCAGCTTGCCAAAGGCATAGGCCATGTAGCTGCTAATTGGATAGGAGCGGCGCTTGGCGATGAGGTAGATGGTATCGGCGCCGGCCAGCAACGTCACCGCGCGTTCAAACGCCTCGGGCTCGACGGCAGCGGCAATGGCGTCGATGGAGCGATGCGCCGCTGCGACGAAGCCATTGAAAATGGTGGTGCTTTCGGCGAGCGCCGCGCCATCCTGCTCCAAAATGCGCAGGCGTTCCTCGTAGGACGAAGTGCGTTCGCGCAGGCGGGCGCGAAACAGCAGTTGCAGGCCGGAAAAGCCGTCAAAACCAAAATGCTGGGCAAAGCGCACCAGCGTGGAGGGCTGCACATCGGCCGACAGCGCGATGCTGGCGGCGGTGCCGAAGGCGATTTCGTCGGGATGATCGAGGGCATAGACCGCCACCTGCGTCAGCCGCTTGGGCAACTCGCCCTTGCGTTCGAGAATGGTGGCGCGGAGGGCGTCGAAATCCTGCGGGGGCTGCAATTTGGCTGATGTATCGGGCATGGCGTGCTCTCGCTGTTGTGCCCATAATCCCCAATATGGGGCGGCAATCAAGTCGCGTTAGAAAGCCTATTCCGGAAATGGAATAGATGAACTATTCATTTCGCCAAGGGCGGAGGACGGAATGAAAACAACAATCGGCGTTGGCCTTGTCGGTACCGGCTATATGGGAAAGTGCCACGCATTGGCCTGGAACGGGGTCAAGGCGGTGTTCGGGGACGGTCCCAGGCCGCTCCTGGTCCACTTGGCCGAGGTCAATGCCGACATCGCCCGGCAGCGGGCCGATGAGTTCGGCTTCGCGCGGTCGACGGGCGACTGGCGCGAGCTGATCGCCGACCCTGAGGTCGACGTGGTGTCGGTGACCACGCCCAATGCGTTTCACGCCGAAATGGCCATCGCGGCGCTGGAGGCGGGCAAGCATGTCTGGTGCGAAAAGCCGATGGCGGTGGCGCTCGATGATGCCGAGCGCATGGCCGCAGCGGCCAGAGCGTCGGGCAAGGTGGCGGTGCTGGGTTACAATTATATCCAGAATCCCCTCGTGCGGCAGATCGGCGCCATCCTTAGCGAGGGCACGATCGGGGTGGTCAACCATGTCCGTCTTGAAATGGATGAGGACTTCATGGCCGACCCCGAGGCCCTGTTCTACTGGAAGAGCGAGGCGAGCTCTGGCTATGGGGCGCTGGACGATTTCGGTGTGCATCCCCTGAGCCTGTTGCAGGTGATGTTCGGGCCGGTCACCAGGGTCTTCGCGCATCTCTCCAAGCCCTATGCCGACCGGCCCACCAAAGACGGCACGCGCCGGGCGGTGGAGACGTTCGATATCGCCAGTGTACTGTTTGAGCTGGGTGCGGGGATAAGTGGCGTGATGGCGCTCAGCCGGTCGGCCTGGGGCCGCAAGGGGCGCATCGCGCTGCAGATTTTCGGCAGCAAGGGCAGCGTCGTCTACGACCAGGAGCGAATGAACGAGCTGCAGCTCTATGTCACCTCGGACAAGCCGACGGAGCAGGGCTTCCGCAGCATTCTCGCCGCGCCCCAGCACGGGCCCTATGATCGATTCATTCCGGCGCCAGGGCATGGGCTGGGCTTCAATGATCTCAAGATCATCGAATGCCATGAGCTGCTCAAGGCGATAGAAGGGGAGCAGGCGCGGGTGATCGACTTCGAGACCGGGCTTGGCATCGAACGAGCCGTGCATGCCATGGCGCAGAGTCACCGGGAGCAGCGCTGGGTCGACATAGGGGCATGACGATGCAGAAACTGCTGGTGCTGCAATCGCTTTGGGCGATGCAGGCTCTTCGCGATGTGCCGGTCGAGCGGTCGCTGGAGGAGAATGTCGCCTTGATCAAGGGCGCCGGCTTCGACGGTTTCGGCACGATGTGGGAGGATGACGCGACGGCGCGGAGGAGCGCGGAACTGGCGCGTGCCGAAGGGTTGGTGGTCGAGGGCTTGTGCCTGCCCACCGATATCGGGCAGGTCCCGGCGGCGCTGGAGCGGGGGACCAGATATGGCCTCCATCACCTCAACCTGCAGCTCAATATGCGCCCGCGGACGCTTGCAGAGGCGGTGAGCCTGCTGCAGCGGCTGGAGGCGATGACGGCGCAGGTGGATTTCCCGGTTTATGTGGAGACCCATCGCGGACGGCTGACCAATGACCTGCTGTTCACGCTCGATCTGCTTGAGGCGGTGCCTGATGTGAAGCTGTTGGCGGACCTGTCGCATTATGTGGTGGCGCGGGAGGTGGAACTGCCGGTGTCCGACGAGACCGACCGGCAGATTGGCCAGATTCTGGATCATGCATGGGCCTATCATGGACGGGTCGCGGGGAGTGGGCAGGTGCAACTGCCGCTGAGCTTTGCGCAGCACCAGCCCTATGTGGAGCAGTTTGTCGCCTGGTGGACGCGGGGCTTTGCCAGTTGGCGCCGGCGGGCGGCTGATGACGCGGAACTGAGCTTCATGTGCGAGCTGGGGCCGGGGCCCTATTATGCGATTTCGGGGGGCGATGGCCGCGACCTGACCGATCGCTGGAGCGAGTCGCTGCTGATGCAGAGACTCGTGCGCGACATCTGGAGTGCCGGCTAGAAAATGGCGTGGTCGCGCCGGACAATGTCAGTCAGGAATTCGGCCACGGTGCCGACGCGGCGGATGGAACGCAGGTCTTCATGCACCACGGTCCAGTAGCTGCGCGTCAAGGTGTGCTGCGGCAACACGGGCACCAGATCGGCGTCGGGCCGCGCCATGAAGGCGTGGAGGATGCCGATGCCAGCGCCTGACCGGACCGCCTCGGTCTGGCCCATGGCCGAAGAGACCGCGAGGCTGGAGCGCCAGCCCTTGAGGAACTCGGCGGTGTAGTCGAGCGAGGTGGTATAGAGCAGGTCCTCGACATAGCCGATGAGGCGGTGGTCGGCGAGTTCATCGAGCGTTAGCGGCGTGCCATGCGCGGCGAGATAGGCGCGGGCTGCATAGAGGCCGAGGCGATAGTCGGTCAGCTTGCGGGCGACGAGCCGACCCTCGCGGGGGCGTTCCAGGGTAACGGCTATGTCGGCCTCGCGGCGGGAGAGGGAGAAGGCGCGCGGCACCGGAACCAGCTCGATGCGCAGGCCCTTGTGGCGCTCGGTCAATTCGCCGAGTCGCGGGGCGAGAAAGGCGACGCCGAAGCCGTCGGGCGCGCCAACGCGCACGCTGCCCTCAATGAGGCTATCGGCGCCGGTTGCTTCCCGGGCCGCCAGCATGGCGCTTTCCATCCGCTCGGCATGGACGAGAAAGCGCTCGCCATCCCCCGAAAGCTCCGAACCGTTGGTCTTGCGGGTGAAGAGCTTGCTGCCGAGCGCCGTTTCGAGCGCGGTAAGCCGCCGGGCGACGGTGGCGTGATTGAGCGCGAGGGATTTCGCAGCCCCCAGGATCTGGCCGTGGCGGGCGACGGCGAGGAAAATGCGAACGTCGTCCCAGTTCATTGCGCCTCCTAAGTCCTTCTACCCGCGTTGTGGGCGTGCATGTGCTATAATTTTCGCACAACAGATGCGAAATCTATCGTGTTGCGATGCGTGAGGTGTAGCGCCAAGAGTGTTCCGCAACAAGGGAGACTCTCATGCGCAGCATCGGCCATTTCATCGACGGCGTCGAAACATCGGGCAACAGCGCCGAATTCCAGGACGTGTTCAATCCTGCAACGGGCGAGGTACAGGCGCGCGTGGCCCTTGCCACCGAGGCGGACCTGAACGCCGCCGTGGCTTCGGCCGCCGCCGCCCAGCCCAAGTGGGCCGCCACCAATCCGCAGCGCCGCGCCCGCGTGTTCTTCAACTTCGTGGCGCTGATCAATCGCGACATGGATGCGCTGGCCGAACTGCTGAGCGCCGAGCATGGCAAGACCGTCGAGGACGCCAAGGGCGATATCCTGCGCGGGCTGGAAGTGGCCGAATTCGTGGCGGGCGCACCGCACCTGCTCAAGGGCGAGTTCACCGATGGAGCCGGGCCGGGGATCGACATGTATTCCATGCGCCAGGCTGTCGGTATTGGCGCGGGCATCACGCCGTTCAACTTTCCGGCCATGATCCCGCTCTGGATGCTGTCGCCGGCCATCGCCGCCGGCAATGCCTTCATCCTCAAGCCATCGGAGCGGGACCCGTCGGTGCCGGTACGGCTGGCACAGCTGGCTATCGAGGCCGGGCTGCCCAAGGGCGTGCTCAACGTCGTTCACGGCGGCAAGTCGGTGGTCGACGGCATCCTGCACCACGAGCAGATCGGCGCCGTGAGCTTTGTGGGTTCGACGCCGATCGCCCGCTATGTCTATGCAACGGCCGCCTCCGAGGGCAAGCGCGTGCAGGCTTTCGGCGGGGCCAAGAACCACATGATCATCATGCCCGACGCGGACATGGAAAAGGCTGCCGACGCGCTGATGGGGGCCGGCTACGGCTCGGCCGGCGAACGCTGCATGGCGGTTTCGGTTGCCGTACCTGTCGGCAAGGAGACGGCCGATCGCATCGTTGCTGCTCTCAAGCCGCGCATCGAGAAGCTCAAGGTGGGTCCGGCGACCGACAAGGCATCCGAAATGGGCCCCGTCATCACCAAGGCGTCCAAGGATCGTATCGCGGCGCTGGTGGAATCCGGCATCGCCCAAGGCGCGACCCTGGCGGTCGATGGACGCGGGTTCACGCTGCAGGGCTATGAGAACGGCTATTTCGTCGGGCCAAGCCTGTTCGACAATGTCACATCAGAGATGGACATCTACAAGGAAGAGATATTCGGGCCGGTGCTGTCGGTCGTCCGCGCCAAGACCTATGAGGACGCGCTCAAGCTGACCATGGACAATCCCTATGGCAATGGCACGGCGATCTTCACCCGCGACGGGGACGCGGCGCGGGACTTCGCGGCGCGGGTCAATATCGGCATGGTCGGTATCAATGTGCCCGTGCCGGTGCCGCTGGCCTATCACAGCTTTGGCGGCTGGAAGGCGAGTGCCTTCGGCGACCTCAACCAGCATGGTACGGACGCGATCAAGTTCTGGACCAGGACCAAGACTGTGACCGCGCGCTGGCCATCGGGCATCAAGGATGGCGCCGAATTCCAGATGCCGACCATGAAATAGAAACGGAGTTGGGACGCTGGCCTAGCGTCCCAACAACAGCGTCAGCAGCACGGCGACTGTGCCCGCCAATGCGAGGCAGAGCAGTTGCCAGAACAGCACCGGGTTGCGGACCAGCAGGGAGCGTGGCGGCATGGCGGCGAAGGCTGGATTGGGATGGCGGAGGTCGTAGATGAACTCCGACAGTGCCTCGTAGCGCTGTGCTGGGTCGGGGTGGACGGCCTTTTCGATTGCGCGATCGACCCATTCGGGGATGCGATCGGCGGGTGCGGTCTGATAGCGCAGACGGGTGAGGTTGCTGCGATTGCGCAGCATTGCCGCATCGGCGCCGTAGGGTAGCTGTCCCGTCAGCATCTGGTAGGCAATGACGCCAAGGGAGAACTGGTCGGAGCGGTCGGTGCCGGTGTCGCCGATGCGGTATTCCGGCGCCGCATATTGCACGGTGCCGAGCAGGGCTTCGTTCTCCACCGGCTGGGCCTCGACCACGCCGGCCACCTTGGTGGAGCCGAAGTCGATGATGACAACCGTGCCGGTCCTGTCGATCATGATGTTGTCGGGGCGCAGGTCCTGGTGCACCATTTCCTGGCGATGGAAGGCGTTGAGGCCACGGGCGATCTGCTCGACCAGATCGCGCACTGCGTTGAGATCCGGGCGCGGATTGTCGGTCATCCACTGGGTGAGGGTCTGCCCATCGACATATTCGGTGGCGAGATAGAGGTAGTGACGTTTGCGGTCCTGCTGGTGGATGCGCAGGGCATGCGGCGTATTGAGACGCCGGGCAATCCACTCCTCCATCATGAAGCGACGGAGGAATGTCGGGTCGTCGCGCATGTCGAGACCCGGAACCTTGATCACGGCGACGCGGCCATCGGTGTTGTCCTGGGCTAGAAAGACCTGGCTGCGGCCATTGGCGTGCAGGGGGCGCAGGATGCGGTAGCCGTCGAAATCGGTGCCGGGCTCGATGGGTGGGGGAAGTGGCAGGTCGGCGGACTGACCGAGGAAGTCGGCGGCCTCGCCGCCGGGCAGGGCATCGATGCGGGCGATCTGGATGGTGAGATTGTCAGTGCTGCCATTGCCGAGGGCACGCGTGACAATGTGCCGGGCGGCGGCGTCGAGATCGTCGGGATGATCCTCGATGGCCTCGGCGACAATGGCGCCATCGACATGTTCGTGGACGCCGTCGGTGGTGAGCACGAAGATATCGCCGACCCCGACCGGGACGCTGCGGTAATCGACCTCGACATTGCCACCAATGCCGAGGGCGCGGCCCAGATAGAAGCGGTCTGCGCCGGCGGCGATACGGTGGTCCACCGTCAGTTGCTCGAGTGAGCGGCCGGCGAGCCGGTAGATGCGGGAATCGCCGATGTGGAAGATGTGGGCGGCGCGCGATTTCAGCACCAGCACGCTCAGGGTGCAGACATAGCCGCTATCGACATCATCGGCCTGGCGGGCGCGGGTCTGGGCGTGGAGCCAGGCATTGGTGGCCGAGATGACGCGGTGGGCCGATGTCTTGACCGGCCAGGAGTCGGATGTGTCGTAATAGTCGGCGAGGAAGCTCTTGATCGCCGTCTGGGCGGCGATGGAACTGACGTCGCTGCTGGAGATCCCGTCAGCCAGGGCGATGGCTATGCCCTTGAGGTCGAGCGCCGGTTGGGTCGGGATCAGCGCGCCATAGAAATCCTGATTGGCCGGCTTGAGACCCTTGTCGGAGTGTTGTCCGAGGGAAATGGCGAGGCTGGCGCTCATGAGGCTCCTGGACTGAACAGGCGCCCCGCCATGCGGGACGCCTGTCACAGTGTGTGTAGCCTATTCGGCGGGAGCATACTTGAGCGAAGCAGCGCGCTGCGTGGCTCGGCTACCATGGGTGGCGTAGAGCGCCAGCCCGACAAAGGCGAGGCCGCCGACCATGTTGCCGATGACCGTGGGGATTTCGTTCCAGATCAGGTAGTCCATGATCGAGAACTGGCCGCCCAGCATGATGCCCGAGGGGAAGAGGTACATGTTCACGATGGAATGCTCGAAGCCCATGTAGAAGAACAACATGATGGGCATCCACATGCCGATGACCTTGCCGGATACCGAGGTCGACATCATGGCGGCGACGACGCCGGTCGAAACCATCCAGTTGCAGAGCACGCCACGGATGAACAGGGTCAGCATGCCGGCGGCGCCATGGGCGGCATAGCCGACGGTGCGGCCTTCGCCGATATGGCCGATCTTTTCGCCGATGGCATCGGGCGCCTGGCTGAAGCCGAAGGTGAAGATGATGGCCATCATCACCGCAACCGTGAAGGCGCCGGCGAAATTGCCGGTGAACACCAGACCCCAGTTGCGCAGCACGCCCGCCAGGGTGACGCCGGGGCGCTTGTCGATGAGGGCGAGGGGCACGAGCGTCATGACGCCCGTCAGCAGGTCGAAGCCCATGAGGTAGAGCAGGCAGAAGCCGACCGGGAACAGGATGGCGCCGGCCAGCGGCTGGCCGGTCTGCACGTTGATGGTGATGGCGAAGGCCGCAGCGAGCGCCAGGATGGCGCCGGCCATATAGGCGCGGATCAGCGTGTCGCGGGTGGACATGAAGACCTTTGCCTCACCGGCGTCGATCATCTTGGTCACAAATTCTGAAGGTATGACGTAGGCCATTTTTACTCCCTGCCGCAGGCACCGCCTGCGGCTCCTTATTGACGGTAATGAACTAAGCTATTCGGCGGCGACCAGGTCGGCCGTGAACGCCATGAAAATGCGACCATCGACCAGGTCGATGGGGTAGGTCTTGACCTGGCCCTCGTCAGCGCCGAGGGCCTGGCCGGTGGTGAGGTCGAAGACCCAGTTGTGCAGCGGGCAGGTGACGGAGGCGCCGTGAACGATGCCTTCGCTGAGCGGACCATGCTTGTGCGGGCAGCGGTTTTCGATGGCGAAGACCTGGTCTTCCTGGGTGCGGAAGACCGCGATCTTGCCGGCCGGAGTGTTGACGCAGCGCGAGCCGCGGCGGGGAATGGCGTCGATGGTGCCGATCTCGATCCAGTCGCTCATGAAGGCTCTCCCTATTCTGCTGCTACGGGCATGCCGAATTCGGCCATGGCGGCGAATTCGTGCGCGTCCTTGCCGTTGACGCGCTCCTCCCAGGGGTCAATCTGGGCGAAGGTCTGCGAATAAACGAAGCGCTCGTAATAGTGACGGCGCTTTTCCTTGTCGGTGACGACATTGGCCAGGATAGACGGTGTGCCGACGCGCTTGGCCCACTTGTAGATACGTTCGAGATAGCGGCCCTGCTCGCGGTAGAGCTGGGTGAGGGCAACGATGATCTCGAGCGCCTCGTCCTCGGTATCGGCATGGCAGAGCAGCTCGGTGCCCTTGATGTCGAGGCCGGCGGCGCCTGCGAAGTGGATGTCGTAACCAGAGTCGACGCAGATGACGCCGATATCCTTGCAGGTGGCTTCGGCGCAGTTGCGCGGGCAGCCGGAGACGGCGAGCTTGACCTTGGCCGGGGTCCAACTGCCCCACATGAACTTCTCAAGGCGGATGCCGAGGCCGGTCGAATCCTGGGTACCGAAGCGGCACCAGTCGGAGCCGACGCAGGTCTTGACCGTGCGCAGGCCCTTGGCATAGGCGGCGCCCGAGACCATGCCGGCGGCATTGAGATCGGCCCAGACCAGAGGCAGGTCTTCCTTCTTGACGCCCAGCAGATCGATGCGCTGGCCGCCGGTCACCTTGACCGCCGGAATGGCGAACTTGTCGGCGACATCGGCGATGGCGCGCAGTTCCTTGGGATTGGTCATACCGCCCCACATGCGCGGAACGACGGAATAGGTGCCGTCCTTCTGGATGTTGGCGTGGACGCGCTCGTTGATGAAGCGGGACTGACCGTCATCTTCGTATTCGCCCGGCCAATCGGAGACCAGGTAGTAGTTCAGGGCAGGGCGGCACTTGGCGCAGCCGCAGGAGGTCTTCCACTCCAGCTCCTGCATCACGGCCGGGATGGACTTGAGGCCCTTGGCGATGATCAGGCGACGGACGTCGTCATGCCCGTATTCCGTGCAAGGGCACATGGGCTGGACGGCGGCGGGATTGTAGGCGTCACCCAGGGTGACGTGGAGCAGTTGTTCGACCAGATGCGTGCAGGAACCGCAGGATGCGGAGGCTTTGGTATGGGCGCGCACGCCGTCGAGGGTGTTGAGACCCTTGCCAGTGATAGCGCCGGTGATCTTGCCTTTGCACACGCCGTTACAGCCACAGATCTCTGCCTCATCCGGCAAGGCTGCAACGGCCGCCATAGGGTCCAGGGCGGCACCGCCCTGATATGCCTGGCCGAATATGAGTGTGTCGCGCATTTCGCGGGTATCGACGCCGCGCTTGAGCAGGTCGAAATACCAGGGGCCATCGGAAGTCTCGCCGTAGAGCACGGCGCCGATGATGCGGTCGTCCTTGAGCACGAGGCGCTTGTAGACGCCGGCGCTGGCATCGCGGAGCACCACTTCCTCGCGGTCCTCGGCTTCGCCGAAATCGCCAGCGGAGAAGAGGTCGATGCCGGTGACCTTGAGCTTGGTCGAGGTGACCGAGCCCTGGTAGGCGGAAGGCTGGCCGGCCAGGGTCTTGGCCAGGACTTCGCCCATTTCGTAGAGCGGAGCGACCAGGCCGTAGCAGGTGCCGCGGTGTTCGGCGCATTCGCCCAGGGCGAAGACGTGGGGGTCATCGGTGCGCAGCTGGTCGTCGACCACGATACCGCGGTTGACGGCGAGGCCGGCGGCCTTGGCAAGGCCGGAAGCCGGACGGATGCCGACGGCCATGACGACCATGGAGCAATCGATGATGGTGCCGTCGTTGAGCTCAACGCCTTCGACGCGGTCGGTGCCCAGCACCTGCTTGGTATTGGCCTTGGTGATGACTGATATACCGCGATCCTTGAAGGCCCTTTCGAGCAGGTAGCCAGCGGCGGGATCGAGCTGGCGCTCCATCAGGGTGGGCATCAGGTGGAGCACGGTGACATCCATGCCCTGCATCTTGAGGCCGGCGGCGGCTTCGAGGCCCAGCAGGCCGCCGCCGATGACCACGACCTTGCAGCCGGGGCCGGCGGCCAGCATTTTGTCGACGTCGTCGAGGTCACGATAAGTGACGACGCCGGGCAGTTGATGGCCCGGCACGGGGGGAATGAAGGGGCTGGAGCCGGTGGCGATGACCAGCTTGTCGTAATCGGCGACGATGCCGTTGGTGGAGACGACGCGGCGGGCTTCGCGATCGATCAGCGTGACCGGCGAGGACTTGTGCAGCGTGACATTGTTGGCGGCGTACCAATCATCGCCATGGGTGATGATGTCCTCATAGGTCTTCTCGCCCGAGAGGACCGGAGAGAGCATGAGGCGGTTGTAATTGACGCGGGGTTCGGCGTTGAAGATCGTGACGTCGAACTGGCCGGGCGCGGCCTCGAACAGATGCTCGAGCATGCGCCCGGGGGCCATGCCGTTGCCGATGATGACTAACCGTTCTGCCATCCGTGTCTCTCCACCTGCCGCCGAAGCGGCGCGAAAACAAAAAAAGCTGCCAACCGACCCCGCCCGGCCCGAGGACCGAAAGCGTCTGTCAGTTGGCAGCTCTGCCTGAAGCGGCGCCCAGCTCTGGACCCCGAAATCGATGACACCCGCAGGTGCCGCAACAGGAGTAATGCACATAGTGTGCCAAGCTGCGGCCGGGCGAAGTTAGGCAGTAAAAGCAGCAGCTTAGGGGAATGGAGGTAGCGCAGACCCAGCGGGGTTTGGGCGGGAGAGACGCCCAAACCAACGTCAAACTGCGTAAGATTTAGGCAAGAGGCGGTTTTGCGTCGAAGGTGCACAAGCGGTGATCATAGTTGCCGGCGTGTCGAATTCGCGCTTCTTCAAACGTTGCGTCAGCAGCGCCGCATGGCGCGGGTGGATAGGAGACGACGATGAAGTTCATGACAATGGTCAAGACGACCAAGGCTGACGTGGGAGCGCCGCCGATGGCGCTGATGCAGGCGATCGGCCAACTGGGGGCCGAGGCCGGCGCGGCGGGTGTGCTGGTGACGCAGGGCGGGCTGATGGGCAAGGATGAGAGCGCCTTCATCGCCATCCGCCAGGGTAAGGTTATGATCACCGATGGCCCGTTTGCGGAGAGCAAGGAACTGGTGGGCGGCTACGCGGTCTACGATGTGCCATCCAAGGCCGAGGCGGTGGACTGGGCGACGCGGTTTGCCAAGCTCCATACCGAGCATTGGCCGGGATGGGAGGGGGAGATCGAGGTGCGGCCGATTTTCGGATAGGGGGCCCAAGCAGCCCAAACTCCCCACCGCGTTCCCTCGAGCTTGATCCGACGGTTTATTGCTGCCTGCGCCGCGTTGAGAGTGGCCCTCAGGTCAAGCCCGAGGGAACGCGGCGGATGGACAAGACGCGCGGCAGGACTGTGTCGTTCAGTGCTGCCAGACGACGAGGCCGGCGGCAGTGGCCATCATGGCTCCGGCGGTCTTGTTGAGGCGACCCAGGGCGCGCGGGCTCTTGAACATTTCGCGGGCGGCCGAGGCCAGCCAGGCATAGCCGCAGCCGATGATCAGCAGCACGACCACCACGATGAAGGTGAGCTCGGCGAAGGCGACCGGGTTCATCTGGTCGAGCGGGATGACGGTGGGCAGAATGGCCAGATAGAAGACAATGGTCTTGGGATTGCCCATGGTCAGCGAGAAGCCGGCGAGGAAAGTCTTCCAGCTGCCTTCGTTCTTGGGCTTCATCTGCTCGGAGCCCGGGCGAGCCGTCCAGAACTTGTAGGCAATGTAGAGCAGGTAGGCGGCGCCGGCCCAACGGATGACCACGAAGACCGGGCCGAACCAGGTGGCGATGGCGGCGAGGCCGAATACGGCAAAAACGAAATAGACCAGATCGCCGGCCAGGATGCCGAGCACCATCGGGAAAGCACCCTTGAAGCCGCCGCCCAAAGCGCGGGCAACAACGGCTGCGACGCCGGGGCCGGGCACCAGCACAGCGATGGCATAGGCGATGGTGAAGGTGGCGAGGGTGAAGAGGTCCATTGCGGTGGTCTCGGTTTGGGAGGCGGACACTAGCGCCCACACCGGCGAAAAGCAAAGGCCCCGCACAGGGCGGGGCCTTCGCAAGTCCAGGCAGGATTATTTCGGCAGAAGCACGTCATCGACGACGTGGATCACGCCGTTGGACTGGTTTACGTCGGCGATGGTGACGCGCGCTGCGCCGCCCGACTCGTCGTAGATGTAAACGGTGTTGCCACGAGCCGTAGCTATGAGGGTATCGCCGCTCACGGTGCGAATATTGAACTGGCCATTGCTGCTCGCAGCGATGCCAGCCAGCAGATCGGCGGCTGAAACCTTGCCAGCTACGACGTGGGCGGTCAGGACCTTGACCAATTGCGCCTTGTTTTCGGGCATCAGCAGGGTGTCGACAGTGCCAGCAGGCAATTTGCCGAACGCCGCATTGACCGGAGCAAAGAC
Organism: Devosia sp.; assembly: GCF_014860165.1. GTDB lineage: Bacteria > Pseudomonadota > Alphaproteobacteria > Rhizobiales > Devosiaceae > Devosia. The sequence goes on from NZ_JACZKG010000058.1 coordinate 33,318, forward strand.
TGTGAAGGGGCCGGCACCCTGCAAGGTCTCAACAAGGCCGGCGGCGGTGACGGCAGCGACCAGGGTTGTGTGGTCGGATGAGTTCACCGCGTTCTCTACGATGTTCTTGTCAGCGAACATGGCGGCGCCGCCAACTCTTGGATTGTCCTGGCCGAAGGCAATGGTGGTAGAAAGCAGAACAAGTGCGGCCCCGGTGGCCAGCTTGGTAAAGTGCATGATCGTCTCCCTGTTGAAGCCGGCCGTGGGTTCAGTTCCGACGGTTCGGTTGCAGGCAGGTACGGCCCCGGGCGCGAGGCGGTTTCAGACATTGCATCACGCGTGAGTGATCAGGTCAGGGCAGCCGGGCAAGGCGCTCAAGGAGCAGCGCGAAGAAGCCTTCGGCGTTGCCGTTGCGCAAATAGTTGACGTTCCGCACCTTGCCAGTGACGTGCCAGTAATCGGCCACCGTCATGCCCACGGTCAGTTCGCTCGCGGTCTCGACTGTCACATTGCAGTGGCGGCCTTCGAAGAGGTCCGGTTGCAGCAGGTAGGCGATTACTGTCGGGTCGTGCAGCGGGGCGCCGGCCCAGCCGTATTTCTGCAGGTCGAAGGTCTCCGAGAAGGTCAGCATGGCGTGGACCGCCTCGCCCGACCGGTTGCCCATGGCGCGGATGGCGTCCAGGCGCTGTGGGGTGGACTGAATCTGGTGGGTCACGTCGAGCGGCAGCATGGTGATCGGGACGCCCGAGCGGAGCACGACATCGGCCGCTTCGGGATCGACATAGATGTTGAATTCGGCCGCGGGCGTGATGTTGCCCACCTCGAAATAGGCGCCGCCCATCATGACGATTTCGGCGATCCGCTCGGCAATGGCGGGCTGCTTGACCAGGGCCACGCCGATATTGGTCAGCGGCCCGAGGGTGCACAGGGTGATGCTGCCGGGCTCTGATGCCATCAGGGTGTCGATGATGTAGTCGACGCCGTGCTGGTCTTGCAGCGGAATGGTGGGGTCGGGCAGGTCGGGGCCGTTCATGCCGGTCTCGCCGTGGACGTGCTCGGCGGTCACCAGATGCCGGCGCATCGGGCGGGCGCAGCCGGCATAGACGGGAATGTCGCGGCGGCCGGACAATTCGACAACCTTGCGGGCATTGATGGCGTTGTAATGCAGGCCGACATTGCCGGCCACGGCGACAATGCCAAGCACGTCGAGTTCTTCGGGCGAAGCAAGAGCCAGCAGGATAGCGACGGCATCGTCCTGGCCAGGATCGGTGTCGATGATGATTTTACGCGGCATGAAATGACCTTGGCAGGAATGCGAATCCGGGCGGCACACTAGCTGTTGGTGCCATGGTGGTCGACAACCCCGCAATGGCTTGTTCAACGGAACGTTTGCACACAGGTGACGTTAGGTTGGCGCGAGGGGTCGCAAGCGAGATTTGACATGGCACGCGCAGCCAAGCCAGCGACACCCAGAGACATGACCGAGAGCCAGTTCGAGCGCGTGGCCGCTAATGCTGCCCGCCTGGCGGTGGTGTTTGTCGGATTTTTGGCACTGCTGTTCGCGCTGCAGGTGGGGCAGGTCTTTCTGGCTCCCGTTACCCTGGCGATCGTTATCGGGCTGATGTTCGGGCCAGTGGCTGATCGGGTCGAACGTTTCGGGGTTCCGCCCGCCCTGTCGGCGGGCATCGTGGTCCTCATGCTGATCGGGGTGATTGCCGGTGGCGTGATGCTGTTCTCGGGGCCGCTGTCGGAATGGGTGGCGCGAGGCCCCATGATCTGGAACAAGCTGCAGCAGCAACTCGCCACCCTTGAGGGGCCGCTCGAGGCGGTCGCGGCGGTGCAGGAACAGATCACTTCGATCTTCGGCAGCGACAACGCCATGGCGGTGACGGTCGAGGATGGCGGACAGATGATCGGGGTCGCCATGCTGGCGCCGGCGATCCTGGCGCAGGTGCTGATCTTCCTTGCCAGCCTCTATTTCTTCGTGGCGACACGGGACCACATCCGCATCTCGGTGCTGTCGCTGTGTGTCAGCCGGCGCATGCGCTGGCGCACGGCGCATGTGTTCCGCGATGTGGAGGCGAAGGTGAGCCGCTTCCTGCTGTCGATCACCTTCATCAATGGCTGTGTGGGCTGCGCGGTGGCGCTGGCCATGTGGGCGATCGGCGTGCCTTCGCCGCTGCTGTGGGGCGCGATGGCGGCCGTGCTCAACTACATTCCCTATGTGGGGCAGGGCGTCATGATGCTGGTGCTGCTTGCGGTGGGGCTGGGCACGGAGACGGACTTGCAGAACATGTTGTTGCCGGTGGGTTGTTACCTGGCGATCAACTTCGTGGAAGGGCAGATCGTGACGCCGCATTTCATTGGCCGGACCATGACGCTCAATCCGTTCCTGATCTTCCTTTCGATCACGTTCTGGCTGTGGGCCTGGGGGCCGGTGGGTGGGCTGGTGGCGGTGCCGACCCTGCTGATCGCCACCTCGGTGCTGGCCCATATGCTGCCCAGCAAGCCGATGGTGCCGAGCCGGCCGGTCCGCCGGACGCGCAACATGACCGACCGCGACGAGTTGTTGGCCAACACGGCCCGCGCCATCCGCGAGCAGGCCGAAGAGGAAGAGAAGCCGGCCGGAAAGCGCAAGGAGGAGCGATTGGAGCCCCCTGATGGAACCGCGCCGACCGGGGCGTCTCCAGCGTAAGTCACCCATTCCGCCATCGTCCTTGACGGCGCGACTGCGGGACGAAAGAGTCGGCACCAGGTTTTACGGCGCGGGGTTCTTTTGGTGGCGGGTGAAGTTGCTGGACATGCGGCGGAAGCGGCCGCGCATGGTGTCGACCTGATCCCGGTGGTCGCCCTGCTGGGTGCCGCCGTCATCGCGGTGCCGCTGTTCAAGCGCATCGGGCTGGGCTCGGTGCTGGGCTACCTGGCGGCGGGGCTGCTGCTGGGGCCATCGGGAATTGGCCTCATCAACGATCCCGAATCGGTGCTCACCACGGCCGAGCTGGGCGTGGTGATGTTCCTGTTCATCATCGGCCTCGAAATGGAGCCCGCCAAGCTCTGGGCGCTGCGCAAGCAGATTTTCGGCCTTGGGCTCATTCAGGTCGCGACCAGCGGTGCACTGCTAACCGGGGTGGGCGTCTTGCTCGGCTTTGCGCCTGTCGTCGCTTTCATCTTCGGCATGGGCTTCGTGCTGACGTCGACCGCTATCGTCATGCAGATTCTGGGCGAGCGTGGCGAACTGGCGACCGATAGCGGCCAGCGCATGGTGTCTATCCTGCTGCTGGAAGACCTGGCGATCGTTCCACTGCTGGCTGTGGTGGCGTTGCTAGCCCCCGGCACGGGCGAACAGGTCGACCTGGTCTCCCGCCTGCTCGGTATTGCCGCGCCGATCGGAGCAGTGCTGCTGCTCATCTTCGTGGGCAGGCGCATCATGAATCCGTTCTTCGGCCTGCTCGCATCGAGCAAGCTGCGCGAAGTCATGACCGCAGCGGCCCTTCTGGTGGTGCTGGGCGCGGCATTGCTGTTCCAGGCCAGCGGGCTTTCCATGGCCATGGGCGCGTTCCTGGCGGGCGTGCTGCTCTCGACCTCGACCTTCCGGCACCAACTTGAAGCCGATGTGGAGCCGTTCCGTGGCATCCTGCTGGGCCTGTTCTTCCTGGCCGTGGGCATGTCTCTGGATATCGGCACCGTGGGGGCGAACTGGCAGATCATCGCCATGAGTGTCGCCGCCTATATGCTGGTCAAGGCGGGGGCCATCTATGCCATTGCGCGACTGCTGCGATCGGGCCACGCGGAGGCGCTGGAGCGTGCCGTGCTGATGGGGCAGGGCGGCGAATTCGCCTTCGTGCTCTACACCACGGCGGCGACGGCCGGTATTATCGATGGGCCGACCAACGCGATCTTCACCGCCACGGTGATCGTCTCGATGGCGCTGACACCGTTCTTCATCATCGGCCTGCGTTTCGTGCTGCCCAAGACGGCGGAACAATCGATGGATGGCGTGGAGCAAGCCGAAGGGCTGTCCGGCCGCATCCTGATCATCGGCTTCGGTCGCTTCGGGCAGATCGCGAGCCAGCCGCTGCTGGCCATGCACCATTCGGTGTCGATCATCGACAATGATACCGAGATGATACGCGCTGCGGCGAGCATAGGCTTCAAGGTGTATTATGGCGACGGGACGCGCCTGGACATCCTGCGCGCCGCCGGTGCGAGCACGGCCGACCTGATCCTGATCTGCACCGACAGGAAGGAACAGACAACGCGCATTGCCGAACTGGTGCGCGACGAATTTCCGCTGGTACGGGTCATGGCGCGCGCCTTCGACCGCGCCCACGCCATCGAGCTGGTCAAGACCGGCGTGGAGTATCAACTGCGCGAACTGTTCGAATCGGCGCTGGAATTCGGCGGCGAAGCGATCCGCTCACTCGGTGCCGGCGTCGAGGAGTCCGAAGAGATCGTGGAAGGGGTGCGCATGCGCGACCGCCAGAGATTCGACCTGCAACTGGCCGGTGAAGACTGGCGGAACCTGGGGCAGCTGCTGATCAGCAATGCACAGGACCAGGCGCGCGAGAGCGGGGTGACGGTTCCGCAGGCAGAAGCGGAAGATGCCGTCGCAAAGAGCACCCAGCCGGCGCAGCCGGCATAGGAGGGCATTGACGCATGGGGGCTTTCGCCTGCCCAAATTAAGTGCAAGACTAAAGTCTCTAGAGGGGAATACATCGTCATGAAACCTGGATTGCGATATGCCGCAACAGCCGATCGTTTACGACGCCCCTACGCCGGAACCACGCGCCCGCACAGTTGAGGCCATCCAGGCGGAGATACTAGAGAGACTGATCTATTCAGTCGGCAAGGACCCCATCGTTGCCCGGCCGCATGACTGGCTCGCGGCGACCATCCTGACTGTGCGCGACCGGGTCATGGACCGCTGGATGGAGTCGTCCCGCGAGACATGGCGGACGTCGCACAAGCGAGTCTATTACCTGAGCCTCGAATTCCTCATCGGCCGGCTGATGCGCGATGCCATGAGCAATGTGGGGCTGATCGAGCCGGTACGCGACGCCCTCAAGAACCTCAATGTCGACCTGGGCGACCTGATCAACCTGGAACCCGACGCGGCTTTGGGCAATGGCGGCCTGGGGCGCCTGGCGGCGTGTTTCCTCGAATCCATGTCGTCGGTGAAAATTCCTGCCTATGGCTACGGCATCCGCTATGTGCACGGGCTGTTCCGACAGGAAATGAGCGAAGGCTGGCAGGTGGAATTGCCCGAGGAATGGCTGACGCACGGCAATCCCTGGGAGTTCGAGCGGCGCGAAAGCGCTTATGAGGTCGGCTTTGGCGGCCATGTCGAGCCGGTGACCGATCCTGACGGTACGGTGCGGCAGGAATGGCGGCCCAACGACCATGTGCTGGCCGTCGCCTATGACACGCCGATCGTGGGCTGGCGCGGGGCGCGGGTGAATACGCTGCGGCTGTGGAGCGCACAGCCGATCGATCCGATCCTGCTCGACAAGTTCAATTCGGGCGACCATATCGGCGCACTCGAGGAAAGCTCGCGGGCGGAAGCGATCACGCGGGTGCTCTACCCGGCCGATTCGACGGCCGCGGGGCAGGAACTGCGCTTGCGGCAGGAGTTCTTCTTCTCGTCGGCATCGCTGCAGGACATCGTGCGGCGGCATCTGCAGCAGTATGGCGACCTGGGCTCGCTGCCCGACAAGGTCGCCATCCATCTCAATGACACGCATCCGGCGATCTCGATCTGCGAGCTGATGCGCATCCTGGTGGACGACAACGGCATCAAGTGGGCCGAGGCCTGGAAGCTGAGCAAGGGAGTGTTCGGCTATACCAACCACACCCTGCTGCCGGAGGCGCTGGAGAGCTGGCCGGTGGCGCTGCTGGAGCGGCTGCTGCCGCGGCACATGCAGATCATCTACCAGATCAATGCCGAAGTGCTGACCGATGCGCGGGTTCGCGCCAAGTTCAGCGATGCGCAGATTGCCAATGTGTCGCTGATCGATGAAGCGGGCGGTCGTCGCGTGCGCATGGGGCAGCTGGCCTTTGTGGGCTCGCACTCGATCAATGGCGTTTCGGCGCTGCATACCGAGCTGATGAAGCAGACGGTATTCTCGGACCTGCACAAGCTCTATCCGGAGCGCATCAACAACAAGACCAACGGCATCACGCCGCGGCGCTGGCTGATGCAGTGCAATCCCGAACTGACCAAGCTGATCAGCGACAGGATCGGCCCGGAATTCCTCGACGATATCGACCTGCTCAAGGGGCTCGACGCCCATGCGGACGATCCGACGTTCCAGGGGCAGTTTGCCGCCGTCAAGCAGGCCAACAAGCAGAAGCTCGCCAAGCTGATCAAGGACCGCATGGGCATCGTGGTCTCGCCGGACGCGATGTTCGACGTGCAGATCAAGCGTATCCACGAATACAAGCGACAGCTGCTCAACATCATCCAAGCTGTTGCTGCGTATGATGAAATTCGCGCCCATCCGGAACGGGACTGGGTGCCGCGCGTTAAGATCTTCGCGGGCAAGGCGGCACCGGGCTACTGGAACGCCAAGCTCATCATCAAGCTGATCAATGACGTCGCCAAGGTCATCAACAACGACCCGGCGGTGCGCGGGCTGCTCAAGGTGGTGTTCCTGCCCAATTACAATGTCAGCCTGGCCGAAGTGATCGTTCCTGCCGCCGACCTGTCAGAGCAGATTTCGACGGCCGGCATGGAAGCGTCGGGTACCGGCAACATGAAGTTCATGGCCAATGGCGCCATTACCATCGGCACGATGGATGGCGCCAATGTCGAGATGCACAAGGAAGTGGGGGCGGACAACATCGTGATCTTCGGCCTCACGACCGACGAGGTGAATGACAAGCGGGCCCGCAGCGAGGTGCCACGGGCGGCGATCGACAGTTCGCCGCGGCTCAAGGAAGCGCTGGAGTCCATTTCGTCGGGCGTGTTCTCGCCTGACGATCCGCACCGCTATCGCGACCTGATCGGCGGGCTCTACGACCATGACTGGTTCATGGTGGCGCGGGACTTTGATGCCTATGTCGCTGCGCAGGCAGCGGTGGATGCCATCTGGGCCGATAAACGGCGCTGGAACGCCATGGCGATCCGCAACACCGCGCGTGTCGGCTTCTTTTCGTCGGATCGGACGATCCGGCAATACGCACAGGAAATCTGGGGTGTTCCGGTAGCGTCGACATGATGGCGGGCGGCGGTCGGGAACTGGCTGACAAGATCGGGCCGGCTGCTGTTTTATGGTTCAGGAAGCGCAGCCGGAAGGCGGGCGTTTTCGTCGGGGGAGCGTGCGTGTGACCAAAGAAGACTGGCAAGCCGATGCACGGGAAGTGGAAGCGATCGTTGCCGGTCGCCATCACAACCCGTTTGCATTTCTGGGGCTGCATGAGATCAACGGGCAATGGGTGCTGCGGGCGTTCATCCCGCATGCCGAAATGGTGTCGGCCTATGCGCTGGACGGCGTGGCGCTGGGCCACCTGATCCCTCGGCATGCTGGCGGTTTCTTCGAGGGCAAGGTCTCCATCGAAAAACGCCAACCGGTTCGCTACCGCGCCAAGAATGCGGGCGGAGAGTGGGACGTCTATGATCCCTATTCCTTCGGGCCCGTGCTGGGGCCGATGGACGACTACTATATCGGCGAAGGCAATCACCTGCGGCTGTTCGACAAGCTTGGCGCGCATGAGATGGAATTCGAGGGCATCCACGGCACCCATTTTGCCGTTTGGGCGCCCAACGCTCAGCGCGTGAGCGTGGTCGGGCTGTTCAACGAATGGGACGGCCGCCGCCATCCGATGCGCAAGCGTTTTGAGAACGGCATCTGGGAAGTGTTCATTCCCGTGCTCGGCACCGGGACGCTCTACAAGTATGAAATTGTCGGGCCCGATGGCGTGGTGCAGCCGCTCAAGGCCGACCCGTTTGCGCGGCAATCCGAATTGCGCCCCCGGACTGCCTCGGTGGTGCCTGATCCGACCGAGTTCACCTGGACTGACGGCAAGTATATCGAGGAGCGGGCAACCCGCGACTGGCGGCGTACGCCGATGTCGACCTACGAGGTGCATCTGGGCAGCTGGCGGCGCCGGCCGGATGGCGGATTCCTGTCCTACGACCAGTTGGCGGAGCAGTTGGTGCCCTATGTGGCCGACATGGGCTACACCCATATCGAGCTGTTGCCGATCACTGAGCATCCGTTCGATCCGAGCTGGGGCTATCAGCCGACGGGGCTTTACGCGCCAACCTCCCGCCACGGCGACCCGGCTGCGTTTGCCCGCTTCGTCAATGCGGCGCATGAGGCGGGGCTGGGCGTGATCCTCGACTGGGTGCCGGCGCATTTTCCCACCGATGCACATGGCCTGGCGCATTTCGACGGCACGGCGCTCTACGAGCATGCCGATCCGCGGCAGGGCTACCATCCGGACTGGAACACGGCGATCTACAATTTCGGCCGGCGCGAGGTGGTGAGTTTCCTCGTCAACAATGCGCTCTACTGGCTGGAGAAGTTCCATATCGACGGACTGCGCGTCGATGCCGTCGCCTCGATGCTTTATCTCGATTATTCGCGCCAGCAGGGGCAGTGGGTGCCCAACAAGTTCGGGGGCAACCAGAACCTGGAGGCGGTGGAATTCCTGCGTCGGGTGAATTCGGAGGCCTATCGGCTGCATCCGGGCACCTTCATGATTGCCGAGGAATCCACGTCCTGGCCCGGCGTCAGCCACCCCGCCCATTCGGGCGGATTGGGCTTTGGCTTCAAGTGGAACATGGGCTTCATGAACGACACCCTGCGCTTCATGAGCCGCGAGCCGGTGCATCGCAAGTTCCACCATAACGACATGACCTTCGCCGCCATCTATGCGTTCAGCGAGAATTTCGTGCTGCCGCTGAGCCATGACGAAGTGGTGCATGGCAAGGGCTCGCTGCTGGCCAAGATGCCGGGCGATGACTGGCAGCAATTCGCCAACCTGCGCGCCTACTACGCGTTCATGTGGGGTTTCCCGGGCAAGAAGCTGCTGTTCATGGGGCAGGAATTCGCGCAGCGCGAAGAGTGGGCGGAAGCCAAATCGCTCGACTGGTACCTGCTCGATGCGGGCATGCATGAGGGCATGCGGCGGCTGATCGCCGACCTCAACCTGGCCTATCGGCAATTGCCGGCGCTGCATGAGCGCGATTGCGAGCCGGACGGTTTCGAGTGGGTGATCGGCAACGATCACGCCAATTCGGTGTTTGCCTGGCTGCGCAAGACACCCGGCAGCGACCCGGTGCTGGTGGTCAGCAATTTCACGCCAGTGCCACGTGCCGGCTACAAGATACCCATGCCGATCGCCGGCAACTGGGTGGAGCGCATCAATACCGATGCGGGCTGGTATTCCGGGTCGAACACCGGGAACCAGGGTGTGGTGAAGGCCTATGCGGTCGAGGGCCAGCACTGGCCGGCGGAAGCGGAGGTTTACCTGCCGCCGCTATCGACGCTGTTCCTGAAGTTCGAGCCGGCCTGACCGGCAGAAGTGAGATAGTCCCGGCAAACGGGCATAGTGGAGGGTTAGAAGAATGGCAGACTACAGGACACCATCGCCGCTGGCCCGCGAGGCCATGGCCTATGTGCTGGCCGGTGGGCGCGGCACGCGCCTGATGGAACTGACCGACCGGCGCGCCAAGCCGGCGGTGTATTTTGGCGGCAAGTCGCGCATCATCGATTTCGCGTTGTCCAATGCGATCAATTCGGGCATCCGCCGTATTTCGGTGGCGACGCAATACCAGGCGCACAGCCTGATCCGCCACCTGTCGCGCGGCTGGAACTTCCTGCGCCCCGAGCGCAACGAGAGCTTCGACGTGCTGCCGGCCAGCCAGCGGGTAGCCGAGGACATGTGGTATGCCGGCACCGCCGACGCGGTGTACCAGAACATGGACATCATCGAGGATTACGGCGCCCGCTATATCGTGATCCTGGCCGGCGACCACATCTACAAGATGGACTACGAAATCATGCTCCGGCAGCATGTGGATACGGGCGCCGACGTGACCATCGGGTGCCTGGAAGTGCCGCGCATGGAGGCCACCGGCTTCGGCGTGATGCATGTGGACGGGCGCGACCGGGTGGTCGATTTCGTCGAAAAGCCGAAAGACCCGCCGGCAATCCCGGACAGGCCGGACACGGCGCTGGCCAGCATGGGCATCTATGTGTTCGAGACGCGGTTCCTGATGGAACAGCTGCGCCGCGACGCGGCCACGGAGGGCTCGAGCCGCGATTTCGGCAAGGACATCATTCCCTATATCGTCAAGAACGGCACGGCCTGGGCGCACCGTTTCACCCGGTCCTGCGTGCGCTCATCCAAGGAAGACGTGGCCTATTGGCGGGACGTCGGCACCATCGACGCCTATTGGAAGGCTTCGATCGACCTGACCGATATCGAACCGCAGCTCGATCTCTATGACCGCGACTGGCCGATCTGGACCTATGCCGAGATCACGCCGCCGGCCAAGTTCGTGCATGATTTCGACGGCCGCCGAGGCTCTGCCGTCAATTCGCTGGTGTCGGGCGACTGCATCATCTCGGGCGGGCATCTGCAAAGGACGCTGCTGTCAACGGGGTCGCGCGTCCATTCCTACTCGGTGCTCGAGGAGGCGGTGGTGCTGCCCTATTGCGATATCGGGCGCAATGCGCGGCTCAAGAAAGTGGTGATCGACCGCGGCGTCAACATTCCGGAAGGGCTGGTGGTGGGCGAGGACCCCGAATTCGACGCCAAGTGGTTCCGCCGCACCGACGAGGGCGTGACCCTGATCACCCAGCACATGATCAACAAGTATCTGGCGGGCCGATGATCGAAGTTCTCTCGGTTGCCTCCGAGGTCTACCCGCTGATCAAGACGGGCGGGCTGGCTGATGTCGCGGGCGCCCTGCCGGGCGCTCTCGGCAGCCGCGGCGTTACCATGCGAACGCTGGTGCCGGGTTACCCTTCCGTCATGAGCAAGCTCAGCGGCGGACGAGTGGTCAAGGAGCTCGACGACCTGTTCGGTGTGCCTGCCAAGCTGATCGCTGCGCGGGTCGCGGGGCTCGATGTCATCGTCATCGAGGCCCCGGCGCTCTATGACCGGCCCGGCAATCCCTATGTCGGTCCGGACGGCTGGGACTGGCCGGACAACTGGAAGCGCTTTGCAGCCCTGAGCTGGGTGGCGGCGGAACTGGGCATGGGCATGGTCGAGGGCTATCACCCCCAGGTCATCCATTGCCACGACTGGCAGTCGGGGCTGGCGCCGGCCTATATCAAGTATGCGCCGATCAGCACGGTCAAGACTGTGATGACCATCCACAACATGGCGTTCAAGGGGTTCTTCGGCCCCGAGATCTTCGGCCAGCTGCGGCTGCCGCCGCACGCCTTCGGGGTGGGCGGCGTCGAATATTACGGCGGCATTTCCTACCTGAAGTCGGGGATGGAATGCGCCGACTATGTCACCACGGTCAGCCCCAACTATGCCGACGAAATCCGCACGCCGGAATTCGGCCTGGGTCTCGAAGGACTGTTGAACGGCCGGGCCGACACGGTTGTCGGCATTCTCAACGGCATCGACACCGATGCCTGGGACCCGAGCAAGGATGCGGCGCTGGCGCAGACCTATTCCGCCAACACGATCCATATGCGGCAGGTCAACAAGAAGGCCGTGGCCGAGAAATTCGGGCTCGACGGATTGGATGGACCGCTGTTTTGCGTGATCAGCCGGCTGACCGACCAGAAGGGCATGGACCTGCTGCTGCAGGCGACGGACGGGCTGGTGGACCTTGGCGGGCGGCTGGTGGTGCTGGGCTCCGGCGAAGCCTATCTCGAGGATGGGTTCCGCCACATGACGGCGCGTCACCCCGGCAAGGTTGCCATTGCCAATGGCTATAACGAGGCGCTGAGCCACCTGATGCAGGGCGGCTGCGACGCCATCGTCATCCCCTCGCGCTTCGAGCCGTGTGGACTGACGCAGCTCTATGGCTTGCGCTATGGCTGCGTGCCGGTGGTCAGCCGGATCGGGGGCCTCGCCGACACGGTGATCGACGCCAATCCGGCGGCAATCTCCGCAGAGGTGGCGACGGGTGTGGTGTTCGACCCAAACAGCGCTCATGCGCTCTACGAGGCGCTGCGCAAGACGGTGCGCCTCTACCATGACGAGAAACTCTGGAAGAAGATCCAACGGCGGGGAATGAAATCGGACGTGTCCTGGGACACGAGCGCCGCGCGCTATGCCGACCTCTATGCCACCATTACCGGGCTGATGACCAATGACGATCCTGACCATTAAGACCACGCCCTATGGCGACCAGAAACCGGGCACGTCGGGCCTGCGCAAGCGCGTGACCGTCTATCAGCAGCCCAATTATGTCGAGAACTACATCCAGGCGATCTTCGATAGCCTCGAGGGTTTCGAGGGCCAGACGCTGGTGATCGGCGGCGATGGGCGCTTCTACAATGATGTCGCCATCCAAAAGGCGATCCGCATCGCCGCGGCCAACGGCTTTGGCAAGGTGCTGGTGGGGCAGGGTGGCCTGTTGTCGACGCCGGCGGCCAGCCATGTCATCCGCCACTACAAGGCGTTTGGTGGCCTGGTGCTGTCGGCGAGCCACAATCCGGGCGGGCCGGAGGGCGATTTCGGCATCAAGTACAACATTTCCAATGGCGGGCCGGCGCCCGAGAAGATCACCGACGCGGTCTATGCCCGCACCAAGGTGATCGATAGCTACAAGAGCATCGACGCGGGGGATATCGACCTCAATACCATCGGCACGCAGACGGTCGGCGGGATGGTGGTGGAGGTGATCGACCCGGTCGCCGACTATGCTGCGCTGATGGAAACGCTGTTCGATTTCCCGGCGATCAAAGCCATGTTCGCCTCGGGTTTCCGCATGACGTTCGACGCGATGTCGGCGGTGACCGGACCCTATGCCCATAAAATCCTTGAGGAAATTCTTGGCGCGCCCAAGGGCACCGTCATCAACGGCACGCCGTCGCCATCGTTCAATGACGGACATCCCGATCCGAACCTGGTCTATTGCAAGGACATGCATGACCTACTGATGACGCCCGAAGGCCCCGATTTCGGCGCGGCTTCGGATGGCGACGGGGATCGCAACCTGATCATCGGCAAGAACCGGTTCGTGACACCATCGGACTCGCTGGCCCTGCTGGCGGCCAATGCGCATCTGGCGCCGGGGTACAAGGCGGGCATAGCGGGCATTGCGCGGTCGATGCCGACAAGCGCGGCAGCCGACCGGGTGGCGGAGAAGCTCGGCATCGAAATGCATGAAACGCCAACGGGTTGGAAGTTTTTCGGCAACCTGCTCGATGCCGGCCGGGTGACGATTTGCGGCGAGGAAAGCGCGGGAACGGGCTCCAGCCATGTGCGCGAGAAGGACGGGCTGTGGGCTGTGCTGCTGTGGCTCAACATCATCGCCGTGCGCAAGCAGAGCGTCGACCAGATCGTGCGCGAGCACTGGGCGACCTATGGGCGCAACTATTATACGCGGCACGATTATGAAGAGGTCGACGCTGCCATTGCCAACAAGCTGGTCGACGATCTGCGGGCAGAATTGCCCAAGCTTGCCGGCAGAAATCTTGGCGATGACCTGCAGGTTGCCTATGCGGACGACTTTACCTACCACGACCCGGTAGATGGTTCGACCAGCGCCAAGCAGGGCATCAGGATCGGCTTCACCGACGGCTCCCGGATCGTTGTCCGGCTGAGCGGAACCGGCACGGTCGGCGCCACGTTGCGTCTCTATCTTGAGCGCTACGAGGCTGCCGATGGACGACATGATCTTGAAACCCAATCCGCCCTTGATTCCCTCATCGGAGTGGCAGACGAACTCACTGGAATCAAGCAGCGCACCGGGCGCCAAGAGCCCAGCGTCATCACCTAGCATCGGAAGACCAATGAAACCCATGCTGGTCCCCAACGGGGGCAGTATTACCCATCTGGGCGCCACGGTGACCGAGGTGGGTGTCAACTTTGCCGTCTATTCGGAGAGCGCCACCAAGATCTGGGTGTCGGTTTTCGATGAGCAGGACCAGGAGACGGACCGGTTCGAGCTGGACGTGCACCAGGATCATATCCACGCCGGGCTGATTGCCGGGCTGGCGGCCGGGGCTCGCTATGGGTTGCGGGCCGACGGTCCCTATGATCCGGACCAGGGCTATTTCTTCGACCCGATGAAGCTGCTGGTCGATCCCTATGCCAAGCGGCTCGACCGGGTGTTCGTGCGCTCGCCGCGGCTGCGGCTGGATCGGGCCGAGGCGGTCGATACGGCGCCGCTGGTGCCCAAGGCGATCGTGGTCAGCAATAGCGGCGAGAACATCCTGCCGCGCAAGAAGGCGCCGAGCATGTTCTACGAGATGAACGTGCGCGGCTACACCATGCGCCACCCCAGCGTGCAGGGGCCGTTGCGCGGCACCATCGCGGCGCTGACGACGCAGCGGGTGATCGACCACCTCAAATATATCGGGGTCGATACGCTGCAGTTGATGCCGACGGCGGCGTGGATCGACGAGGGCCACCTGCCGCAGCTTGGGCTGACCAATGCCTGGGGCTACAACCCGGTAGTCTATTCGGCGGTTGATCCGCGGCTGGCGCCGCGCGGGCCGCATGAACTGCGCCACATGACCGATCTCTATCGCAAGAACGGCATCTCGGTGATCCTGGACGTGGTCTATAACCACACCGGCGAAGGCGACGCCAATGGGCCGATGCTGAGCCTGATGGGGCTGGATGCCAGGACCTATTACCGGTTCGTGGAAGTCGACGGCAGGCAGCACCTGGTCAACGATGCCGGCACCGGCAATACCCTGCGCTGCGACCATCCGGCGACGCAGCGGCTGGTGATCGACAGCCTGCGCTATTGGGTCGAGGAAATGGGCGTTTCCGGCTTCCGCTTCGACCTGGCGACGGTGCTGGGGCGCGATCCCGGGTTCAATCCGAATGCCGAGATGCTGCAGAAGATCAAGGCCGATCCGGTGCTCAAGCAGTGCATCCTGGTGGCCGAGCCATGGGATCCGGGCCCGGGCGGCTATGCGCTGGGGCAGTTCGGCAAGGAGTTCAAGGAACACAACGACACGTTCCGCGACGACATCCGCGAGTTCTGGCGCGGCGAGGATGGCAAGATCGGCGCGCTGGCCGGCAAGGTCGCCGGTTCGGCGGAAATCTTCAATTTCGCCGGCCGCAAGCCGAGCCACGGCGTCAACATGCTGGCCGTGCATGACGGCTTCACCCTGCGGGACCTGGTGAGCTATCACGACAAGCACAACCAGGCGAATGGCGAGAACAATCGCGACGGCCACAACCACAATGCTTCGTGGAATTGCGGCGTCGAGGGCGAGACCGACGACGAGGCCATCAATGCCGCGCGCAAGCGCGATGTGCGCGCTCTGCTGGCTACGCTGTTCCTGTCACGCGGGGTGCCGCTGCTGCAGCAGGGCGACGAGATGTTCCGCACCCAGCAGGGCAATAACAATGCCTATGCCCAGGACAACGAGATCACCTGGCTGGACTGGGAAAGTGCCGATGGCGACATGGTCGATTTCGTCGCCGCGCTGAGCAAGTTTCGCAAGGCGCATGTCACGCTGACGCATGACCATTTCCTGAGCGGGCAGGACAAGAACGGCGTGCGTGACGTCGTCTGGCTGCATCCGGATGGACGCGAGATGAATGAGGGCGACTGGGGCTATTCGGGCGCATCGACGCTGGGCATGCACCTTCGGCACAAGGATGACGAAGTCCTCGTGTGGTTCAACCGCCGCAGCGAACCGGTGGTGGCGCGGCTGCCCGAGGGTGGCTGGCAGGTGGGGATCTTGTCGGATAACACCACCAGCGTCGCTGTTTCCGAGGGTACCGCGACGCTGTCGCCGCGTTCGGTCGTGGCGCTCGTCCGCCCATGATAATCGCGCAGCTCAGCGACATTCACGCCGAAGGCAGCGCGGAAGTGCTACAGCGGCTGGATCGCGTGCTGGACTGGCTGCGACCGATGCGGCCGGACGCGCTTGTTGTCAGCGGCGACCTGGCGGAGGCGGAGCACCAGCGAAGCTATCGTGAGGTTCGCGAGCGGCTGGAGAGTCTTGATGCACCGTTCTTCGTGGTGCCCGGCAATGTGGACGACCATCGTCTGATGCTGGCGGCGTTCGGCGACCGCTTCGGGTGGACACAAGAACGGCCGCTCAATGTGAGTGCCCGGCTGGCCGGAGACGCGCTGCGGGTGATCGGCCTCGATGTCACGGTGGCCGGGGCGCATCATGGCGACGCGCGGCCGGTGCTGGACTGGCTGGCAAGCGAGCTCAATTCCGGCGGGCCGCCGGCGCTGATCTTCCAGCACCAGCATCCGTTTCCTTGCGGGATCGACGGCAAGGACCGCAATATCTGCCTCGGTGGGGACGAACTCGCCCGGGTGATCGAGGAAGCCCATGACGAGGTGATCGCGCTGACCTGCGGACATGTGCATCGCCCGATGTTCACCCGCTTTGCCAATCGATCCGCGACGATGGCGCCATCGGTGGCGCGGGCGAACCGGCTGCGTATCGACGGTCGCGAGAGCGGTATCAGCGATCCGCCCGGGCTGTTGATCCACCACTATAGTGCGGGCCAACTGGTGAGCCATGTGGTGATGGTCAGCTAGGACGCTGGCGCGCGGATGACACATAGCGTCTGCGGCGTCAGAGGGGTGCTTCGACCATGCCGGCGCGGCGATAGAGGCCGATTGCCGGGGCGTTTACGGCGACGACCTTGAGATCGACATATGGCAGGCCGCGGGCCTGGAAGGCCTGAAATGCCTGTTGCAGGAGGGCATCGGCCACGCCCTTGCCGCGCCAGGCGGGAATGACGGCAATGTCCTTGATGAAGCCGGTATTCCAGCACAAGGCGAGACCAATCGCCGAGCCACTGGTATCGACCGCAATGAAGACCAGTGCGGGGTCGAATTCCGCATCACTGGCTACCGCGGACCACCAATCGGCGAAGGCGGGTACGGAGCCGAAGCCGTTGCCATAGGCGTCGGTGAGAATTGCGTGGAGCGCCTGCGGCTCGACATGCGGGAGCGCGGACGGAAGTGCACCGACGGGCCAGGTGGCTGGCGGAAGCTCGCCATCCAGATGCCGGCGCATCCGCAGGATGTAGCCCATCTCTATTCGGCCGCCTGGCTGTCGACGAAGCCGCCTGCGCGCTCGATATAGGCGATGATCTCATCGAGGCTTTCGCGGCGCAGCAGGTCGGTGAAGATATAGGGGCGGCCTTCGCGCACTTTCTGGGTGTCGCTTTCCATGACCTCGAGGCTGGCGCCGACATAGGGGGCGAGGTCGGTGTGGGTGATGACCAGCAGGTCCGAGCGCGAGATGGCGGGGCCACCCTTGCGCGGGATCTTCTCGCCCTGGGCGACGGAGATCACGTAGATGGTGAGATCGGCCAGATCGGGGGAGAAGGTGGCCGCCAGGTTGTCGCCGCCACTTTCGATCAGGATGATGTCGAGATCGGGGAACTTTCTGACGAGATCGTCGATGGCGGCGAGATTCAGCGAGGCGTCCTCGCGGATGGCGGTGTGCGGGCAGCCGCCGGTCTCGACGCCGACAATGCGATCTTCGGAGATAGCCTGGACGCGGGCGAGGATGAGGGCGTCCTCGCGCGTATAAATATCGTTGGTGACGACGGCCATCGAATAGCGGTCACGCATCGCCTTGAGCAGCATTTCGCAGAGCGTGGTCTTGCCCGAACCAACGGGGCCGCCAATACCGATCCGCAAGGGTCCGTTGAGCGATTTCATAGCAACCTCAGGATGACGAGTGCGACAAAGCCCAGCCCCAGGAACAGGCAGAGCGGCGAATAGACCCTGGCGTCATTGAGCCGGAAATTGGGTTCGGGGGTCTTTGCGGCCCACCACGCGGTATAGCCGACAATGCCACGCGCCAGGAACACCGCGGCCAGCGGCAGGCCGATCAGGCTCAGTGTCAGGCCGCCGCTGTCGTGATCGGCGAGGGCCAGGGCGATGATGCCAGCGGCGAGTGTCGCCACCGCCACCGCGAAAGAGGCGAGGCGGGGCGGCATGCGCTCGATGCCTTCGAAGCCGACCACGGTCTGGGCAAGCAGCTTTTCGGAGCGGATGGGCCAGGTGCGACCGATGGACCAGAGGAAATGGGCGGTCGAGACGGCCAGCAGGATGACGAACATCAGGGCCGCGATCAGCATGCTCATGAGCGGAATATTCTCGTGGTCAGGGTTTCGTGGGACATCTGGGCAATATCGGCGGCATAGGCCACCGCGCCAATATCATCGAGTGCGGCATGCTGGCACAGCTCGGCCATGGAGGCTATGGCCGGCTCCAGCGTGGCCATGATGGCCAGGCCATCGGACTGGCCAATGGGCACGAGGCGGACTGCCACGGAGACCTGGCTGTGAACGCTTGCCGTGAGCCAGGCCAGCAGCGTGGCGTCGAGAGCAATGCCGTGACCGGCGGCGACGGCGCCGACGGCGATGGGGTAAGGGGAGGGAGTGGGCAGGTTGGCAAGGACTGGCGTCGGCCAGGCGCGGAGGGCGGTGGCAAAGGCGGCGCCGGTGATGGTGGTTTCCTCGTGCCGCTCGCGGGCAGGGGTGAGGGCGAGGCAGAGGTCGGCGAGATCGCGCAGGACCGTCGCATCATCGCCAGCGGCGTGAGCATGCGCCAACAGGATGGCGTCGGTGCGCAGGCTGCCATGGGTCAGCACGCCCTCTATCCAGGCCTGGGTGGTGGCGCGATCATGTACCGTGCCTGATGCAATGGCGGATTCGAGCCCGGCCGACCAGGCGAAGGCGCCGACCGGGAAGGCGGGCGACAGCCAGGTCAGGAGCTTTTGCAGATCGGCACTGGTGGTCATCGGGCCAGCAGAGCGTGGCCGTGATCGGCATGGCTGTGATAGGCGCCGTGTTCGGCGAAGAACGGCTCGGAGATGTCGGTCACCGTGGCGCCAAGGCCGGCCAGCATGGTCTTGAGCACGTGGTCGCGCTTGATGAGGATGCGGTCAGCTTCGAGCTGGGCCGAGGTGTGGCGATTGCCGATATGCCAGGCGAGGCGGACCAGATGGGCGGGGTCGCGCCCGCGGACCTCATAGAGCAGTTCTTCGGCGGCGATGACTTCCACCAGCCGCCCATCTTCGAGCTGCAGGGCGCTGCCATGTTCGAGGGTGATGGTCTGGGGGAAATCCACCATGACCTCATCGCCATGCACGAGGCGCAGGAGCTTGCGGCGCAGGCGGCGCTCATCGTGTTCGAGGGTGACCAGATCGAAGGGAATGCCCTGCCCGTGATCGGGCGGAAGAAGGGAAACGACGCGCAGCATTGGCTCTGGGTAGGTCCGTGATCGGGTCAGGTCACCGTATAGAAGAACCGGCTGATCCAATAGGCCTGATAGGCGATATGCAGCAGCACCGCCGTCAGGTGGACGCGCCGGTCGGTCGAGCGGATGGCGATGGCGCACAGGATCAGGCCGAGCGGCACTTGGATGAAATATTCCAGGCCGAAACGGTTCCAGTAGGCCTCGCCCTTGATGAGCGTATCGACGGTGTCGAGGACGAAGGTGGCAGCGAAGAGGCCGAAGAACCAGCCGCGGCGCTTGAGGAAGAAATCCTCGTAGCCGTCATATTCAGCGACGCTGTCGGGGGAGAGCAGGGCGGCGAGCAGGAACAGGGTGACCGCATAGAGGATGAGGAACAGCGTGACCCCGAAGGTCCAGTATTCCAGCCGGAACAGCGCGAACTGCCACCACCAGAACAGCACGAGTTCCACCAGGATGGAGCCGATCCACAGCAGGTGAAGCGTCGACACGCGCGAGCGGTGCGGGTGCTGGATCAACCCGGCCACCGTCATCAGCAGGCGGGTAATGCCCAGGCCGACAATCATGCCCATGACGATGCGGACATGGGGGAAGAGCTCGTGGATGTCGGCGGGGTCCATGGCGGTCCTAGGGCGTGTTGGTCATTTCCGAGCAGGTGAGCACGGGTTCGGCATCTTCGCCAAGAGTGATGTCATAGAGGCTGGCATCGGCGCCCTTGGTCCACCAGGCCCATTGGCCGGAGACGTAGCGGACGCCGGAGGCAGCTATGACGGCCGCGAAGACCAGGGGTTCGGGCTCTTCGGCGATGGGCACCAGCGCCAGGAAATTGGGCGCGGCGTTGATGTAGGTGACGCTGAACGGCTCGCCCGCCGAGCAGTCGTAGAGGATTTCGCGGCGTTCGAAATCGGAGTCCGTGGCCAGTTCGAGTTCGATGGACGTTTCGACGGCCTGCGTGGGGACGGCGGCGAGCAGGGCTGTGGCGAGAAGAGCGATGAAGAGGGGCTGCGTCATGGGACCTCCGGGGTTGCTACGCCATGCTGCTATCGATGCGCGGCGGAATTGGGTCAGCGCGTATCGACATGATCGGGGTGAATGATCTCGACCTTGGATGACAGTACGAAGTCCAGAATGGCGGCGTTGAATGTCGCCAGGTGGGGCGATGCCAGGTGGCGGTCGAGGGTCTCGCGATCGTTCCACCGCTCTAAGCCCATCAGCCGGTCGGGATCGGTGACGCTGGCATGGAGATCATAATAGATGCAGCCAGATTCCCGCCGGGCTGCATCAATCAGCGCATAGGCGGCCTCCACAAACGGCTCGAGCGCGCCCGGTCGGATGCGGAAGGTGGCGACGACGTAGATCACGCTGAGCTCCCTGATGTGGGGAGCCTAGCGCAATCGGCGCGGCGCCACCATGGCGATCAGGCGAGGTAGACGATCAGCAGGGCGGCGCCGATGGCCACGGCGTCTTCGACAAGTGCGGCCGGTAGATCGCGACCGAACGCGCTGGCGAGGCGGGCACGGGCCGCAGCCCCGCCCAGCGTACCGATCACGGCGCCAAGGGCGCCAAGGACGGCGCCGGTGATCCAACTTGCCGGCATCAATAATGCGCCGGCGACCGCGCCCATGACGACGCGCGCACCGAACTGCATCCGTACCTTGCGGCTGGGCGCGGTGGGCAGTTGGTCGCCCACCAGTTCGGCGATGGCGACCAGGCTGAGGATGATGACGGCGATGATGTTGCCGAGGAAGGCGAGGGGCGTGGCGCTGAGATCGATCCAGCCGAGCCAGGCGGCCCACGAAATGGCGGCGATGGGTGTGAAGGCACGCAGACCGGCGACGACGCCAATGAGAATCGCAAAAATGTAGAGCATGGGTAGCCCCTGTGTGACGCTAGGCAGCCAGCGTGCTCCCGGCGTGACCGTCTGTCCAGAGGCTAAAGTGTTGCCGGGACAGGACGTTTGCCGTCGATGTCGGCGAGGTCGCAGTCCTGCGCCAGGGCCGCAGCGACATGGACGCGGCCGGATTTTTCCATGAGGCTCGCGTCGCGCCAGAGGCCGGATATGACGCGGCCGATGAATTGCGGCGATTCGGAATTGCCTAGATCGAAATACTGGGCGTTGCGCATGACCGCTTCCGTGCGGACGAGGCCCGGATAGAGCGCAATGGCGGCAACGTTATGCGGGCGCAGGTCATGCGCGAAGTCGGCGGCCATCTTGTCGGCGGCGGCCTTGGCGATGCCGTAGATGGCGTTGCCGTCATAGCGCTGGGCGGCCCAGAACGAGATGTTGACGATGAGGCCGGACCCGCGGGCGACCATGGCGGGGGCGGCAGCGCGGGCCGCAACGAAGGCGGCGCGCACGGCGACGTCGATCATGGCATGCCAGCGCCACATCGGTTGCTCCCAGAAGGGGCGCGGCCAGGTGAAATCGTCGCCCTCAGCCATGTTCTCGTAGCCCGGCCAGGCATTGTTGACGAGAATATCAATGGGACCGTCGGCGGCGATGGTCTCGGCGACGGCGCGCTCGGTCTGGATATCGTCGGCATGGTCGCAGACATGGACGGTCAGCGCGCCGGGGAGGGATTGTGCTTCGGCGACGAGGCTGTCGAGCGAGCCCTCGAGCTGGGGGTGGGCCGCGGCCTGCGCGTCGGTGAGTGTGCGTGCGGTGACATGCACGCGCGCGCCTTCGGCCAGCAGCGCCAGCGCGATGCCGCGACCGATGCCGCGGCTGGCGCCGGTGACGAGACAGACGGCATTGTTGATATCGCGCATGAAATGTTCCTCCCGACTCGGGGTGGAACATAGCATGAACATTTGGGCTAGAACAGGAAGTAGCGCTGGGCCATGGGGAGGGTGGTGGCGGGTTCGCAGGTGAGCAGTTCGCCGTCGGCGTGGACCTCGTAGGTCTCGGGGTCGACATCGATAGCCGGGGTCGCCGAATTGTGGATCATCGCCGCCTTGCCGATGCCGCCGCGGGTGTTGGTGACCGGCAGCAGCTGCTTGTCGACGCCCAGCTTGTTGCGCAGGCCATCGTCATAGGCGGCCTGCGAGATGAAGGTGACAGAGGAATTGGTCAGCAGCTTGCCGAAAGAGGCGAACATGGGCCGATAGTGCATCGGCTGGGGCGTCGGGATGGAGGCGTTGGGATCGCCCATGGGTGCGGCAGCGATGGAGCCGCCCAGCAGGACCATTTCGGGCTTCACGCCGAAGAAGGCGGGGCTCCACAGCACCAGGTCGGCGCGCTTGCCGACCTCGATGGAGCCGATGTGCTGGCTCATGCCATGGGCGATAGCCGGGTTGATGGTGTATTTGGCGATGTAGCGCTTGACCCGGAAATTGTCGTTGTCGCCGGTTTCCTGGGCGAGGCGACCACGCTGGCGCTTCATCTTGTCGGCGGTCTGCCAGGTGCGGATCAGCACTTCGCCGACGCGGCCCATGGCCTGACTGTCGGAGGAGATGATTGAGAGCGCACCCATATCGTGCAGGATGTCCTCGGCGGCGATGGTCTCCTTGCGGATGCGGCTTTCGGCAAAGGCGACATCTTCGGGGATCGAGGGCGACAGGTGGTGGCACACCATCAGCATGTCGAGATGCTCGGCGATGGTGTTGGTCGTGTAGGGGCGCGTCGGATTGGTCGAGGAGGGGATGACGTTGGGGAGGCCCGCGACCTTGAGGATGTCGGGGGCATGGCCGCCGCCGGCGCCTTCGGTGTGGAAAGCGTGGATGGTGCGGCCCTTGAAGGCGCCGATGGTGTCTTCGACAAAGCCGGATTCGTTGAGCGTGTCGGTATGGATCATCACCTGCACGTCGTAATCGTCGGCGACGGACAGGCAGTTGTCGATGGCTGCAGGGGTGGTGCCCCAGTCCTCATGCAGCTTGAGGCAGGAGGCGCCGGCCAGGATCATCTCGACCAGGGGGGCGGGGCGGGAGGCATTGCCCTTGCCGGCCAAGGCCAGGTTCATCGGGAAGGCATCAAAACTCTCGATCATGCGCTGGATGTGCCAGGCGCCGGTGCAGGTGGTGGCCAGCGTGCCATGAGCGGGGCCGGTGCCGCCGCCAAGCATGGTGGTGACGCCGCTCATCAGCGCTTCCTCGATCTGCTGGGGCGCGATGAAATGGATATGGGCGTCCATGCCGCCGGCCGTGAGGATACGACCTTCGCCGGCAATGATCTCGGTGGAGGGGCCGATGATGATGGTGACGCCGGGCTGGGTATCGGGATTGCCCGCCTTGCCGATGGCGGCGATCCTGCCGTCTTTGAGGCCGATATCGGCCTTGTAGATGCCGGTATGATCGACCACGAGCGCATTGGTGATGACCGTATCCACCGCGCCCTCGGCGCGGGTGCGCTGGGACTGGCCCATGCCGTCACGGATCACCTTGCCGCCGCCGAATTTCACCTCCTCGCCATAGGTGGTGAAATCCTTCTCCACCTCGATGAACAGCTCGGTGTCGGCCAACCGGACCCGATCGCCGGTGGTGGGGCCGTACATGTCGGCATAGGTGGCGCGGGAAATACGGGCGGGCATGGTGCCTCCGGCTAGTTGAGTGGAGTTGCCCCTTTCGAGGCGTGCTTGCGGTAGTTGCCGAGAGCTGTGGCGATAAGGTCGTCCATCAGGCCGGCGGCAGTGCGGATTTGCGGGCTTTGGGCGCCGATGGCGGCAACGGACAGGCCCAGGATCTGCAGCGCATAGGCCTGCTTGACCTGGTCCTTGGCGACGGCAGCCTGGCCTTCGACGTCGATCTGGGCCAGCAGGCCGAGGGTCTCGGTGTCGCTCAGCCTGGACTTCAATGCGGCCCAGGTTGGTGCTTGCCCGGTCTTGCAGACGTGGTCGGCCCCGGCCCCGAGCATGAACATGGCCTCCCCGTCCTCGGTGCCATGCTCATGCAGGTCGCGCATCACCTGGGTGATCTTGTTGAGCAGGATGGTTTCGGCTTCAGGAGTCATGTTGGTTCCAATGCGGGAGAATTTCCGTTGCCCCCGTTTGCACTTTTAGCGGGCCACTAGTCCAGTGCGCCCATGACTTGCTGGCGGAAACCAAAGACCACACGGTCGCCGCCCAATGGGATCAGCCGGACTTCGCGCGCCTGGCCGGGTTCGAAGCGAACGGCGGTGCCGGCAGCGATGTCGAGCCGCATGCCGCGGGCCCGTTCGCGATCGAAGCTCAGGCCCGCATTGGCCTCGAAGAAGTGATAGTGCGAGCCGACCTGGATCGGGCGATCGCCGGTATTGGCGACCTCCAGCACGATCTGGCTGGCGCCGGCATTGAGTTCGATGTCGCCGGATTTGGGGATGATTTCGCCTGGGATCATGGTGGTACCTACCGGATGGGCTGGTGAACGGTGACGAGCTTGGTGCCGTCGGGGAAGGTGGCTTCGACCTGCACGTCGTGGATCATCTCGGCGATACCGTCCATGACCTGGGCGCGGCTGATGACATGGGCGCCCGCTTCCATGAGCTCGGCAACAGGGCGCCCGTCGCGCGCGCCTTCGACCACGAAATCGGTGATCAGCGCGATGGCTTCGGGGTGGTTGAGCTTGACGCCGCGCTCAAGGCGCTTGCGGGCGACGATGGCCGCCATCGAGATCAGCAGTTTGTCTTTTTCGCGCGGAGTGAGGTTCATGGTCGATCCTAGAGATGCCAGAGGCGGGGCAGCGAACCGGCCCCCGATAGTTCGGATAGAATTGGAACGATGAGCCGCCGCAAGGCAAGCCCGGTTTGCGCCAGGGCGCGTATGACCAGGCGCTCGCCATTGGCGCTCGCCGCGATGCGCCCATCCTGGGGCAGGAGGGCGCGCAGGCGGGCCAGGGTGGCGGCGCATTGATCGGCGGACGGGGCGATGTGCAGCACCGAGGCAAAGGCGCGGCGCCCCGACAGGAGCGACAGGCCGTCGCGTTCCTCGGGCGTGCCACCCAGCCTCGTGGCTTCGGCGTGGAGCAGGCGGCCCGAGCGGCGGACCCGCCAGTTATCGCGCAAGCGGGCATCCAGTGCCATTTCGCCCATGGCGTCGCGGCCGAGCAGGATGGCCTCGATGGCAGTGAGACTGGCCCCCTCGGCGAGATCGACCTCGATGCGGCGATCGAGCTGGCTGGACGCAAAGAGAATGGTTTCCTGCGGCAGCCAATCGAGATGGGCGCCGGCGCCCACATTGAGCCGGGTTTCGACCGTGGCCGGGCCGCCAATGGAGCGATAGACGCGCTCGCAGGCCTGGGTGGTCAGCACCATGTGGCCACCGGGCGCCAGATCGGCCGACCATTGCATATGGTCGCCGCCGGTCAGGCCCCCGGCGGTGTTAATGAGCACCGCTTCGAGGGCCCGGGTATGGGTATTGGGCAGGCGAATCTTGGCGCAGCCATCCTGATAAAGCGTGGACAGCCGGGTCGCGCCGTCCCGTTGCTGAGTGCCAATCCGGCCAATTCCACGGGCACGCTGCAGCACCGGTTCGGGCGCGCGAAGGGCTGTCTTGGCGAGATTTTGGGCAACTATTGTCAAGGGACAGCGTTTCCTAGGCGAGCAAGTGCTCATTTTTTTGAGACATTACAGAAGGCTATTAAAATGCACATCAAAGCTATTGTTTCTGCCGCCGCTCTTTCCGTCGCGCTTGGCTTCGGTGGCGTTGTTTACGCCCAGGACGCCGCTCTTCCCACGATGATCGGCGAGCAGCAGCTCACCGCGGCAGATGCCGAACGCGTGAAGGTCTATTGCGAAGACCTCCAGAATGCCGAGAACCAGGCTGAAGGTGTCGAGGCCACCGATGTCGACGCTCCTGCCACTGAAGAAGCTGGCGGCGCTGGGGAGACGGCGGCGGTCGGCGAGGTTGACATGGACCTCATCACCCTCGAAGCCTGCACGGAAGCTGGTTTCATCATGGCTCCATAACCCGGCCACTGCTACATTTGAACGCCCGGCATCTGCCGGGCGTTTTGTCGTCTAGACCATCAGATGACGCCGAACCTCTGGCAGATCGAGATCGCTGGCCGGGCCGGCATGCTGGATTTCGCCGCGATCCATGACATAGATATCGTCTGATATCTCGCGACAGAAATCGAGGAATTGCTCGACCAGCAGAATTGTCATGCCCTTCTCGTCGCGCAGGAACTGCAGGGCGCGGCCGATATCCTTGATGATGGAAGGCTGAATGCCTTCGGTGGGTTCATCGAGCACCAGGACCTTGGGTCGGGTGACCAGCGCACGCCCGATGGCGAGCTGTTGCTGCTGGCCCCCCGAGAGGTCACCGCCGCGCCGGCCCAACATGGATTTCAGCACGGGGAAGAGCTCGAAGATATAGGGCGGAATGTTCTTGTCGGCGCGCGGCAGGCCGGCATAGCCGGTCTCGAGGTTTTCCTTGACCGTGAGGAGGGGGAAAATCTCGCGTCCCTGCGGCACATAACCGATGCCCATGCGGGCGCGCTTGTAGGGCGGTGCCTTGCGCAGGACTTCGTCGCCGAAGGTGATTTCCCCGGCAGTGATGTTGTTGATGCCGGTGATGGCGCGGAGCGTGGAGGACTTGCCGACGCCGTTGCGGCCGAGCACGGCCGTGATGCGGCCGGGCTTGCATTCGAGCGACACGGATTTGAGCGCCTGCGCGGCGCCGTAGTGCAGGTCGATGGCGTTGATGGAGAGGGCGGTGCTCATCGACCAAGATACCTCTCGATGACGACGGGATTGGCGCTGACCTGATCGAGGCTGCCTTCGGCCAGAACGGCGCCTTCGGCGAGGCAGGTGACGCGGGAGCCGAGTTCGCGGACGAAGCTCATGTCGTGTTCGACGACGACGACGGAGCGGGTCCTGGCGATGTCCTTGAGCAGTTTGGCGGTTTCGACGGTTTCGGCGTCGGTCATGCCGGCGACAGGCTCGTCGACCAGCAGGAGTTTTGGATCCTGCGCGAGCAGCATTCCGATTTCGAGCCACTGCTTCTGGCCGTGGCTGAGATTGGCAGCATAGTCGTCCTTGCGGGCGATAAGGCGCACGGTCTCGAGAATTTCGGTAATGCGGGCGATGTCGGCGTCGTCGGCGACGTAGAACAGGGCCGCAAAGACGCCACGCGGCTTCTTCAGCGCCATTTCGATGTTGTCCCAGACGGTGTGGGACTCAAACACCGTGGGCTTCTGGAACTTGCGGCCGATGCCCAGATTGGCGATGGCGGCCTCGTCGAGCTTGGTGAGGTCGGTGCGGCCATCGAACAGCACCTGGCCGTCATCGGGCCGCGTCTTGCCGGTAATGATGTCCATCATGGTGGTCTTGCCGGCGCCGTTGGGGCCGATAATGGCGAGCATTTCGGCGGGGTGGACGATGATGGAGAGGTTATTGATGGCCTTGAACCCGTCGAAGGCGACCGAAACGCCATCGAGATAGAGCATGGTGCCAAGCTTCTCTGCGGCTTCGGACATGGCTTACTCCGCCGGCTTGGGTTGAGGGTCGACACCGGCTTCCACCTGCTGAGGCGTGGGCGCGTCGCGATCGTGCTGTTCGCGCCGGGTGGTGGCGGCGCGATACTGGCCGATGAGGCCGACTATGCCCTTGGGCAGGAACAGGGTGGTCACCACGAAGAGGGCGCCGAGGGCGAAGAGCCAGTATTCGGGGAAGGCGCCGGTGAAGTAGGACTTGCCAACATTGACCAGGATGCCGCCGATGATCGGCCCGATAATGGTGCCGCGGCCGCCGACGGCGGTCCAGATCACTACCTCGATGGAATTGGCCGGGTCGAATTCGCTGGGGTTGATGATGCCGACCTGGGGCACATAGAGCGCCCCGGCAATGCCGGCGATGATGGCGGAGACGACGAAGGCAAAGAGCTTCACATATTCGACGCGGTAGCCGAGGAAGCGGGTGCGGCTTTCGGCATCGCGCACAGCCACCATGACCTTGCCGAGCTTGGAATTGACGATCATCGAGCAGGCAAGGACCGCCAGCGCCAACGCAATGGCCGAGGCGGCAAACAGCGCGGCACGGGTTGTGGTGGCTGAGATGGGCTGGCCCAGTATGTCCTTGAAATCGGTCAGGCCGTTATTGCCGCCGAAACCCATGTCATTGCGGAAGAAGGCCAGCAGCAGGGCATAGGTCATGGCCTGGGTGATGATGGAGAGGTAGACCCCGGTGACGCGGCTGCGGAAGGCGAGGAAGCCGAAGACGAAGGCGAGGAGGCCCGGGACGAGGACGACCATCAGCATGGCGATCCAGAAATTGTCCATGCCGTACCAGTACCAGGGCAGTTCCTTCCAGTTCAGGAAGACCATGAAGTCGGGCAGGATCGGATTGGCATAGACGCCGCGCGTACCGATCTGGCGCATCAGATACATGCCCATGGCATAGCCGCCGATGGCAAAGAAGGCGCCATGGCCAAGCGAGAGAATGCCGCAATAGCCCCAGACCAGGTCGAGCGCCAGGGCGAGCATGGCGAAGGTGAGGTATTTGCCGAAGAGCGGGACGGCGTAGTTGGGCAGGCGGAACGGATTGCCTTCGGGCAGCAGGAGATTGGACATCGGCACGGCGATGGCGACGACCAGCAGGATGGCGACGATCCAGATGGCTTTCTTGTCGAGCGCGCGGAAGAGGGCTTGGGTGATCATGCTTCGATCGAGCGTCCCTTGAGCGCGAAGAGGCCGCGGGGACGGCGCTGGATGAAGAGGATGATGAGGACGAGAATGATGATCTTGCCCAGCACGGCGCCGGCATAGGGCTCGATGAACTTGTTGGCGATGCCCAGGGTCAGCGCGCCGACGAGCGTGCCCCAGAGATTGCCGACGCCGCCGAAGACCACGACCATGAAGCTGTCGATGATGTAGCCCTGGCCCAGATTGGGCGAGACGTTGCCGATCTGGCTGAGCGCGACGCCGGCCAGGCCGGCAATGCCGGAGCCCAGGCCGAAGGTCAAGGCATCGACCAGCGGCGTGCGGATGCCCATGGCGGAGGCCATGCGACGGTTTTGGGTGACGGCGCGCATATGCAGGCCAATGGCGGTGTATTTGAGCACCAACAGGAGCGCAACGAAGACCATCAGCGCGAAGATGACGATGTAGAAGCGGTTCCAGGTGATGGCGAGGCCGCCCAATTCGAAGGAGCCGGACATCCAGGTGGGGTTGCCCACTTCGCGGATATTGGCGGTGAAGATGCGCTGCACGGCCTGCTGGATGATCAGCGACAGGCCCCAGGTGGCGAGGAGGGTTTCCAGCGGCCGGCCATAAAGGAAGCGGATGATGCCGCGCTCGATGGCGACGCCGACAAGGCCGGTGAACAGGAAAGCCAGCGGCAGGGCGATGGCCAGCGACCAGTCGAACAGGCCGGGGTAGTTCTGGCGGATGATCTCCTGCACCACGAAGGTGGTATAGGCGCCCAGCATGACCATTTCGCCATGCGCCATGTTGATGACGCCCATGACGCCGAAGGTGATGGCGAGGCCAATGGCGGCCAGGAGGAGCACCGAGCCCAGCGAGATGCCGAACCAGATGTTCTGCGCCACATCCCAGACGGCGCGATCACGGGCGAGACCATCGATGGCGGTCTGGATCAGCGGTTTGACGTCTTCCGGCGCGGTGTTGAGGGCGGTCGTCAGGGTATTGAGCGCGTCGCGGCCGCCGATGGCCTGGACGACGGGAATGGCGGCCTGCCAGTCTTCGATGGCGGCGTCGGGGGTCTTGAGGACAATGGCGGCGCGAGCCTGTTCCATGACGCGCCTGATGCTGCTGTCGGTCTCGGCTGATATGGCGCTGTCGAGCAGTTCGAGCTGGGCGGGATCGGCATCGCGCAGGATGGATTGGGCGGCAAAGAGGCGGACGCCAGGGTCTTCGCTCAGCAGGGTCATCTGGCCGATGGCGGTGCGCAGCACGCGGCGGAGGCCGTTATTGACCTTGACCTTTTCGAGACCGTCTTCGGTGATCTCGGGAAGCTCCGCGGCGGTCACAGGGTCGGTAATTGTGCCCTTGCCTGATGAGGCCGAGGTGAAGACCACTTTGCCGGTTGCTTCGTCGAAGTAGAGTTCGCCTTCGAGCAGGACTTGAAGAATTGGCACGACGCGGGGATCGCCAGTGGCGACGAGGGCGCCGATGGCGGCTTCGCGATCCTTGAAATTGCCGGGGGCGAGGGCATCAACCAGCGGGGTGAGCTCGGTGTCGGCGATCTGGGCGTGTGCCGGGGTGGCGAGCAGTGCGCCGAGGACGACCATCAGAGTGGTGATCATTCTGAGTAACGTCATGGGGGCCCCGATCCAGCAGCATATTCGGTGTCATCCCGGACCTGATCCGGGATCCATCTCGAGATCTCATGATGGATTCCGGCTTTCGCCGGGATGACATCGTGGGTTGGGAGACCTCGGTGGCGAGGGCGGCTGGAGCCGTCCTCGCCAAATTCGTCGGCGGGGCGATTACATCGCTGTGGCGCCGCAGGCCTTGGTTTCGGTGTTGTAGTTGCCGCAGGAGATCGGGGCAGTCCAATCGGCCTCGATCATCTTGGATTCAGGCAGGAAGTCGGACCAGGCATCGCCGGGGACGAGTTCGGATTCGGACACAACTTCGAACTGACCATCGGCCTGGATTTCGCCGATCAGAACCGGCTTGGTCAGGTGGTGGTTCGGGAGCATCTTGGCGATGCCGCCGGTCAGGTTCGGGGTTTCGAGGCCGATGATGGCGTCGAGCACGGCGTCGGTATCGGTGGTGCCGGCCTTTTCAACGGCCTGGACCCAGAGGTTGAAGCCGATGACGGTGGCTTCCATCGGATCGTTGGTCACCTTGTCCGGGTTGCCCATGAAGGTCTGCCAGGCTTCGATGAAGGCGGCGTTTTCCGGCACATCGACGGACTGGAAGTAGTTCCAGGCAGCCAGGTGACCCACCAGCGGGGTGGTGTCGAAGCCGGCGAGTTCTTCTTCGCCGACCGAGAAGGCCACGACCGGGATATCCTCGGCCTTGATGCCCTGGTTGGCGAGTTCCTTGTAGAACGGCACGTTGGCGTCGCCGTTGATGGTCGAGACGACGGCGGTCTTCTTGCCGGTCGAGCCGAAGGTCTTGATGTCGGAGACGATGGTCTGCCAATCGGAATGGCCGAAGGGCGTGTAGTTGATCATGATGTCTTCGGCAGCGACGCCCTTGTCCATGAGGTATTGCTCAAGGATCTTGTTGGTGGTCTGCGGATAGACATAGTCGGTGCCGGCGAGCACCCAGCGTTCGACGCCTTCGTTTTCCATCAGGTAGTCGACGGCCGGGATGGCCTGCTGGTTGGGAGCGGCGCCAGTGTAGAACACATTGCGCTGGCTCTCCTCGCCTTCGTACTGCACGGGGTAGAAGAGGATCGAGTTCAGTTCCTCGAACACCGGCAGAACCGACTTGCGCGAGGAGGAGGTCCAGCAGCCGAACACGGCGGCAACGCCGTTGACTTCGATCAGCTCGCGGGCCTTTTCGGCAAAGAGCGGCCAGTCGGAGGCGGGATCGACCACGACGGCTTCAAGCTGCTTGCCCAGGAGGCCGCCCTTCTTGTTCTGCTCGTCGATCAGGAACAGCATCGTGTCCTTGAGCGTCGTTTCGGAAATCGCCATCGTGCCCGACAGCGAATGCAGGACGCCGACCTTGATGGTCTCGTCCTGGGCGAGTGCCGGAACGGCAACCGCGCCCATAGTCATAGCCACGCCCAGCCCCAGCCCCGCAAATGCGCGGTTTACTACTGTCATGTTTACCTCCGACAGATGTGTGTTTGCACCGCCGGAGTAATTGCAAAGGCCGTGCCAGCACTTGCTGTTCAGGACTAACGCTTTGATTCAGCTCAGCTATGCACGGCAAGTGACTGAGCTGGCGCCCTTACATTGCATACAAGCATGGTTGTACCTGCCTGTTCGGTAGGCGGCCGTAATATCGGTTGCCTAATAGTTGGGCAGCGACCCCAAAACTTGCGAGCTCGACTGCACGAAAATCGAGCGGCGGGGTGACCTGCGCGCAGGCTTGGGATAACATTCGTCCACCGAAGATTGCTTCGGCAGAGGTCGTTTGCACCAACTACCTCGGCCCCGCGCCCTCGGGCGTGGGGCTTATTGGTTGGCAGGCGCCAGTTCGGCAAGCACGGTGCCATTTTCCAGTAGTTGCAGATTGCCAGCAGCCATGGCGAAGGCATCGGCTGCCTCCAGGGCGGCAAGGAAGGCCTGTTCCTGCTCGAGGTTGTCACAGGCCATCAGGGTGGAAAAGACCTCGGTGATGTCGATGCCGGTGGGCGTCGCCGCGATATTGCCGCCATAGGTGTTGCAGCCGCCATTGCCGCCGATGCTGTCGGCAGAAATGACCAATGTGGCAGTCACAGCGGGAGCGACGGATTCGTCGTCGAGCTGGGTCAATCGCCAGCTCGTGCCAACGAGGGTCGCGAGGCTCTCGCCATCGGCGACCGCCGTAAGCGAGAGGGACAAGGCGGCAGCAAGGGCCAGCAGAATTCGGCGCAGCATGAACGCATCTCCTGATGTCGCTGCAGGCTGGCCGAAGAATGTGGCGGTTTTTGACGGCCGATCACAGATCACGATCAGGGGAACCCTTGCCACCCAGGCTCGTTATCCGAGCGAACCCGAGCGCCCAGATCTGGACCGGGGCTGGCTTTGGCGCCTGATTTCCCCGGGGCGCCAGCGATCGGTGGACTGCTGCAGAGGCTGACGCTCCTCTGTGGTGTCTCCGGTGGGGGCGCGAAACCTCGGTTTCGCGCCCTTTTTCTCATCCGTCAGTCCGCCAGTGCGGCTTCCGGTGCCAGGAATTCGTAGCCCTGAGCCTGCGCCACCGGGGCGCAGGTCACCTTGCCATTCCAGATATTGAGGCCCGCCCGCAAATGCGGATCGGCGCGCAATGCCTGCTTCCAGCCCAGATTGGCCAGGCGGGTCACGTGGGGGAGGGTGGCGTTGTTTAGCGCATAGGTCGAGGTGCGCGCCACGCCGCCCGGCATGTTGGCCACGCAGTAGTGCACGATGCCGTCGACCACATAGGTGGGCTCGGCATGGGTAGTGGCATGGGAGGTCTCAAAGCACCCGCCCTGATCGATGGCGACGTCGACCAGCACGGCACCGGCTTTCATCGTACCCAGCATGGCCCGCGTCACCAGCTTGGGGGCGGAAGCGCCGGGGACCAGTACGGCACCGATCACCAGATCCGCATTGGCGACATGTTCGGCAATGGAAGCCTTGTTGGAATAGAGGACGCGGGCCTTGGCACCAAAGTGGCTCGAGAGCCGCTCCAGGGCCAGCGGGCTCTTGTCGAGAATGGTGACATCGGCCTGGAGG
This sequence comes from Devosia sp., assembly GCF_014860165.1. Lineage (GTDB taxonomy): Bacteria > Pseudomonadota > Alphaproteobacteria > Rhizobiales > Devosiaceae > Devosia. The sequence continues at coordinate 66,867 of NZ_JACZKG010000058.1, forward strand.
CCAACGGCGTTCTCGGCAGCGTGGAAGCCGACGACGCCACCGCCAAGGATCACCACCCGGCCCGGCTGCACGCCGGGCACGCCGCCAAGCAGGACGCCGCGGCCGCCATGGGCCTTTTCCAGCGCCGTTGCGCCGGCCTGGATGGCCATGCGGCCGGCGACCTGACTCATCGGCTTGAGCAGGGGCAGGGCGCCAGTGGCGTCGGTGACGGTTTCGTAGGCGATGCAGGTGGCGCCGGAGGCCAGCAGGTCGCGGGTCTGGTCCGGATCGGGCGCGAGGTGGAGATAGGTGAAGAGGATCTGGTCCCGGCGCAGCATGGCGCGCTCGGCGGGTTGCGGCTCCTTGACCTTGACGATCATCTCGGCCGCGTCGAACACGACGCGAGCATCATTGGCGATTTCGGCACCGGCATCGCGATAGTCGTTGTCGCTGTCGCCAATGCCTGACCCGGCCTGGGTCTCGACCATCACGCGATGGCCCAGATGGGTCAGCTCTGCCACGCTTTCAGGCGTCAGGCCGACCCGGTATTCATGGTTTTTGATTTCTCTTGGCACGCCGATCAGCATTTCCGTCTCTCCCAATGCCTGGTGTGTGGGACAGCAGATCAAATGCGCGGCGAAAAGTGCTTGCGTTCTGCGGCCCGATACGGCTGGATTTCGAATGACATTCGACGTTGGAGTTGATCGGCGCAATGGCGTTGCAAGTTGATGCAGTGGATCGCAAACTGCTGCGGGCGCTGCAGGCGGATAGCCGCAGAAGCGTGCAGGAACTCGGGGAGATCGTGGGCCTATCGGCCTCGGCCTGCCACCGGCGGCTCAAGGCGCTGGAGGAGCGGGGGCTGATAGAGGGCTATCGGGCCGTGCTCAGTGCCGAGCGGCTGGGCTATTCGATGCAGTTTTTCATCGAGGTTGGCCTCATCAGTCAGAGCGAAGCGGCGCTGGAGGCGTTCGAGGCGGCGGTGCAGGACATTCCGGAGGTGCTGGAGTGCCACCTGATGGCGGGACAGTCGGACTATATCCTGCGGGTGGTCTGCCAGGACCATGAGGACTTCGAGCGACTGCATCGGAGGCTGAGCGCGCGTCTGCCGGGGGTGGCGCGCATCCACTCCAACATGAGCATCCGCACGGTCAAAGCGCGGACCGGGCTGCCGATCTAGAGCGTGCCGGCTCGCCCTGACGTGAAACTCAGCACACTCTAGAGCCCGGTCGTCAGGTTCAGCCGATCCAGCACGGCACGATCGGCTGGGTCGACCATGCCGACGAGGAAGCGGGTGACGACGCGGCGGGAATCCGGGGGCAGGGCGGCAATGGCAGTGGTGATGCGGCTGGCCTGCGAAGCCGACAGGGTGGCGAAGAATTGCCGACCCTTGTCGGTGGCATGCAGCAGGCGCTGGCGGCGGTCGGCATGGCCGGTCTTCTGCTCGATATAGCCATTGTCGATGAGCTGCCGCAGCACCCGGGCCAGGCTCTGCTTAGTGATCTTGAGAATGTCGAGCAGGTCGGCGACGGGCATGCCGGGCCGCAGATTGACGAAATAGAGTACGCGGTGGTGGGCACGACCGAAGCCCTGGCGCTCGAGCAATGCGTCGGCATCACCGGTGAAATCACGATAGGCAAAGAAGAACAGGCCCATGATGTCGAGGGGCAGAGACTCGCCGCCGGGCGGGGCGGAATTTATGTCAGCTATGTTGACATTTTTGAGGTTCGCTGCCATTGTCTTCCCATCAGGACGCCGCTCCGTCTTATCCTCCAGCCTTTGTGGTTTGCCAAGGCCTTGGGCCTGGGGCATGATCGGCGCCAAACAGCGACTGCAAGCAGCGGCGACGCAAGGAATACTCGGGAGAGGGATCATGGCAGGCGTGCCCATGGACCAGCGCGAAGGCTGGATCTGGTTTGATGGCGAATTCAAACCCTGGAAAGACGCGAAAATTCACGTGCTGACCCACGGGCTGCATTATGCCAGCTCGGTGTTCGAGGGCGAGCGGGCCTATGGCGGCGAGATCTTCAAGTCGCGCGAGCATACCGAGCGGCTGATCCGTTCGGGCAAGACTCTCGATTTCACGATCCCGTGGTCGATTGAGCAGATCGAGGAAGCCAAACGCGAAGTGCTGGCGAAGAATGGCCTGGTCGATGCCTATGTGCGTCCCGTGGCCTGGCGCGGTTCGGAAGAGCTGAGCGTGCCGGCGCGCAACAACACGGTGCACCTGGCCATCGCTGCCTGGGTGTGGCCGAGCTATTTCTCGGTCGAGGAAAAGCTCAAGGGCATAAGGCTCGAATGGAGCAAGTGGAAGCGCCCGTCGCCGGAGACCATTCCGTCTTCGGCCAAGGCGGCCGGCCTCTACATGATCTGCACGCTGTCCAAGGACGCGGCGATGGCCAATGGCTATGCCGATTCCATGATGCTGGACTATCGCGGCTATGTGGCCGAGGCGACCGGCGCCAATGTGTTCTTCATCAAGGGCAAGGACATCACGACGCCCACGCCCGATTGCTTCCTCAACGGCATCACAAGGCAGACGCTGATCGAACTGGCCAAGCGCAATGGCTATACGGTGACCGAGCGGCACATCATGCCGGAAGAGCTGAGTCAATTCGACGAGTGCTTCCTCACCGGTACAGCCGCCGAGGTCACCCCGGTCAGCGAGATCGGGCAGTACAAGTTTACGCCGGGCGAAGGCTGCCGGACGCTGATCGATGCGTATTCGGCTGAGGTGCAGCCCAAGCGGGTCGCGGCGGAATAAGCGGAATCACTTTGTGAAAAAGCCGGGCCAAGTGCCCGGCTTTTTTGTTGGTTTCAACACGCGCGGTGGGGGGCGGACGATCGTGCCGCGACCTCGGAGGACGAGGTGGTGGCACTATTCCCACCGAGCCCTGGCCTTATCATCCTCATCGTTGGCTTCGACCCAGTGCGTGCCCCCCGGCCCGGTTTCCTGTTTCCAGAAGGGGGCGTCGGTCTTGAGGTAGTCCATGAGGAACTCGGCGCCCTTGAAGGCGGCTTCGCGGTGGGGGGAGAGGGTCATGACCTGGACGATGGGTTCGCCGGGGGCGAGGGTGCCGTAGCGGTGGATGACCGTGGCGGCGAGGAGACCGAAGCGGGCGGTGGCGTCGGCAACAATGGCGGTGAGCTGGTTGATGGCGAGTTCGGGGTAGCATTCGAGCGTCAGGGCGGTGATCGGGTCGTCGGGCCTGCTGCGGACGACGCCGGTGAAGGTCGCGGCGGCGCCCGCGCCGTTGCTGGCAGCGAGGAAGGCGTTGAGCTCGGCACCGGGGTCGAAGCTGGCGGTCTGGACGCGGACGGCCATGTCAGCCGCCGGTCATGGGTGGGAAGAGGGCAACGACCTGCGCGCCGGCGATCGGGGCGGTGTGAGCGACCAGCTTCGCGTCGACGGCGGCCTTGATCAGGCTGCGTTTCTCGACGGCGTGGGCGAAGGCCTCGTCGCGGGTGGCGAGCCAGTCGATGAGGTCGGCGACGGTGGCGACGGTATCGGGTGGCGACACCTCTTCCTCGCCACGGTTGAGGCGTTCGCGCAGCCAGGCGAAATAGAGGATCTTCATTTCGCGTCCGCGACCAGATGCGGCCAGCTGGCGCGCAGGTATTGGAAGCCGGTCCACAGGGTCAGGAGGCCGGCAGCCCAGAGCAGGAGGTCGCTGACGAGGCCGAAGCCGGGCACGATCCGCTCGAAGAGGACGACGGCCAGGGCGACCAACTGGATAGTGGTCTTCCATTTGGCCAGCCAGCTCACCGGCAGCACGACCTGGGTATTGCCGAGGAATTCGCGCAGGCCCGGGATGAAGAATTCGCGGAACAGGATGGCGCAGGCCGGGATCATGTCCCAGCCCGAAAAGCTCCCGTCCCAGGCCAGGGCGGCGATCAGGATGCCGACCAGCAGCTTGTCGGCGATCGGATCGAGCATGCGGCCGAGGGGCGAATACTGGTTCCAGGCGCGGGCGAGATAGCCGTCGAGCCAGTCGCTCGCGGCGGCGACGACGTAGATGATGAGGGCGACCAGGCGCAGGATAATATCGCCGTTCATCACCAGGGCGACTATGGGAATGATCGCCAGGATGCGGGCGATGGTGATGAGGTTGGGGACGAGGAGAACGGGATTTCTGGCCATGGTGGGACAGAACAGGAATGGGGCTGGGGGGTCAAGGGTGACTGCTGCGCCATCAGCTCATGCGCCTCCCTCCCCTTGTGGGGAGGGAATGAGGGTGGGGTGAGTCACACGCAACGAGTTTGCGACGAGAACCCCCACCCGACCCCTTCGGGGCCACCCTCCCACAAGGGGGAGGGAGGGTGCCGACAGCCGGCTTCGGTTTATGCCACAGCCTGGTTCGTCGCCGCGCGGCGTTGCGACACGGCTTCGGCCAGGGCTTCCAGTGCCGTCACAGTCGTGTCCCAATCGATGCAGCCGTCGGTGATGGACTGGCCATAGACCAGGCTGCGGCCCTCGACGAGGTCCTGGCGGCCGGCGACGAGGTTGGATTCGACCATGACGCCGATGATGCGGCGATCGCCGGAGGCCAGCTGGGCGCCGATGTCTGCCAGGACCAGGGGCTGGTTTTCCGGGTTCTTGGACGAATTGGCGTGGCTGGCGTCGATCATGATGGTGGCCGGAACGCCTGCCTTGGTCGCAGCGGCCGCGGCCGCATCGACGCTGGCAGCGTCGTAATTGGTGGTTTTGCCGCCGCGCAGGATGATGTGGCAATCCTCATTGCCCGTGGTGGCGGCGATGGCGGAGCGGCCGTCCTTGGTCACGGCCAGGAAATGATGGGGCTGGCTGGCCGAGCTCACCGCGTCGAGGGCGATCTTCACATTGCCGTCGGTGCCGTTCTTGAAGCCGACCGGGCAGGAGAGGCCGGAGGCCAGTTCGCGGTGGATCTGGCTTTCGGTGGTGCGGGCGCCGATGGCGGCCCAGCTCACGAGGTCGGCAATGTATTGCGGCGTGGTCATGTCGAGGAATTCGCAGGCCGCTGGCAGGCCGAGATTGGCGATATCGAGCAGCAGGGCGCGCGCAGTGTGCAGGCCCGTATCGATGTCGAAGCTGCCATCGAGATTGGGATCGTTGATCAGGCCCTTCCAGCCGACCGTGGTGCGCGGCTTTTCAAAATAGACGCGCATGATGATCTCGAGCCGGTCGCCCAGGGACGAGCGCAGCGCGACGAGGCGCTTGGCGTAGTCCAGCGCCGCGGCGGGATCGTGAATGGAGCAGGGGCCGACGACGACGGCGAGGCGGTCGTCATTGCCGGCGAGGATATTGTGGAAGGCGTGGCGGGCACTGAGCACGGTGCGGGTGGCGGCGTCGGTGCGCGGATGCTGGCGCATGACCTCGATGGGGGTGGTCAGCGGCTTTATCGCGGTGATGCGAAGGTCGTCGGTAGATTTGAGCACTTGGTGGTCTCCTCGGGAATTTCTGAATTCTGGGGAGGCGGCCAACAAAAAAGCCGCCTCGGATGGGGGGCGGCTGGCTTCGGGTTTGGTCGTATCTTGTGAGATCAGATCAAGCGCGCGGTAGCCTCCGCCGGGAGCGGATAGCTAAACCAAAACGAATAAGCGGCGGCGGAACGGATCATGGCGTGATGTGTAGCGCGCGGTTTCGGGGTTTGTCGAGTCCGACTTTTAGGCGAGTGAAAGGGGCGGCATGGGCGGCTTCACCCCTCCCCGAGGGGGAGAGGCGAAGAAGCGCTATTCCACCCGGTTAAAGTGATCGTAGACCAGTTGCGCCATGGCGCGGGAAATGGTCGGTACGGATTGGAGATCGGCCAGGCTGGCGCGGCCGACGGCCTTGGCGGAGCCGAAATGGTTGAGCAGAGCGCGCTTGCGGGTCGGGCCGATGCCTTCGATCTCGTCGAGAGGGTTCTTGACCTGCTCCTTCTTGCGCTTGGCGCGGTGGGTGCCGATGGCGAAGCGGTGGGCTTCGTCGCGCAGGCGCTGGACATAGTAGAGGACGGGATCTCTGTGGGGCAGCATGAAGGGCTCGCGGCCCTCCATGTGGAATTTCTCGCGGCCGGCATCGCGCTCCTCGCCCTTGGCGATGCCGATGAAGGTGACGTCCTTGGGCAGGTTCAACTCGGCGATGACTTCGCGCACCGCGTTCAGCTGGCCGGCGCCGCCGTCGATGAAGACGACATCGGGCCAGTCGGGCATGCCGGTGTTTTCGTCTTCGGCGTCGTTTTCGCTTTCATTGGCCAGACGGGTGAAGCGGCGGGTCAGCACTTCACGCATCATGCCGAAGTCGTCGCCGGCGACGATGTCGGATTTGATGTTGAAGGTGCGGTAGTGCTTCTTGGAGAAGCCCTCCTCGCCGGCCACGACCATGGCGCCGACCATGTTGGTGCCTGAAATGTGGGAGTTGTCGTAGGTCTCGATGCGACGCGGTACGTCGTCCAGGCCGAAGGTTTCGGCCACGCCCTCGAGCAAGGCGCGGTTGGTGGCGCCTTCGGCGAGCTGACGGCCGAGCGCCTCGCGGGCATTGTTGAGGGCGTGGTTGACCAGGTCGCGCTTCTCGCCGCGCTTGGGCTGCTCGATATAGACGCGACGGCCGGCGCGGGTGGAGAGCGCCTCCTCCATCACCGCATGGTCGCTGAGCTCGTGGCTGATGAGAACTGTCCGGGCCGGGGTGCGGTTTTCGTAGAACTGGCCGATGAAGGCTTCCAGCACCTCGGCATCGGACAGGCTGGCATCGGCGCGGGGGCGATAGGGGTAGTTGCCCCAGTTCTGGAAGGCGCGAAAGAAGAAGACCTGCACGCAGAACTGGCCGCCTTCGTGGTGGATGGCAAAGACGTCGGCCTCTTCGACTGATTTGGCAGTGGCGTCGCCCTGCGACTGCACCAGCGCCAGGGCGGAGAGACGATCGCGGAGCAGGGCGGCGCGTTCGAAATCGAGCTGTTCAGCGGCGGTGTTCATGTCTGCCTGGAGGTGGCTGCGCACGGAGCTGGACTTGCCGGACAGGAACTGGCGGGCGTCTTCGACCAGCTCGGCATAGCCTTCGAGGCTGATTTCGCGGGTGCAGGGGGCGGCGCAGCGCTTGATCTGGAATTGCAGGCAGGGGCGGGTGCGGGCGGCGTAGAAGCTGTCCGAGCAGTTGCGCAGCAGGAAGGCCTTTTGCAGGCTGGCAATGGTGCGGCCGACCGATGTAGCCGAGGCGAAGGGGCCGAAATAGTGGCCCTGGCGGCGGCGGGTGCCGCGATGCTTGGTGAGCTCGGGCGCTTCGTGATCTGTGGCGATCAGGATATAGGGGAAGCTCTTGTCGTCGCGCAGCAGCACGTTGAAGCGCGGCTTGAGCCGCTTGATCATGTTGGCTTCGAGCAGCAGCGCTTCGGACTCGGTCTCGGTGCGCACGAATTCCATGCTCACCGTGGCCGCGATCATGCGCTGCAGGCGGACTTCGAGGCCTTCGGGCCGCGTATAGTTGGTGACGCGGGCCTTGAGGTTGCGGGCCTTGCCCACATACATGACCTCACCTTCCGCATCGAGCATGCGGTAGACGCCGGGGGCTGCGGGCAGGGTGCGGACGAAGGCGCGGATGACCTCATGGCCGGAGGGCGGCGGCGTCTCAGTCATTTTTCCGTCTCGGCGTCGGCTTGCGGCGGGCCGGCCATTCCAGATGCTCGCCGCCATCGAGGGTAATCATCTGCCCGGTCATGGCACCCAGCGACAGGATGGCGAGGACGCCATCGGCAATGCCGTCCGGATCGGCGCTGCGGCCGAGCGGCAATTCGCTGATGCGCCGGGCATAGACATCAGGCGACACATAGGGGGGCGGAACGGTTGGGCCGGGAGCGACCGCGTTGACGCGAATGCGTGGCGCCAGAGACTGGGCCAGGGTGCGGGTCATGGTCCACAGCACCGATTTGCTGAGGGTATAGCTGAAAAAGGCAGGCGACAGGTCGAGCACGCGTTCATCGATGATGTTGATGATATTGCCGGCCTGCATTTCGGGAAGTTGCGTGGCGAAATCGCGGGCCAGGAAAGCAGGCGCTTCGGCATGAACGGCGAAATGGGCATCCCAGACCGCCTCGTCAAGGTCGGAGGCGGAATCGCGCTCGAACAGCGAGGCGTTGTTGACCAGAAGGGTCAGCGGACCAAAGACGGCGCGCGCGGCAGCGATGAGACCGCTGCGCTGGTTGCGGTCGGCGAGGTCGGCCTGAATGGTCATTGCCTGTCCGCCCGCGGCGCGGATGTCGGCGACCACCGCGTCGGCCTTGTCGGCCGAGCTGCGATAGTGGACGAGGACGGCCCAGCCTTCACGGGCGAGACGCCGCGCAATAGCGGCGCCGATGCGGTCGGCGGCGCCGGTGACGAGGGCTACGGCACTTGACTGGGAGGGGCTGGGGCGATTCGACATGATGGGGCGTGGGGTGACCTTTGGGCGGACCATAGGCCGCTTTAGCGGCTCAGTTCAATGTTCGGCAATGCCGGATTTACGGGAGCCTGCTGACAGGGTGAGACAGGAGCCTTGTCCTTTTGTTGGCACGGCTTCGAGCGTAGGCTTGGTCGCGTCACCGCGGGCAGGGTGGCCTGGCGGGACGTTCCAAGAGGGGGAAGCAATGGAAGTCATCGTGCCTATTCTGGTGCAACTGATCGCCGGTGGCATTGGCGGCAATGTGATCGGGCAGATCGTCAAATCGCTCAATCTCGGACCGGCCGGAAATTCCATCGTCGGTGCCGTTGGTGGCATAGCCGGAACGTGGCTGGCCGGGATGATCCCGGGACTGGATGGCCTGGTCGGTGCCAGCGCCGCGGCCGCGGGCACGGCGGGCGGGCTCGACCTGAGTGCGCTGGCGGGCCAGGGCGCGACGGGCCTGGTGGGCGGGGGTATTCTCACCGCTATCGCCGGCATCATCAAGTCGTCTATGGCCAAGGCATAGGCTTTGCGATAGCGCTGCTGACGCTCCGGCACGCAAGAGCCGGGGCGTTTTGATTGCCCATTTGCTTGTTTGATTGTCCCCGCCCATGTCCTCCATTGCCGCCGACAGCCGCACCGACAATGTCGGCCGCGCCATTATCCTGACCCTCATCACCATTGGCGTGTTCGGCGTCCAAGACGCCATCTCCAAGGTGCTGGTGCAGACCTATTCGCCATTCCAGATCACCATGATGCGCTATTGGGGCTTTGCTGCCTTTTCGCTGCTGCTGGTGATGCGGCAGGCGCCGCTGCGCCAGGCGCTCAATTCGAAGGTGCCGCTGTGGCAGGTGCTGCGCGGCGTGCTGCTCATGGCCGATATCTGGTTTTTTGCGCTGGCGCTGCGCACGGTCCCGCTGGGCGAATTGCAGGCGATCACGGTGGTCTATCCGCTGCTGGTGACGCTGTTCGCCATTCCCATCCTGGGCGAGAAGGTCGGGGTGTTCCGGTTCGTGGCGGTGGCCGTTGGGTTTGCCGGGGCACTGGTCATCGTGCGGCCGGGCGGGCTGCCGCTCGACTGGGGCGTGGGTTTCGCCCTCAGTTCCGCAACGCTTTATGCGATCTATATCGTCATCACCCGCAAGGTCAGCCAGTTTGACAGCGCGGCGACCAGCATGACCTACACGGCGCTGATCGGCCTAGTGATGTCGGGTGTGGTCGGCGTGTTCTTCTGGCAGCCGATGGGCTGGGGCGACTTTGCGCTCGTGGTCACGGTGATGGCCACGACCTGCGCGGGACATGGGCTGATGGTCTATGCCCTCAGCATGGCGCCGGCC
>NZ_JACZKG010000059.1 GCF_014860165.1 Devosia sp.
GACCCCACCCCCAATATCGGCGGCAACATGTTCGCCTTTACCGGCGCCGGCCCTGTCGACAACGCGCCGCGCGAAAGCCGGACCGACGTGCTTAGCTACACGTCCGAGCCGCTGACCGAAGACCTCACTATCATCGGCCAGACGCAGGTGACGTTACACGCCCGTGCCAGCATACCGCATGCCGATTTCTTCCTGCGGCTCTGCGACGTGGGTCTGGACGGCATCTCCATCAACATCTGCGACGGCCTGATCCGGGTCACACCCCAAACCCCTGTTCAAGCAGACGGCAGCTGGCGCCTCGGCTTCACCCTGCACGCCGCAGCACACAGCTTCCGCGCCGGCCATCGCTTGCGGCTGCAGGTCTCATCCGGCGCCCATCCCAGATACGCACGCAATCTGGGCACCGACGAACCCGTGGGCACGGCCACGACGATGGTGGCCAATGACGTCGACATCATCGACGCGTCTATCGGCCTGCCTGTCACCGCCGTATAGTCCGCCCGCCAGCGAGGCAAATGGGGGCAGACATGACATTCGCGGACGCGGCCGGTTCCGGCCGGCCAATTCGTTTCAAATGCGACTTCGGGGTGATGGAGACGATCGGGCAGGTCTTGATCTGGATCCTGCTGACCATCGTGACGCTGGGCCTGGCCCTGATCGTCTTTCCTTATTACTTCAACAAAGTTGTGCTGAACCGCACCGAGGTTATCGATGCCGGCGGCCGCGCCATCGGCAAGCTTGACTGCCAGTTCAACCTGGCCTCGTCCATCGGCCACGTCATCATCTGGGTGCTGCTGATCATCGTAACGCTGGGCATCGCCGCGTTCTTCTACGCCTACCGGGTCCTGCGCGTCCTGCTGAACGACACCAGGATCATCTACTACTGACGCCCCCGCACAGGAGACGGCGCGCCAGTGTGATCGGGTCATTGCCAAATTAGTTATTCTACATAACAATACTCCCTGCACTCACGTGCAAGAAAGGGAGGATTGAATGAACACGGTCTGGAGGAATTCCGTGGCGTTCGCAACCTTGCTCACCGCGATGGGCATGGCAGCAACGGCACACGCTCAGGCGCTCGATTGCGCCGACATTGTCGGGCACGATTTCGGCGTACCTGACCTGGTGGTGACGGCGGCGACGCCCACCCCGGTGGGTGAGAATGCGCCAGTTGCCCACTGCCTGGTGCAGGGCCATGTCGGCGAGCGCACCGGTGCGGATGGCAATACCTACAAGGTGAGTTTCGAACTGCGCCTGCCCGACGACTGGAATGGCCGTTTCGTGCACCAGTTCAACGGTGGCAATGACGGGGCCGTCGTGCCGGCGCTCGGCAACCTGATGAATGCCGACCCGGCAGACTCGGCCCTTGCCCGAAACTATGCGGTTGTCTCCAGCGATGCCGGCCACGATGGCGCGGCTCACCCTGAGGCCGGCCTTGCGGGCGGCGCCAGGTTTGGTTTTGATCCAGAGGCTCGCGCCGATTATGGCTACGGCGCGGTGATGAAGTTGAACCCGGTCGCGACCAAGCTTGTCGAGGACTATTATGGCGAGGCTATCGCCTTCAGCTACGGCGTCGGCGGATCCAATGGCGGTCGCCACGCCATGGTCCAGGCTACGCGCTCTCCCGATGCCTTCAATGGCATCCTGGCCGGCTATCCCGGCTTCAACCTGCCTCGCGCCGCCGTGCAGCACGCCTGGGACGTCCAGAGCTTCAAGCCTGTCACAGGTGACATCCGCACCGCCTTCAAGCCCGAAGACCTCGCGCTGGTGGGCGAAGCGGTGGTCGCGGCCTGCGACGGTCTCGATGGCCTGGAGGACGGCATCATTGCCGACAGCCCGGCTTGCCAGACGACATTCGATATCGGGACCCTGACCTGTTCGGCTGACGGCGCCAATGCCTGCCTCAGTGCTGCGCAGGTCGAGGCCTTGCGCCGCATCCATGCCGGCCCGACCAACTCGGCCGGCGAAGCGCTCTACAGCAACTGGGCCTGGGACCGCGGCATCGCCACCGGCGACTGGCGCTTCTGGAAGCTCGAAAGCCCCATTCCACCGTGGAACAACATGCCCCTGATCGCCACGATGGGCGCATCGTCGCTGGCCATGGTCTTTTCCAGCCCGCCGGTGGATGTGGCCGGCGACCCGGCTTCGCTCGAGCAGTTCCTGCTCGACTATGATTTCGACACCGACGCCACGATTGGCGCCAGCGACGACGTCTTTACAGAGTCGCCGCTCGAATTCATGACTCCAACCGACGTGGACAACCCTGAACTGTCGGCCTTCCGCGACGCTGGCGGCAAGCTGATCGTGTTCCACGGCAACAGCGACCCGGTCTTCTCGGTGATGGACACCATCAACTGGTATGAGAAACTCGATGCCAACAATGGCGGCGCGGCAGAAGACTTCGCTGTCCTCTACACCGTGCCAGGCATGGGTCATGGCCCAGGCGGCGCGGCAACCGACAAATTCGATGCGTTCGACGCCCTTGTCGACTGGGTTGAGAATGGCGTCGCGCCGAGCCATCTGGTCGCGACCGCCACGCCGGACAACCAGTATGTGCCCGAGCTGATCGGCGTGACGCGCAAGCTCTGCCCCTACCCGATGATCCCCCGCTACACGGGCGGCGACGAGGCCAGCCACGAGAGCTTCACCTGCCAGTGACGAACCGAGCCCGCCGAAAGGCGGGCTCCACCCTAGTTCCCGTCCCGCGCCTTCACCTTCCGCCGTGCCGCATGCAGCAGTGGTTCGGTATAGCCGCTGGGCTGATCTGCCCCATGCAGGGCGAGGTCCAGCGCCGCCTGGAACGCGATGGACTGGAAATTCTCCGCCATCGGTCGATAGAGCGGATCGCCCGCATTCTGAGCATCGACCACGCTGGCCATACGTTCAAAGGTCGATGTGACCTCATCGCGGCTGACCAGTCCGTGGCGCAGCCAGTTGGCCACCGCCTGGCTGGAAATCCGGCAGGTGGCACGATCCTCCATCAGGCCGACATCGTTGATGTCTGGCACCTTGGAACAGCCCACGCCCTGCTGCACCCAGCGCACCACATAGCCCAGGATGCCCTGGGCGTTGTTTTCGAGCTCGCGGTTGATCTCCTCGCGGCTCAGGGAGAACGGCGCCTGCACCGGCATGGAAAAAAGCTCGCTGAGCGCAGGCACGGCCTGGTTGTGGCGGCGCTTCTGCGCCTCGAACACATCAACCTGATGGTAGTGCAGCGCATGCAGCGTCGCTGCGGTCGGGCTCGGCACCCAGGCGGTATTGGCGCCGGCATTGGGATGGCCGGCCTTGCTGGCCATCATCGCCGCCATGTCGTCGGGCCGCGCCCACATGCCCTTGCCGATCTGCGCCCGGCCGGAAAGGCCACAGGCCAGCCCGATCAGCACGTTGCGGTCTTCATAGGAGCTGAGCCAGCGCTCGGACTTGATCTCGTCCTTGCGCAAGACGGCGCCCGCCTCCATCGCCGTATGGATTTCATCGCCCGTGCGATCGAGGAACCCGGTATTGATGAAGAACACCCGGCTCCGGGCCTCGTAGATCGCCGCCTTGAGGTTGGCCGAGGTGCGGCGCTCCTCATCCATGATGCCGATCTTGATGGTGTTGGGCTTTAGGCCCAGCATCGTCTCGACCGAGGCGAAGATGGCGCAGGCAAAGGCCACTTCCTCGGGCCCGTGCATCTTTGGCTTGACGATATAGATGGCGCCGGTCGTGCTGTTGACCTTGTCCTGCATGGCGCAAAGCACGGTGACGGCCGCATCCATCAGCCCCTCGCCGATGGGCTTACCCTCGAACAGCACCGCGTCCGTGGTCATCAGATGGCCGACATTGCGCACCAGCAGCAGCGAGCGGCCCTTGAGCACCAGCGGCGCGCCGTTGACATCCTTGTAGACCCGGTCGGCATTGAGCTTGCGGGTAACCGTCCTGCCGCCCTTCTCGAACGTATCCTCCAGCGTGCCGTTCATCAGGCCCAGCCAGTTGCGATAGACCCCGACCTTGTCCTCGGCATCGACCGCCGCGACCGAATCCTCGCAGTCCTGGATCGTGGTCAGCGCCGCCTCGACGATGACATCGCTGAGCCCCGCCTTATGGGTGCCGCCGATGACACTGCCCGGCTCGATGACCAGGATCAGATGCAGCCCATGGTGGCGCAGCACGATCTCGCCACTGGCCTCGGTGCCGCCATAGCCGACAAAGGCGCCGGGATCGCGCAGGCCGGTCCGTCCGGCGGGCATGTCCACTTCGAGGTGCCTGACGTCGCCATCCTTGACCACGTGATAGCCAGTCACATCGCGATGGCTGCCCGAGGCAAGCGGCAGGAAATCATCAAGAAATCTCGCGGCATGCTCCACCACTGCCGCGCCGCGCGACGGATTATAGCCCCTGCCCGGCGCCAGCTCGCCATCGCGGGCAATAACGTCGGTGCCATAGAGCGCATCATAAAGACTGCCCCAGCGGGCATTGGCGGCATTGAGCGCATAGCGAGCATTGGACACCGGCACCACCAGCTGCGGCCCGCACAGCGTGGTGATTTCCGGGTCTAAGCCACTGGTTTCAATGATGAAATCCGCAGGCTCCGGGACGAGATAGCCGATGTCCCGAAGGAAGAACTCATAGCCCTGCGCATTGTTGGCCACCGGCCCATACTTGCGATGCCAATCGTCGATATCAGCCTGCAACTCATCACGCCGCGCCAACAGCCGCGCATTGGTGGACATATGCTCGGCAACAAGAGCCGCAAACCCGCCCCAAAATTGCTCGGCCGTTACCGAAAGACCCGGCAGCGCTTCCTTCTCGACGAAATCGACCAGCAGCGGATGGACGGAGAGGTTCGATTTCGGGAGGTAGGTGGTCATTGTCTGAGCCTTCTTTTCTTCACCTCTCCCTTGGGGGAGTGGTCGATCGTCTTCGGTCGGGTGAGGGGGCCTTTCCACGCACTCGACCAAGAAAGGCCCCCTCACCCGGCGCTGCGCGCCGAACTCTCCCCCAAGGGAGAGGTGAGAAAGCCCGAGGGCAACCTAGGGCACCGTGCCTGGCCTCACAACCCGCCTAAAGTCGACTTCGCCCTTGCGCCAGCCACATAGACCTCGGCTATGGCGCGGTCGTCGCCCAGCGTCTGCAGCAGGAACAATTCCTCGGCCAGCGAGGTCACCGTGGCCTTCCGCAGCGCCATGGCGGGCGTGGCTGCCGCATTGAGCACGACCAGGTCCGCCGCATTGCCGGGCGCGATGGCGCCGATGGTGCCTTCGAGCGACAGGGCCCGGGCATTGCCCAGCGTCATCATGTAGAACGAGTTGAGCGGGGTCAGCCGCTGGCCGCGCAGCTGCAGCACCTTGTAGCCCTCGGCCATGGTCTCCAGCATGCCATAGCTGGTGCCGCCGCCGATATCGGTGGCGACCCCGATGCGCACGCCCGCCTTGCTCAGCCGCTCGCGGTCAAACAGGCCCGAGCCTAGGAAGAGATTGGATGTGGGGCAGAACACCGCCACCGAGCCGGTCTCCGCCAATACCCTGGTCTCGCGATGGTTGAGATGGATGCAATGGCCGAGGAGGGTCTTGGGACCCAGCAGGCCATAGTCCTCGTAAATCCCGGTGTAGTCGGGCGAGCTCGGATAGAGCGCCATCGAATTGGTGATCTCGACGTCATTTTCGCTGAGATGGGTCTGCACATAACAATCGGGATGCTCGGCCACCAGCGCCCGCGCGGCCTCAAGCTGCGCTGGTGTCGAGGTGATGGCAAAACGGGGCGAGATGGCATAGAGCCCCCTTCCCCTTCCATGCCAGCGCTCGATCAGTGTCTTGCTGTCGTCATAGCCGGACTTGGCAGTGTCGCAGAGCGCCTCGGGGGCGTTACGATCCATCATCACCTTGCCGCCGATCATGAGCATGTTGCGCCTTTCGGCTTCGCCGAAATAGGCGTCGACCGAACTCGGATGGCTCGAGCAATAGGCGACTGCCGTGGTCGTGCCGTTGCGGATCAGCTCGTCATAAAACGCCGCGGCAATGGTGCCGGCATGGCCCTGCTGGCTGAACTTCTGTTCCTCCAAAAAGGTGTAGGTATTGAGCCATTCCAGCAGCGAGCCGGCATAGGAGGCAATGATCTGGCTCTGCACATAATGCAGGTGCGTATCGATGAAGCCGGGCAGGATCAGATGCGGTCGATGGTCGATCACCTCGGCCTCGCCATCGGGCGCATAGTCGCCCACGGCGACGATCTTGCCATCCGCGATGGTGATGGCGCCATCCTCGAGATAGCGATAGCTCGCGTTGTCATCGAGCCCCAGCGGCTCGCTGATGAAGGTCAGCACCCGGCCGCGCAGGATGGTCCGCCTCATAGCCCCGAGCCCTCGCGGAACCATTCAACGATCAGCGTCCGCTCCTCATCAGTCATTTCGCTCACATTGCCCGGCGGCATGGCATGGGCATAGCCGGCCTGCATCGCAATCTCCCGGGCGTGGTTGGCGACGGCGATGTCATTGTCGAGGATCACGTTCTTGGGCGCCTCATAGATACCCGGCCAGGCCGGTTCCGCCGTGTGGCACATGGCGCAGCGCGTCTGCACGGTCAGGCTGGCAGCGCTGAAATGGCTTGCTGCGAGAAAGGGTTCGGCCGCCCGAGACGCCACCTCCTCTCCCGCCGAGCCCGGCAGCTTTGGCGCGGTGGACAGCCACGCGATGATGATGAACAACACAACGGCGGCCAGCCAGGTCCAGTGCGGATTGCCCTTCCGCGCATGGCGGGTGTTGAAATAGTGCCGGATCACCACGCCGACGAGAAAGATCAGCGACGCGATGATCCAGTTCCACTGCGTGGCAAAGGCCAGCGGATAGTGGGACGACAGCATGAAGAAGATGACGGGAAGCGTCAGGTAGTTGTTGTGGAGGCTCCGCTGCTTGGCGATCTTGCCATATTTGGCATCGGGCACCCGCCCGGCCTTGAGATCACCCACCACGATCTTCTGGTTGGGGATGATGATCATGGCCACATTGGCCGCCATGATGGTCGCCGTAAAGGCGCCCATATGGAGCATCGCGGCGCGGCCGGTGAAGAGCTGCGTATAGCCCCAACTCATGGCCACCAGGATCGCGAACAGCACCAGCATCAAGCCTGACGTGGAATTGCCGATGGGCGACTTGCAGAGGCTATCATAGAGCACCCAGCCCAGCACGATCGAGCCCAGCGACAGCCCAATCGCCTGCCAGGCCGGCACGTCGAGCACGTTGCGATCGATGAGATAGATGTCGGCGCCGACATAATAGACCAGCGCCATCAGCATCAGCCCGGAGAACCAGGTCCAGTAGCTTTCCCATTTGAACCAGGTCAGGTGCTCGGGCAGGAATTCGGGCGCCACCAGGTATTTCTGGATGTGGTAGAAGCCGCCGCCATGCACCTGCCACTCCTCGCCATGCGCCAGTGGCGGCAGGCTCGGCGTCTTGCGCAGACCCAGGTCGAGTGCGATGAAATAGAAGGACGAGCCGATCCAGGCGATGGCCGTGATGACATGCAGCCAGCGCACGGCAAACATCAGCCATTCATAGGCAATTACGTAATCGGGCATTCGTCCTCGTCCTCAACCGCCGGGGCCTCTCCCTCTCCCCTTGCGGGAGAGGGTGGATCGGCCGATAGGCCGAGACGGGTGAGGGGTTTAGCACAGTGCCTCAGCCGCTGTGCCCTCCCCTTCATCCGTCCTTCGGGCACCTTCTCCCGCAACGGGAGAAGGGCACCACCCCAGCCCTGGTGGCAAAGAAGGGCGGGCCAACGCCCGCCCCTCTGTCATTCCGATCAGCCTTATGCCGGCGGGTTCACGCCTTCGACATACCAGTCCATGCTGAGCAGTTCGGCATCGGTCAGCGTCACGCCGGCCGGGACGCGCTCGGCGCCGGTGTGGTCATTGATCGGGCCGGTGAAGATGTTGAAAGTACCATCGATCTGGCCCTGCTTGATGGCCTCGGCGGCCGCCTTGACCTCGTCAGTGACCTTGGGACCATAGGGCCCGATCTGCACTTCGCCTTCCTTGAGGCCCGGCCAACGGTCGCCCGAGGTCCAGCTGCCGTCGATAACCGCCTGCGCTGCCTCGACATAGTGCGGGCCCCAATTGTCGATGATCGAGGTCAACTGGGCATTGGGGGCGAAGGCGCTCATGTCGGCACCCTGGCCGAAGCCGCCGACAATGCCGCGTTCCTCGGCAACCTGCAGGGCGGCCGGACCGTCCGTATGCTGGGCGATCACGTCGATGCCCTGGTCGATCATGGCGCGAGCAGTATCGGCTTCCTTGGCCGGGTCATTCCAGGTCGAGATATAGACCGGGGTCATGGTGAAGTCAGGATTGACCTTGCGGGCCGCCAGAGTGAAGGCGTTGATGCCCATCACCACTTCCGGGATCGGGAACGAGCCGATATAGCCGGCCTTGCCGGTCTTGGAGAGGTGGCCCGCAATGGTGCCGCAGACAGCGCGGCCTTCATGGAAGCGGGCATTGTAGGTCGCGACATTATCCGAGCGCTGGTAGCCGGTGGCATGCTCGAACTTCACGTCCGGGAACTGCTGGGCAACCTTGATGACATAGTCGCCATAGCCGAAACTGGCGGCGAAGATCAGCTTGTGGCCGGACTGGGCCAGTTCGCGCAGCACGCGTTCGCAGTCCGGGCCCTCGGGCACGTTCTCGACGACGGTGGGCTCGGCGACGGCATCGCCCAGCTGGTCCTTCATGTACTTGGCGCCGGTAGCGTGGCCGAAGTTCCAGCCATTGTCGTTGACGGTGCCGATCAGCATGAAGCCGACCTTGAGCGGCTCGGTCTGGGCAAAGGCCTTGGTGCCGAGCAGCGGCAGGGCCGCGGCGGCGGCGCCGACCTTGAGGATATTGCGGCGGGTGATTGTCATCTGTCTCTCCTGAATGACTTTTCTTGGTTGATCGAGGGCCACTGGGCAGCCCTCAATTGCTGGGCAGGAACGGCTTGCCGAGACAGGCCGGTGCATTGGTGGAGGCGTCGCGGCGGATCGAGATCAGCACCAGCACGACGACGGTGGCAAGGTAGGGCAGAGCGGCCCAGAGCTCGGAAGGAATGGCGCTGAGCGGACCGCCGCCGGCCTTGGCATAGAGCTCCATGGTCATGACCAGCCCGAAGAGATAGGCGCCCGCCAGCAGCCGGAACGGCCGCCACGACGCGAACACCACCAGCGCCACGGCGATCCAGCCGCGTCCCGCCGTCATGCGCTCGGCCCATTGCGGTGTCAGCAGCAGCGGGAAGCAGGCCCCGGCAATGCCGGCCATGGCGCCACCGAACATCACCGCCATGTAGCGCACGCCAATCACCGAATAACCGATGGAGTGGGCGGAAAGGTCATTCTCGCCCACGGCGCGCAGGATCAGGCCGGCCCGCGTTCTCTTGAGGAAATACCAGATGGCCACGACCATGAAGAGCGCGAAATAAACCAGGGCCGAATAGCCGAACAGCACGCGCCAGAACGGATCGGCAGCGAGGCCCGGAAACAGCGGACCCAGCAGGGTCACCGGCTTGGCGCTATAGCCCTGCCCCGCCAGGGCCGACAGGCCGGTGCCGAAAATGGTCAGCGCCAGTCCGGTTGCGGTCTGGTTGGCGGAGAGGCTGAGGGTGAGAAAGCCGAAGATAAGCGATGTGGCCACGCCTGCCGCCGCTGCCATCAGGATCGCCAGGTAGTGGTTGCCGGTAACGAAGACGATGACGAAGGCGGTGATCGCCCCCACCAGCATCATGCCCTCGACGCCCAGGTTGAGCACGCCGGCGCGTTCCACCACCAACTCGCCCAGAGCCGCGATCAGGATCGGTGTCGATGCGCCGACCACGGTGATGATGACGGCGATGATCAGGTCCGTGCTCATGGGGCGACCCCTGCCGCCTGCGGCGCCACGCGCCTGATGCGGTAGCGGATGAGGATATCCCCCGCCAGCAGGAAGAACAGCATCATCGCCTGGAACACGCCGGTCGCCGAATTGGAGAGCCCGATGCTGGTCTGCGCCACTTCGCCGCCCACGAAGGTGATGGCCATGACGATGCCGGCAAAGATGACCCCGAGCGGATTGAGCCGGCCCAGGAAGGCCACGATGATGGCGGTGAAGCCGTAATTAGTCGGAAAGCCCGGCACCATGCGCTGGAATGGTCCGGCCACTTCGAGCATGCCCGCCATGCCGGCAAGCCCGCCACTGACCAGCAGCGCCAGCCAGATCGTCTTGTTCTCCGAAAACCCGCCATAGCGCGCCGCATGCGGCGCCGCGCCGACCACCTTCATCTGGTAGCCGAAGACTGAGCGGGACATGACGAACCAGGCCACCAGGGCCACGACGATGGCGATGGGCACGCCCAGATGCACGATGGTGGTGGGGATGATGGTGGGCAGCCGCGCCGCTTCCGAAAAGATGCGGGTCTGCGGAAAGCCCATGCCCATGGGGTCCTTCCAGGGGGCACGGACCAGGTAGTAGATCAGTTGCACGGAGGCATAGGTCAGCATCAGCGAAGTCAGGATTTCGTTGACGTTGAGCCGCGTCTTGAGCAGCGCCGGGATGGCCGCATAGGCCGCCCCGCCCAGCACGCCGGCCACCAGCATCAGCGGCAGGATCCACCAGCCCGTCATGCCATAGGTCGCCAGCGCCACCCAGGTCGCGGCGAGCCCCCCCATGATATACTGGCCCTCGGCGCCGATATTCCAGACATTGGCGCGATAGGCGATGGACAGGCCCGTGCCGATGATGATCAGCGGCGCCGCCTTGACCCCGAGATCCTGCCATTTGAACGAATTGGTCAGCGGCGTGAGGAAGATTTCCCGCACCGCGCCCACCCCGTCATAGCCGATCAGCGAGAACAGGATCGCCCCGACCACCATGGTCAGCACCACGGCCGCCACCGGGGTGGCATAGACCATGGCCTGCGAGGGCTCGCGCCGCTTTTCAAGCCGGAACTGCATCGCGCGCCTCCGCCTGTCCATGCACGCCACCCATCAGCAGCCCAATTTCCTCGACGCTCATCTCGCCGGTTGGGCGCGCGGGCGACAGATGCCCCATATTGATCACCGCCAGCGTATCGCACAGTGCCCTGAGTTCATCGAGGTCCTGGCTGATGACCACGATAGCCGAGCCGGCCGCCGCCAGGTCCACCAGCGCCTGATGGATCGCCGCTGCCGCACCGGCATCGACGCCCCAGGTCGGCTGGCTCACCACCAGCACGCTCGGCTTCTGCAGAATCTCCCGGCCCATAATGTATTTCTGGAGGTTCCCCCCCGACAGCGAGCCGGCGGTCGATGCCGGTCCCAGTGCCTTGACGGCGAAATCGGCGATGACCCGGCCGGTATAGGTCTTGGCGGCGCCCGAATTGATCAGCCCCAGCATGACCATGCCAAGGCGGTCGCGCGCGGTCAGCACCGAATTGTCCGAAAGCGTGAAGTCGCCCACCGCGGCATGGCCGTTGCGCTCCTCGGGCACGGCGCAGAGGCCGCGCTTGCGGCGGCCCGTCGTATCGAGCAGGCCCAGCGGAAACCCGTCGAGGGTGATCGCGTCCTTGTCGCCGCTGCGGACTTCGCCGCTGAGCGCATCGAGCAGCGCGTTCTGACCATTGCCGGCCACCCCGGCAATGCCGAAGATTTCGCCCGCCCGGACCGTGAAGCTCACATTGTCGACCGGCACATCGAAATGACCGGTCTTGGCCGTCGACAGCCGCGACACCACCAGCTTGGGCTGCCCGAGGCTCCGCCCCTCGCCACGCACAATGTCCTTGAGACCGGCGCCGATCATCTTCTCGGCCATCGACCGGCTGGTCTCCTGTTTGGGGTCGCAGGTATCGACCAGCTTGCCGCCGCGCAGAATGGTGGCGGTGTCGCACAGCGCTTTGATCTCGTGCAGCTTGTGCGAGATATAGAGAATGGAACAACCCTCTGCGGCCAGCTTGCGCAGCACTTCGAACAGTTGCTCGACTTCCTGCGGCGTCAGCACCGAGGTGGGCTCGTCCATGATGAGCAGCTTGGGCTCCAGCAGCAGCGCCCGCACGATCTCGATGCGCTGGCGCTCACCCACCGACAGGGTCGCCACCGTCCGGTGCGGGTCGAGCAGCAGGCCATATTGCGTCATCACCGCGCGGATGCGCGCTTCGAGCTGGCGCGACGGGATTTTGCTGTCCATGCCCAGCGCAATGTTCTCGAGCACGGTGAGGGCTTCAAACAGCGAAAAGTGCTGGAATACCATGCCGATGCCCAGCTTGCGGGCGGCCTTGGGATTGGCGACGGTCACGGGCGAACCGTCCCAGCGGATCTCTCCCGCATCGGGCTGCATGATGCCGTAGATCATCTTGACCAGGGTGGATTTGCCGGCGCCATTCTCGCCCAAAAGCGCATGGATTTCGCCCGGCTTGACGGCAAAGGTGACGTTGTCATTGGCCAGAACGCCGGGAAAGCGTTTGGTGATGCCGGTCAATTCGAGCCGATACGGCATACTAGCGTCCAATCACCACCCCCAATGATTTGGGGGCGCGTGCCCGCGCAATCTCAGCTTCCCGTTGCCCAATGTGGACCATAATTTCCGCTGCCGCCAGTGCCGCAATGACCGCGGGGCGCTTATCCCCAAGGCCCTGTTGTCCGATGGGCGAGACCAGGCGCTCCAGCGCCCTGGCGTCGCCACCTTCGGCCCTGAACCAGCTCGAGAACCTGGCGCGTTTGGTCTGGCTGCCGACCATGCCGATATAGGGGCTGTCGCTGCGGGCCAGCGCTTCCTGCGCGAGGAGGAAATCCAGTGCATGGTCATGGGTCAGGATGACATAGCTGCTGCCCTCGGGCGCGGAGCGCACCACGGCCTCCGGCATGGCGACGACGCGAGCCGCAATGCCTTCTGGAAGCAGCTCGAGTTCTTCGCGCCGCGTATCGATCACCTCAAGCTGCACGGGCAGCAGCGACAGAATTTGCGCCAGCGCCCGACCGACATGGCCGGCGCCGAAGACGAAGACATGCGGCAGGGCGGCGTCTTCGGCGACGATCTGCGCCGTCAGCTGATCGCGCAGGCTGGCATTGGCATAACGCAGGCTCACCTCAACCCGGCCGCCGCAGCACTGGCCGATTTCGGGGCCCAGCGGCACGTCCATGGCCTCCTCGGCCTGCCCATTGGCGATCAACCGGCGGGCATGCTCGATGACCATATATTCCAGTGCCCCACCGCCGATGGTGCCGAACAGGTCGGTGCGTCCGACCAGCATGAACGTGCCCTGTTCGCGGGGCGATGAGCCGCGGACTGATGTGAGGGTGCAGACGATCGCGTCGGGGTTAGTGGCGAGGAAGTGGGTGAGTTGGGTGGTGCGGGAGGTCATGACAGGCTCCCAGTGGCACTCGGCGGCGCGGCGCCTGCTTCACCTCTCCCTTTGGGGGAGAGGTCGGCCGAAGGCCGGGTGAGGGGGCCTTTCCTGGATACCGTGCGTGGGAAAGGCCCCCTCACCCGACCCAAGAGGGTCGACCTCTCCCCCGAAGGGAGAGGTGATGTGGCGCTCGCCCGGGCGTCGGCATGCATCCTCACCCTCGCGCCTCCCGCTTCAGTCGTTCACAGCCCATCAGCACCCGCTCGGGCGTCACCGGCGTATCCAGCCGCGGCGCAATTCCGTAGTCCGCCACAGCAGCCACCGCCATGCTCAGCGCCTCGACCACGCTCATCGCCAGCATCAGCGGCGGCTCGCCCACGGCCTTGGAGCGACCGATAGTCGGCTCGGCATTAGCGGACCATTCGGCCAACCTGACGTTGAAGACCGCCGGCACGTCGCTGGCGAGCGGGATCTTGTAGGTGGACGGTGCCTTGGTGCGCAGTTGGCCCTTGTCGTCCCACACCAGTTCCTCAGTGGTCAGCCAACCCATGCCCTGGATGAAGCCGCCTTCGACCTGGCCGATATCGATGGCCGGATTGAGCGACTTGCCCACGTCATGCAGGATATCGACACGATCGACCGTGTATTCACCGGTCAGCGTATCGATGGTCACCTCGCTGACCGAGGCGCCATAGGCGAAATAGTAGAACGGATGCCCCCGGCCCGTGGCGCGATCCCAGTGGATTTTCGGCGTCTGGTAGAAGCCGGCCGCCGAGAGCTGCACGCGGTTGAGATAGGCCGACGCCGCCAGTTCGGCGAAAGGCACGAACCTGGCGCCGGCCTGGATGCCGCCCTGCACCCATTGCACTTCGGCCTCGGCGACCTGATGCAACTTGGCTGCATGCGCAGTCAGCCGCTCCTTGATCTGACGGGCGGCATCATAGGCCGCCATGCCGTTGAGATCGGAGCCGGACGACGCGGCCGTAGCCGAGGTGTTCGGCACCTTGCCTGTCGTCGTCGCCATGATCTTGACCACGTCCAGCCCGACGCCAAAGGCATCGGCCAGCACCTGCGCCACCTTGATATAGAGCCCCTGGCCCATCTCGGTGCCGCCATGGCTGAGATGGATCGAGCCATCCTTGTAGACATGCACCAGCGCGCCGGCCTGATTATACCAGGTGGCGGTGAAGGAGATGCCGAACTTGACCGGCGTCAGCGCGATGCCCTTCTTGAGGATCGGGCTGCCCTGGTTGTAGCTCAGGATCGCCGCACGGCGCGCCTGGTAGTCCGCGCTGGCCTCCAGTTCGTCCACGATGCGGTGGATGATGTTGTCTTCCACCGTCTGGTGGTAGGGCGTCACATTATTGGTGTCGAGGCCGTAGAAATTGGCCCTGCGAATCTCGAGCGGATCCTTGCCCAGGGCATAGGCGATATCCTCGATCCAGCGCTCGGCCGCCATCATGCCCTGCGGCCCGCCGAAGCCACGGAAAGCCGTGTTGGAGACGGTATTGGTATAGAGCGGCTCGCTGCGCACCCGCACCGCCGGATACCAATAGGCATTGTCGGCATGGAACAGCGCCCGGTCCGTCACCGGGCCGCTGAGGTCGGACGAGAAGCCGGCGCGGGCGCCATAGACGGCATCGACCGCGTGGATCTTGCCGCTGTCGTCATAGCCCACGTCATAGTCGACCACGAAATCGTGCCGCTTGCCGGTGGCCGTCATGTCGTCGTCGCGGTCGGGGCGGATCTTGCAGGCGCGGTTCCATTTCTTGGCCGCCAGTGCCGCCACGGCGGCAAACAGGTTGCCCTGCGTTTCCTTGCCGCCAAAGCCACCGCCCATGCGCCGCACATTGACCGTCACCGCATGGTGCCGGATGGCCAGCACCTGCGCCACCATCAACTGCACCTCGCTCGGATGCTGCGTCGACGAGAAAACAGTCACGTCCTCGTCCTCGCCCGGCACCGCCATGGCGATGTGCCCTTCAAGGTAGAAGTGGTCCTGCCCGCCGATCGCGATACTGCCCTTGAGCCGGTGCGGGGCCGCAGCCAGGCCCGCCTCGATATCGCCACGCTCCAGCTTGAGCGGCTCGGTCACCAGCTTGCCGCCCGCCGCCTGCGCCGCGCGGACATCGGTATGGTGTTGGAGTTCCCGGTACTCCACCTTGGCCAGATGGGCGGCGCGCCGCGCCTGGTCCCGCGTCTCCGCCACCACGGCAAACAGCGGCTGCCCCCAGAAATGCACCTTGTCGGTGGCGAAAACCGGCTCGTCATGCTTGTGGCTGGGCGAAACGTCATTCTCGCCCGGAATGTCCTCGGCAGTCAGAATGCCGATCACGCCCAGTGCCGCCTTCACGGCCGCATAATCGATGGAGACAATCTCCGCATGCGCCCGCGTCGACAGCGCCAGATAAGCATGAACCGTGCCCGCAGGCTCGATCATGTCGTCGATATATTCGGCCGTGCCGGCAACATGCTTGGGCCCGCTGTCATGCCGGGTCGAAGTGTGGAGCGAGGCCAGCGCGATGGGCGCTTCGTGCTTGTTCATGCCACCTCCCGCCGGAGCCGCTGGCCGTGGCCGGTGGTTTCGAGGAAAAACCGCTGCAGCAGGTTCCGCGCCGTGAGCAGGCGATAGTCGGCGCTGGCCCGCATGTCCGAAATCGGCTGGTAGTCCTCGCCAAACACGGCCATCGCCGCATCCACCGTCGCCTGCGTCCACGGCTTGCCGACCAAAGCCGCCTCGACCGCCTTGGCGCGCTTGGGCGTCGCCGCCATGCCGCCAAATGCCACCCGCGCCATACCGACGAGACCCGCGTCATTGACGAAAACGCGGAATGCGCCGCATAGCGCCGAAATGTCCTCCTCACGGCGCTTGGAAATCTTGTAGACGGCGAACTTCTCGCCCTCGGGCAGCCGCGGGATGGTGACGCTTTCGACGAACTCCCCCGGTTGCCGGTCCTGCTTGCCATAGGCCAGGAAATAATCCTCGAGCTTGATCTCGCGACGATGCTCGCCCCTGCGCAGATGCAACTTGGCCCCCAGCGCGATGAAGGGTGGTGGCGTATCGCCAATGGGCGAACCGTTGGCGATATTGCCCCCGATAGTGCCCATATTGCGGATCTGCTCGCCGGCAATGCGGTTCCACAACTCGCCCATATCGGGGAAATTGGCGGCCACGACAGGCAGGGCCTCGGAATAGCTTACCCCCGCATAGAACCGGACCTCGCTGTCATTCTCGGCGATGCGCTTGAGCTCCTGCAGGTGGTTGATGAAGATCACCGGCCCGATCGGCCGCATGAACTTGGTGACCCACAGGCCCACATCGGTGGAGCCGTTGACAATGGTGGCATCGGGATTGGCTTCGTAGATCGCGGCGAAATCGTCGAGACTGCCGGGCACGATGATGCGATCGGCGCCCTCGCCGATCTCGACGCGCCTGCCGTCATTGATTGCAGCGATCTGGCTCTTGAGCGCGATGCGCTCGGCCCAGAGCGGGTCAGCCTCCGGACGGCCATGGCTGGAAATCGCCTTGCCGGCGCGGATGATGGGCGCATAGCCGGTGCAGCGGCACAGATTGCCCTGCAGCGCCTTCTCTATCGCCCCCTGGCTCGGATCGGGATCGCGCATCCACAGGCCATAAAGGCTCATCACGAAGCCCGGCGTGCAGAAGCCGCATTGGCTGCCATGGTGGTCCACCATCGCCTGCTGCACGGGATGCAGTACCCCGTCCTTGCCGCGCAGATGTTCCACCGTCACCACATGGGTGCCGTGCAGGCTGCCGACAAAGCGGATGCACGCCGTCACCGAGTCATAGACGATGTCGTCGCCCATCAGCCGGCCGACCAGCACCGTGCAGGCGCCGCAATCGCCCTCGGCGCAGCCTTCCTTGGAGCCGCGCAGGCGCCGGTCGAGCCGCAGCCAGTCGAGCAGCGTCGTATCGGGCTTCACATCGGTAAGGCTGATTTCCTCGTCGTTGAGGATGAAGCGGATGGCGCCCGAAACCTCGGTCATCCCTAGCTCCCCCGATAGGTCGAATAGGCGAAGGGGCTCACCAGCAGGGGCACGTGATAATGCTTGTCCTCGGAAATGGTGAAGCGAACCGGCACCACGTCGAGAAACGGCGTTTCGAGCTCCACTCCGAGCCTTTCGAAATACTGCCCGACATGGAAATGGATCTCGAACTCGCCATGCTGGAACTGGTCTTCATCCAGCAGTGGCTGATCCACCCGACCATCGGCATTGGTATAGCTGTCGGCGATGTGATGGTTGTGGTCGCCGTGCACGAACAGCAACTCGATCCGCATGCCACGCGCCGGCTTGCCGTGCATGGTGTCCAGGACATGCGTCGTAAGGCGTCCACTACCCGCCATCTGCTGCTCCGTATATCGTCCCCGAAGCACGAGACTATCGCATCAGGCCCGATGCGCAATGCCCATTTTTTACCATCTGGTCCATTTTTGTGCATCTTGATCCGGTGCACAGGATTCATACTGTCGCCGCATCACCAGACGAGAGCACAGCCATGCGCTATCCCCGCGACCTCAACGGCTACGGCCCTAACCCGCCCAACGCCAACTGGCCCGGCGGCGCCCATGTGGCGGTGCAGTTCGTACTCAACTACGAAGAGGGTGGGGAAAACAACATCCTGCATGGCGATGCCGGTTCCGAGGCCTTCCTGGCCGATGTGGTCGGCGCCGCGCCCTGGCCGGGGCAGCGCCACTGGAATATCGAATCCATGTACGAATACGGCGCTCGTGCCGGCTTTTGGCGACTGCACAAGCTGTTCACCGAGACGCAGCTTCCCGTCACCATCTATGGCGTCGCTACCGCCCTGATGCGGGCTCCGGCCCAGCTTGCGGCCATGCAGGAGGCCGGTTGGGAAATCGCCAGCCATGGCTACAAGTGGGTCGAGCACAAGGATATGGCCCCGGATGTGGAGCGGCAGCAGATCGCCGAGGCCATCCGCCTTCACACCATTGCCACCGGCGAGCGCCCGCGCGGCTGGTATACCGGGCGCTGCTCTCTCAACACCGTCGACCTGGTCTCGGAAGAAGGCGGCTTCGCCTATGTCTCGGATACCTATGACGACGACCTGCCCTACTGGCGCGTCCACCAGGGCCGGCCGCAGCTCATCATTCCCTATACGCTGAGCGCCAACGACATGCGCTTCGTCACCGCCTCGGGCTTCGGCAATGGGGAGGCCTATTTCCAGTTTCTCAAGGACAGCTTTGACTGCCTCTATGCCGAGGGCGAGGCCGGTTCGCCCAAGATGATGTCGATCGGGCTGCATTGCCGTCTCGTTGGTCAGCCCGGCCGCTATCAGGGGCTCAAGAAGTTCATCGACTATATCCTGGGCTTCGACAAAGTTTGGGTGCCCACCCGCCTGGCCATTGCCGAGCACTGGGCCAAGGAGCACCCCTATGTGGCGCCCGAAGTGGTCCCGTCCCGGCTCGACAAGGACGAATTCGTCACGCGCTATGGCTCGATCTTCGAGCATTCGCACTGGATCGCCGAGCGCGCCTGGGCGGGCGAATTGGCGCCGGCCAACGACACGGCCATCGGCCTCCATTTCGCCCTGCGCAGCCAGTTCCGCATGGCGACAGCAGAAGAGCGCCTGGCCGTGCTGCGGGCCCACCCCGATCTCGCCGGCAAACTGGCCGCCGCCAAGCGCCTCACCGAAGCCTCGACCGCGGAGCAGGCCTCGGCCGGGCTCGATGCCCTGACCGATGCCGAGCGCGAGCGCTTCACCGCGCTCAACACGGCCTATGTGGAAAAGTTCGGCTTCCCCTTCATCATCGCCGTACGCGACAACACCAAGTCGTCCATCCTCGCCGCCTTTGAGCAACGCATCAACAACAGCGCCGAGGTGGAATTCGCCACGGCCTGCGCGCAGGTAGAGCGGATTGCGCTGCTGCGGCTGCAGGCGGTTTTGCCGTAGAGCACCAGGTCTGAGCCAGCCACCGCACGTCACCCTCAGGCTTGACCCGAGGGCTCTTCTCTTGCTGGACGTCCGGCAAGTACCAATACCCTCGGGGTCAAGCCCGAGGGTGACGATCGAGTATGTTGAAGTTTGGCTACGGGCAGCCCTACCCGTTCAGCTCATCCGGCTCAAAGCCGAGTTCGGGATGATCGCCAAACAGGCCCAGCACCAGCGCGAACAATGCCAGCCACGGCAGATGATGCTGTAGCCAGGAATGGGGCACGATCCCGTCATGAGTATTGAACTCGTCCATGTCGGTAGCATCGGCCCAATGTTTGAAGATTTGGTAACCCTAACAGGCGATTAGGCGACTACCAGGCATCCGCCTCCCGCACCAGGTGAACGATGCCGGCCGGGTTGAAGAACCAGCCGCCGCGAAATCCCGCCCCCAGATCTTCGATCGCATCGTTCCGCACCACCCCGGCTGCGCCGAGCTGCTCGGCCGCGCGGGGAAAATCCGGCGTGAACAGTTCCAGCCATACCTCGGCCTGCGAATAGCCGTGCACCTCGTCGATCCACAGCCGGTTCGGGCCGTGGATGAAGCCGACATTGCCCGGCTTTTCGGTGAAAGGCTCCAGACCCAGCGTATCCCGATAGAACGCCACGGTCTGCGCGTATTGATGTGTCGGCACCTTCATGGCGATGTTGATGCCGCCTTCTATCCACCTGCTCATCGCCCCCCCTACTTGTAGAAGCCATCGCGCAGATTGATGCCGTGTTCGAGGTAAACCTTGAGCGCGCACAGCATGCCGGTCCAGCCTTCGCAATTGCCAAAGGCCGCTTTCTGCGCCGCCTGATTATCGCGCCAGCCACTCTCGGCAATGCTCACCAGCGTGCGACCATCCTCAAGGCCCTCGAAGGTCATCGTCACCGTCGTGTCATAGGAGCCACCCTGGTCGGGTGTGCCGTCGGCGGCACCCCAATGCAGCACGATCTTCTTGTCCTGCACCACCTCGACCACATGCACCGGGAACGCGCCGGGAAAATCGTGGAAATCCCAGGTCACCGTGGCGCCGGTTTCCAGCCGCCCCTTGGCTCCCCCGGTGGTGAAGTAGCCGCTGAGTTGGGCGGGATCGACCACCGCCTCGAAAACCTCATGCACCGGCTTGCTGATCCGGCCGGACACCCTGAATTCCGGCGCAACGCGTTCGTTTTTGCTGATGACAGCACGCATTTACCACTCCTCATGCTTGACGGACAGCACAATATGTTATAAAAACATAACATGTCAACCGAAGACGAAAACGACCTGATTTTCAAGGCCTTGGGCCATCGCTCGCGGCGGAAGATCGTCGATCTGCTCAAGCTCGAACCGCGCACCACTGGCATGCTCTGCGACCTGCTGCCCGAGCTCGATCGTTGCACGGTGATGCAGCATCTGGGCGTGCTCGAAGAGGCCGGATTGGTCATCGCCGAACGGCGCGGCCGTGAGCGCTGGAACCATCTCGATGCCCTGCCCATCCACGCCATCCACGAGCGCTGGATCGGCCCTTACGCCGCTTATGCCGCCTCCATGCTGAGCAAGCTCAAGAGCCAGGTGGAAAGCCCGGTCTGACTTGCAGCATCCGCGGCAAGGCGCTATGCGCCTTTGGCGCTGGAGGGCTCCATGTACACGCTATACGTCGCCAACAAGAACTACTCATCCTGGTCGCTGCGCCCCTGGGTGCTGATGCGCGAACTGGCCATTCCATTCGACGAACAGGTCCGCCCCTTCAACGACGGCCCGACCTTGGCCTTTGGCGATGTATCGCCCAGCGGCCGCTTCCCCTGCCTGGTCGATGGCGGCACCGTGGTCTGGGACTCCCTCGCCATCACCGAATACCTGGCGGAAGCGCATCCCCAGGTCTGGCCAGCCGACAAGGCCGCCCGCGCCTTCGCCCGCTCGGCGGCCGCCGAAATGCATTCCGGCTTTGCCAGCCTGCGCAATATCTGCGGCATGAATGTCGGCATCCGCGTCGAGCTGGCATCCATCCCCGATGGCCTCGCCACCGACCTTGTCCGCCTCGATGCGCTGTGGACCGATGGCCTGACCCGCTTCGGCGGACCGTTCCTTGCCGGCGACAAATTCACCGCCGTCGACGCCTTCTTCTCGGCTGTCGCCTTCCGCGTGCAGATCTACGATCTCCAGCTCAGCGCTCCCGCCCGCGCCTATGCGCAGCGCTTGCTCGACCTGCCCTCGATGCGCGATTGGTATGACGCCGCGCTCAAGGAAACCTGGCGCAAGGCCGCCTATGAGCGCGAGGCCCTTGCCGCCGGTCGCATCGTCGCCGATTATCGCCAGACTGCCTGACTTCACCGCCAACCGGCACCACCTCGGGACCTTCATGGCCGACACCACCTACGCCTCGCCTTCAGCCGGCCTGCCGCCGCAAATGGCGCTCCATACCGGCCGCGCGGTCTTCACCGAGGCCTATGCGCTGATCCCCCATGGGGTGATGCGCGACATCGTCACCAGCTATCTGCCCCATTGGGACCAGACCCGCGCCTGGGTGATCGCCCGGCCGCTAACCGGCTTTGCCGAGACCTTCTCGCAATATATCGTGGAAGTGATGCCCGGCGGCGGCAGCACTCGGCCCGAGCCCAACAAGACGGCTGAAGGCGTGCTCTTCGTGGTCGATGGCCAGGCCAGCCTCACCGTCGAGGGCAAGAGCCACCTGCTCAAGGCGGGCGGCTACGCCTTCCTGCCGCCCGGCTGCAATTGGTCGCTGGCCAATCGCGGCACGGTCCCGGTCCGCTTTCATTGGGTGCGCAAGCGCTATGAAGCCGTCGATGGCATCGAGGCGCCCTCCGCCTTCGTTGCCAACGAGCAGGACGAACCCATCATCTGGATGCCAGGCACCAACAACACCTGGGGCACCACGCGCTTCGTCGACCCCACCGACCTGCGCCATGACATGCATGTCAACATCGTCACCCTCGAGCCGGGCGCCGTCATTCCCTTCGAGGAAACCCATGTCATGGAGCACGGCCTCTACGTGCTCGAAGGCAAGGCGGTCTATCGCCTCAACCGCGACTGGGTCGAGGTGGAGGCCGGCGATTTCATGTGGCTGCGCGCCTTCTGTCCCCAGGCCTGCTATGCTGGCCCCAACAGATTTCGCTACCTGCTCTACAAGGACGTCAACCGCCACATGAAGCTGGGCCTGTGAGCATGGACACGGTCGTCGTCGAACCGCTGACCGCGGCGGCCTTCGCGCCCTTCGGCCAGGTGATCGAGATCGATGGCGCGCATCACTATCCGATCAATGGCGGGATGACCGAGCGCTACCACGATCTGGCGCGTGTGGAGTTAGGCGGCGTGCATCCCCGCCCGCTGATTTCCATCTTCCGCGGCCAGCCCTACGCTTTGCCGCTGACGCTCAAGCTGGTGGAGCGTCACCCTCTGGGCAGCCAGGCCTTCTACCCGCTGTCGGCCAGTCCCTGGCTGGTGATAACAGCCGAGGACGAAGCTGGCAGGCCGGTCCGCCTCCGGGCCTTCCAGCCGGGCCCCGGCCAGGGCGTCAATATCGCCATGAACACTTGGCACGGCGTCCTGACCCCGCTTGAGGTCGCAGCCGATTTCCTCGTCGTCGACCGCGGCGGCGACGGCAACAATCTCGAAGAGCATGACTTCCAAGAGCCGTGGCTGATCACGCGGTAACGCGTCCTTTCCAGCAGACCTCATCCTGAGCCTGTCGAAGGACGAGGTCGTGGCACAATGCCTCCACGCGCTCAGCTACCATGAGGGTCTCTGGAGCCTGGGCCGGCGGCGCCCACCACCTCGCCACAGTCACACTGCTGCGCTAAGCTCGTGCGAAATGGAGGTCGCCATGAGCCTGGTCCGCATTATCGTCGCCCTGCTCGCATTCGCACTCGCCATCCCGGCCATGGCCGAAGACATCACCTTCGCAGGCCTGGTGACCTATCGCGAACGGATGAGCCTGCCCTCTAACGCGACGCTGACCATCACCCTGGTAAATCTCCCTGGCGAGCACCGCATCGCCGGCGCCAATGCCAGTCTTGGTGGCAAGGCCGGCTCACCCATCCAGTTCACTCTCAATGTCCGCAGCGACGTCATCGCCGCCGGAGGCCAATATGGCCTCGTGGCCGAAATCTCGAGCGGCGGCCAAGTCGTCTTCCGCAACACCCAGCCGGCTCTGGTTGATGTGGCTGAGCCAGAAGGCAATGTCATCGAGGTTGAATTCTTTCCGCCCCCGCCGCACGATCCGGCTGAACAGGTCACCCCGCCCGTCGAGGCTCCCGATGCCCTGCTCGATGTCCTGTGGATGGTCACCAGCATTGGTGGCGAGCCCGTCCTGCCCCAGACCGAGGTGACCTTCTCCATCGCATCAGACCACCGTGCCGGCGGCAATGGCGGCTGCAACAACTACTTCACCGAGGCCAGTTTCGGCGCCCCGCCCCTCGTCTTCGGCCCCATCGCCGGAACTCGCATGGCCTGCGATGGCGTCGTCATGACCCAGGAGGCGCGCTTCTTCGCCGCGCTCGGCGCCACGGCGGGCTATGATCTTGTCGGCGATACGCTGAAGCTGGTGGATGCTGCCGGTATTCCTCTCGCAGGGCTGGTTCGCTCGCCCTGAGCCTTTCCAACGCAGCCGGCCATGGCTAGGCTTTGCGGCGAGCCACCGGAGCCATCATGGACAAAGCCAATCTGATTTCCCGCCTGCTCGACGTCATCGAGCACGACATCGCACCCGTGACGAGCCAAGGCGTGGCGCGCGGCAACAAGCTCTTCGGCGCCGCCATCCTGCGCAAATCCGACCTGTCGGTCGTGGTGGCCGAAACCAACAACGAAATCGAGAATCCGCTGTGGCATGGCGAAATGCACGCCATCAAGCGCTTCTTCGAACTGCCGGAAGATCAGCGGCCGGAGGCCAAGGATTGCCTGTTTCTCGCCACCCACGAGCCGTGCTCGCTCTGCCTGTCGGGCATCACCTGGTCGGGCTTTGACAATTTCTATTACCTGTTCAGCCATCAGGACAGCCGGGACAGCTTTGCCATCCCCTATGACATCCAGATCCTCAAGGCCGTCTATGCCGTGCCCGACCCGGATCGTACCGCGGTTCCTGACGATAGACCGCTCTACAACCGCACCAATGCCTATTGGACCAGCTACAATATCGCGCAGCTGATCGCGAGCCTCGACCGCAGCCACAAGGAAGCCCTGCTGGAGCGCTTCGACAATCTCAACGGGCTCTATGCGGACCTGTCATCGACCTATCAGCACGGCAAGGGCAGCAAGGGCATCCCGCTGGCCTGACCCCGCTCTTCGACGGGCTCAGGATGAAATCGACCGAGATCCTTGAGTAGCCTCGTGGTGAGCTTGTCGAACCACGAGGCGTGTCACGAGACTATTCGTGCGTCTCGATCACCAGCACTTCGCTGCGCGGCACGTCGGCAAACGACGCCGCAAAGGTCAGGAAGCTGATCGACAGGGCGAACAGGGCGGTGAGGAGGAGCTGGGTCATCTTTTTCATTCCGGGCATGGCGTTGACGCTTTGGCTGACCGGGCCGCGATGGGCTTGCGTCAGCGTTGCTCTCCTCTAGTCGACCCGCTTTGAACGCAGGACCAATGCGCCATTAATCTGCCGTTCAGAATGCAGGTTGCCGCATGCCAGCCATGTCCGACCGAACCAAAGTCGACACCGCGCGTTGCTGTAGGGATCATTTCCGCGGAAGGCCCTGTGATGTCGATCGATGCCGTTGCCCCCAATGCTATTCCCCAATTGGCTATTTTCACCGATTTCGACGGTACGCTCGTCGAGATCGCCGAGACGCCCGACGCTGTCGAAGTGCCCGACACGCTGGCAGAACAGCTCGCCCACGCCGTGCGCGAGCTCGACAGTGCCTTTGCCGTATTGACCGGCCGCGAGATCGCCGACATCGATCGGTTCCTCGCCCCGCTCCACCTGCCCATTGCCGGCGCCCACGGCACCCAGCGGCGCCGCGCCGATGGCGTCCTTGAGACCGCCGACCCGGCGATGATCCTCGCTGCCGAGGAGATCGCCCAGGCTGTCTCACCGCTGGTTGTGGCCAATCCGTCCCTGCTGCTGGAAATCAAGGAAGGCGCTGTCGCACTCCACTTCCGCCAGGCGCCGGAACTGGAAACTGCCGTGCGCATCGCCATGGAAGAGGCCGTCCACAGCGTGACCGATTTCACCTTGGTCCCCGGCAAGATGGTGCTCGAAGCCCGGCCGCGCGCCGTCAGCAAGGGTGAGGCCCTGCGCGCCTTCATGCGCGAGGAACCCTTCCTGGGCCGCACGCCTATCTTCATCGGCGACGACGTTACCGATGAAGATGGTTTCATTGCCGCCCAGGATCTGGGCGGCGTCGGCATCAAGCTGGGCGAAGGGGACACGGCCGCGCGCATGCGCATCGCCGATGTCGCCTCAGTGCATGCCCTGATCAGGGGCCTGGGCGATATCGCCGCCCGCGACCGCGAAGTCGCACTGACGCATTGACTGGACTGAACCGGGGGACCTTATGAGCCGCATCATCGTCGTTTCCAACCGAACGCCGGGCAAGGGCCCGGCGGCCGGCGGCCTCGCCGTCGCCCTGCGCAAGACGCTGGCCGAGCGGGAAGGCTTCTGGTTTGGCTGGTCCGGCAAACTGGTGGATGATCCCGCGCCCTCAGCCAAGTTTCAGGACATTGACGGCCTCTCCGTGGCGCAGATCGACCTGACTCGCGACGATCACCACGCCTATTATGCCGGCTTCTCCAACTCCATCCTGTGGCCCAGCTTCCACCTGCGGCTCGACCTCGCCACCATCGAGGCTCATTGGTATGAGGGCTACCGCCGGGTCAACCAGCAGTTTGCCCGCGCCCTGCTGCCGCTGCTCAAGCCCGACGACATCATCTGGGTGCATGACTATCACCTGATCCCGCTGGCCAGCGAGCTGCGCAATCTGGGTGCGCGCAACCGCATCGGCTTCTATCTCCACATCCCCTTCCCCACGACAGACGCGCTCTACGCCATCCCGCACCACCAGGAGCTGATGCGCGACCTGTCACGCTATGACCTGATCGGCATGCAGGCCAACAGGGACGTCACCGCTTTCACCGAATTCGCCGAGCACCAGACGCCCTCCACGCTGTCGGGCTCGCCGCTGAAGTCGGTTGATTTTGGCCGCACCGAGGTCGCAGCCTTTCCCATCGGCTCGGATCCCGACGCCTTTACACGCCTCGCCACCAGCCCCGCCGCCGTCAAGATGATCCGGCGCATGGACCGCTCCCTCCAAGACCAGCAATTGATCCTCGGGGTTGATCGGCTCGACTATTCGAAGGGCCTGCCGCAGCGCGTTGAGGCCTATGAAAAGCTGCTGGCCAACGACACCCGGTTCCGCCGCCAGGTGCATATGCTGCAGGTGGCGCCGCCCTCGCGCGACACCATCAAGGAATACCAGGCCACCAGTGACGCCCTCGATGCCATTTGCGGCAGGGTGATGGGACGCTTCGCCGAGCCCGACTGGCAACCGCTGACCTATGTCAAGCGCGCCTATGGCCAGCCCAGCCTAGCCGGCCTGTACCGACTGGCCCGGGTAGGCCTGGTCACGCCCCTGCGCGACGGCATGAATCTGGTGGCCCACGAATACATCGGAGCGCAGGACCCTGACGATCCCGGCGTTCTGGTCCTCTCGCGTTTTGCCGGCGCCGCCGAGATTTTCGAGGACGCCATCCTGGTCAATCCCTTCGATACCGACGAAACCGCCGAGGCCCTGCGCATGGCGCTGGACATGCCACGCGACGAACGTATCGCCCGCTGGCAGACGCTGATGGCCGCCGCCCGCAAGCACAATGTCGAGGACTGGTCCAAGGATTTCCTCGAACGGCTGGCGCCGGCATCGACAGCGGGCACGGGCACGCGGGATATCCTCTATCTGGCCTCGGTGGCTTGAGAAGGAAGAACACCGTCCTCGCCGCTTCCCCTTACCAAACCGTCATCCACCTCTCCCCCTTGTAACGCCCCTTTCGGCTCTTCCCGCGTTATCACCCATCACGCAGCCGGTGTTGGGCGGAGCCTACGACCCGGCGATCAGAAAGGGGATGACCATGACCAAGATGAACCGCCGCGACGCCCTGAGGGCTGTTGCCGTCACCGCTTCGGGCGGATTGCTGATGAGCCAGCAGGCCTTCGCGCAGGAGGCCGGCGCCGGCACCAGCCAGACCGCAGGCCTGTTGCAGGGCGCCGATGTCTGCGCCATCGTCCCCGAAGTGACCGAGGGACCCTATTACTTCGACCCGGCCATGGAACGCGTCGATATCACCGAAGGCCGACCCGGCATCTCGACCCGTATCCGCCTGCAGGTGGTCGATGCAGGTTGCGTCCCCATGCCTGGCGCTCGTGTCGATATCTGGCACTGCGATGCCACAGGCGTCTATTCGGGCTATGCCGGCCAGGGCGATGACGGCTCGATCGATACGACGGGCGAGACCTTCATGCGCGGCACCCAGTTTGCCGACGACAACGGCATCGCCGAATTCGAGACTGTCTATCCCAGTTGGTATCGTGGCCGCACCACCCATATCCACTTCAAGATCTTCCTCGACGAGACCAACATCCTCACCGGCCAGATCTTTTTTCCCGACGCTCTGTCGGAATACATCTACCTCAACGTCGCGCCTTACAACGATCGGGCCAGCGCCCGCGATACGCTCAACTCCAATGACAGCATCGCGGCACAGTCGACCCGCACCGCCTTTGCCTTCATCAAGGAACTGGATGAGGAATACCTGGTCGCCATGATTGTCGGAGTCGATCCGGCGGCGCAGTCGGCCGTGGGTTTCTCGATGGGCGCCCCTGGTGGCGACCGCCCGGAACCGCCGGAAGGCGGTGCGGGCGGCCAGATGGGCGGTCCGTCGGGCTCGGCCGATCGCGCGACAATGACCCCACCGGTCAAGGGGCTGTAACCTCTTCACCTCTCCCTCTGGGGGAGAGGTGAAGGTGCTTCAGTGGCTCACCCAGGGACTTCCCGACGCCCCGAGCAGCGTCACCAGCAGCCTGTTCATCGGCGTCGGAATGCCGTGCTTCTCGCCAAGCCGCACGATGACGCCATTGCGCGCGTCGATCTCCATCTGGTGCCCCGCCAGGCGGTCGGCATGGATGGAGCCGGCGATCGAGCCTTCGGCCGCGTTGCGGGCATTGTCCACCACGCCGTCGATCACCGCTTGCGGAATGACGGCGCCTTCGGCCCGTCCCACCGCGGCGCATTCCTCCGCCAGCCCGCGCACAATGGCTTCAAGCTCGTCGCTCCAGACCGGGCCGGTGGCGCGCAGCGTCAGCGCCGGGACGATAGCGCCGCAATTGCCGCAGAGCTTGACCCAGGCGCGGGTGGCAAAGTCCGCGTCAGCGGCCGCCTCGATCTCGGCATGGGCGAACAGGGCCACCAACGCGTCGCCGTTCTCCCCCGCCGGCACCCAGATGAGGCCATGCCGGCTCTGCGTGATGCGCCCCGGGGCATGGCGCGCCGCGGGCAGGTTGATGATGACGGGCACCAGCTGCTCGGCCGGCACCAGATGCTTGAACAGCCTCACATGTTCCACCCCGTTCTGGATTATGGCGACGCGCGTCCCCTGCACGACCAGCCGATCCAGCCACGGCTTGGTGGCCTCCGCGTCATAGGTCTTGGTCGCCACCATCACCCAGTCGACCGGTGTCGCCTTGGCCGGATCGGTCAATACGGTCGGCTTTGCAGTGATCACGCCGCCAGGGGTCTCGACCCTGATATCATCGAGCGGTGTGCGGGCGCAGACGGTGATATCGAGCGCAGGATTTTGCGCCAGCCAGGCAGCGACCGTTCCACCGATGGCGCCGGGGCCGATAATGGCAATCGAGGTCATGGCAATACTCCAAACAAAAAGGGCGGCCACTGGGGCCGCCCTTTCATTATCCGATTCCGCGCGAGTTTATGCGCGGCCGCGCTGGCGATCCGCATTGGAGCGGCCGCCGGTGCGGACGGCGTCCTTCTGCGTCTTGCCCCAGCGCTGCTTGGTCTTGTCGCCCGCTGGCTTTGCCGCCATGGGCTTGCCGGTTTCCATGTCGCGGCGCACGCCCCGAGCCGGAGCAGCACCTTCCACCGGACGGGTGCGCGGTGCGCTGTCCGGACGACCGCGGCCAGCCTCGGCCGGGCGGGCGCGTGGCGTGTCGGACGGCTGGTGATGCGGCTGCGGCTGGACCTTGCCGCCAATTTCCTTGGCGAACTCGGCAAACGGACGACGCTCGGCCGGCGAGCGGCGATCGGTCTGATCCTTGCGCGGATTCTTGGCCGAACGCGGGCCCGGACGACCGCCCGAGGGCTTCTTGTAGGCCGAGCGCGGCGCTTCGACGACGCCGGTCTCGTTGCCCGAATGCAGGTCACCCGTGTAGGGCAGCGTGCGGCGGATCAGGCGCTCGACGTCGCGCAGCTTGCCGCGCTCGGTGCCATCACAAAGGGTGATCGCAATGCCCGAAGCGCCGTTACGACCGGTGCGGCCGATGCGGTGCACATAGTTCTCCGGATCATCGGGCAACTCGTAGTTCACCACATGGGTGATGCCGGGCACGTCGATGCCGCGCGCCGCGATATCGGTAGCGACCAGGATGCGCACGTCGCCCGTGGCGAAACCCTTGAGGGCCGCCTGGCGGGCATTCTGGCTCTTGTTGCCATGGATGGCCGCAGCCTTGTGGCCGTCGATCTCGAGATTCTTGGCGACGCGGTCGGCGCCATGCTTGGTGCGCGAGAAGATGATCACGCGTTCCATATTCTCGGTTTCGCTCAGCAGCAGCTCGTTGAGCACGCCGCGCTTGGCCTTGGCGCCGGAGAGGATCACGCGCTGGTCGATCTTGACCACGGTGGAACCGGCAACCGATGCATCCACACGCACCGGGTCATTGAGCAGGGTCTTGGCCAGGTCCGCCACTTCGGGCGCCATGGTGGCCGAGAACATCATGGTCTGGCGCTTGATGCCGATGGCCTTGGCCACCGCACGCACCGGGGCAATGAAGCCCATGTCCAGCATCCGGTCGGCTTCGTCGAGCACGAGCCAGCGGGTTTCGTTGAGGCGGATCTTGCCGTCGTCCATCAGGTCCTTGAGGCGGCCCGGCGTGGCGACGACGATATCGACGCCGCGCTCGAGGCGCTTGACCTGGTGGTAGCGCGACACGCCACCCAGCAGCAGCACGGTGTCCAGCTTCATCTTGGAGCCGGCAAACTTGCGGATGGCTTCGTCGATCTGGACGGCCAGTTCACGCGTCGGGGCGAGGATAAGAGCACGGGTGGTGAGCGGCCGCGGACGGCCGGTGAGGCCCAGAATACCGGCCAGGATGGGCAGGCCGAAAGCCGCCGTCTTGCCAGAGCCGGTCTGGGCAATGCCCATCATGTCCTTGCCCTCGAGGAGCTTGGGAATGGCCTGGAGCTGGATCTTGGTGGGCTCGGTGAAGCCGCCGGCAGTCAGGCTGTCGGTGATGATGGTCGGCAGGCCGAGGGAAATGAAGTCGTTCAAAAGACACGTCTTTCTGCGCCATATGGCGCTTGCAGGCGCGCAGAACTATGCAGCGCGCAAATCGCCGTTCCACGCGGAACGACGGATCAACAGGTGCAATCGGGCGATAAAAGGGAAATATCGCGCGGGTGCTGGCTCGAACCCGGACAAACTGTTTCCGGGCTGACTTCGCCGCTCACCGCAGGGGATAAGAAGAGAAGTCCGTCACCAAAGTTCTGGCGCCAGCGGATCCATTGAAGGTCCATGCGCCGGTGACGATGGGTGTCATATGGGGGATAGGGACTGAAATAGCAAGGAAATTCCGGATGCGCCGCTGCATGGCGGGGTTGCAGGGCAAGTCGTGGCATCGGTACACCCCGCCCTCAAATCCCGCCATACCAGTCATAGCCCTGGTCCGGCCAATAGCCGCCCTTGCCTTTGCCGAACGCGCTGAGGTCATCCACAAGCTCGATCGTGTGCAGATATTTCGGCTGCTTGTAGCCCAGTGCCCGCTCGATCCGGAGGCGGACCGGTGCGCCATTGGCCACCGGCAGCACCTGATCGTTCAGCCCATAGCTCAGGATCGTTTGCGGATGATAGGCGTCCACCAGGTCGCTGCTCTCATAGTAGAGGATATCGCCCGATAGGGTCCGCTGGATATTGTCGTAGCAGTGATAGACGCAGAACCGCGCGTGGGGCTTGACCCCGGCCATGTCCAGAATCGGCCCCAGCGGCGTACCCGTCCATTTGGCAATGCAGCTCCAGCCTTCGACGCAGTCATGCCGCGTGATCTGGCTGCGCACGGGCATGTTGCGCAATTCAGCGAGGGAGAAACTCACCTCGCGCTCGACCATGCCCTTGATCGTCAGCCGATAGGGCTCGAAATTCTGCATCTTGAGGAACGTGTATTCCGGCGTCGATGGATCGGTGGACCCATTCGGCCGCTGCCCCTGGCGAATCTCGCTGGCCGAGTATTCCCGCGCCAGCGTCTGGTCGCCGATCAGCGTGCGCTGCACGTTGTAGGTCAGCACATTGGCCTGTTCCATCACATGGCGGACCGGGTTGGTCTTGTCGCCGAGGAAATTGAACTGGTCGCAACCGGCCAGGATCAGCCCTGAACCGGCCACGGCCGAGCTGCGCAGGAAGTT
The DNA here is from genome assembly GCF_014860165.1 of Devosia sp. Classification (GTDB taxonomy): domain Bacteria; phylum Pseudomonadota; class Alphaproteobacteria; order Rhizobiales; family Devosiaceae; genus Devosia. Next base: position 31,872 of record NZ_JACZKG010000059.1, read on the forward strand.
GCGACGGGTGATCAGCCGGCTCATGGTCGGTCTCCTTCGACGGTGGGTGTGCCAGGGCTGGCGCGGTACCAACCCGACAGCATCGAGCGCAGCTCGTTGAACGGCCCCGCCGCCAGCACCATCACGATATGGACGATGAAGAACGCCACCAGCAGCAGCATGACCACGAAGTGGATGGTCCGCGCTGTCTGCCGCCCGCCGAAAATGTCGAGCAGCCACGGCCAGGCCGCGTCCATGCCCGGGCTCATGGTGAGCCCCGTCAGCACGATCAGCGGGAACAAGATGAAGAAGACCGAGAAATAGGCCAGCTTCTGTAGTGGGCCATAACTGCGGCCGTGCTTGAAGCGCAGGGTCGCATGATCCACCACATCCCTCGGCAGGCCCGCGATATCTGATGGCTTGGGCACGATATCGCGGCGGATATGGCCGTTGACGAAGCTGGCGACGAACCAGATGAAGATCGTGGCGACGAATATCCAGCCAAAGAAGAAATGCACCACGCGGCCGGTGCCGAGGTCGCGATAGCCCGGAATGGTCAATGCGCCGGGAAAGGCCGTGAAGGTGGGCCGCTCGGCCGCCCCGCTCATGCCCAGCACGCCCGTCGTATCGAACGTGTTGCCGAAGATTGTCGTCTGCCCGCGCGGTCCGGCATCGGTGTTGATGGCGCCGATCTCAAGAATGGCGTTCTCATATTCGAACCCCGATTCCTGCCCGATATAGAGCGCCGGATGCGCATTGAAGATCTGCAGCCCGGTCAGCAGCAGGAAGAACAGGCAGATTGCCCAGATCCAGTGCGTCACCCGCGTCCAGACCGACTGGCGATAAATCAGCGGCCCCTTGGCCGTCGACAAGCCGGATGTTTCGCTCATGCTTTCCCCGCTGGTCTTGGGACCAAACTGCCCCGCACCATGAGCAACGGCTCCGCGCGGGGCAAAATCACAGATAACACGTATTCGTTACTTCGTGGCAGGCGCCATCGCGTCGGTGGCCATGGCGTCGGTGGCCATCGCATCACCGCCCATCGCATCGCCCATCATGCCGGTATGGGCCTCGTTGCAGGCGGCGACCGCCACCTCCATCACATGTGCGAAGGTGATCATACCCGCCTGTTCAAGACAGAGCTTGAGGTCGTCGTCGCTCATCATGGCATCGGCCGCCATTGCGTCGCCAGCCATGGCATCGGTCGCCATGGCGTCCTGCGCAAGGCTGGCAGGAACAGCGGCAAAGGCAATGGCAGTAGCGGCGGCAAAGGAAAGAGTGCGCAGGGCAAAGGTCATTGTTGTCTCCCGGACATAGACCACGCCCAAGTGGCGCGGTTCATGCCCTGCCATTCGCGAGATTCCTGTTGGTCGTTACGCGTTCACGCGGTCGTGATCAGGAAAACGCCATTCCCTGATTTCTCTTAGCGATGTAACCATATCGGCCATGGGGCCGAATGAGCGAGTAATGCAGACTGATCCGACCGAGAAGCGACTGCGGGCGCTGATGCTTGCTTCGCTGGACGGCGACGCCGCGGCCTATCGGTCGCTGCTGACCGAACTTGGTCGCCATCTGCGCCCGTATTTCACCCGGCGGCTCACCCCCGCCTTTGCATCGCACGCGGAGGACCTCGTGCAGGACACTCTGCTGGCCATTCACACCCGCCGCATGACCTATGATCGCAGCCGCCCCTTCACGGCCTGGCTGCATGCGGTGGCGCACCACAAATTCGTCGACCACGTCCGCCGCCAGTCGATCCGGCTCACCGTACCGCTCGAGGACGACGCCCCGATCTTTGCTCATGACGACAGCGCCGACGCCATCGCACGGCGCGATCTGAATGCCGTGCTTGAGGCCGTCCCGCCCCGCACCAGCGACCTGATCCGCCGCACCAGGGTGGATGGCGCCTCGGTGGCCGAGGCGGCCGCGGCCCATGGCATGACCGAGACGGCTGCCAAGGTCTCCATCCACCGCGGCCTCAAATCGTTGGCAGCGCGCTTTGCGGGGGGCCGAAATGACCGATGAGCTGATCGCGCGCCTCTCTTCCAACCTCAACCGGGTGCCCCCTCAGGCCTTGCAGAACCGTCTGTGGATCGCCGTCGGGATAGGGCTGAGCGCTGCCCTGTTGCTCGCCTATCCCGTATTGCACTTGCTGCTCGACCGGCCCATGGGCGCCACCTGGGGCGGCATGATGTTCTGGGTCAAGGCGGGCTATACCATTGCTTTCGGCTTGCTCGGCTGCGCCGCGCTGCCAGTGCTTGCTCGGCCCGACGGGCGCATCCTCTGGCCCATGGCTTCCGCCGCCATCCTGTTGCTGGCTAGCCTGACTCTCGGCACCATGAGTTGGATGACCACAGACTGGTCCATGTCCGAACTTATGGGCGCCACATCCATGGTTTGCCCGTGGCTGATCGTGCTGACGAGCACCCCCATACTGGCGGCGATGCTGGTTGCCCTGCGAGCCATGGCCCCACGCTCGTCAACCATGGCCGGCTTTGCTGCCGGGCTGTTGGCCGGCGGTTTTGGTGCGGCCATCTATTCGTTCTATTGCGGGGAAACCGGCATGATGTTCATGGCGGTCTGGTACTCGCTAGGCGTTGCGGCGACAGCTGCATTGGGAGCCCTGCTGGGTCGACCGCTGCTTCGGTGGTAATTGGATCCCGAAGCCGCAGACACCCTCGGTTCCAAACGGTTGCGTCACTCTTCCCGTGCCGCCCAGTTCATGCCCCGCCGCATGATCGTGGCCATTTCCAGCACATCGAACTCCTTGGCCTGGTGCCCCAGCGTCGAGTGAAACACCCGGCCCTTGCCATGCATGCGCTTCCACACCACGGGCATCTTCACGCCGGCAATCCACGGCGCATGCTCGCCGCTGAATGTCGTCGTCGCCAGCACGTGGTTGGCGGGGTCGACATGCATGTAATACTGCTCGGACGTGTAGCGAAACGACTTGATCCCCGCCATGATGGGGTCGAGCGGATCGGCAACGTCCACCGTATAGTCGATGATATTGCCCGGATGGGCCACCCACTGGCCGCCGACCATGAATTGATAGTCCACCGCGTCGCGGAAAGCGTCGCTCATGCCGCCATGATGACCCGCCAGTCCCACACCGCCCTCGACCGCCTTGGTCAGGTTCTCCACCTCCGCCTTCTCGATCTTACTCATCGTGAAGATGGGGATGATCAGGCTCAACTCATGGATGGACGGATCGGCGAAAGCGCTGGTTTCGGTGGCCATGCGCACCGAAAATCCGTCCTCGTGCAGCCATCGGCGATAGATGGCGGCACATTCCTCCGGGTCATGCCCGGACCAGCCGCCATAGACGATCAATGCGCTTTTCATGCCGCAAACTCCGCAAACCAAACGGCGCGGAGATTACCTGACTGAACCGCTAATGAAACCCCGGCATCACGCCGGAACGACAATGCCCCATTGCGCGCGGGCAAAGGCCCAGCTGCGCAACACCATGAAATTGACGCCTGATGTCAGGGCGATGACGATCATAGAGGCCACCACCGTCGGCACGGCCAGCATGCCGTGGACCACGAAGGAAAACAGCGCCGCCAGCAGCAGCGCCATGCCCTGCACTGCCATGTAGCGCGGCAGCGCATGGCTGTGGGGCGCGTCGGAATCGAACGAATAGCGCCGGTGCATGGTGTAGACCGGCACGATCAGCGCGGCATAGCACGCCGCATTGACCAGCCAGTCGGCCACACCCGTATCGAGCCAGATCATCGCCGTCGACAGCACCACGAAGGCCGCCGCGCCGGCAGCACCAATGGTGATGAAGGCGATGAGCCCGCCAAACAGCGGCGCTCTCGACCGCGATGGGGTCACGTCACGCATCAGGCTCTGCAGGGCTGCGCTCATGATCGGCCTGGTCCTTGTCGTCTGGCGGGTCCACGCGAAGACTATCGTCTCCGGCCTTTCCCGTCGGTTTATCCATGCCGCCACGCCTCGCTGTTTTGCGTCATGGTTGACCGATGTTGAACCCCCATTGCTGCATGCGGCCCATGAACGCAGCGTGACCGCGTGAAAATTGACCAAAAGGTCCACTTTTCACTGTCACAAAAGACTGGTTAACTCATGGCACTGCCCTGGCCGAAGCGCGGGACCGTCTATCTGGACGCCCGACATCAGCAAGGCCCGGACTGCCAAAAGCAAACAAAGGGATACAGGGATGAAACGATTGCTTCTCGGCGCTACGGCGCTCACCCTCTGCGCCGGATTTTCGGGCGCCGCCTATGCGGATTTCACGCTCAACATCCTGCACATCAACGACTTTCACTCCCGCTTCGATCCGATCACCGGCAGCGATTCCAACTGCAACGCCGAGGATGATGCTGCCGGCGAGTGCTTCGGCGGCATTGCTCGCCTCAAGACCATCATTGATGATACCCGCGCCAAATATGCCGATGGCAATTCGCTGCTGCTCTCGGCCGGCGACAATTTCCAGGGCTCGCTCTACTACACCACCTACAAATCCAAGGTGGTCTCCGACTTCTTCAACCAGATGGGCTTTGACGTGGTCGCCACCGGCAACCACGAATTCGATGACGGCCCGGAAGAGTTCATGAAGTTCATCGAGGCGGCCGAATTCCCCATTATCGGCGGCAATTTCGACGTCACGCGCGATGAGAACCTGCGCGGCAAGATCAAGGGCTCCTTCGTCATTGAAGTCGGCGGCGAAAAGATCGGCATCATCGGCGCCACCACCGAAGACACGCCCGAAATCGCCTCGCCCGGTGCCAATGTCGAGTTCACCGATGTCATCCAGTATGTGCGCGGCGCCTCCGAAGCGCTCGACGCCGCTGGCGTCAACAAGATCATCCTGCTCAGCCATATCGGCTACACCGTCGACATGGACGTAGCCGCGGCCCTGCCGCTGGTCGACGTCATCGTGGGCGGACACAGCCATACCCTGCTGTCCAACACCGCCGAAGGCGCCGCCGGCCCCTACCCGACCATGGTCAAGAACCCCGATGGCGTCGAAGTGCCGGTCGTTCAGGCCAATCAATATGGCAAGTATCTGGGCGACATCGCCATCACCTGGGATGACAATGGCGTCGTCACCAAGGCCGAGGGCGAGCCCTTCCTGATCGACGCCTCGGTCATCGGCAACGAGGACTTCAAGGGCCAGCTCGCCGAACTGGCTGCCCCCATCGCTGAAGCCATGGGCGTCGTCATCGGCACCACCACGGCCGCCATCGATGGCGCCCGCGAAACCTGCCGCGCCGTTGAATGCCAGATGGGCAACCTCGTCGCCGAGGCCATGCTCGACCGCGTCAAGGACCAGGGCGTCACCATTGCCATCCAGAATGGCGGCGGTCTGCGTGCCTCGATCGACGCCGGTGAAATCACCGTCGGCGAGGTCATCACCGTGCTGCCCTTCTCCAACACGCTCGCCACTGTCGACCTGACCGGTGCCGACGTCATCGAGGCGCTCGAAAATGGCGTCAGCGATATCGAGAATGCCGCCGGCCGCTTCCCGCAGGTTGCCGGGCTCAAATACAGCTACACCCTGGCCAAGCCGGCTGGTGAGCGCATCAGCGACGTGATGGTCGGCTCCGGCGACAGCTGGGCTCCGATCGATGAAGCCGCGACCTACACCATCGTCACCAACAACTACATGCGTGGCGGCGGCGACGGCTATGGCACCTTCGCCGAGGGCGACAACGCCTACGATTTCGGCCCGCCCCTGGAGCAGGTGCTGGCCGACTTCATCGCCAAGCAGGGCGGCGAATACACGCCCTTCACCGACGGCCGCATCACCGTCATCGAGTAAGGCCTAGCCTGTGAAACGCGAAGGGCGCCCAATGGGCGCCCTTTTTTCATTCTGGCCGGGTACTCAGGTTCTGCGGGCGATCTGGTTCCAGGCCAGCAGGATGATCACCGCACCCACGACAGCGCCGATGAAGTTGGCCCCATCATTGGGCCCGTACCAGCCGATAGCCTGGCCCAACCATGTGGCCAGCACCGAGCCGATAATGCCCAGGACGGTGGTCAGGATGAATCCGGCAGGCTTCTTGTCGCCCGGCGTGATCCATTTGGCGATCAGTCCCGCCAGAAATCCGATGATGATGGCCCAGATAATACCCATTACGACGCTCCTTGTGTCCGTATCAGGATAAGTCGGCAACGCTGTATCGGGTTGCAAGACCCATAGGCGCCGACGCCGGTTTTCAGGAGTTTGCCGCGGCAAAAGCCATCGCAGAGCGACCGTCGTTGCTACATCGCAACATGGCAAAGACCGGTGCCGCGCAGCCCGGATTGTGATCAGTTTTTGTGCAACTCATCCCCGGCGGGCTCGTTAAGGCGCTGTTCAAGTGGGGGGCACAATCCCACTGAGGAGTACAAGATATGAAGAAGACCATTATTGCCACCACCATCGCAACCCTGCTTGCGGCGACCTCCCTGCCGGCCTTGGCACAGGATGCAGGCGTCCAGGTTGATACCGGCGCCGGCGTCACCGTCGACACCCCGGCCGTGGATGCGGCCGTCGGTGCTGATGCCAATGCGAACGCCAATGCCAATGCCGGCGGCATGTCCGACAACACCTATGGCTCGGTTGTCTCGTCGATCCAGGGCTCGGCTGATGTCGATCTGTCGACCGTGACCGATGAGTCCAAGGTCACCATCGTGCTGCTGTCGTCGCTGCAGGGCGATGCGGCCACCGAGGCCGCCGCGCTCGATGAGGCGCTGTCCGCCAATGCCGATGGCATGACCACGCTGCACACCAATATCGATGGCAATGCGACCATCAAGGCCAAGCTCGAGGCCGAAGGCCACGCCACCAGCGACGTGGTTGCCGTCAAGAGCAATGCCGATGGCTCCGTCATCGTCTATGTCGACGACCGCGCCTGATCTCTGGCGCGAACGAGAAACCCCGGCCTTGCAGCCGGGGTTTTTTCATGTCGATTGCGTCTGGCGGCTCAGACCTTGTGCTCGGTCCGGTCGCGATCGGTTACCGTCGCCAGGTCCAGCACCTTCTGGATATTGGTTGCGTGGCGGAAGCTCGGCTCCTGGTTGTGGCCCGACCGCACCGCCTCGACGAAGCGCATGTAGTTGGTCGGCACCGGATCGACCGCCACTTCGGTCCAGGTCCCCGTCTCCGCATCCGCGCCCAGGCAGGTGAAAAGCTTGGACCAGTCGTGCCGGTGCTGCACTTCGACGGAGCCCAGTTCGCCATAGACGCGCAGGCGCAGCTCGTTGAAATGCCCGGTCGCCCAGCGCGTCGCGTGGATCACGCCCAGCGCGCCATTCTCCAGCTGCGCCGTCATGGCAAAGCTGTCATTGGCATCCAGGTCATACTCGCCGATCCGATTGTTCTCGGCCTTCTCGAACGTCTCCAGCCGGCAGAACACCCTCGAGAAATCGCTGCCAGCGCCATAGGCCGCGAAATCGAGGATATGCACCCCGATATCGCCCAGCACGCCATTGGAGCCGTGCTTCTTGCTCAGGCGCCACAGCCACTGGCTTTCCGTGCGCCAGTCGCCCCAGGCCTTGCTCACCAGCCAGCTCTGCAGGTAGCTAGCCTCGAAATGCTTGACCCTGCCCACAGCGCCAGACTGTACGATCTCGCGCATCTTCTGCAATTGGCTGACATTGCGGTAGGTGAGATTGACCATGTTGATGAGCCCAGCCTGTTCGGCAGTCTCGGTCATTTCCATCGCTTTGGCATGGTCGGTCGCCAGCGGTTTTTCGCAGAATACGTGCTTGCCCGCCTTCAGCGCCGCCATCGTCGTCGGATGATGCACGCTGTCGGGCGTCACATTGGCCACTGCATCAAACTGGCCCCAGGCCAGGGCCGCATCCAGCGACCCGAACCCGCGCTCGATATTATGTGTCGTGCAGAACGCCTCGACCCGCGCCGGGTCGACGTCGACGCCGCCGGCCAGGGTCACGCCCTCGATCGCCGCAAAATGCTTGGCATGCTGATTGGCCATGCCGCCGGTACCCAGAATGAGGATACGCATAATCTATGTCCTAGGCGGCACCCGTTTGGTCCGCAAATTCGTGGTCAGGCTCTCGTTATCAGTAGACCTCATCCTGAGCCTGTCGAAGGACGAGGTCGTGGCAGGCGCCGTGTGCCCGACCTCGTGGTTCGACAAGCTCACCATGAGGTCTGAAGGAAGGAAGTCGGCGCCCGCTTAGCGTATCCCTACCGGAAGCCTTCTTCCCGGCCGTGATGCAGCTTCGGGCCGCGTTCCACCAGCGGCTCGATCGACTCTTCCACCGGCGTATTGGGCGCCTCGAGCAGTTCGGGATGCTGGTTGGCATTGTAGGCCCAGTTGACCGCATTGCGCAGCACTAGGCCGACCGTATCGTCGTGATAGGTCGGGTAAGTCTCGTGGCCCGGGCGGAAGTAGAAGATGTTGCCCGCGCCGCGCCGATAGGTCAGCCCGCTGCGGAACACTTCGCCGCCCTGGAACCAGCTGACGAACACCGTTTCCAGCGGCTCGGGAACGGAGAAGGGTTCGCCATACATCTCTTCCATTTCGAGTTCGAAATAGGCCGGCAGGCCCTTGGCGATCGGATGGCCCGGATTGGTGACCCAGAGGCGCTCGCGCTCGCCGGCCTCGCGCCAGTGCAGCGCGCAGGGCGACCCCATCAGGCGCTTGAATATCTTTGAGAAGTGCCCCGAATGAAGCACGATCAGACCCATGCCTTCCCAGACGCGCTTGGCGATACGCTCGACGATCTCGTCCTCGACCTGGCCATGGGCGGCATGGCCCCACCAGACCAGCACGTCGGTATTGGCGAGCGCCTCGACGGTGCAGCCATGCTCGGGCTCCTGCAGCGTCGTGGTCTTGGTCACGATGTTGCTGTCCTTGGCCAGCAGGCTCGCAATCTGGTTGTGCATGCCGGTGGGATAATTGTCGGCGACGATCTTGTTCTTCTGCTCGTGGACGTTTTCGCCCCAGATCAGGGTACGGATCGGCATTTTCAGGCTCCTGGGTTGACTGGCCAAGTGGGGAGGCACCGGCCATTCCGTTGTTCTCTGCAGTATTCCCGCGCCTGCGGGAATCCCCCAATCCTCAGGGAGATTTCCGCGCGCGCGGGAATGACGCAGTGGTTGATCTCGGTGACGGCTATGTGGCCGTCACCAAAAGTGTGATCGCTCAGCGGATCGGCTTGCCGGCCGCATCGAAGCGATGAACCTTGTCCGGCATCGGCGCGATATGCACCGTGTCGCCGCTCTTGTAGTTATTGGCGCCGTCGAGGCGAACCACCACCGGCTCCTCGGTGCCCATCTCCAGATAGACATAGGAGTCCGCGCCCAGGTTTTCGGTATGGATCACCGTACCCGTCCAGGTGCCGTTGCCCGGCACGATGTTGATATGCTCGCCGCGTATGCCGACCGTATCGGCATTGAACGCCTTGGCCTTCTCGCCGGAAATGAAGTTCATCTTCGGCGACCCAATGAAGCCGGCCACGAACACCGAATTGGGGTGCTCATAGAGCTCCATGGGCGTCCCCACCTGCTCGACCAGGCCATCGCGCAGCACGCAGATGCGATCGGCCAGGGTCATGGCTTCGACCTGGTCATGCGTCACATAGACCATGGTCACGTTGTCCATGCTCTCATGCAGCTTGGCGATCTCGATGCGGGTCGCCACGCGCAAAGCCGCGTCGAGGTTCGACAGCGGCTCGTCGAACAGGAACACCTTGGGGTCGCGGGTGATGGCGCGGCCGATAGCCACGCGCTGCCGCTGGCCGCCCGAAAGCTGCTTGGGTAGGCGGTCGAGATACTGCCGGATCTGCAGCATGTCGGCGGCCTTCTCGACCCGCTTCTGGATCTCGTCCTTCGAATGCCCCTTTTCGAGGGTCAGCCCGAAAGCCATGTTCTCATAGACCGTCATATGCGGATAAAGCGCATAGGACTGGAACACCATGGCGATACCGCGCTTGGATGGCGCCAACGCGTTGACGACCTTGCCGTCGAACAGCATCTCGCCCGAGGTGATATCCTCCAACCCCGAGATCAGCCGCAGCAGCGTGGACTTCCCGCAGCCCGATGGCCCCACGAACACCATGAACTCGCCCTTGCGGACTTCGAGGTCGACCCCCTTGATCACTTCGACGGCGCCGAAGGCCTTGCGAATATTGCGAAGCTCGATGCTTGCCATTTCTATGCTCCCTAACCTTTGACGCCGCCGGCGGTGAGACCGCTGACGATTTTGCGCTGGAATATCAGCACCAGAATGACCAGCGGCACGGTCACGATGACAGAGGCCGCCATGATGATGCCCCACGGGATTTCATACTGCGACCCGCCCGACAGCAGCGCGATGGCCACCGGCACGGTCCGCGTATCGTTCGATGAGGTGAAGGTCAGCGCGAACAGGAACTCGTTCCAGGCCCCGATAAAGGCGAGCAGGCCCGTGGTCACCAGCGCCGGCCACATCAGCGGCATGAACACGCGGGTAATGATGATCCAGGGCGACGCCCCGTCGACAATGGCCGCTTCCTCGATTTCCACCGGCAGGTCACGCATGAACGTGGTGAGCACCCAGACCGTGAATGGCAGCGTAAAGATCGTGTAGCTGAAGATGAGCGCCCAGGGCGTGTTGTACATCTGCCAGTCGCCGATCCGCACAGCCCGGACCAGTTCGAACAGGCCGGCCAGCACCGCGATCTGTGGGAACATCGACACTGCCAGGATCACCATCAGCAGGAAACCACGCCCGCGAAACCGGACGCGGCTGAGCGCGAATGCGGCAGTCACCGCCAGGAACAGCGCCAGGATCACGGTGACCGAAGCCACGAAGATCGAATTCAGCAGGTTGCGCGGGAAGCTACCCTGGCTGAACACCGCCTGGTAGTTCTCGAAGCTGAACGACACCGGCCAATAGGTGATGCGGAAAATGTCCGTGCCCGATTTGAAGCTCGTCAGGATCGCGTAGTAGAACGGAAACACGCTCACCACGACGATGAACACCACCAGCGCATAGAACAGCACTGTCTTGGTGATTTTCCAGAGATCGATCGTCGCGCCCATCAGCGGTCTCCCCCATCGAACCGGACCTTGCCCAGCCAGATGTAAAGCATGGTCAGGACGGCAATGATCAGGAACAGCAAGGTCGACATTGCCGATCCATAAGCGAACTTGTCGAAGTCGAAGAGGTTTTCCCGCGCCAGCACAGACATGGTCTTGGTGGCGGTACTGTTGGGCGTCAGCACATAGATCAGGTCGAAAATGCGCAGCGCATCGAGCAGGCGGAAGATGATCGCCACCATCAGGGCGGGGCGAACCAGCGGCAGCGTGATGCGGAAGAACTGCTTGACCGGATGCACACCGTCGAGATCGGCAGCTTCATAGATATCCCGAGGCACCATCTGCAGGCCCGCCAGGATCAGCAGCGCCATGAACGGCGTGGTCTTCCAGATATCGACGATCAGCACCGCCTGCATGGCGGTCTCGGCGGTGGCCGTCCAGGCCACTTTCTGGCTCAACAGGCCAAGGCGCAGGCCAAGGTCGTTGAGAATGCCGAACTGGTCGTTCAGCATCCAGCTCCACATCTTGGCCGACACGATGGTGGGAATTGCCCAGGGAATGAGGATGGCGGCGCGGACAATGCTGCGGCCGCGGAATTCGGCATTGAGCACCAGCGCCACGATCATGCCGAGGATGGCTTCGAAGAACACCGACGTCGCAGCGAAGCGCAGGGTATTCCACACCGCGTTCCACCAGGCCGGGTCCACCAGCAGGCCACGATAGCGCGTCACGCCGCTTTCGAGCGTGGTCCAGCGCAGGTAATTGCCGAAGCCGATCCACTCGGCGCCGTAGAGATCGGTCAGCGAGGCATCGGTGAAGGAGAAATAGATAGAACGAAGAAGCGGCCAGCCCGCCACCACGGCCAATGCCAGCAGCATCGGCAACAGGAACCACCGTGCAGCGCGCACGCGCTGCTGCATCAGTTCCGATTTGATTTTCGGCACAGTCACCGTGACCGGCGGCGCCAGCGTATCGGTCGTCATTGCGGCCTCCTCCCCGTTATTGCGCTTATTGTGGTGTGCGCCAGGGATTCACCTGACGGTCCATGCGCCTATGGCAATCATCGCGCAAAGCGGGCGACCGGGAAACCCCAGCCGTCCGCCTTGCATCTGAGACCTGGGAGGACTTACCAGGCCTCGCCGCCCTTGAGGTCGGTCAGGTCGGCCTCGAGCAATTCGAGGTTCTCCGCCGCGGTGCCGTTACCCGAAAGGGTGTTGTGCACGGCGCTCCAGAACAGCGAGGAGACCTCGTTGTACTTGACCTTGGTCGGTGCCGACGGACGCGGCACTGCATTGAGGAAGATATCCTTCCAGCTCGGGATGATCGGCTGGGCAGCCGCGACATCCGCATCGTCATAGAGCGAAACGATGGTGGGCAGGTTGGACTGGTTGATCGCGCGTTCCTTCTGCACTTCGGTCGAGCTCAGGAAGAGCGCGAGTTCGATAGCGGCTTCCGGATCGGGCGAGTACTTGGACACGGCCACGTTCCAGCCGCCCAGGGTTGCAGCCGAACGTGCGTCCGGGCCGTCGCCCTTGGGCAGCGGAGCCACGTCGAACAGGCCCTTCACCGCCGAGTCATCGCCGTTGCCGAGCGAATAGGCATAGGGCCAGTTGCGGTGGAACACGGCATTGCCGAGTTGCCATACGCCGCGGCTTTCTTCTTCCTGATAGGCCAGGTTGCCTTCCGGCGAGATCGTCCCGATCCAGCTGGCAGCGCGATCGATAGCGGCAGCAGCCTGTTCATTGTTGATCGAGATGGTGCCATCGGCTTCCACGATCTGGCCGCCGCCATTGGACATGACCCATTCGAGGGCATCGCAGGTCAGGCCTTCATAGGCGTTGCCCTGGAACACGAAACCCCACATTTCAGGGTTACCGGCAGCGCGCTCGGCATCCATGATTTCCTTGGCGGTCGCTTCCATTTCGGCCCAGGTGGTCGGCACGGTCTTGCCGTACTTTTCCAGCAGGTCCTTGCGGTAGTAGAGCGCCGGAGCGTCGGTGAAGGCCGGCAGGGCAACGAGCTTGCCGTCAACCGTCTGTGACTCGATGATCGAGGGGAAGTGGTCGCCCACCACGCCTGCGGCGGCTTCGGTCAGGTCGAGGAACTGGTCCGCAAGCTGCGGCGCCCAGATCACGTCGGTCTGGTACACGTCGATGTCGGTATTGCCGGCAGCGAGCCACAGGCGGTACTGGCCGAACTGGTCGGAGGTCGAGGATGGCATCGGCACGACAGTGACGGTGTGGCCCGTATCGGCCTCGAACTTGTCGAGCTGGCTGCGCAGGAATGCGAGGCCATTGCCGGTGTCGCCCGACACGATCGACAGGTCGGCAGCCTGGGCCGAGCCCACCACCAGCGTCACACTCGTCAACAGACCGACGAGCAACTTGTTGATTTTCATTAGATATCCTCCCGAATGAACCAACTGTCAGGGAGGCGCACCGATCCGGCCCTGCGCTTTTGGCGCCGGCCCCGAGCGATTCTCCTCCCTGCAAAAGCGCCCCGTTTCAGCGGCTGTTCCGCCTACATTTCCAAAGCGCTTTGAACGAAAAGGAACCAGAGCGCCGAAATTCTGTCAAGCGGTCACTCAACGGATTTTTGTGAAATTTTCGACTGAACAGAATTTTAGTGTTATATATCAATATCTTATACTCTTGCCGCTGCCTCATAGGTGAATATCACTGCCATTTTAACTGACGTACGCACCTCAAAGAATTGGCTGCAATTTCGGCTCTTGCATCAAAATTTGAAATCGCTTTGAATGATCGACGGAGGAGGGAGCAGGAACCGCTGTTCAAGGCGGCCTGCCTGCCCTAAAGGCAAGGTGACCGGGTGCGCGCCCAAGCAGAGACGCCGCCCAGAAGCGTTGGTCATGTCGTGCCATGGGGCCAGTTGCAGCAATGAGACTGAAGGATTTGGCCGAACATCTCGGCCTGTCGCAGACCACAGTCAGTCGTGCGCTCAATGGCTATCCCGAAGTCAATGAGACCACCCGTCTGCGCGTCGCCGAAACGGCTGCGCGCCTGGGCTACCGCCCCAATGCCAGCGCCCTGCGCCTTGCCACCGGCCGCTCGGGCGCGATCGGCCTGGTGCTGCGCGGGGTGGGGGAACTCGGTCCGCATATGAGCGAGTTCATGGCCGGCATGAGCGGCCGAATGAGCACCGAGGAAATCGACATCCTGCTGATCACCGTGGATAACTTCCAGGATGAGATGAGCGCCTATCGGCGGCTGGCAGCCAGCCAGAAAGTGGACGCCATAGTGCTCCACTCGCCAACGCTCCACGACGCGCGCGCCGAACTGCTGCTCGACCTCAAGATTCCCTTTGTGATGCATGGCCGCACCAATATCGGCGCGCCGATCGCCTGGCTCGACATCGACAATACCGGCGCCATGGAGCGCGCCACCGGCCACCTCCTCGATCTGGGGCACCGCCGCATCGCCCTGCTCAATGGCGTCAAGGGCCGCACCTTTGCCGAACACCGCGAAATCGGCTACCTCGCGGCCTTGTCGGCGCGCGGTGTGCCTTTCGACGCAGCGCTGATGGGCAATTCACTCTTCACCGACGAAGTGGCGTTCCGCATGGCCCAGGCCATGCTCGAGCTGCGCCCCCGCCCCACCGCCTTCCTCGCCGGCTCGATGATGACTGCCCTTGGCGTGTTCCGCGCCATCCGCCAGGCTGGGCTGGTGCTGGGCAAGGACGTCTCCATGATCGCCCATGACGACGTCTTCCCCTATCTCAACGCCGACAACATGTATCCCAGCATGTCGACGACGCGCTCCTCCATCCGCCAGGCCGGCATGCGGATCGCCGAGCTGATCCTGCAGGTCCTCGGCGGCAAGCCGGTCGCCGATGTGCATGAGCTCTGGCCGGTCGAGCTGGTCCTCCGCGAAAGCTCGGGACCGGCGCCGCAATAGCGCCCCCCCCGCCTCAGGCTAGTCCACGCGCAGCACGTGGTTGTCGAAGAGAAAATCGAACCTCTGCGGCGCGCGCTCCGACCCGGCCAGGCCGACCATCTCGCCCTCGCCGCTGGTCGCCACGAACCCTCTGCCGTCCGCCGCCAGCCCGCAGCCATTGCGCAGCGTTTCCACCAGCACCGGCCGCCTGCCCTCGACGTCGATGGCCACCAGCAGGTCGCCTTCCGGCGAGGACACCGCCACCATCGCGCCATCGGCCGATGCGGCAACCGACCCCACATAGTTGCGCAGGTCGACCAGCGTGCCCGGTGGCAGGTCGATAAGGCTGATCTCGCCATCCATGGTCGCATGGCCAACCAGCTGCGGACTGTCCCCTGATGCGCCCTTGTACTGGCAACCGAACCAGACCCGCCCGCGTCCATCGATCGCCATGTGGCGGATCGATAGCTGGTGCAACCCGGCATCGAGCCGCAACTGCCCCACTAGCGCCCCGTCACGCCTGTCGATGAACACCACCGAGGGGTCCATTGTCTCGATATTGAGTTCGGCCCGGCCGAAATCGGGATGCGTCTCGATCCCGCCATTGGCCACGACCAGAGTCACTCCATCGGGCATCAGCAGCATTTCATGCGGCCCGGTGCCATAGGTCGAAAATTCACCGATGCGCCGATAGCCGTCGGTGGCGTCATAGATCCCGACGACGCCCCGTGCCGCCTCGAAATCACTCTCGGTCGCATAGAGCAGCCGCCCATCGGGCGAGAACAGGCCATGCCCGAAAAAATGCCGCCCTTCCACGCTGGTAAGCGTCACCGGCGCCTCGCGGCCAGCAGGGTCAAACACCAGGGCAAACGTCCCCGGTTGCCGGGCAAACACCACGCCCCGCCCGGCCTCGCGGCTGATGGTGATATCGTGCCCCCGGTCCGGCAGGTCGATTGTCGCGATGACATCGCCCCGCTCTCCCAGCAGCACCGCGCCATAGCCACCACCTGCCGTCTGTACCGCGCTGGCAAAGACCAGTTCGTTGCGCTCCAGCGCCTGCACCTGCCGCGGCAACAAGCCCGCCGCGAAGCCCGCCCCGGCCGACTTCAGAAAGGCCCGCCGCTGCCACATGGCTCAGTCGCCATCCAGCGACGAGAAACCCACTGAAAGGCCCAGCGCCCCGGACAATTGTTCGCCGATCAGCCCCTGCAGCGATTGCGTGACGATAACCAGGTAGTCGAGCGCCAGAGCCTGCTTCTCGTCCGCCACTGCCTGCTCCACCGGCAACGTCACCAGCCCGATCGCCCGATGGGCATTGCGGAACTCGAAGGCAATCGAATTGTCCAGCCCCCCATGTTCGGCCCCGACCGCCCGCGCCAGGCCCGAACCCGCCACCAACGCCTCCATGCCCTCGATATTGGCGGCGATCATTGCCATGGTCAGCCCCGAGCGCCAGAACAGGGCCTGCTTCGGATTGGACGCCGCATCGCCCTGGGCGATGAACGGGTTGATCCTGGTGTCGCGCAGCCCCTCCAGGCCATGGGACAACAGGCCCACCAAGGCCTCCAGCGCCTCGGTTTCGCTGCGGTAATCGGCATTTTCAGGCACTGGCCGCGTCAGGTGCGAAGCGACCCCGTCATAGCGATACCAGCCCATCGCCACCTGGTCGGCAATGCTGCTGATATTGGCCGCGATGGCCTGTCCATAGCGGCAGCGAAAGGCGCCACCGGCCCCCAACAGCCCCTCCGCATCCGTGCCGAACAGCACAAATTCCAGCGCGCCAAGGCCCTGCACCGCCACGCTTTTCTCGCGCAGGCCCATTACCTCGGTCGCACTGGCATCCTCTTCCGCCAGAATGGCCTGCACCTGCTTGAGCCCGATGCCACGCCGATCCGGCCAGAACAGCAGCCGATCCGCGCGATTGTCCTCCATCAACGGCCCGATCCGCAGGAACTCGATCCGCCCATAGGCCTGTGCGGTCAGGCCGAATTGCTGGCGGGCAATGCCGAGCGCCCGATCCGAAGGAGCGGCGCAAAGCCCACCCATGGCGCTCTCCAGCCCGTTGGCGCGGTTCTTGAACGCGGCAACGCTGGGGCGGATCACCTGATTCACCGCCGCTGCCAACACCTGGGCCGGGGTAATGGCCTGCGCCAGCGCCGGGCCCGCGCAGAACAACATCAGAACGATCAGCACCAGGCGCATCAGAGCGATTCCAGAAAGGCGACGACATCGTCGCGCGTGGCTTGAGACATCTGCGCGAAGGCATCGCGCGCGGCTTGCGCCTCTCCGCCATGCCACAGAATGGCCTCGACGAGGTTGCGAGCCCGGCCATCATGGAGGAAAAATGTGTGCCCGGATACGGTCTCGGTGAGCCCGATGCCCCAGAGCGGCGGCGTCCGCCATTCCTGGCCATCCGCCAGTCCCTCGGGGCGATTGTCAGCCAATCCCGCGCCCAGGTCATGCAGCAGAAAATCCGCATAGGGCCAGATCAGCTGGAACCGGTGCGCCGGATTTACGGCCGTGCGGCTGGTGACGAATTTGGGCACATGGCAGCTGGCGCAGCCCGCGCCATAAAACGCCGCCTTACCCCGCAGCACCGCCGGATCGTCCACGTCGCGCCGTTCTGGCACGCCCAGCGTTTGCGCATAGAATGTCACGAGATCCAGCACCGGGTCCGGCGCCTCGCTGGCGCCCAGCCGCACCTGCTCGCCCGTGGGCATGGCCAGGCATTCCGCCTGCTTCTCGGTGCAGTCGCCATGCGGCCGGTTGACCAGCGGCGTCGAAATGCCGATATCGCCGGCAAACGCCGCCGCCGACTGGCTGCGGATGGTGGCCATCCCCGCCTTCCAGCCGAACCGCCCCAGCATGACACTCTGGCTGACGGGCTCGATGGTCCAGTTCGCCCGACCGGAAATGCCGTCGCCATCACGGTCTTCCGGGTCGGCCAGTGCAAGAATATCCTCGACGGGAACCTGCTCCACCAGCCCCAGCCCGATCATCGGATTGGCCAGCCGCGGCGACAGCATGACGTCCTCTGCCAAAGGTCCGTAAGCCAGGTCGGCCGCCGAATAATGCGGCGCCCGCAGCGTCACCTGAGTGCCGTCACCCAGCGTAACCGGCAGCTCCGTGTAGTCGATCACCATCCGCCCTTCGGCCTTGAGTCCGGGCACCGCGAAATCCTGCAACTGCGTGCCATAGGTCGGGTCACCCACTTCGCCGGCCACCACGCCGTCCAGCGCCATCCGCGTATCGTCCGCGCCCGGCGGCACCGATAGCCGCAGGAACATCGACACATTCTCCGCCTGCCCTTCAAACGGCGGGTGCCCACGCCCATCCTTGATGTGGCAGCTCTGGCAGCCCCGCGCATTGAACAACGGCCCCAGCCCGTCTGACGCCTGCGTCGAACTGGGCGACGAAACCCAGACCTTGCGGAACAGCGCATTGCCCAGCTTGAACTGCTCTTCCTGCTCAAAGCTCAGATTGTCGAGGAAATGGCTGAACGCATCGGCATTGGGCGCAAATGTCGTCGTCCCTGCTCCCGCCGGCTTGGCTTCAAAATTCTCCGCCCGCGAAAAGTCGGTGGTCGGCGCCGTCACGGCAACCACGCGCGCCAGGTCTTCCGCCGTCAGGTCAGCGCGGACCGGATGATCCTGCGCAATGGCCAGGCCTCCAGCGAGCAGGACGAGGAGAGTAGCAGTGAGGCGGGTTTTCATGGCGTGCTTCTATTGGCTGGGCGCAGTTTCAAACAATCCCAATGTCATTCCGGCGAAGGCCGGAATCCATCCTGAGATGACTGCACGCGCGCTGGACGCGGAAAGGACCTCAGGATGAACCCCGGACGGAGCCGGGGTGACACCGTGGTTGGTGGATAGGCTATCGCCTACTGGAACACCGCATCCGGGTTGCTCAGGCTGTCGCTGTCCTCGATCGTCACCGCATGTTCAAGCTCCAGCAGCGCAACGGCCCGTTCGATGCCGCGTGTCTGCGCGATCAGACCGTCAATCGCCGCCTGCACCACGGCATTGCCTTCCGCATTGCCCTCGCCGATCTGCTGGTCATAGGCCTCGCCGCCCTCGGCGCGCTCAGCCATCACATTCATCTTGGCGACGGTGTCATCCAGCAGCGCCTTGATTTCGGCATCAAGCGCCGTATCCTTGGCCGCAATCACCTCCGACAGCGACGGGCCATCGACCACCGAACCGTCGGTGCGGACATACTTGCCGAGATAGACATTTCGCACGCCCAGCGCGTCATTGAGATGCGACACATGCGTATTGTCCGAGAAGCAGTCATGCTCCTCCTCCGGATCGTGCAGCAGCAAGCCCAGCTTCATCCGCTCGCCGGCCAGCTCGCCAAAGCTCAGCGAGCCCATGCCGGTCAGGATTGCCGAAATCCCCAGTTCCGGCAGCGCCGCACGAGCCGCGCCCTCAGCAGTCCAGTTACCCACCATCTCTTCGAGATCATCAACCAGCAGCGTCGAGGCCGCCTTGAGATAGGCCGCACGTCGATCGGCATACTCGGCGCTCGAATAGTCGGTGAACGGCCGTGCCCCGGCGCCGGGACCGGTCCCATTCAGATCCTGCCCCCAGAGCAGGAATTCGATGGCATGGTAGCCGGTCGCCACATTTGACTCCACGCCCGCAGCTTCCTGCAGGCTTTCTTGCAGCAAGCTTGGGGTTATCAGGCTGGCGTCCAGCTCGACCCCATCGATGGTGATCCTGGGATTGGCAATGACATTGGCGACATAGAGGCCATTGCTGTCGCTCTCGCTGCCATAGCTGGCATCGACATAGTCGATCAGACCCTCGTCCAGCGGCCAGGCATTCACCCGCCCTTCCCACTCATCAACGATTGGATTGCCGAAGCGGAAGGCCTCGGTCTGCTGGTAGGGAATACGCGCCGCCTTCCAGGCATCCCTGGCTGCCGCGAGTGTCGCTTCGCTCGGGCTTGCAATCAGCGCATCGATGGCAGCGTCCAGCGTCTTGGCGGTCACCAGGGAATCCTCGTAACCCGCCAGTGCGATGTCGGCATAGTTTGCCAGCACAGCGGCATCATCGGGCGCTTGGGCATGGGCGGCCATTGGTGCCACGGACAGCGTCAGGGCAATGGCAAAGCTGCGCAGGGTGCGCTGTGTCGAGATCATGAGCGATCCTCCAGGTGATTTTCCAACTGGACTACCTTTGTCATCTTTATAAAGCAATTCAATTTCAATAGTTTAGAGAGAGTCTAAAGTACGAAGCCACCCTTGCGTCCGCCGTCCCGACCAGCAAGATCGATCCGCCTCACCCAATTTTTGACCATCTGGACTAAACTGTCACAAACGGGCACTGTCACAATTGCAGCAGGGAGGCTGGGGCTTGGGCGGGGGATTGCGCGCAATCGGTTGAAGAGTGGGCGTCACAGGCCGCCCTGCGGCCGTCATGTGCGCTTCTACAGGCCGTCATCGCACTGTCATACCACCACACTACTTGCCTCCTCAGTTCGCCGGACCGTCCCCAGATGGACGATCTCGAACGACTTTCAGGGAGACTGAACATGTCCATCAAGCAGACCCTTGGCGCATCCGTTTCGATGCTCGCCATACTCGCCGTTTCTGCCCCCGCTTTCGCCCAGACCGACCTCGACGCGCTCTATGAAGCCGCCAAGACCGAGGGCCAGCTCACCACCATCGCTTTGCCCCACTCCTGGTGCGGCTATGGCGAGGTGATCGCCGGCTTCAAGGCCAAGTATCCGGGCATCACCGTCAACGAACTGAACCCCGATGCAGGCTCGGCCGACGAGCTCGAAGCGGTCCGCGCCAATATCGGCAATACTGGCCCGCAGGCGCCCGACGTGCTCGATATCGGTCTCTCCTTCGGCCCGCAGGCCAAGGATGAGGGCCTGCTTCAGGCCTACAAGGTCTCCACCTGGGAAGACATTCCTGACGACGCCAAGGATGCCGATGGCTTCTGGTATGGCGACTACTATGGCGCCATGGCCATGCTGGTGAATACCGATCTCGTCTCGGAAGTCCCTGCCGACTGGGCCGACCTGACCAAGCCGGAATACGCCTCCTCGGTCGCTCTTGCTGGCGATCCGCGTGCCTCCAACCAGGCTATCCAGGGCGTTTATGCCGCTGGCCTGGGCAAGACCGGCACTCATGAAGGCGCCGCCGAGGCTGGCCTCGAATTCTTCAAGGCCGTCAACGACGCTGGCAACTTCGTGCCTGTCATCGGCAAAGCCGCCTCGGTTGCCCAGGGCACCACCCCGATCCTGATCGCCTGGGACTACAACCTGCTCGCCTGGCGCGACAGCTTCGAGGGCAACCCCGCCGCCGAGATCGTCGTCCCGGCAACCGGCGTTGTCGCCGGCGTCTATGTGCAGGCCATCTCTGCCCATGCGCCCCATCCCAACGCTGCCAAGCTTTGGATGGAATACCTCTACTCGGACGAAGGTCAGCTTGGCTGGCTGAAGGGCTATTGCCACCCGATCCGCTTCAACGCGCTCGCCGAAGCCGGCAACATTCCTCAGGATCTGCTCGACGCCCTCCCGGCTGCCGAAGCCTATGCCAAGGCCGTGTTCCCGACCATCGAGCAGCAGAACGCCGCCAAGGCTGTCATTACCGGCCAGTGGGACGCCGTGGTCGGCGCCAACATCTCCGAGTAATTCCGCTCAACGCCTCCGCCGCCGATGCGGCGGAGGCACTTTCTATCCGGCCGCACGTGGTCCGGAACGGGTTGAGTCCTTGGGGGCAAGGGAAGATGACCGATACCACTGCAGGGCAGCGTACAAGGCGGCGCCTCTCGTTCGAGTGGCTCGGTGTGGCGCCATTCATCATCTTTGCCGTGCTGTTTCTGATGCTGCCCACCCTTTATCTGGTCGGTGCCGCTTTCATTGGCCGCGACGGCCAGTTCACCCTCGAAAACATAGCCGGCCTTTTCACCGACCAGATCATCGCCGCCTACTGGATTTCCATCCGCATTTCCGGCGCCTCGGCCATATTGGGTGCCTTGGTCGGCCTGGCGATTGCGCTGGCGATCATCCGTGGCCGCCTGCCCGAGGGCCTGCGCGCCGCCGTCATGACCTTTTCCGGGGTGGCGTCCAATTTCGCCGGTGTCCCACTGGCCTTCGCCTTTATCTCGACCCTGGGGCGGCTGGGCCTGGTGACCGTCATACTCAAGTTCATCGGCATCGACCTCTACAAGTCGGGCTTCAACCTGCTGAGCTTCTGGGGCCTGACCCTGACCTATCTCTACTTCCAGATCCCGCTGATGATCCTCATCATTGCGCCAGCCGTCGACGGGCTCAAGAAGGAATGGAGCGAAGCGGCGGCAATCCTGGGGGCATCGCCCTGGCAGTTCTGGCGCTATGTGGGGCTGCCGATCCTGTGGCCAAGCTTCCTGGGCACGCTGAGCCTGCTCTTCGCAAATGCCTTCGGCGCCATCGCCACCGCCTATGCCCTCACCGGCTCCTCGCTCAACATCGTGCCCATTCTGCTCTACGCCCAGATACGCGGCGACGCGCTGCAGAATCCGGGCCTGGGCGCCGCTTTGGCCTTGGGCATGATCCTGATCACCGCCACTGCCAACATCATCTATCTCGTCATCTCCGCCCGCGCCGAGAGGTGGATGAAATGAAACCCAACAAATTCTGGTCCTGGCTGGTTTTCGGCCTGGGCGCCGCCTACTTTATTATCCCGCTCGTTGCCACGTTCATGTTTTCGCTCAGCATGCGGCGCGGCTATTACAGCTTCGACAGCTACGCCTCGGTCTTTTCCGACCCGCGTTTCCAGGCAACGTTCGGCTATTCGGCCGTCATCGGCCTGTTCTCGATTGTCGTGGGCATTCTGGTGGTTGTGCCGGCCGTCTACTTCGTGCGGCTGCGCCTGCCGTGGCTCAGACCCGCTGTCGAGTTCATCACGCTGATGCCGCTGATCATTCCGGCCATCGTGCTCGTCTATGGCTATATCCGGCTCTACAATTCCTCCTCGATCATCCCCTTTACCGGCAGCGCCCTCGGCACCGATATCCTGCTGACCTGCGCCTATGTCACCCTGGCTTTGCCCTACATGTATCGTGCCGTCGATACCGGCATGCGCACCATCGACATCCAGACCCTCACAGAGGCCGCCCAGATTGCCGGCGCCAACACTGCCCAGATCATCGGCCGGATCATCCTGCCCAATATCCTGGTGGCGGTGCTGTCTGGCGCCTTCCTGACCTTCGCCATTGTCATCGGTGAATTCACCATTGCCAGCCTCCTCAACCGCCCGGCCTTCGGCCCCTACCTGCAGAATATCGGCGCCAACCGCGCCTATGAGCCGGCGGCCCTGGCCATCATTTCCTTCATCATCACCTGGGGTGCCATGGGCATGATCAACGTGCTCGGCCGCTTCGCCCCCCGCACCTCCGCCAGGACAGACTGACCATGGCAGCCTTTCTCGACGTCCAGAACCTCACCAAGACCTTCGGCACCACCACCGTGGTCAAGGAGGTCAGCTTCGCCTTCGACAAGGGCGAGTTCATCTCGCTGCTCGGTCCCTCCGGCTGCGGCAAGACCACGATCCTGCGCATGATCGCCGGCTTCGAGACCCCGACTTCCGGCTCCATCCTGGTCGATGGGCAGGATATCACCACCCTCAAGCCCAACCAGCGCCAGCTCGGCATGGTGTTCCAGGCCTATGCCCTGTTCCCCAATCTCAATGTCGGCGACAATATCGGCTTCGGCCTCAAGATCGCGGGCATGCCGGCCGAGGAACGCCGCGCCCGCGTTGATGAAATGCTGAAACTCATCGGCCTGCCCGGCTTCGAGAGGCGTTACCCCTATGAAATGAGTGGCGGCCAGCAGCAGCGCGTCGCCCTCGCCCGCGCCATCGCCCCCCGTCCGCGCATGCTGCTGCTCGACGAGCCGCTGTCTGCCCTCGACGCCAAGATCCGCGTTTCCCTGCGCGAGGAAATCCGCGCCATCCAGCTCGACCTGGGCATAACCACCGTCTTCGTCACCCACGACCAGGAAGAGGCCCTCTCCATCTCCGACCGCATCGTGGTGATGAATTCGGGCAGTATCGAACAGCTCGGCGCCCCGCACGAAGTCTACAACAAGCCGGCCACCCGCTTCGTCGCCACCTTTGTCGGCCACCTCAACACCATCGAGGCAACGGTCGTCGACGCCGCCACGGGGCTGGTCGATATCGATGGCCAGACGGTCACCGTGCCCACCCTGCCCGCGACCGCGAGCGCCGGCGCGCCTGTCTCGCTCACGCTTCGCCCCGAAGTGCTGTCCGTCGGCGCGCGCGAGGGCAATGACATCACCCTCACGGGCACCATTGCCGATGTCACCTTCCTCGGCTCGGTGATCCGCTTGCGCATTGCGCTGGGCCGGAACACATTGAGCCTGGACACGTTCAACGACCAGCGGACGGCCCCGCCCAGCCGCGGCGAACCCGTGACCATCAGCCTCGCCAGCAAGGACCTGCTGGTGCTCTAGCGATTGCGCGTGAGCCTGTGGCGCCTTCCCCCTTGCGGCGAAGGTTGGGAGGAGGGTACGACTGGCCGGTATCGAAGGAGTCGACACCCCAATGGAATCCCCCTTCGTCTCTACCGACTGGCTTGCCGCCCATCTGAGTGATCCCAACCTGGTCGTCCTTGACGGCAGCTGGCACATGCCCAATGCCGCCCGCAATGCCCAGGCCGAATATCTCGCCGGCCACATCCCGGGCGCTGTGTTCTTCGACATCGACGGCGTCGCCGACACCACGACCAACCTGCCCCACATGCTTCCCGCGCCCAACGATTTTGCCCGCATGGTGGGCGCCCTGGGCATTTCCGAGACCATGACCATAGTCATCTATGACGAGTTGGGCCTGTTCTCCGCCCCGCGCGTCTGGTGGACCTTCCGCACCATGGGCGCCGGCGATGTCCGCATACTCTCGGGCGGAGGACCCAAATGGCGCGCCGAGCGCCGCGCTACCGAGACAGGCCTCGTCACCCGCCCGCGCCAAGTCTTCCACACCGATTTCGACCCGGACCGCGTCGCCACCTTCGAAATCGTGCGAGACCGCAGCCAGGACGGCGCCGCCCAGATTGCCGATGCCCGGCCCGCCCCGCGCTTCCACGCCGAAGTCCCCGAGCCCCGCGCCGGCCTGCGCGGTGGCCACATTCCCAACAGCGTCAATCTCCCGGTGAGCCTCCTGACCGAAGCCGGCCAGATGAAATCGCCGGGCGAACTGTCCCAGCTCTTCGCGGACCGCGGCATCGACCTCAGCAAGCCGCTCATCACCTCCTGCGGCTCCGGCATCACCGCCGCCACCCTCGCCCTCGCCGCCGAACTCGCCGGCGCCGAACAGGTCGCCGTCTATGACGGCTCCTGGGCCGAATGGGGCTCCCGCAAGGATGCCGAGGTGGAGACCTGACCCCGCAGCTTCGTCGGTCCGGTGGCCGCCGACCGGGTTCATCCGTTCCCACCCCTTCTTGACGTCGCGCCTAGCTACGACCGGCGGCCGAGCGGACATTGCCGCCCGGCCCGGAAGCGTCGCGGTTACACGGCATGAAGCGGCTTTCGCCCCGACGGCTTGCGCCGCCTGTTTGATTATTGAAGAGGCGAAAGCCGCTTCACACGACTGGGGTTTTGGGCAGGTTCGG
>NZ_JACZKG010000060.1 GCF_014860165.1 Devosia sp.
GTCTGGGTGATCATCTCCGTACCCGGAGGAAGCCCGACCTCGGGGGCCACCTCTTGTGCCGGCGGGACGCCGGGCGCGGGCATGTCGGGGCTCCGGCTCACGCCCTCGCCTGACGGACGAATTTGGGCCGGAAGGCTCTGGCCATCGGCCTGCTTCAAATCGCGCGGCGCTTTGGGTGATTCAGGCACCGGCGCGCCGGGCTCTTCCCCGTCCTGCAGAATGACGGCGATCGGCGTGTTGACCTTCACATTGTCGGTGCCAGCGGGGATGAGGATCCGGTCCAGCCGGCCTTCATCGACGGCTTCCACCTCCATCGTCGCCTTGTCGGTTTCGATTTCGGCCAGCACGTCGCCGGACTTGACGCTGTCGCCGACCTTGACCAGCCACTTTGAGAGCTTGCCCTCTTCCATGGTGGGCGACAGCGCGGGCATCAGGATTTGGGGCATATCAGCTCTCCAGGAGATTTGGTGCGCCGGGCATCGGGGCCACGCGGCGAAGGTCAGTATTGAAGGCAAATTCGGCAGGAATGATGCGCGGGTCGTTGATCAGCCGGGGCTCGGCAGCCGCGCTGGCGGGAGCCTGCGTCTGGTTGATGGCCCAGCCGCTCAGCACCAAGCCGAGCACGATGAAGACGATGAAGGCAATCGCCGCCCGCTTGTAGATGGCCATGGGCTCGGCCGCGGCAGGGCCGGCCTTCTGCTCGAGCTGGCCGAACTTCCACCAGCCCAGCAGCATATAGGAGCCCAGCCGCTCGCTTGCCGGGGCCAGCCGCACGATGGCGGCGGCCTGTATGGCCGCCACGACCAGTGACAGAATGGCGAAGAGCGCGATCACGCCGAGCAGGATGCTCATCTATCGCTCTCAGGCGCTGATGGTGATGTCGGTCCAGAGTTCGGACGCATCCGGCTCGGGATCGTTGGTGGCGAAGTCGGCCGCCTCGGTGACGATGGCGCGGATCTCGTTCTCGATGGCCTTGAGCGACTCCTCGGTCTGGAACCCGCTCGCGATCAGGCGCGCCTTGACCTGCTCGATCGGGTCGCGCTCCTGCCGGTACTTGGTCACTTCGTCCTTGGAGCGGTATTTCGCCGGGTCGGACATGGAATGCCCGCGATAGCGGTAGGTCAGCATTTCGAGGATGAACGGACCCTTGCCCGAACGGGCGTGCTCGATGGCGCGCTTGGCGGCGTCATAGACCATGCGCACGTCCATGCCGTCGACCTGCTCGCCCGGAATGTCGAACGATGCGCCGCGCATGGAGAAATCGGTGGTCGCTGCGGCGCGCTCGATCGAGGTGCCCATGGCATATTTGTTGTTTTCGATAACGAAGACGACCGGCAGGTTCCAGAGCTTGGCCATGTTGAAGCTCTCATAGACCTGGCCCTGATTGGCCGCGCCGTCGCCGAAATAGGCCAGCGACACGGAACCGTCGCCCTTGTATTTGGCCGCAAAGGCGAGGCCAGTGCCGAGCGACACCTGGGCGCCGACAATGCCATTGCCGCCGTAGAATTTGTGCTCGTTGCTGAACATGTGCATCGAGCCGCCCTTGCCGCGGCTGAGACCGCCCTGGCGACCGGTCAGCTCGGCCATCACGCCCTTGGGATCGAGGCCCATGACCAGCATGTGGCCATGGTCGCGATAGCCGGTGATCTGGGCGTCCTTGCCCTTCTCTGATGCCATGGTGATGCCGGTGACGACGGCTTCCTGGCCGATATAGAGGTGGCAGAAACCGCCAATCAGGCCCATGCCATACATCTGGCCGGCCTTTTCCTCGAAGCGCCGGATCAGCAGCATTTCGCGATAAGCTTCGAGCTCCTGTTCCCTACTGAGTTCAGGTACGTTGGATTGCGTCTTGGCCTTGGTGGCCACAGCCTTACGCGCCATGGGGAACGCTCCGCATCGAAATGGATTTGCCGCTTGGCCTGACTTGGCCACAGTTCGACATCATACTGCAAGCAATGGACGGAAAGCAATGTTCGCGGGCAGCAGCGGATACTGCCTAAAGCGTTGAATCGGCTTCGATAAGTTGAATTAACTCATCTGTAGCTAATTCTTCGAATTTACCGGAAAGTGGTTTACCGGTGCTCGGGTCCACCATGACGATAATGTCATCTGCATTGGCCATGTTCAGCAGCGCTCTTGCCCGTTCAGTGACAATGTCCGGGTCGAGACGGCGCGTGTCCATCAGCGTTGCGCGATGGCTGTAGACATCGATCTCGGCCTGCAAGGCGGCCGATCTGGCCTTGAGCTGGTCGATATCGAGCATGATCTGCGTGCGGCTTTCGATGCCGAACTGGCCTCCGATGGCTGAAAAACCGAGATAGCCCTGAAACCCCAGCAGCGCCGCGGTTAGCGCCAGCGGTCGCCAGAATGCAGGACGTTTGAGACGGGTGGGCATGGGCTAACCGGAACTGAACCCGACCACTATGCCTGACAAGGGTTTAACGCGGGGTTGCGAATGCAGCGCTTCCGAACCTGTTCACATATCCCTGAGGTAGAAAGCGAGAGGAACTCCGTCTCGACCGGCCTACTCGGCCGCTTGCCCCAGGCGCGACACGTCGTGGAACAACGCGCTCACCGATTCCCCGCTATTGATGCGGCGCATCGCCTCCGCCAAGGCCGGCGCGACGGACAGCACCTTGAGCTTTTCCACCATGCGCTCGGGCGCGATAGGCAGCGTATTGGTGCAGACGATCTCGGTGAGGTCGGGCTCGGCGGCCAGCCGCTGCAGGGCGGAGCCGGCGAAGATGCCATGCGTGCAGGCAATGCGGATCGAGCGGGCGCCGCTGGCGCGCAGGTGTCGCAGCAGCTCGATCATGGATCCGCCATTGGCGATTTCGTCATCGAGAACGATGACGTCGCGGCCGCGGACATCCCCTATAATGGCGGTGATCCGCACTTCAGTATCACTGAGACGTTCCTTTGCGCCGGCAGCGACTGGTGTTCCCAACCGACGCGCGAAAGCGGCGGCGGTCTTGGCATTGCCCAGGTCCGGAGACACCACCACGGCGTTGCTGAGATCGTAGCGCTGGAAATGGTCTGCCAGTTCGGCCAAAGCATGCAGGTGATCGACCGGCACGCTGAAAAAACCATGCACCTGTGGCGAATGCAGCGTCATGGTCAGCACGCGGTCGGCGCCGGCCGTCGCCAGCAAATCGGCCACGAGCCGCCCACCGATGGATATGCGCGGCGCATCCTTCTTGTCGGAGCGCGCGTAGGAATAGTGGGGAATGACGGCGGTGATGCGCGAGGCCGAGGCGCCACGCGCCGCATCCAGCATCAGCAGCAGTTCCACCAAGTGATCCTGCACCGGGGAACTCAGCGTCTGGATGAGAAACACATCCTGCTCGCGGCAATTCGCCTGCAGCTGCACCTCGATGCAGTCGTTGGAGAACCGCGTCACGCGGGTCGGATTGAGGGGGACGCCGAGCTGGGCACAGATGTCCCGGGCCAATTGTGGATGCGAGCTACCACCGAACACAGCGATCTGGTTCATGGGCACATTCTCGGCACTCCGGATGGCGATGCCGGGGCTCTAGCATGAGCCCCGGAGCCGGGCAAGCGCCGAACGGATCACAATGGGACGTAGTCGATCTCGAGGAACTTTTCGACCTCGGGTAGCCAGCGGTCACGCACGAAGGCGACGTGAACGGGATGATCATTATATCCCGAATAGGCGGCCTGATCGGCGAACTCCATCGAGAAGCCAAAGGCATAGTCGTTCTTGGGGCTGACCTGGCGCAACTGCTCGAACTTTTCGACGCTTGGAATGGCGGCCAGCGCCATGGCGTCGCGGAGGAAGTCGGCCTCCTCCGCCGATCCGTCTGCATGCTTCAGGTTGAACACGACAGTGTGGCGGATCATGCCTCGGCTCCAATAGCCTCGGTCGCGGCAATCGCCGCCATGTTGACGATGCCGCGGCTGGTGGTCGATGGCGCCAGGATGTGGGCCGGCGAGCGCGGCCCCATCAGGATGGGGCCGACCGACAGGGCGTTGTTCATCTCCTTGAGCAGCGTCATCGACAGGTTCGCCGCGTCGAGATTGGGGAAGATCAGCAGGTTGGCTTCGCCGGTGAGCACGCTATCGGGGATGTAGCGCTCGCGCAGGTCCTGGCTCAGTGCCAGGTCGCCCTGCATTTCGCCTTCGACGATAAGGTCGGGGGCAATGGCTTTGAGCTTCTGGTAGGCCTCGCGCATCTTGTAGGCGCTGTCGCCATCGCGCGAGCCGAAGTTCGAATAGCTCAGCAGCGCCACCCTGGCCTCGATGTTGAAGCGCTTGAGGTGGTTGCGGGCCTGGAGGGCGATGCCGACGATCTCGTCGGGCGTGGGGTCCTGGTTGACATAGGTATCGGCCAGGAAGAATGCGCCGCGCGGCATGATCAGCATGGATAGTGCCGAGACGTCGGTTACTCCGTCCTGCAAGCCGATGATGGAGCGGATGTCGCGCACATGCTTGATGAAACGGCCCTGCAGTCCGCAGATCAGCGCGTCAGCCTCGCCACGCTTCACTGCCAGCGCCCCGATGACGGTGGTATTGGTGCGCACGACCTGACGTGCCGTATCCGGGGTCACCCCGTCGCGCCCAACCAGCGAGTGGAACAGCGTCACGTAATCGCGGTAGCGCGGATCGTCTTCAGGATTGATCACCTCGAAATCGGCGCCAGGGCGCAGGTTGAGGCCAAAGCGCTCGATACGCGCCTCGATGACGGCCGGGCGGCCGATCAGGATCGGGCGGGCAATGCGTTCTTCCAGCAGCACCTGGGTGGCGCGCAGCACGCGCTCGTCCTCGCCATCGGCGAAGGCAATGCGCTTGTTCTGGCCCTGTGCCCGATCGATGATGGGCTTCATCACCAGGCCAGAGCGGAAGACGAAGCGATTGAGGCCATCCATATAGGCGTCCCAGTCCGCGATCGGCTTCTTGGCCACGCCCGATTCCATGGCGGCGCGAGCCACCGCTGGCGCGATGCGCAGGATCAGCCGCTGGTCGAAGGGATTGGGAATGATGTGATCAGGCCCGAACACGGCTGGGGCGCCCGATGGCGACACTTCCAGCCCGGGTTCATGCGCCAGCTTGGCGATGGCGCGCACGGCGGCCAGCTTCATCTCTTCGTTGATCGTGGTGGCGGCGACATCGAGCGCCCCGCGGAAGATGAAGGGGAAGCAGAGGACGTTGTTGACCTGGTTGGGATAGTCCGAGCGGCCGGTGCAGACCATGGCGTCCGGCCGGGTTGCCTTGGCCAGCTCGGGCGTGATTTCCGGGTTCGGATTGGCCAGCGCCAGAATCAGTGGCTTGGGCGCCATCCTGGCCAGCATTTCCGGCTTCAGCGCGCCGGCGGCGGAAAGACCGAGGAAGACATCGGCGCCCTCGACCACCTCGGCCAGCGTCGTCGCTTCGCTGGTGCGACGGAACTGGCCGCGCCACTTGTCGTTAACGTCATTGCGCTTGTGGGTGACCAGGCCATCCTTGTCGGCGACCCAGATGTTTTCGTATTTGGCGCCCAGCGCTACCAGCACGTTGAGGCAGGCGATAGCCGCGGCCCCTGCCCCCGATGCGCAGATCTTGACCTCGTCGATTCTCTTGCCCTTGAGCTCGAGCCCGTTGAGCACCGCCGCACCGACGATGATGGCCGTGCCATGCTGGTCATCATGGAATACCGGGATCGGCATGCGCTCGCGCAGCGCTTCCTCGATCTCGAAGCAATCGGGGGCGCGGATATCCTCAAGGTTGATGCCGCCGAATGTCGGCCATAGCGGCGCCACAGCCTCGATGAACTTGCCCGGGTTGATCTCGTCGATCTCAAGATCGAACACGTCGATGCCGGCGAACTTCTTGAAGAGCACCGCCTTGCCCTCCATGACCGGCTTACTAGCCAGCGCGCCGATATTGCCCAGGCCGAGGACGGCCGTGCCGTTGGAGATAACGGCCACCAGGTTTTGCCGCGAGGTATATTTGGCGACCGAGTCCGGGTTGGCAGCGATTTCCTCGCAGGGAGCAGCCACGCCAGGCGAATAGGCCAGCGCCAGGTCGCGCTGGTTGCCGAGCGGCTTGGTCGGCTGGATTTCCAGCTTGCCGGGTTTGGGGAACTCGTGGAAATGCAGGGCGGCTTCGCGCAGGGCTTTCCGCTGCTCGTTGGGGTCGGTCGTCACGCAGTCCTCCTCGCCCGCCTTGCATGATCGCGGACATAGTTTGGGACAGCGTTGGTGCCACCAATCGCCCCGGTTGAAAAGTGGCTAACTCAGCCGAATGCTGCAACTAAAGTCGCAAGTCGCTCAGGCGGCGCTGGCGACAATGCTTTCGATGCGGCTGCGGGGCGCCACAGTCGCGTGGAGCGCGGTCGCCAGTTCGCGGAATGCGCCAATCTTGAGTGCCGGTGCGAAGATGAAGCCTTGCGCCTGGATGACGCCCCGCGCCCGCAGGTACAGCGCCTGCTCTTCGGTCTCGACACCCTCAGCGACGATCTCGCAATCGAGGTCCTTGGCCATCGAAATAAGGCCATCGAGCACAGGGACCTGCGTCGTGCCGGGCTTGACCATGTCGACGAAGATCCGGTCGATCTTGATGATGTCGATGCCCAGCGTGCCGAGATAGGCCAGGTTGGAATGGCCCGTGCCGGCGTCGTCCATGGCGAGCTTGGCGCCGAGCGCGTGCAGACCGGCGATAACACTGTTGGCAACGGCGGAGTTTGCCAGTGGGTGCCGTTCGGTGATTTCGAACACCAACTGGCGGAAGTTGATCGGCGAATTGCCGAAGATGGCCTGCACGTCCTCGACGATGCTGTCGTCGCGGAAGTGCCCCTCGAACAGGTTGATGGAGATTTTCATCTCCGGCATCATCTGGCTCAGGTCGCCCAGATCGAACTTGACCTGCTGCATCAGCGACAGGGTCATGGGGATGGCAAGGCCGGTAACTTCGGCATAGTCGATGAAAGCGCCGGGTGGCACCACCTGCCCGTTCTTCTTCTCCCAGCGACACAGCACCTCGCAGCCCATCAACTCGCCCGTGCGCAGGTTGATGACTGGTTGGTAATAGGGCTTGATCTCGCCCCGGGCGATAGCGCGCTCCAGATCGAAGGCCGGCACTCGCGACCGCCGCACATAGCCGAGGGACAGCAGCAGCACGACTGCACTCATCAGGCAGGCAATGGCGGTGAAGGCCATATCGAGGTCGGCATAGGTCGCACGAGCCATGACAAAGGGAATGGCATATTCGACCTTGAGCGGAAGCTCACCGGCGAAGGCGTCAGCGAAGATGAACTCGGCACTGGAGCCGCGCCGATCGAAAGCGCCGGCATCGCCAATGGT
Source organism: Devosia sp. (assembly GCF_014860165.1). GTDB lineage: Bacteria > Pseudomonadota > Alphaproteobacteria > Rhizobiales > Devosiaceae > Devosia. The sequence continues at coordinate 7,299 of NZ_JACZKG010000060.1, forward strand.
CAGGACTGGCGTGCCATTGGTCAGCAACACGCGCATCATTGCGGCGGCGGGAAGCCCCTGCGCCAATCCATCCGAGGTTTGCCCCATGAGCGGCACGAAGGCCGAGACGCGACGCGTCTGGCCGAAGGTCTGTGTGACCTTGAGCGCTGGCATGGCCATGTCGCCGAGCTGGACCAGCGTCATGGTCTCGGTATGGCCCGGTACCGGCAGGTTCTCGGAGAGCGGCGAAAAGGCAACGGTGCGGCCAAAGGCGTCGCAATACTGCACGCCGTCGGAATTCTCGACCAACACCTGCTTCATATTGAGACTGGATTCGATCTCGCGCTGAACATTGGCGACAAAGGTCGGCGTGCACAGTGAGGGGCTCTCGGTGAGGATGCGCCGTAGTGCGCCGACGGCGTCGTTCACCCCGATCTCTATTTGTGAGGTAACGCCATTAACATATTGTTCGATCTCGATTTTCTCTCTCACGCGGACGTAGCCGTCCAGCAGATAGTCCACAGCGATAATGGGAACGAACGCCAGTAGCGCACCCATCAGCGTCAGAACATGAGAATACTTGGACTTCAAAATCCGAATCCGAGACAACCATCGCCCTAGTCATCGGTACCAATCAGGCTTTAATGGACTGTTAACGCTGGTTAACCGACTGCAAATCACGGAGCTGCCGGAGTGAGCCAGGATTGGCCGACGACATCATTCGGACATCTCTGGCCCGGCATGACCTACATGGTCGTGCAGCCCTTCCGGGACTTCGATGGGAATGAGCATCCGGTGGGCGAAACCTGGAGCTTCATCGGCTCCGGTTTCCTGCCCTATGACGACGGCCTGTCGCTGTTCGTAATTATCGACGGCCAGCGTCGGCAGATCCGGATGCAATGGCGCGAGGAACAACAGGGCGCCATCGTCGACAATCTCCCGGACTATGTCGAGGCAAAGAAATAGGCGGCCCTGGGGCCGCCCATCTGTCACCACACCACCTGAGCAGATGCGCCTAGGACTGAACGTTGAGCCTGATGCTCAGTTCGCGCAACTGCTTTGCCGTCGCGGGACTCGGCGCGCCCATCAGCAGATCTTCGGCCTGCTGGTTCATCGGGAAGGCCGTGATCTCGCGCAGGTTCGCCACGCCACAGAGCAGCATGACGATACGGTCGATGCCGAAGGCGGCCCCACCATGCGGCGGCGCGCCATATTGGAAGGCGCGATAAAGACCACCAAACTGCTCCTCGACCTCGTCCCGGCTCTTGCCGGTCAGCTCGAACGCCTTGACCATAGTCTCGGGCAACTGGTTACGGATCGAGCCAGAGGCGATTTCGAAGCCGTTGCAGACAGCGTCATACTGATACGCCTTGATGGTCAGCGGATCCTGACTGTTGAGCGCATCGATCCCACCCTGCGGCATAGAGAATGGGTTGTGGGCGAAATCAACGCGCTTCTCTTCCTCGCTCCACTCGTAGAACGGGAAATCGACGATCCAGCACAGTGCGAACTGCTCGGTATCCACCACACCGGCATCGGTGCCGGCCTTGGTGCGTGCCTCGCCGGCAAACTTGTAGAACTTGTCCGGCCGTCCGCAGACGAAGAATACTGCATCACCGTCATCAAGGCCAAGCTGGGTCCTGAGGGCGGCGGTCCGTTCCTCGCCGATATTCTTGGCAATGGGGCCACTGCCCTGCCCGTCCTTGAAGAAGATGTAGCCCAGGCCCGGTTGGCCTTCGCCCTGTGCCCAGGCATTCATGCGGTCGCAGAAGGCCCGGCCGATGGGCTCGGCGCCCGTCTTGTTCTTGACCGGAATTGCCCAGACTTCCACCTTGGCATCGGCCTCGATCTGCCCGGCGAATACCTTGAAGCCGGAGCCGGCAAAATGCTCGGTTACAGCCTGCATCTCGATCGGGTTGCGAAGGTCCGGCTTGTCCGAACCATATTTGCGGATGGCCGTGTCATAGGGGATGCGCGGCCAGTCCTTGGTGACGCGCTTGCCGTCGGCGAACTGCTCGAAGATCGAGGTGATCACCGGCTGGGTGGTGTTCCAGACGTCTTCCTGGGTGACGAAGCTCATCTCCAGGTCTAGCTGGTAGAATTCGCCCGGCAGGCGGTCGGCGCGCGGGTCTTCGTCGCGGAAGCACGGCGCGATCTGGAAGTAGCGGTCAAAGCCCGCCACCATCAGTAGCTGCTTGTACTGCTGCGGTGCCTGCGGCAGGGCGAAGAACTTGCCGGGGTGGATGCGTGACGGCACGAGGAAGTCGCGCGCGCCTTCGGGCGAACTGGCCGTCAGAATCGGCGTCGAATATTCGGCAAAGCCCTGCTCGGTCATGCCTGATCGCATCGCCGCGATCACCTTGGTGCGCTTGACGATATTGGCATGCAGCTTCTCGCGGCGCAGGTCGAGGAAGCGATAGCGCAGGCGCACGTCTTCGGGATATTCCTGATCGCCGAAGACCGGCAGCGGCAGTTCCTTGGCGGTCGACAGCACTTCGATCTCGCGAATGAAGACCTCGATCGTGCCGGTGGGCAAGTTGGGATTGACCGCAGAAGCGTCGCGCAGCTTCACGTCGCCGTCGATGCGGATGACCCATTCCGCGCGGACCTTTTCGGCGGCCGCGAAGGCGGGAGAATCAGGGTCGATAACGGCCTGGGTGACGCCATAGTGGTCGCGCAGATCGATAAACAGCAGGCCGCCATGATCGCGGATGCGGTGTACCCAACCGCTGAGACGGACGGTCTGGCCGGCTTCCTTGGCGGTGAGAGCCCCGCAGGTATGCGAGCGGTAGCGATGTGAGGTCATGTGGGAACTCTGGAAAAGGCCTGAATCTTGGGCGGGAAAAGCGCATGGGAGTCCCCGCTTGTCAAGTTTCACCGGCGCTGGCGGAACCCGAGCTGCTCGGGAGGCGCTAACCCTGCCGAAGGGCTCAACAAATCCGGTATGGAGTGGGCTGGCGGCACCTGCTAGGAAGAATATTGACGAATTTGAGACGGACGCCGATGGACCTCATTGTTTCCACAGATGTGCTCGCTGCTTTCTGCGAGCGCGCTGCGAAGTTTGATTTTGTGACTGTCGATACAGAGTTCCTTCGCGAGACGACCTATTGGCCGAAACTCTGCCTGGTGCAGGTGGCGACGGATGATGAGGCGGTGCTAATCGATCCGCTGGCGCCGGAACTCGATCTGACAGCCTTCTTCCACCTGCTTGCTAATCCCAACCTTACCAAGGTGTTCCATGCCGCCCGGCAGGACATCGAGATATTCGTCAAGCTTACCGGCAAGGTGCCGGTCAATATTTTCGACACCCAGATCGCCGCCAGCGTCTGTGGCTTTGGCGACAGCGTTTCCTACGACAATCTCGTGCGCTCGATCACCAATGTCGAGCTGGACAAGTCATCGCGCTTTACCGACTGGTCGGCGCGCCCCCTGAGCGAGAAGCAGCGGCTATACGCCGTTGCCGACGTGACCCACCTGCGCGACATCTACCGCGAGTTGCGCAAGCAGGTGGATGCCACCAAGCGCTGGGACTGGGTGGAGGACGAGCTGGGCGTGCTGCGCAGCATCGATACCTATGTCGTCCAGCCCGAGCAGGCCTGGGAACGGCTCAAGATGAAGATCAATCGCCCGCGAGACCTCGCGGCAATGATGAAGCTGGCCGCGTGGCGCGAAAGGCGCGCGCAGGACAGCGACCAGCCGCGCAGCCGCGTGCTCAAGGACGACGTGCTGTTCGAGCTGGCCATGCAGCGCCCGCTGACACCAGACGCCTTTGAAAGACTCCGCGCCGTGCCGCGCGGCTTCGGCCGCAGCTCGGCCGCGGCCGAGATCATGGCGCTGCTGAAAGATGTTGAGGCCCTGCAGAAGAGCGACTTGCCCAGCATGCCGGAGCGCTATCGCGGGCCTTCGCCCAAGGGCGCTGTCGGCGATCTCATCCGGGTCCTGCTCAAGTCGGTGGCCGAGCAGCACGGCGTGGCAGCCCGCATCCTCGCCACATCGGACGATATCGATGCCCTGGTGCTCGATGACGATGCCGACGTCCCTGCCCTCAAGGGCTGGCGCCGCAAGCTCTTTGGCGACAAGGCGCTGGACATCAAGCACGGCCGCATTGGCCTGGTCGCAACCCGCAAGGGCGTGCTGGAATTCGCGGTGAAGGACTCGACACCGGCGGAGTAGCTACTCCACCCGAACCGTCGAACTCTTGAACCCCGCCACGCCGGCCAACTGCTCCAGCCGACCGCGCAGGTGCTCGCCATCAAGGAAGGCGAGGTCACCCGGTAGTACCAGGGTCAGGGCGCTGTCTGCAGCCTCAAACCGGATCCGCGGCAGGATGCCGGGCATGGCTGCCGTCATGGGATAGGCGACGCGGAACAAGGCGCCGATCAGTCGCGCGCGCGCTGTCATCTCGGCGGAGCCGAGCCCGGCGAGCGGCGCAGCGGCCTTGCTCTTGAGCCCGTCGTAGCGGACGGCGATGACCTGGGCCAGGAACGAGCGACCGGGATGATCCACCCCGCTCAGCGAACTATAGGCCACTGCATCAACGCTTTGCGGCCCACGATAATCTGGATGAGCGCGCCAGCCGATATCGGCCAGGAGGCACGCCACGGTGCGCAACCGGGCCTGAATGGCCGTCTCCGGCGTTCCGGTAGCGTCGAGGAACTGGCCGCCGAATTCGACCAGATCGCTGGCATGGGCGGGCGAGCGGGACCGCAGGACCGACAGTTCCTCGGCGCCCTGGATGAGCGGATCGATGGCCTGCTCACGGCTGTCGAGCAGGCCATAAAGATAGCCCTCGCGTACGCCCAGGGCGGAAAACACCACGTCGGCGAAGTGGCCGGCCTTGAGTACTTCGGCCATAACGGCCGCGCCGAATGGCACCAGTTCGCGGCGGGACGAACTGACATGCTCGGCGCCGTCATAGGACTTCAGCGAACCGGCGCCAACGATCTGCTGGCAAAACTGGATCATGTCGTCGGCCGGCACGACATAGTGCTGGACCATGTGCAGCGGGTAGTGGCGCGCGATCTGGTGCATTTTGGCCAAAGACCGCCAGGTGCCACCTATGGCGGCAAACGATGCCCCCTTCTCCGTCTTGCCCAGCGAGGATTTGGCCAGGCGCTCGCGCACGATTGCCGCTGCACGGACCGGCGAGCCATTGCTGTCGTCCTGCAGGCGGATGACCCCGATCTCGAACGATTCGCCAGTGGTGTCGCTGCCTTCGGTGATGCCAGAGAGCTCAAGGCTGCCGCCGCCCAGATCGCCGACGGTGCCGGCAAAACCGGGAATGCCCGCCACAGCGCCGAGGGCGGCGTAATGGGCTTCCTCCTCGCCGGACAATACCTGCACCTTGCTGTCCATCAGCGCCTCGACGGCGTCGACAAACTCCTGCCGGTTGGCGGCGTCGCGCACCGCTGATGTCGCGAGCACCCAGACCTTGCCCACCCGCATCATGCGCGCAACCAGGGCGAACCGCTTGATGGCGTCCAGAGCCTGGGCAACGTTGGCGTCGGCCAGACGACCGGTCCGCCCCACGCCACGTCCCAGCGCGCAAGCCGATTTTTCGTTGTAGAGCGGCGTCAGCGCCCGCGCATGGCGCTCATAGACGACCAGTCGCACCGAGTTGGAGCCGATATCGAGGACAGCCACGGGCTTGGCACCCTTGATGCGGCCCTGCGCCGTCGGATCGGCATCGACGCCCCAGAATTGATTCAAGCCAGGCCCTCTTCGCCTTCGCCACCGGCGCTACCGCGTCCGGACAGCGACGGATTGGTCATGAAATAGTCATGCGCATTGAAGGGTTCCTCCCCTTCCGCTGCGCGGACCCGATGCGAACTGCCATCGGGCAGCACTTCCCAGCTCTGCTGGTTGTCGCGCAGATAGGCAACCAGAATCACATCCAGGATCTGCTTGTGCACGGTCTTGTTGAGTATCGGCACCATCACTTCCACGCGGCCATCGAGGTTGCGGCCCATCAGGTCCGCCGAGGAAATATAGACCTTGGCGCGCGGGTTGGGCATGGCCTCGCCATTGCCGAAGCAATAGATGCGGCTGTGCTCGAGGAAGCGACCGACCACCGATTTTACCCGGATATTGTCGGAGAATCCGGGGATTCCCGGCCGCAGGCAGCAGATGCCACGCACGATCAGGTCCACCTTCACGCCCGCTTGGCTCGCGTCATAGAGCGCGTCGATGATCTGTGGGTCGACCAGCGAATTCATCTTGAGCAGGACGCTGGCGGACTGGCCATCGCGGGCGAATTCGATCTCGCGTGCGATATCCTGCAGCAGCGTCTGCCGCAGGTTTACCGGCGATACGGCGATGGTTTCGAGCTCGGTGGGGCGGGCATAGCCGGTGATAAAGTTGAATACGCGCGCCACGTCGCGGGTGATCGAGGGGTCGATGGTGAAGTAGCTGAGATCGGTATAAATCTTGGCGGTGATCGGATGGTAGTTGCCGGTGCCGATATGGCAATAGCTCACCAGCTTGCCCTTTTCGCGCCGCACCACCTGGCTGAGCTTGGCGTGGGTCTTGAGTTCGATAAAGCCGAACACCACCTGCGCGCCGGCCCGTTCGAGGTCGCGGGCCCAGCGGATATTGGCCTCTTCGTCGAACCGAGCCTTGAGTTCGACCAGGCAGGTCACCGATTTTCCGGCTTCGGCCGCCAGCACCAGTGCCTTGATGATCGGGCTATCGGCCGAGGTGCGGTAAAGCGTCTGCTTGATGGCGACCACATCCGGGTCACGCGCTGCCTGCATGAGGAACTGCGCCACCACGTCGAAACTCTCGAACGGGTGATGCACCAGGATATCCTTGGCGCGGATGGCGGCGAAGCTGTCCCCGCTATAGTCGCGGATGCGTTCGGGGAAGCGGGCGTGATAGGGCGTGAACTTCAGGTCCGGCCGCTCGACATCGCAGACCTTGCGGGCGTCGGCGAGCCCCAGGAACCCCTGCACCTCGAAGACATCGCCATCCTTGACGCCCAATTGCTCGCTGATCTGGCGCTTGAGCGCGCGCGGCATCGAGCTTTCGATTTCGAGCCGGATCACCTGGCCGCGCCGGCGCTGGCGCAGGGCGGTCTCGAACTCCACGACCAGGTCGGCCGCTTCGTCGTCGATTTCGATTTCGCTGTCCCGGATGACGCGGAAGGCGCCCGAGCCGACCACTTCATGACCGGGGAACATCTTGTGGAAGAACAGCTTGACCAGCGTATCGATGGTCACCACCTCGCTGCGCCCCTCCGAGACCAGCCCGGTGGGCAGGTTGATGAAGCGGTCGAGATTGCCGGGAATGCGCACCAGGGCGGTCAAGGGCAGGTCATTGTCAGGGCGCTTCAGCTCAAAAGCCAGCGCCAGGCCCAGATTGGGAATGAACGGGAATGGATGCGCCGGGTCGACCGCGATCGGCGTCAGCACCGGGAAGATTTCCTCGCGGAACAGCTTCTGCAGGTAATTGACCTGGTCCGGCGTCAGGTCGTCGGCCTCGTGGATCACCACGTTCTGGGCAAACAGCTCCTCGCGCAGGCTCTGCCAGTGATCCTGCTGCTCAAGCTGCAGGTGCTGGGCCAGCGTGGCGATCTCTTCCATCTGCTCGGCCGGGGTCAACCCGTCGGCGCTTTGCTTGGCCAGCCCCGCGCGCATCTGGCCTTTGAGTCCGGCGACGCGGACCATGTAGAATTCGTCCAGGTTGTTGGCCGAGATTGAAACGAAGCGCAGCCGCTCCAGCAGCGGATGGTTCACATTGCCCGCTTCCTCAAGCACGCGCATGTTGAACTGCAGCCAGCTGACCTCGCGATTGACGAAGCGCGCCGGGCTCTTGCGCAGGGCTTCGATATCGGGGACCGATGCATCGGCTTCGGTGAACTCGCTCATTTCATTCATCGTCTTCGGTGTCCCAATCCTGTTCCGGGCTCGCATCCCCGCGCACCAGGCGGCGGCGGTTGAGCGCATCGGCGGCGATGCTGCGGGTAATGGCCGTGCCCTTGGCAAGCGCCAGCCGGTCCATAAGGTCAGCGAGAGTCACGACTTCTTCGGCGGAGCGCTCCATGCGCGCCACCAGATAGCCGATGATTCTGGGATCGACCTTTATCTGGCGATCCCCGAACAGTTTCACGAACATCTGTGACAATTGAATGTCGTCCGTCAGTTCAAGAGTGTAGGCCGCCGCCCGGCGGACACGCGAGCGTACATCATCTGTCGCCAGCGGCCAGTTCGCAATGTCCTCGCGCGCCGTCAGCAAAATCGGCCGCTGTTCGCGCATGGACTGGTTGAGCAGGTGGAACAGCCCCGCCTCGTCATAGGCCAGCCGGTCCACGTCCTCGACGATGACAGGCGACGTGCCGCCCTCGGTCGCCAGGGCCTCCAGGTCCCCGGTGCCGGCAAATCGTGCGCCGCTACGGTCGGCGAAGATGCGCGCCAGGTGCGATTTTCCCGCTTTGGCTGGTCCGGTCACCAGCGTAATGGGGTCGGGCCAGTGCGGGAAGGCCATGATACGGCCATGGGCGAGCGCATTGCCCTCGCCGACCAGGAAGTCCGCCTCTCCCTGGGCGGGCGTATGGCCCAGCTCGAGCGTCAGCTGGCCCCTGGGCTCGTCAGGACTTGCCGGGAGTGCCATCGGGGCCACCATTCTGCCCGAGATAAAGGGTACTGGCCTTATATTTGGCCACGCCATAGCGCACGAGCACACCGACAATTGCGGCCAGCGGCACGGCTAGCAGCAGGCCGACAAAGCCGAACAGGGCGCCGAAAGCCAGCAGCGCGAACATCAGCCAGACCGGATTGATGTTGATCGAGCCGCCCACCAGCTTGGGATAGAGGATGTTGCCCTCGATGAACTGCCAGCCGAGGAAAATGGCGCCAACCGCGACCACCATCCAGTAGTTCGGCCAGAACTGCACGACGGCGATGCCCACGGAAATGGCGAATCCCACGGCGAATCCGACATACGGAATGAAGCTCAGCAGGCCCGCAATAAGCCCGACGGCGAGGCCAAAGTTGAGGCCGATCAGGCTTAGCGCCGTGGCATAGTAGGCAGCATCGATCAGCAGCACGCCGCCCTGCCCGCGGATGACGCCGGCCATCGATTTGTCGATGTCGCTGAGGATCTGGTTGATCTCGGCGCGCGATTCACGAGGCAGCAGGCCTTGCAGGCCGCGCACCATCCCCTCCCAGTCGAGCAGCAGGTAAAAAGCCACAACCGGCGTGAGCAGGGTAAAACCGATGACGCCGGCGCCGGTCAGGCCGATATTGACCAGTTCGGCCGGCAGCGTGGCGATGAAGCCGAGCGCCTGGCTGGCGAGGCCGCTGATGCTGGTCTGCAACTGGGCGGCCCGCTCCGGCCCTAGCCACTCGTTGATCTCCGGCGACCAGCGTGTGATCAGCGCCTGCAGGTCCGAGACATAGCCGGGCAGCCGCTGGATCAGCCCGATGATCTGCTGGCCGATCAGCGGCACATACATGAAGAACAGGCTGACGATGATGGTGATCACGCTCAGCAGCACCACTGCCGTGGCCCAGCCGCGGTTGAAGCGCCAGTTCTGCAACTGGTTGACGAGAGGGTTGAGCAGGTAGGCCAATGCCGCGCCGACCACGAAGGGAAGCAGGATGCCGCGGAAGAGCCAGAGCAATAGCACCAGCACCACGAGGAACGTGACCCAGATCAGCACTTGATTTCGCAGTGTCATGGTGCCGGGCGGCCCTTGCGTCGGTGTGGTGGAGAAGCTATCAGGCCGTCTAGCTTCCGGCTCCGGAGTTGGCAACCGCCTTGGTCTTCCGGTAACGGCTTTGCGCACGCTTTCCCCACACGGTATTGAGGCCAATGTCCGATCCGCAAAACCTGACATCAAACGGTCTGTCATACAAGCAGGCGGGTGTCGACATCGACGCCGGCAATGCCCTGGTCGAGGCCATCAAACCCGCCGTCCGTTCCACCCGGCGCCCCGGTGCCGATGGCGAGATCGGCGGCTTTGGCGGGCTGTTCGATCTCAAGGCGGCTGGCTTCACCGATCCGGTGCTGGTGGCGGCCAATGACGGCGTCGGCACCAAGCTCAAAATCGCCATCGATACCGGCAATCATGGCACGATCGGGCAGGACCTGGTGGCGATGTGCGTCAACGACATCATCGTGCAGGGTGCCGAGCCGCTGTTCTTCCTCGACTACTTCGCGTGCGGCAAACTCGACCTGGCCAGCGCCACCGACGTGATCAAGGGTG
>NZ_JACZKG010000061.1 GCF_014860165.1 Devosia sp.
AGCCCGTGCTGCCCACCCCTGCTCCGCCGCCCGATGACATGCCGGTGGAAGAGGTGCCCCTGCCCGGGCCGCCCGAAACCACGCCAGATTATGTCGAGGATATCGAGGACGCCGCTGCCACAAGGCAAGTTGACGCGCCCACCGCCTTCGTCCCGCTCGACCCGCCGGCCATCGTCGAAGTCCCCCTCGAGGCGCCGCGCCTTGGCTGGTTCGCGCGCCTCGCCTCCGGGCTGAAGCGCTCCTCCGACCAGCTCACCGGCTCGATCACCTCGGTCTTCACCAAGCGCAAGCTCGACGCGGCGACGCTCGACGAGCTTGAGGACGTGCTAATCCAGGCCGATCTCGGCATCGAAACGGCGATGGCCATCACCGAAACACTGCGCCGCGACCGCTTCGATCGCGACGTGACCGGCGAGGATGTCCGCGCCGTGCTGGCCGCCGAAATCGAGAAGGTGCTGGGCCCGGTGGCGCGTCCGCTAGTGGTCGGCAGCGCGCAAAAGCCCTTCGTCATCCTGATGATCGGGGTCAATGGTTCGGGCAAGACCACCACCATCGGCAAGCTGGCGCAGAAATTCGCCGCCGAAGGCCGCTCGGTGATGCTGGCCGCCGGCGACACCTTCCGCGCCGCCGCGATCGAGCAGCTGCAGATCTGGGGCCAGCGCACCAATGCCCCGGTCATCAGCCGACCCGCCGGATCGGACGCCTCGGGGCTCGCCTTCGATGCCGTGACCGAGGCGCGCGCCCAGGGTCGCGACGTGCTCATCATCGACACCGCCGGGCGGCTGCAGAATCGCGACGAGCTGATGAACGAGCTCGAAAAGGTCATCCGCGTCATCAAGAAGGTCGACCCCACGGCGCCTCATGCCACCCTGCTGACGCTCGACGCCACGACGGGGCAGAATGCGCTCAGGCAGGTCGAGATCTTCGGCCAGCGCGCCGGCGTGACGGGGCTGGTTATGACCAAGCTCGATGGCACGGCGCGGGGCGGCATCCTCGTCGCCATTGCGCGAAAATACGGCCTGCCGGTGCATTTCATCGGCGTAGGCGAGGGCGTGGGCGACCTCGAGCCCTTCACGGCGAGCGAGTTCGCCCGGGCGATCGCTGGGACGGAATAGCTCCAATGTTACCACGGTTACAGCCTATCCCGGCCTTGCATGCGGGGGCGCTTGCCTCCACATTGCGGCATTGCCGCTCAGAGAATTGCCATGACCGAGAAAACCGCCGAGCCTGAAATCAACTGGGATGAGTTGCGCCCGCAACTCATCAAGATGGCGCTCGAACTGGGTCCGCTGGTGGTCTTCTTCGTCGCCAATGCCCGCGCCGATATCTTCGTGGCCACCGCCTGGTTCATGGGCGCCATGGCGATTTCGCTGGCTCTGTCCTGGGCTATCCTAAAGAAGATTGCCATCATGCCGCTGGTCACCGGCGTCGTGGTGCTGGTGTTTGGCGGCCTGACGCTATGGCTGCAGGACGATACCTTCATCAAGATCAAGCCGACCATCACCAATTCGCTGTTCGCCGCGGTGCTGCTGGGCGGGCTGTTGTTCAGGCACTCGCTGCTGAAATATGTCTTCGGCGACGTCTACAAGCTCCGCCCGGAAGGCTGGAGCAAGCTGACGCTGAACTGGGGCCTGTTCTTCGTCGTGCTGGCTGTGATCAACGAAGTGCTGTGGCGCAATTTCTCGACCGATATCTGGGTCGCCTTCAAGGTCTGGGGCGTGATGCCGCTAACGGTGATCTTCTCGATCAGCCAGGTCAGCCTGCTCAACAAATATGCCCCGCCAAGCGAACCCCATCACGTCCCACCCATCGTGGTGGAGAGCTAGCGCTCCCGATCGCCAGCGGTCGTCACCCTCGGGCTTGATCCGAGGGGGACTGTACTTGCCAAGTGAAGAGCCCTCGGGTCAGGCCCGAGGGTGACGTGCTGGCGATATTACCCGAATACCCCGATAATCGCCCCGTCGATCAGCAGCACCGCCAGGAGGTAGCCGCCATCGATCAGGGTTCGCGCCCACGGTGCGCCCTCATAACGGTGGTTGAGCACCATGGCGGTGATGACAAAGCCCAGCCACATATGGGCGCCCACGATCAGCCCGTTGGTGACGCTGAGCGACCCCAGTAGCAGCGGCGTCAGCAGCGCAATGAAATAGGCCATGACCAGCAGGCAGAGCACCGACCAGAGATAGGGTGCGTAGTCGGCCCTGTTGATGTCTTCCGGCTTCTTGCCGATGGCGGCAATCCACTGCTTGGCCAGCACCATGTACCAGCCGGCGCCAAAACCCCAGCTCACGACCGTGGCCAGGATAACGGCCAGCCAGTTGACGGTAAAATACGACATGATTGATCTCCCCCAACGCACATATGTGCGTTGGGGGATATTAGCGCGCGATTGGCCGTCCTGCCACGCCCGTGACGCTATGCGTGGGAGGCCAGCCGCAATGGGAACAGGCCGCGCCTAGAGCCCGCCCATCTTGCAGATCAGGTCCCATTCGGCCGGGCTGACCTTGGACACCGACAGGCGTGAATATTTGACCAGTTCCAGCTCGGCCAGTTCCGGCGTCGCCTTGACCGTTGCCAGCGTCACCGGCTTGGGCAGGGGTTTGACCGCCTCGACATCGACGCATTGCCAGACGATCTTGCCATTGTCGTTGGGCTCGGCGGTGGTATCGGGATGGGCCAGGGCCACCACCTTCATGATGCCCACGATCTCCTTGCCGATATTGGAATGGTAGAAGAAGGCGAGATCGCCCAGTTGCATGGCCACCATATTGTTGCGCGCCGTGTAGTTGCGCACCCCGTGCCACTGCTCGACTTCGCCACGCTTGTTCTTGGCGACCAGGTCGTCGAACGAGAAGACATCGGGCTCCGACTTCATCAGCCAATAGGCCATGGCTCAGAACTCCCGTCCGCTATGGTTGATGGCCACGCGCCAGGGCTTCACCTCCACCGATCCAAAAATGCCTTCGGCAATGAAGGGGTCGGCCAGCAGCGTCGCCCTGGCGGCTTCGAGGCTATCGGCCTCCAGCACCAGCAGCGAGCCTTCGGGATTGCCGTCCTCGCCCATCAGCGCGCCGGCCAGCACGAGCTTTTGGCCCATGGCCGTCAAATGCTCCAGATGCACCGGCCGCGTGGCGGTGCGCTGCGCGCCGGTTCCCGGCTTGTCCTTGGCGATCATCACGAATAGCGGCACTGGATCAGTCCTCCCGTTTCAGCGGACGGGACATCAGACCCGCAACCACTGTGGCAATATCGGCCTGGCCGCTCAGCACGGCATGCACGGCCGCGATCAGCGGCACCTCGACATCGAGGCTCTTGGCCAGCGCCTCGGCAACCGGGGTCGTGGCGACCCCCTCGGCCAGCCCGGCACCACCGGCAATGATCGCCTCGACTGACTGGCCGCGCCCCAGCGCCATGCCGAACTGGTAGTTGCGCGACTGCACCGAGGTACAGGTCAGCGTCAGGTCGCCCAGCCCGGCAAGCCCGGTCAGCGTCGCAGCCGAACCGCCCATGGCCGACACCATGCGCGCCATTTCGGCAAAGGCGCGGGCAATCAGCGCCGAGCGGGCCGAGGCGCCAAGCCCGGCGCCCTCGATGGCGCCGGCCGCCAGCGCATAGACATTCTTGAGCGCCCCGGCGATTTCGACACCAATGCGGTCATCGGCGGCATAGGGGCGGAAGCTGGGGCCGGCCAGAGCCGCCGCCAAGGCCGAAGTCTGGTTGGCATCGTCGCCCGCCAGCGTCACCGCTGTCGGCCTGCCGGCCGCCACATCGACGGCAAAGCTGGGGCCCGACAGCACGAAGGGTATGGCATCGGGCGCCATGTCGAGGAGGATTTCGCTCTGCCGCTCCAGCGTACCGGTCTCGAGCCCCTTGGCCGACAGCACTACCGGCTTGCCGGCAAGCAGCGCCGGGTCGAGCGCGGCCAGAGCCGCACGGCTCGATTGTGCCGGCACCGCAAGGATGACGATATCGGCCGGCGCCGCCGCGGTCGTGGCCACGATGGCCGCATGCAGTGTCTGCGCGCCCAGATAGCGGCTGTTGGTATGGCGGGAATTGATCTCCTCGACCTGGTCAGGATCGCGCGCCACCAGCGACACCCGGCGCCCCGCCATGGCCGCCGCTTGCGCCAATGCGGTGCCCCAGGCCCCGCCGCCGATGACGCTGACGGTTTCAAGCCGCATCGGGTTCGATCCTCATGTCATCGAGATCAAGCGGCCAGCGCGGCCGCGCGGTAAAATCGAGATCATCAAGCGCACCCAGCGCGAACCGTTCCGCCCCCGCCCAGGCCACCATGGCGCCATTGTCGGTGCAGAGCGCCATGGGCGGCACGACGAGCGTCGCGCCGGCTTCGACGCAGACCGCGCGCAGGGCCGCTCCAATCGTCTGGTTGGCGGCAACGCCACCCGCCACCACCAGCCGCATCGCCTGCCCCGGAAACTCCGAAGCAAACCTCTCCAGTGCCTGCCGCGACCGCACCGCGACGATTTCGGCCACCGCCGCCTGGAAGCTGGCAGCGATATCGGCCACGTCCTGGTCGCTGAGCGGCGCCAGCGCCTCGGCCTGCAGTCGCACCGCCGTCTTGAGCCCGGAGAAGGAGAAATCGAGCCGCGCCTCGCGCAGCAGCGGGCGGGGAAACTTGAAGCGTTTCGGATCGCCGGACCTGGCGATGCGCTCGACGGCCGGACCACCGGGATGCCCCAGGGTCAGCAGCTTTGCCACCTTGTCGAAAGCTTCGCCCAGCGCATCGTCGATCGTGCTGCCCCAGCGCTGGTAATCGCCGACCCCGCGCACCAGCACGAACTGGCTGTGGCCTCCTGAAACCAGCAGCATCAGATAGGGAAACTGCACCCCGTCGGTGAGCCGCGCCGTCAGCGCATGGGCTTCGAGGTGATTGACCGCGATCAGCGGCTTGCCCAGCGCGGCGGCGAGCGCCTTGGCGGTGGTGAGGCCGACGAGCACGCCCCCGATCAGGCCCGGGCCGGCCGTGGCCGCGATGGCATCGACTTCATCGAGCGAAACGCCCGCCTCGCGACAGGCCTGGGCAATGATGTGGTCGAGATAGGTCACATGCGCCCGCGCCGCGAGTTCCGGCACCACGCCGCCGAATGCCGCATGTTCATCGAGCTGGCTGCGCACCACATTGGAACGAATACTGCCCTTGCCGAATTCGTCGCGCAGGACCACCGCTGCCGCGGTTTCGTCGCAGCTGGTCTCTATGCCGAGGATTGTGGCTGGCGCTTGCCCGGTCACGACGAACTGGTTACTCCACGGTGGTAGCCCGCACTGCCTACTATAGGACGAAAACAGATTGCAATCGCAGACACCCTTCGCCCGGATCGGAACGCGTGGCAGCCCGCTGGCACTGGCACAGGCACGGCTGGTGCGGCGACTGCTCTGCCAGGCGCATGGCGTAGCGGAGGATGACATCGTCATCGAGGTGATTTCCACCGGCGGCGATCGCTCACAGGCCAGCAATGCCAGTCTCACCGAGATCGGCGGCAAGGGCCTGTTCACCAAGGAAATCGACGAGGCCATGCTATCAGGCAGGGTCGATATCGGCGTGCATTCGAGCAAGGACGTGGCGACACGACTGCCCGAGGGTATTCGCCTGGCAGCGTTCCTCGAGCGCGAGGATGTGCGCGACGCCTTCATGTCGGTGAAGGTGCAAAGCCTCGATCATCTGGCCGAGCGGGCCCGGTTCGGCACCTCCTCCATTCGCCGCGCCGCGCAGGTGCTTCGCGTGCGGCCCGACCTTGAAATCGTGCCGTTCCGCGGCAATGTCGGCACCCGCCTGCAGAAGCTGCTCGACGGGGTGGCCGATGCCACCATGCTGGCCATGGCCGGGCTCAACCGCCTGGGCGAGGGCCACCGCGCCACTGCCCTGCTCGACCCGGAAATCTTCATGCCGGCCCCCGCCCAGGGGGCGATCGGCATTGCCGTGCGCAGCGACGATGCCCGCATGGCAGCGATTGTCGCTGTTCTCGACCACGCGCCCACCCACGCGGCGATATCAGCCGAACGGGCCATGCTGGCCGTGCTCGACGGCTCCTGCCGCACCCCGGTGGGTGTCCTGAGTCGCCTTGATGGCCAGACCCTTGTGCTCAAGGGCCAGATCCTGAGCCTCGACGGCAAGACGGCCTTCGACAGCGCTGCTGATGGCACCGACCCTGAGCAATTGGGCCGCCAGGTGGGCGAGGATTTGATCGCCCGGGCCGGCACCGACTGGCTGGCACAATGGGCTGCCACATCGTGAAGATGCTGGTGACGCGGCCCGAGCCCGACGCCCAGGCGACGCTGGCGCGGCTCGACGCCCTCGGCATTGACGCCGTGGCCGCCCCGGTCATGGTGCGCCAGACGCTCGATGCCAGCCTGCCGCCCCCGGATGGATTCACCGCCATGGTACTGACGTCAGCCAACGCCGTCCGCGCGCTGGCCGAGCGCGGGGTGCTCGAACAATACCGGCACCTGCCGGTCTTCGCCGTGGGGGATCGCACCGCGCGCGAGGCATCCGAGGCCGGCTTCGAACGCGTCAGCAGCGCCGCAGGGGCGCTGCAGGACCTAGTCAATGCCATGACCATTGCGCGCATGCGCGGGCCGATCTTCTACCCCACGGGCAAGCACCAGAGTGCGGATCTGGCCAAGGCGCTGGCGTCGCTGGGCGTGATGGTGGCCACGGCCAAGATCTACGACATGGTGGCCATCGACGCCCTGCCCGCACAGATCCTGGCTGAACTGGGCGGCGAGATTGGTGCAGTGCTGGCCTATTCGCGCCGTACGGCCGAAATCTTTGCCACGCTCGCCACCAGCCTGCCGCGCGACAAGCGAAGCAGGCTGGCCATGCTGTGCCTCTCCGAAACCGTGGCCGAGCCGTTGCTGGAGGCGCGCTTCAACCGCATCAGCCTGGCGGACCGGCCGGATGAAGACGCCATGATGGCGCTCGCGCTGGCTTTTGCCCGCGAGCAAACTGGGCCATGATCGGCACCCAAGAAGAGGACACCCTGCAATGGCGGATACCAAGGGCGACGATTCCAAGCCAGGCGGCAGCAAGCCCGGCGAAAGCAAGACCGGTCCCGTAAAGCCGCCGGTGCTTGATCTGAAGGCGCGCGAGGCCGGGGCCGACAAGCCCGAAGCCAGGGCAGAGACCAAGCCCGAAGCCAAACCTGCCGCCGCCAAGGAACCGCCAGCGCGAACACGGACGCCCGAAGCCGCGCCGGCCTCGGGGGGCTTTGGCTTTGGCGCCGCCCTGGTCGGTGGTGCATTGGGCCTGGCTGCCGCCTACGGCCTGGCCTGGTTCGGACTGTGGCCGGTGCCACCTGCCCCGGCGGCAGTGGCTGATCCGCGCCTGGCGCAGTTCGCCACCGCCATTCCCGAACTCGAGACGGTCACCCAGACCACGCAGTCCGAGCTGGTGGCACTCAACCAGCGCATCGGTGCACTGGAGGCCGCGGAACCGGCCGCCCCAGCGGCCGCGACAGCGGCTGCCGAGCCGGTCGACCTGAGCAATGTCGAGGCGGATATCGCCGCGCTGACGACCCGCATTGACACGCTGGCCGCAACGCCCGCTCCCACGGCCGATACCGGCGCGACCGAGGCGCTGCGCACCGAATTGGCGGGTCTTGCCGCCCGGCTCGACGAAGTGGCGGCGCGCCTGGGCACGGCCGAGGCCAGCCTGCGCACCCTCGATACGACGATGACCGAGACGACCGCCACCCTGGCCGACCAGCCCAGCGATATCGGCGCCGTACTGCAGCTGCCGCTGATTCTGTCGGGCTTCGAGACCGCCTTTGCGACCGGCCGCCCCTTTGCCACCGAACTGGGTGCCCTGCGCGCCGCCGTGCCTGACGCCGACATTCCCACCGCCATCGCCAACAAGGCCGAAACCGGCCTTGTCCGCCCCGACATCATCGCCGGCCGCTTCGCCGCGGTCCTGCCTGCAATGCTGGCCGGGCGTCCTGTCGATGCCGAGGCGCAATGGCAGGATGGCGCACTCGACTGGTTCCGCTCGGCCATCGCCCTGCGACCGGCCGGCGAGATCGAGGGTGACACACCCGAAGCGCTAATGTCGCAGCTCGAAGGCGCCATCGCGCGGCGGGATTTCGTTACCGCCGAGACGCTTCTGGCCGCCCTGCCTGCCCCCATGCTCGCCGCCGGCGAGGATGTTCCGGTACTGATATCGGAACAGGCCGAGGCGACGCGCTTCCTTGATGCCCTGCGGACCAGCGCCCTCTCCGGCGAGGTTGCCCAATGATCCGTCTCGCCTCCTGGATCACTGGCAGCCTGGTCATTGCGGCGCTCGCCGCCTGGCTCATCTCCCTGCCCGGTGTGGTGACGCTAGAGGTGCCCGGTTATCGCATGCAGCCCCGGCTGGGCGCGGCGATCTTCCTGTTCATCATCGTCGCCATTATCGTGATCGGGCTCTGGGCCATTATCCGGCGCATCATCTCGGCCCCGCGCAGCATGGCCCGCCGCAGTCGCGAGCGCCGGCGCGAGCAGGGTGTCGAAGCCCTCTCCGATGCCATTGTCGCCCTGCAGGCCGGCGATCCGGCCCGGGCGCGCCTGCTGGCGCGTGAGGCCCAGGCCCGCCTGCCGGCCAATGCCGCCGCGCGCCTGCTCGAGGCCCG
>NZ_JACZKG010000062.1 GCF_014860165.1 Devosia sp.
CCTTGCAGTCGACGCAGTCGCCTACCGGCTTGGCGTCGGGGGCAGCCTTTTTCACCGGCTTGCCGCGTGGCTCGCCACGCCAGTCATTGTAGGTGACGGGCAGCGAGTATTCGTCCAGCATGGCGGCCTGGATGCGCGGCCACGGGCACATATAGGTGCAGACCTGCTCGCGCATCAGGCCGCCGAAGGTGTAGGTGGTCGCGGTCAAGAGCGCGATGGTGAGATAGGCCACAAGAGGCGCCTGCAGCGACACCAGGTCCGCCAGAAGCGTCGGCGCGTCGGCGAAATAGAAAATCCAGGCGCCGCCGGTTGCGGCACCGATCAGCAGCCAGCTCGCGTGCTTGAGCACGCGCTTGGCCACTTTTTCCAGTGACCAGGGCGCTTGATCGAGCTTGATGCGGGCGTTGCGATCGCCCTCGATCACCCGCTCGATACCCATGAAGAGGTCGACCCACACCGTTTGCGGGCACGTATATCCACACCAGGCGCGCCCCACCGTCGAGGTGATGAGAAACAGCCCAACCCCGGCCATGACCAAGAGGCCAGCCACGTAGTAGAATTCGTGGGGCCAGATCTCGATGAAGAAGAAGTAGAAGCGGCGGTTGGCGAGGTCGAGCAGCACGCCCTGATCCGGCGCGTATGGGCCACGATCCCAGCGGATCCACGGTACTGCGTAATAGATTGCCAGTGTGATCGCCATGACGATCCACTTGAATTTGCGGAAGCTGCCTTGAACGCGCTTGGGGAATATCTTGCGGCGCGGGGCGTAGAGCTGCTGCTGCCGCCGATTGGCGGAATTGACAGGCTCCACATCGTGGGAATCGGGCACCTGGGTATTGTCGATGATAATCATGCTGCTGGCCTCATGGTCGCACTATGGGACCTCACGGCGTCGCCGCCTTTGATCTAGCTCAATAAGAAGAAAGGGGGCGCCACGACGCCCCCTTCAACCACGTCCGCTTTTGCATGCCGGCCGCAGGTGACTACAGCCCGCCGCCCAGGCCGTGTACGTACACGGCGAGTTCCTTGATGGTGGCATCGTCGAGCTTTTCCGACCAGGCCGGCATCATGCCGTGACGCGGCCGTTCGATCTGCGCGGTGATCGATTCAAGCGAGCCTTCATAGAGCCATATCTTGTCGGTCAGATCGGGCCCGCCGATCTCGGGCATCCCGACACCAGCCTCGCCGTGGCATGCTGCACAATTGTCGGCGAAAAGCTGCGCGCCTTCGGGGCCGCCGCCGGTTGCGTCGAGCCCGGAGAGCCCGGCGACATAGGCCGCAACCTGCTTGATCGATGGTGCATCGAGCAGTTGGTCGGCACCGAAATTCGGCATGATGTTGTAGCGTGTGTCCGGGTCGGTCGGCGAGCGAACGCCGTGGGCGATGGTGGTGTAGATCTCATCGATGCTACCGCCCCATATCCAGGCGTCGTCATTGAGGTTGGGGTAGCCCGGCCCGCCAGCTGCGCCCGTGCCGTGGCACTGGGAGCAGTTGACCTTGTAGGCCGAGGCGCCAGCCGCCGTGGCAAAGCGGGCCAGTTCGGGATCGGCCAGAATCTCCGCCACCGGAGCCTGGACGATGCGCGAGACTACACCGCTATTGGCTTCCTGGACGGCAGCCATGGTGTTCGCGAGGTCTGTGCGGCTGGAATATCCCAGCACGCCCGACGTCGCCGAGGAGACCAATGGCCAGGCCGGGAACAGCACCGTGTAGCCGATGGCCCACACGATGCAGCCGTAGAACGTCCACAGCCACCAGCGTGGAAGCGGGTTGTTCAGTTCCTTGATGCCATCCCATTCGTGGCCCGTCGTCTCCACGCCGCTGGCCTGGTCGACGTCCTTGCCGCTCGGTCCGGTCTTGTCGTTTCCGCTCATAGTGGGCCCTTCCCTTCATGCTTGAGAGGAATGAGGGCCGCTTCGCGGGCCCGCTCACGGGCACCTGGCCGCAACATGTAGATGCCCACGATCGCGAAGATCGCGAACAGGTAGACCAACCCCCAGGAGTCGGCGAAATGCCTCAAGCTGTCGTAATGCATTGCTTCCCCCTACCTGGCGTTCGCGGCAGCGTCGTAAGTGTTGAAATCCACCAGGGTGCCGAGCACCTGGAGGTAGGCGACGAGCGCATCCATCTCGGTGATGCGCATGGCGTCGCCGTCGAAGCCCCCGACCACGGCCTTGGGATAGCGTTCGAGCACGCCACCGGAATCGGCGTCCGGAGTGGCCTGGGCGATCAGGTCCGCGGCAGCGGATTGGATCATCTCAGGCGTATAGGGCACGCCCACATTGGCGTTGGCCTGCAGCATCCCCCCGATCGTGTCGAAATCGAGCGTAGCCCTGGCCAGGAAGGAATAGCTGGGCATGATCGACTCGGGCACGACGGAGCGCGGGTCGGTCAGGTGCTGCACCTGCCACTCGTTCGAGTAGCGGCCGCCCACGCGGGCCAGGTCCGGGCCGGTGCGCTTGGAGCCCCACTGGAACGGATGGTCGTACATTGACTCCGCCGCCAGCGAGTAATGGCCGTAGCGTTCGACTTCGTCGCGGAACGGACGGATCATCTGGCTGTGGCACACATAGCAGCCTTCACGCACATAGATGTCGCGGCCTGCCAGCTCCAGCGGGGAGTATGGCCGCATGCCCTCCACCTTCTCGATGGTGTTCTGGAAGTAGAAGAGCGGTGCGATTTCGACGATGCCGCCGATGCTGACGACGATGAGCGAACCCACCAGGAGCAGCGAGGCGTTTCGTTCTATGACGCCGTGCTTGTCAAGAATGGACAAGGTGGTGACTCCTTACTGCGCGGGTTGAAGCTTGAGGGAGACGGGCATCGCCTTTTCGAGGCGAACCTTGCCGGCGATGGTCATGGCGATGTTGAAGGCCATGATGAGCGCGCCAGCCAGGTAGAGCAGGCCACCAGCCACACGCATGATGTAGTAGGGATGCATGGCGGCCACGGTTTCGGCGAAGGAATAGACCAGGAAGCCCTGGCTATCGTATTCGCGCCACATCAGCCCCTGCATGATCCCGGCCACCCACATGACGGCGGCGTAGATGACGATGCCAAGTGTCGCCAGCCAGAAGTGCCAGTTGACCATGCGCAGCGAATAGAGGCGCTCACGTCCCCACAGGCGCGGGACCATGAAATAGACCGCACCGAAGCTGATCATGCCGACCCAGCCGAGCGCGCCCGAATGCACGTGCCCGATGGTCCAGTCGGTGTAGTGGCTGAGGCCGTTCACCGACTTGATGGACATGACGGGGCCCTCGAAGGTGGACATGCCGTAGAAGGCCACCGCGATCACCATCATGCGAATGATGGGGTCGGTGCGCATCTTGTCCCAGGCGCCGCGGAGGGTGAGCAAGCCGTTGATCATGCCGCCCCAGCTGGGCATCCACAGCACGACCGAGAAGACCATGCCCAGGGTCTGCGCCCAGTCGGGCAGAGCCGTGTAGTGCAGATGGTGCGGGCCGGCCCAGATGTAGAGGAAGATCAGCGCCCAGAAGTGGATGATCGACAGCCGGTAGGAATAGACCGGCCGCTCGGCCTGCTTGGGCAGGTAATAATACATCATGCCCAGGAAGCCGGCCGTCAGGAAGAAACCGACGGCGTTGTGGCCGTACCACCATTGCGTCAGCGCATCCTGCACACCGGAGAACAGCGAATAGCTGCGCGACCCGAAGGGCGAGACCGGCATTGCCAGATTGTTGACGACGTGGAGCATCGCCACGGTGACGATGAAGGCAAGGTAGAACCAGTTGGCCACATAGATGTGGGGCTCCTTGCGCTTGAGCAGCGTGCCCAGGAACACCACCAGATAGGCCACCCACACGACGGTGAGCCAGATATCGACATACCATTCGGGCTCCGCATATTCGCGGCTCTGGGTGATGCCCAGCAGGTAGCCGGTGGCGGCCAGAAGAATGAAGAGCTGATAGCCCCAGAAGACGAACCAGGCCAGATCGCCGCCGAACAACCGGGCCCGCGAGGTGCGCTGCACTACGTAGAAACTGGTGGTCATCAGGGCAGTGCCGCCAAAGGCAAAGACGACGGCGCTGGTGTGAAGCGGCCGCAGGCGGCCGAAATTGAGCCAAGGCTCGAAATTGACCTGGGGATAGGCAAGCTGGGTGGCAACCAGAACGCCGACCGTAAAGCCGATTATGCCCCAGAACACCGTCAGGATCGTGCCGATCCGCACCGGGCCGTCCATATATTCGGTGTCCAGCTCCACATGTGCCGGCTGTGGCAGCCGCATGGCGACGATCGTCGCCAGCCCCAGGACGAGGCTCAGTATTCCCATGTGGATCCGGAAGGGGTCATCAACAGCCAACCCCGACAGCATGGCGGCTGCGAGCGTGCCTGCCCCCAACCCAATCATCCAACCCCTGTATCTCACGTCGCCCCCTTATACCGTTCTGCCGAACCATGGGCGGGTCGGCATCTCGCATTAGCGTCTGCCGGGGGTGCGCACTTTGACTTTTGTCAATGTGATGAAATCGCGGGTGAATAAATTCGGAGGCCAAACCCGACGCTGGAGATCGAAAATGCCGGAAACCATGAACGGGTCGGCGCTCCGCGAGATCGTCCTTGGCCATGATGAGCAGATCGGCCTGTGCAAGACGCTTGAGCGCATAGCCGATGCCCTGCCCAACAGCGTCGATCCGGCCCTTTGCAGGGCTGCTGCCGGCACCATCCATCGCGTGATGACCCGCGTGGTGCAGGTGGAGCATGAGGCCCTCGCCCTCGACCTTGCTGAGCGGGGCCCCAGACGCGTGCTGGACCTGACGGCAACGATCGAGCGCCTGTTGCGCGAAAACGCCGAGGATCTCAGCTACGCCGAAGAGCTGCAGGAAACGCTGCGGGAGCTCAGCAACGGCCACCATACGCTGTCGGCCGATGCGCTTGGCTACATGCTGCGCGGATTTTTCGAATCACGCCGCCGCCGGATCGCGCTGGAGCGCGAAATCCTCACTGCGATGGCCGATCCAGTCCAATGATCCCATCTCCGATCGTCTGGGGCCTCCTGCTGGGGCTGGGCTCGAGCCTGCATTGTGCGGGCATGTGCGGGCCGCTGGGCTGTTCCCTGCTGCTGTTCGGGGGCACCGGGCAATCGCGCCTGGACCTGGCATCGCGCCTGGCCGCGATGCAGTTCGGCCGGATCACCTCCTACGCCCTGCTGGGGCTCGCCTTTGGCGTCTTTGGCGCCGGGCTGCAGACGCGACTCGATACCGTCAACATCCATCTGGCGCTGCAATGGGCGGCCGGGGCCGCCGTTATCTGGCTGGGGTTGGCAACGGCCGGCCTTGTTCCCTCGCTGGCCCTGGCTGATCCAATCCTGGCGCCGATGGCGCAGCGACTGGCACGCGTCCGGAGCACATTGTCCGGCGGCGGGATCGAAGTTGCCCTCGTGGCCGGCCTGGTCTGGGGCATCACGCCCTGCGCGATGGTCTACGCGGCGCTCTTCAACTCGCTGCTGACCGGGAACGCCGCCGACGGCATGCTCCTCATGCTGGCCTTTGGCCTGGGCACCGTGCCGGCGGTGGTCCTGTCGACGCTGGCGCTGGTCGGGGCTCGCTCGATGAAGCGCCGCCCGGGGCGCAGAACCGCTGGCGGGTTGATGATCGCGGGAGGCATTCTGGCCCTGCTGCTGACCGTTCCGGGCAGTCCGCTCTGCATTTCAGGTTGATTCGGCGTCTGCACCGCCGCGTCCCCCCCTATTTGCCCGCCGACAAAGACGACGCTGCCCACCTGCGCCATGCTGCATGCAGGGAGTTGCAGATGGACGATCGATCCGGACTGGAAGACCTGAGCGTCAAGGAAATCATGGACCGCTGGCCCCGGACTGCCTCGGCCTTCATCGCGCGCCGCATGCATTGCGTGGGCTGTCCCATCGGACCGTTCCACACCCTTGCCGACGCCGCGATGGAGCATCAGCTGGACGCCGCGGAACTGCTGGAGGTCGTCCAGCGGGAGGCTAGAGCAGGCCAGGCACCAGGCCGTCGCCGATAAGCAGCAGCCGATGGGGATTCTTGAGCAGCAACTTCTGCCGTCCCCCCTGGACGAGACCCGCTGCCTCCCACGCCGTCAATATGCGTGACACAGTGTGCAGCGTGGTTCCGGAGAGTTCGGCAATGTCCTGTTTGCTGACCGGGAAATCAATCCGTACGCCCGCCGCTTCCTTGCGCCCGGACTGATTGCCCAGCCGCAACACCGTGTGCGCGACACGCCGCTCCACTTCCTCTGTCGCCATCTCTCGCAGCCGGGAATGTGCCTCCTGCAGCCGGTCACCCATCGTCTGCATGGCGCCGACGGCCATTGAAGGATAGGCAGCCATGAAACCGGACCATCGCGCCGTTGGCCACGCCAGGAGCGCACTATCGACCAGGGCGGTAGCCGTACCGGGATAATCGTTTCGCTGCAGGGCCTTGGCGATGCCGAAAAGATCACCTGGCACCACGATGCGCACAATGACCTGCTGGCCTTCGGCCGTAACCTGGGTCACTCTCAGCCGGCCAGAGACCAGGACGAAAAAAGACTTCGCCTCCCCGCCCTGCTCGAACACCGCCTCGCCCGCCTTGACGTGGCGATGCGCCGCTGTCGCGATAACGTTATCGAATTGGGAGTCCGACAGTGCGGAGAATATCTCGAAGGACCGTGTGGAGGTCCGATCGAATCCGGTGTTCATTGCGCTCCCGCCGCTGTCGCCAAGTCCATTGCGCCCAGATAGTATCGAAGTCGTGCTCAATTCACCATCACCGATGCCACCCTCGTCACCCACACGATATCCCCCGCACTGGGTGGCCCTTGCTGTCGCGGCCTGCGCACTGGCCGCGGGCTTCGTGCTCAGGCTCCTACTGAACGACCTGCTCGGGCCCTCCGCTGCCGGGCTCCTGTTCATGCCCGCCATCCTCGCTGCGGTGGTTCTGGGCGGCGCCATTCCGGGGCTGATCGTCACCGTGGCGTCCCTGCCCCTGGCCTACCTCTTCGCTCATCAGAGCACGAGCCTGGTGGCGGCGGTCGTCAATCTGGTCCTGCTGTTGCTGGTCGGCGTGATGTTCTCATGGTTGGGGGACGCATGGCGGCGCGAACGAGAGCGGTCCATCACCAGCGGACGCACCGTCATCCAGCAGCAGGCGCATCTGCAATCGATTCTCGACACGGTGCCGGACGCGACGATCGTTATCGACGTGAAGGGGCGCATCGAATCCTTCAACGTGGCGGCGGTGCGCCAGTTCGGCTACCAGCCCAACGAAGTTGCCGGCAAGAATATCAGCATGCTCATGCCTTCGCCCTACAAGGAGCAGCATGACGGCTATCTGCACCGCTATCTCAGCACGGGCGAAAAGCGAATCATCGGCATTGATCGTGTCGTTGTCGGCTTGAGGAAGGATGGCTCCACCTTCCCGATGAAGCTTGCGGTCGGCGAAACCAGATCGGGGGACCGCCGCTATTTTACCGGCTTCATCCGCGATCTCACCGAACGGGAGGAGCACGCCGCCCAGTTGCAGATCGCGCAGACCGAGCTGGCCCGCCTCGCGCGGCTGAACGAGCTGGGCGAGATGGCGAGCACATTGGCGCATGAGTTGAACCAGCCGCTGTCGGCGATCGCCAACTATGTGCAGGGCTGCAAGCGGCTTATCGCCAAACTGGAGGATCACAACGCCGCCATGCTGCGCGATGCCCTCGACCGCACGGCCCAGCAGGCCCTGCGCGCCGGCGACATCATCCGGCACCTGCGGGAATTCGTCACCCGTGGGGACACTGAGAAGCGGCCGCATGACGTCAAGCAACTGGTCGAGGAGGCTGGCGCGCTGGCATTGGTGGGCTCGCGCGAACGCGGCGTGAAGTCCACCTTCATCTATCAGGACGATGTCGGGCCCGTGCTCGCTGATCGCGTGCAGATCCAGCAGGTGCTGATCAATCTGCTGCGGAACGCCGTAGAAGCCATGCGCGACAGCCCGGTCAAGGCGCTGGAGGTTCGTGTCGCCAGGGCCGATGACGACATGGTCGCCATCTCGGTTTCCGACACCGGCCCGGGCATCGCGGAAGAGATTGCGCCGAGGCTGTTCCAGCCCTTTACTACCAGCAAGCATGGTGGCATGGGCGTCGGGCTTTCGATATCCAAGCGCATCATCGAGGCGCATGGCGGCGAAATCTCGGTACGGCGCAGCGGCTCGGGCGGCACCGAATTCGTTTTCACACTACCCCTGGTGATGGAGAGTCTCGATGAGCAGCCCTGATATCGTGGTGCACATTGTCGACGACGAAGAAGTCGTCAGGAACTCGCTCGCCTTTCTCCTGGGAACCAGCGGCTTCGCCGTGCGGGTCCACGAATCGGCATCGGCCTTTGCCGAGATCGCTCCCAGCATTCGCAACGGCTGCCTGATCACCGACTTGAGAATGCCTGACATGGACGGCGTCGAGTTGCTGCGCCGGCTGCGCCAGATGGATGCGATGCTGCCCGCCATCGTCATTTCCGGGCATGGCGACGTGCAGATGGCCGTCGAGGCCATGAAGAACGGCGCCTTCGACTTCATCGAGAAGCCATTCAGCGACGATGTTCTTATCGCCGCAATCGAGCATGCCGTGCAGGAGGCGGCATTGCGAACCCGCGACAGTGCCGCCACGCAGGCGGTCCTGACCCGTCTGGCATCGCTGAGCGAGCGCGAGACTCAGGTGCTCAAGGGTGTCGTCGAGGGGCTACCCAACAAGGTCATCGCCTATGAACTCGGCCTGAGCTCGAGAACCGTCGAGGTCTATCGCGCGGGCCTGATGGGCAAGATGAATGCGGGGAGCCTGTCCGAACTGGTGCGCATGGTGCTCAGCGTGGACTGGAAACCGGCGTCATAGTTCTGCGCCTTCGCCGGATCGACAGGACCCAGCGTCGGACGACCGCTAAGTAGAGTCCCTAAGAGGCACGCCGGAATTTCGCGATCCAAGGTCGGGTGGCAAGTTGATGCTCACATTCAACGGGGCCACAACATGCTGATCCAGACCAAGTTTCGCGCTTATTCGACGGACCACGGAGTGGACGCCAACGGCATCCTGGCCTTCTCGCAGCCGAGCCCCGTGTCGCTGTACAATGCCGGGACCACGATCTACGGCCAGGGCGATCCGAGTGGCCAGCTCTATCTGGTTGAGTTTGGTACCGTCCGGCTGTGCCGCGTCTCTTCCGACGGTCGTCGCCAGATCAGCGCCTTCTACTTCGCCGGCGAGATCTTCGGCCTCGAAGCCGACGAACAGCGCCACTTCTATGCCGAAAGCGTCGACAGCACCGGCATTCGCGTGCTCCGGCCCAGCGATGGGGACCGGTTCAACGAATCCATGCTTCGGATAGCCCTGCAGGGCCTGACGCGGGCCCAGGAGCACCTGATGGTGCTGGGGCGCCAGAACGGCACCGAAAAGGTCGCCGCCTTCCTGCTGGACCTGGCGGCGCGGCAGGCGTCGGACCGGTTCGTCGACCTGTCGATGCAGCGCTGCGACATTGCCGATTACCTCGGTCTGTCCTTCGAAACGGTCAGCCGGATCCTCACCAAACTGCGCTGCTCGGGGACGATCCGTATCCCGCATGTCAAGCAGATCGAGCTGGTGGACTTCGAAGAGCTCGAATATCTGCGGGGCTGAGGTCTGCAATCTCGCCCGGGCAACCGCCCAAGCCTGCCGCAAGATTTCTTGCACATGGCCGCCTGCTTGACCTGGCGCAACGACCACGGCGCCCGTTGCGATGATCACCGAGCGCATATGCAGGAGCCGTGATCATGACCCAGGTGGAACTACAGAAGCGCGAACCGGTGCCCAGGGGCCTGGCACGGACCGGGCCGGTCATCCTCTCATATGGGTTCCGACCGTTCTTCCTCGCGGCGACGGTCTGGGGCGCCATGTCGATGGTGCTATGGATCCTGGAGGTCTCCCTCGGCCTCGGGCTGGGCGGGGCATCGGGCAGCGCCTGGCATGCCCATGAGATGCTCTTCGGCTATACCAGCGCCGCCCTGGCGGGGTTCCTGCTCACGGCAATCCCAAACTGGACGGGGCGTCTGCCGGTATCCGGACAACCGCTGCTGGCGCTGTTCGCGCTCTGGGCGGCCGGGCGACTGGCGCTGCTCTGGCCCTCGGCCCTGGGCGAAACGGCATCGCTGGTCGTCGACAGTTCATTCCTGCCGGTCCTGTTCCTGATCTGCGCACGCGAAATCGTCGCGGGGAAGAAATGGAAGGACCTCAAGGTGCTGGCGGCCCTGTTCGCGCTGGCCTCGGGCAATGCGTTCTTCCACTATGGCAATGCAGTCTGGGGCGACATTGCGCTGCCGTCGCGGGTGGCCATTGCCGCCTATATGATGCTCATCATGATCATCGGCGGCCGCATCCTCCCCAGCTTTACCCGCAACTGGCTGAGAAAGCGCGGGATCACCACGTTGCCGAGCCCATATGGTCGTTTCGATATCGTGGCGCTGGTAACCGCGCTCGGCGCACTGGCGCTGTGGATTGCCGACCCCCAGGGGTGGGCGACGGGCGTGGCCTGCGTCGCGGCGGCCGTGTTGCATGCCATCAGGCTGGCGCGCTGGCGCGGCTGGATGACGGTGGCGGAGGGCCTGGTGCTGGTGCTTCACCTTGCCTACGGGTTCGTCGTCCTGAGCTTCCTGTCGTTTGGGGCGGCGGCGTTCGGCTGGCTCGAACCGATTGCCGCATTGCATGTCGCCACCGTCGGCTGCCTTGGCGCCATGACGCTGGCTGTCATGACGAGGGCCACGCGTGGCCATACCGGGCTGGAGCTGCGGGCCTCGGGCCTGACCCTTGCGAGCTATGCGGCGATGATCGCGGCGGGAGCGCTCCGTCCGATCACCGCCCTCCTCCCGGATTTTCACTCCGAGATCGTCTCCCTGGCCGGCGCAGCGTGGATTGCGGCCATGCTGCTCTTCGTGGCCGAATATGGCCCGGTCCTGCTGACCAGGCGCAAGGAGCTCCCCTCGCCCCGCGGTTCGTTCTGACAGGTTCAGGCTTCGCCGCCGTCCCAGGCGAGGGCCTCGCGCGGACCCGGCAGCGCGAGCAGATCGATGGCGCGACTGGCGAGATGATCGACGATGTCGGCGACGGTCTGCGGCCGATGGTAGAAGGCGGGTACCGGTGGCATCACGATGGCCCCCATTTCGGTCACCGCCACCATGTTGCGCAGGTGCCCTAGATGCAGCGGCGCTTCCCTGGCCACCAGCACGAGCCGCCGACGTTCCTTGAGATGCACATCCGCGGCCCGGACGATGAGGTTATCGGCGAGGCCCGCGGCTATGGCGGCCAGGGTCCGCATGGAACACGGCGCCACGATCATGCCGGCGGTCGGATAGGAGCCGCTGGCCAGGGTGGCGCCGATATCATCATGTTCATGGAGGGTAGCGCCCGTCAGCAACAGACGTTCGAGGGCCGCCGGGCCCACCTCGTGAGCGATGGTGCGCCGCGCCGAGGGCGAAACGATCAGCTGTGGCGCCGTGTCCGGCCTGGCCAGCAGGCGTTCGAACACGCGGATACCGATGGCGGCCCCGGAGGCGCCGGTGATGGCGACGACGACCTTGCTCATCCTTCCAGCCCCAGACTGGGCCACAGCGCGTCGACCCGCGCGACCACGTCGGGACTCATGGACAGGGGCAGTCCCCATTCCCGGTCGGTCTCGGCGCCGATCTTGGTGGTGGCGTCGAGCCCGAGCTTGCCGCCAAGGCCCGGGCGCGCCGAGGCGAAATCGAGGTAGTCGATGGGCGTGTCGGCCACCACGACGAGGTCGCGCGGTGCATCGAAGCGGGTGCTGAGCGCCCAAAGCACGTCGCTCCAGCTGCGTACGCCGATATCGGGATCGACGGCGATGATCAGCTTGGTCATGCTGAATTGCGGCAACATGGACCACAGCCCCATCATCACCCGCCGCGCCTGACCGGGATAGCGCTTGTCGATGGAGACGACCATCGCCCGATAGGAGCAGGCCTCAGGCGGGAGCCAGAGGTCGACGATCTCGGGGAACTGCTGGCGCGCCAGGGGGATAAACAGCTCGTTCAGTGCCTCCCCCAGGCGGGAGGGCTCATCGGGTGGGCGCCCGGTATAGGTGGACAGCAGAATCGCGTCGTGGCGGCGGGTCATCGCGTCCAGAGTCACCACGGGAAACGGCTCGACGCCGTTGTAATAGCCGGTGTGGTCGCCAAAGGGTCCCTCCGGCGCGGTCTCGGTCGCCGAGACCCGGCCTTCCAGCACGATTTCGGCCGAAGCCGGGATGGGCAGCGGCACGGTGATGCCCTGCGCCAGCTCGGTCGGCCGGCGCCGCAGCACGCCGGCAAAGGCCAGCTCGTTCATGCCGTCGGGCAAGGGCATAACGGCTGCCAGGATGGTGGCGGGGTCGGCCCCCAGGGCGATGGCGATCGGCATGTCCTGCCCGCGCGCCTGCCAGAGCCGATGGTGGCGGGCGCCGCCGCGACTGGGGAGCCAGCGCACGATGGTTCGCCGAGGTCCGAGCACCTGCATACGATAGATGCCGACATTGATGTCATCGGGGTCATCAGGCGCGCGCGTGATGACCAGCGGCCAGGTGATCAGCGGTCCCGGCTCGTCGGGCCAGCACCATTGGATGGGCAGCGCGCCCAGATCCACCGCCTCGCCGCGGTCGATATGCTGCTGACACGCGGCGCGGCGCGCATTTCGAGGGCGCATGTCGAGCGCGGCGCGGAGCATGTTGCGCTGCGCCCAAGCCGACTTGAGGTCGCGTGGCGGCTTGGGCGAGCGCATGGCCGCCAGCGCCTCGCCGAGATCAGGCAACGCAGCTGGCGCAAGTCCCAGGCCGGTCGCCACGCGTTCCACCGTGCCGAACAGGTTGACCAGCATCGGCATGGCGGCGCGACGGCCATCGGGCAGCACAGGATGCTCCAGCAACAGGGCCGGGCCTTCAGCTGCAAGGACCCGCCGATGCAGTTCGGTTACCTCATGCTGGACCGATATGGGTTCGGCGACGCGCCGCAATTGCCCGCGCTTCTCGAGCAGGTCGAGAAAGGCATGCAGGTCGGGTGATGTCGGGTGCGCGAGCGGAGGCAAGCCGGGGATAGACATGCGCTCGTAATAACCGCCGAACCTGGTTTCCTCTTTGACCTGGAGCAAAGCGCGGGGCGGTCCACTGCGATAGTTGGTGGCTGGCTCAGACGAGGAAACATCCATGATACTCCCCCGCCGGCTCACAATGGTTCTCGATCGCGTGCCGCTGACGGTGGTGCAGCGCGTCGCGGACCTGGTCTTTCAGCAGGCCATCAAGCAGCATCCCCAATTGTTCGACCGGCTGGGGACGCATGCCGGCAAGCGATATCGCTTCACCCCGGCCGATCTCGACCTGAGCTTCGTCATCGAGCCCCAGCGAAAGCGCATCAAGGTCTATCGCAAGAAGGCGACACCCACGGTCGATGCCGCGGCCGCCGGACCCATGGTTACCCTGCTCGCGCTGCTCGAGGGCCGGCTGGATGGTGACGCCGTCTTCTTTTCGCGCAGCCTGACCCTGACGGGTGACATGGAAGCCATGCTGGCGCTACGCAACGCCCTCGACGATTGCGGCTTCGACCTTCCCACGGACCTGGCCCCGGCCGCCGGGCCGTTCGCGCCGGTATTCCGGCAGCTGGCGCAGCGTGTGCGCGAGCATGCTCTGGCGGGGATTGCGTGATGGAGCTGATCTGCCCGGCTGGGACGCCGGCCGCCTATCGCGAAGCCGCAGACGCGGGCGCGGACGCCATCTATTGCGGCTTCCGCAACGACACCAATGCCAGGAACTTTCCCGGCCTCAACTTCTCGACGCCGGAACTCGTTGAAGCGGTCGCCTATGGCCGAGCAAGAGGCGTCGGGACCTATGTCGCCCTCAACACTTTCATGCGCGCCGGCGACGAAGACCTGTGGTACCGCGCCGCGGGGGACGCCGTGGCGGCTGGCGCCGAGGCATTGATCGTTGCCGACATGGCGCTGATGGCGCATGTGGCGGAGCGCTATCCCGAGCAAAGGCTGCATGTATCGGTGCAGGCGTCGGCCTCCAATGTGGACGCCATCAACTTCCTCGTATCGTCCTTCGGCGCCAGGCGGCTGGTGCTGCCGCGGGTGCTGACGATCCCCGAGATCGCCGCGATCGCCCGCAATGTGAACTGCGAGCTGGAAGTGTTTGCTTTTGGCGGCCTTTGCGTCATGGCCGAGGGCCGGTGCAGCCTGTCGTCCTATGTCACGGGGCAATCGCCCAACATGCATGGCGTCTGCTCCCCGGCCAGTCACGTCCGCTACCGCGAGGATGGCGAGGACATGGTGTCCGAACTGGCCGGCTTCACCATCAACCGGTTCGGGCCCGGCGAACCCGCGGGTTACCCGACCCTGTGCAAGGGCCGCTTCCACATCGCGGAGGATGACGGCTACGCCTTCGAGGACCCGGTGAGCCTGGATGTAATGAACCATATCGAAGCGCTGGCGGATGCGGGCGTGACGGCGCTCAAGATCGAGGGACGGCAGCGCGGCAAGGCCTATGTTGCCGAAGTCGTTCGGCGCCTCAAGGACGCGCTGAACTCTGCGCCTGCAGACCGTGCGCAACATGTCGAGGGCCTGCGCCTGCTCAGTGAAGGGCAGCGCACGACCACCGGCGCCTATGAGAAGAAGTGGCGATGAACGAGCAAGCCTTGCGCATAACCATGGGTCCCGTCCCCTATCTCTGGGAGGGGACCAAGTGGCGGGACTTCTATTTCGGCGTGGCCGATTCGCCGGTCGTCGATGCCGTGACGCTGGGAGAGGTGGTGTGCTCGAAGCGCGAACACTTCATCCGCCCCTTCTTGGACGAAGTAATCGAGCGGCTCGAAGCCGCCGGCAAGGAAGTGGCGCTCGCCACGCTGGCTCTCGTCACCCTCGAGCGCGAGCGGCAGCTGACACGGCAGGTCACCCAGTCCGAGCGACTGGTCGAGGCCAATGACCTCGCGGCGCTCGCCATGCTGGCCGGCCGGCCGCATCACATCGGGCCCTTCGTCAATGTCTATAACGGTCCGACCGCCGAGTTGCTGGCGCGGCAAGGCGCCCGGCGCATCTGCCTGGGGGCGGAGCTTCCGGCACAGTCGATCGCCCGTATCACCGCAGCGGCACCCGCAATCGACTATGAGCTCGTCGCATTCGGCCGGTTGCCCCTGGCGATCTCGGCACGCTGCGCCCATGCACGCGCCAAGGGCCACACCAAGGACAATTGCCAGTTTGTCTGCGGCGAGGACCCCGATGGCCTCGACGTCGATACCCTCGACGAGCAAGCGTTCCTGACCATCAATGGCGTACAGACCATGTCGCGCCATTGCCAGGCGCTGATCGGCGATCTCGATACGCTTGCCCGCATCGGCATCACCCATATCCGGCTGTCGCCGCAGGATTGCGACATGCTTGCAGTAGCCGGTGTGTTCGCCGGGGTGCGCGACGGCCGCCTCGGCGGCGCTGAGGGCACCGACATGCTCCGGGCGATCTACCCGGCTGCGGCCCTGTCCAACGGGTTCATCCACGGCGCGCCGGGAATGGACTGGGTGGCAGCATGAGGCCGGCGGTGAGCGGCGCAGATTCCGCCCGGATGGTGAGGCGCATCCGGACCCTGATAGACACGGCGGCGCTCGACTGCCACTGCCGCTCGAAGGTTGGGGATGCGCTGCAGCGGTTCATGGACCAGGAGCAGCAGCGGCTCGACCGGCACCATCTGCTGGAGGCCCGACAGCAGCGGACCGCCATTGCGGCCCTGCTAGACCTGCTCGCCGATCTCGAGGAGATCAGCTGGAGCGAAGGCGATCGGTCCGTCTTCCCCGAACTGGCCAACCTGTTCGACGATATTGCGCAACAGGCGCAACGGGGCGCCGAGGCGCTGCGCAGCATCAGGACGCAGATGATATGAGAGGGCGCCTGCGCAACTGGTTGCTCCTGGGCGCCGGATCGCTGTTTCTGGGCATGGGCGTTGTGGGGATTATGCTCCCCGTGATGCCCACGACACCGTTCCTGCTGCTGGCCGCAGGCTGCTATTCGCATTCGTCGCCGCGCCTGGCACGCTGGCTGGAAGGCCATCCTCGCCTCGGCCCGCCCTTGCGGGCCTGGCGCCAGCAAGGCGCCATCAGCCCGGCTGCGAAGGTTCTGGCCGTGACGATGATGGCGCTCGGCTTTGGCGTCGTCTGGCTGCAGGGCGAGATGCCCATGGCGGGACGGCTGGCCCTGGCGGCGGTGCTTGTGGCCTGCGCGGTCTTCATCGTCAGCCGCCCGCACCCGGCGGGAGCGGGCGGGTCGACCGCGCCACGCCGGCCTAGGTGATTGATTCCGCAGCCCTGCCCCCGCCCTGCATGGGCTCACAGATACTTCGCCTCGACGATCTCGGCCTGGAAGAAAGGCAGGAAGCCGTCGGTCCCGAACAGGTTGCCCACCTTGACCATTGTGGGGATGGTATAGCCCTCGAACGACCCCTCCGCTTCGATGGTGCCGCCGAAGGGCTGGAGCCTGAAGGTCTTTTCCGGGTTGGCATCGCTCCAGCGCAGCCCCACCACTTCGGTTAGGGCGCCCGTCTCGTCCAGGGTCAGTTCGAGGACGATGGGGTTCTCGAATGTGCTGATGGTGACGATGGCCTTGTCGGCGCCGCCGGCCTGCCAGGCAATGCCGTCGCGCGGCAGCAAGGCGGCGGGCACCCAGATACTCTCCATGGCCGAGCGGAACTGGGCCGAACGGACCAGATCGGGGGTCGATTGCGCGTTGACGACGGGAACCAGCGAATTGATCCAGAACTGCATCCACGCCTTGCCGTCGAGCGAGCCATCCGAACCGGTGATCGTCAGCACGCCTGAGCGCATCACCGGTAACCAGACGAATGCGTCGGGCGGCGCCAGGATCTGGCGGGCCACCATTGCGTAGGGCTGATTGCTGTCCCGGTCGCCGAGGAGAAACTGGCCTTCCATGCGCAGCGTGACGGTGGTCCTGAGCGGCGTACCGGGCGCTATGGCATGGAGGAAATATCGCTGGGCCACTTCGGGCAGGTCAGCCACCATCGCCGGGTCGAACACGGCGGCGCCGGCCTGCTGCTGGGCGGCGGCGGCGATGGTCGCCCAGGCGCTTTCGGCCTCGTCGATTGCGCGTCGGTGGGACCAGAGGAAGTAGCCAACCGCGACCAGCGCGATGACGGCAACGACAGTTGCGGCTTTCAGCAACATGGGGCGCATCTCCCGTGAGGCAGCCCTAGAACGGCAGGCGTAGCCACGAACGCGGTTCCCGGACCAGCCTGAAGCCCAGATTATCGGGTGCGGCTCCGATCGAGCAACCGCCACTGCGCGAGTCCCGAACGAAGACGCTCATGGGCGTGAGGTGCCTGCCCTCGAGATAGCGGATGCCGCAGCTTTCGACCACGCTGGCGGTCGACCCGTCGGGAGCGAGCGTGGTGCGATTGGCGCAGGTGGCGGTCCATTCCCAGACATTGCCGGCAATGTCCATCACGCCCATGTCGTTGGCGCCGAAGAAGCCGCTCGGCTGCGGCCTCGCATCGGCCGGCACGGCGCGGCTCGCCTCCTGCTCGTAGGTTGCGATCCAGCGTTCGGCTGGGTTGTCGGCATCGGTCACCGCGTCCACGGCATGGTCGACCGCCCGGTCGCCGGCAATGAATATCCACTCCGCCACGGTGGGGAGCCGCCAGGTGTCGCCTGTCCGCTCCGACAGCCACTGCGC
Source organism: Devosia sp. (assembly GCF_014860165.1). Lineage (GTDB taxonomy): Bacteria > Pseudomonadota > Alphaproteobacteria > Rhizobiales > Devosiaceae > Devosia. The sequence goes on from NZ_JACZKG010000062.1 coordinate 17,689, forward strand.
GTAGTCCATTGCGTCATCGAAGCTGACGCCAGTGACGGGGACGTCGGCGCGCGCCGAGCGGATAACGGGTTCCGCCGCGTCGCAGGCGCCGCGCGAGACGCATTCGTGGTAGTCCGCCAGCGTGACCTGGTGCAGCATGACCTCGATCGGACCGGCCTCGGCCTGCTGCAGCGTCCCATTGACCGGAACTCCATCCATCTGGAAGTCGCCCGGCAGCCGATACTCATAGGCGTGGGGTGCGACCACTATGGTCTGGGGTCCCCGATAGGCCTCGGCCGGCTTGAGGGACAGGATGTCCATCTGCATCAGCGAGAAGATGCTCAGCCCGACGAGCAGGCTCGCCGGGAGCAACAGGTCGGCAAGGGTCAGATTTTCGACGGGCCGGGCAGTCATGTCGCTATACCCCAATGAGGAAAGCGGCCCACCTGGGGGCGGGCCGCAGACGTGGTTCAAGCGATCGGGCTAGGAGCCTGAACCTGCGTCATCAGGTCGTCGTTCCACTCGCCCTCGACCTTGAAGTGGGCAGTGGCGCCCAGTTCGACGGCCTCGATGAGGTTGTGGTTGACGTAGGCGTAGATCCCCGGCTGGAGGAAGGTGTAGAGCATGGCGCCTGCCGCGCCGCCGGGGATGTGCCAGGTTTCGAGATCGACTTCGGGCGCATTGCGGAACTTGCCGGTGTTCCAGACATAGTCGCCATGGCCGCCGATCAGGTGCGGGCGGGTGTCGCGGTTGGCCTGGCTGTGAACGACCAGTATGGTCTCGCCGACATTGGCCGTCATGGCATTTTCGCCGGTGAGGGCACCTGCCGCACCGTTGAACACTTCGTGCGTCGGCGTCAGGGTCTTCATCACTTCAAGCATGTCCGAATAGGCGTCACCGGCCGACTCGTAGGTCTTGAAGTTGCCGTCGGCATCCTTGGGAATGTAGAAATCCTGCTCGCCGATGTAGAAGATGCGGTCATAGTGCAGCGGCTTGCCGTGGCCATCGTTCAGGCCATCGCGCGGCAGCACCATGATGGCGCCATTCATGCCCGACACGACGTGCCACGGGATCATCGGACCCCCGGGCGCGCAGTGATAAACGAACGTGCCGGGGCGCGTCGCCTTGAACCGCAGCTTCACCTGCTCGCCGGGATTGACCAGCGTCAGGCCGCCACCGCCAAGGGCACCGGTGGCCGAGTGGAAGTCGATATTGTGCTGCAGCATGTTGGTGTCGGGGTTGATCAGCGTCAGTTCGACGTAATCGCCCTCGTGAACCACCATCAGCGGGCCCGGAACCGAGCCATTGAAAGTCATCGCATGGACAGTGGTGCCCAGATCGTCGATCACCAGGGGCTTTTCTTCGATGGTGAGCGTGAACTCGACGACCTTGGGGCCGCCGACGGCAATCTGATCATGCGCGTGGACGCCGGGAGGCGCCACCAAATCCACCTTGACGCGCGGCAGGGTGCTCAGATCGGGCGCCGGGCCGGTGACGACACCGGCGTCCTCCGCGCTGGCAGGCACCGACGCAAGCACGGTGCCGAAAACACCTGCTAGCGCGACGCCGGCCATCAGGTTGCGGCGTCCGAGGTTGATGTCGTCATGGTCTTCCATTTGTGCTCTCCAGAAATCCGGCCGCTGTTTGGACCGGTCGATGCTGGAATAGTTGACTGTGCGACCTCTATCTTTGACGCGGCTCAAATTTCGGCGGAGTTTTATTTCGTCGGCAGCTGCGACATTTCGGCCGAATTTGACCCGCGTCAAAGAAAGATGGCTGGACCTGATAGAAAAGGCCGGCAAGAGACGCGAACGGATCGCATCTCGATCCAGGAGAAGAAAATGAACACGTTCGTCAAAGCAACCTTCGTTGCGCTGCTCATGGCGGCACCCGTCCCCGCTTATGCGGCCAATTTCGAAGTTCACATGCTCAACAAGGGTGAAGCCGGCGCTATGGTGTTCGAACCTGCGCTGGTCCAGGTTGCCCCTGGCGACACAGTAACCTTCCTGCCGACCGACAAGGGCCACAACGCCGAATCGATCAAGGATGCGATGCCGGAAGGCGCCGAGGCCTTCAAGGGCGCCATGGGCAAGGAAGTCGTCGTCACCTTCACCACTGAAGGCGTTTATGGCATCAAGTGCGCACCCCATTTCGGCATGGGCATGGTTGCCGCCGTCGTCGTCGGCGCGCCTACCAATATCGACGCCGTCCGGGAAGCCAAGTTGCCCGGCAAGGCCAAGGAACGTTTCGAAGCCGCTCTGGTCGAAGCAGGTCTCTAGCCTCTGACGAGCGAATTGATGCACGACTCGGCTTATGATGACGGCGATGATTGAAAATCTCCAGTCGTGGGCCCCGTTCACCGGTTCGCTGGCCGCCTTTCTCGCTTCGCATGCGATCCCGGCGCGGCCGCCCATAAGACGGCGGCTGGTCGGGATCGTGGGCGAGCGGGCCTATCTCATCCTCTATTCGGTCATGTCCCTGCTGCTGCTGGGCTGGCTGTTCCGGTCAGCGGGAGAGGCTCCCTATATCGAACTCTGGCCGGTGCAGGATTGGCAGCGTGTCGTCCCCCAGATACTCGTTCCCCTGGCTTTTGCGATGGGAACGATTGGCCTGTTCACCGCCAATCCACTATCGCTTTCGCTCGACCGGCAGGACTCCCGTTCGGCTTCATCGAGCATTCTGGGCATAACGCGCCATCCAGTCCTGTGGGCTTTGGCGCTGTGGGCGGCCGCCCACCTGGCGCCCAATGGTGACCTGGCGCATGTGCTGCTGTTTGGCATCCTGCTGGTGCTCTGCCTGGGCGGCATGGTGCTGATGGATCGGCGGTCGGCACGACAGCTGGGCGAGGCCCGATGGATGGAACTGACTCAGCCAGACCGCTCGTCCCGTTTTCGCGGCCCGGCGCCGTGCACTGGCCAACACGGCGCGAAGCCCTGCTCGCGCTGTTGGGGCTGCTTGTCGCCAATACCATGGCCCTGCTGCACGGGCTGATCATCGGCGTGCCGGCCATCTGACCGGCTCGTCAGCGGGCGCATCGTTGCGCTGCCGCAAAGAACGCAGGCCCGCGCATGGGCTATCCAGACACCGTTCACCCGGAGGGGTCGCATGACCTTTGAACCGAGCATCGCCCCGTCGTTGCAGCCCAGCCTTGCGCGGGTGCTCGACCCTGAGATCGGCATCAATATCGTGGATCTGGGACTGGTTTATCTCGCCCAGGAGCGGGACCGGCACATCGACGTCCAGATGACGTTGACGAGTCGCGCCTGCCCGATGGGCAGGCTGGTCATCGAGGAGGTCCGCGATCAGGTGGCTTCGGATTTTCCGGCGGCCGTCACGGTGAACATCGAACTGGTCTGGGATCCGCCCTGGAACCCGGACTTCATCAACGATGCCGGGCGCCGCGCGCTCGGCCGACAGCCCAAAGGAAACTCCTGATGTGCAGCGACTGCCAGGCCGGCGAAACCATCATCGATGTGCGCGTGATCGCACCACGCATGCGCCACCCGATGATCTTCACCGCCTTCCATAATCTCAATGCCGGCGAAGCCTTCATCATCGTCAACGACCACGACCCCAAGCCCCTGCACTATCAGTTCGCCGCCGAATATCCGGGCACGTTCGACTGGGTGTACGAACAGCAGGGCCCGGAAGTCTGGCAGGTTCGCGTCACGCGTACGGCGGCTTGACCGGTCCATGGGCAGCCTGGTTCCCAGGTCGCTACTAGCTGCCACTGCCACGCTGGCAGTGGCAGGACTCTATGGCGGACTGGTGCGGATCGGCGTGCCGCTGCCCTATTGGACGGGACCCACCGAACTCCACGGCCTGGTCATGATGCAGGGCGTCTTCGGCACCCTGGTGCCACTCGAGCGAGCCGTGGCCCTGCGCAGTCCCCTCTGGTTCAGCGGACCCATAATCTCGATGCTGGCCACGGCGGGGCTGCTGGCCGGCCTGCCGCCAGGCATGGGCTTTTTCGCCTATGTCATCGCGGCGCTGATATTCGTCGGCATGTCCAGCTACGTCCTGCGGTTGCAGCCTACTGCGTTCAACATCGCGCTGCTGCTTGGCGCCGGTGCGCTATTGCTGGCCGCGGTCCAGGTCCTGGTAGAGGACGGCGCGATCGCCAGCGCCCTGCCCTGGTGGCTCGCCTATCTGGTGCTGACGATATCCGGTGAGCGGCTGGAGCTCAGCCGATTGATGGGACAGAGCCCCTTGGCGGTGGCTGTCTTTTTCGCCGCATCGGCAACGCTGCTGCTGGGCTGCGTCGGCGGATTGGACAATAGCTGGGCCATGATGAGCTTCGCGGCCGGACTGCTGGCCATGGCCGCCTGGCTCTGGCGCCACGACATCGCGCGTCACACCATCAGGATGCGGGGCCAGACCAGGTTCATGGCTGCGGCGATTCTCTGCGGGCATGGTTGGCTAGCAGTGGCCGGTTTGCTCGCCTTCGGCGTGATCCCAACGGCCGCCGGGGTGGATGCATTGATCCATGCAATCACCATAGGCTTTGCCATGTCGATGATCCTGGGACATGCCCTGATCATCCTGCCAGCTGTGGCCAATGTCAGGATCGGCTATACGCCTTGGATGTTCGCGCCGCTCGCTTTGCTGCAACTGGCGATGGGCTGGCGCATTATCGCCGACTGGTTCGTCCCCGACTGGCGCTGGCCTTCCGGATTGCTGACAGTCGTGGCGCTTGCCGGTTTCGCGGCGCTTGGCATTGGCGTCAGGGCGCGTGCGCGCCGCCGCTCAGCACCATGATGCGATAGCTCTCTTCCTGCCAACGCCCGAAGCAGGCATGCCCCAGGTCGATGAGCCGGGCAGTCAGGTCTGCCGGTTCGCTCGACAGCAGCGCGAACAGCACCTGGCCCGGCGCCAATCCCTCCAGCGCCGTCACAATCGCGCCCGCGGCCTCGTCAGGCGCGGTGCCGCTCAGGTCGAGCAGCGCTGCAGGCCTGGGCCAGGTCAACGGATCGGCCGGGTACACCTCCGGTTCGGACTGTTGCCGCGGCGTGAACAGGACCTGCCAGGTCCCGTCGGGCAGAGAGGTGGCCGCGTTGTCGAAGCCACGGCCGTCGAGGAGCCGGAGCAAGGGCTCAGGCTTGAAGGGCGCTATCAGCAACAGCGACTGGCGCGGCGCCAGCGCGTCGATCGCGGCCATGATGCTGGTAAACGGTTCGCCCCTGGCATGGGGAATGTCGGCTATGTCCAGTACTCTAGGGGTCATGCATGGCCTTCACGATGCCAGCGGCCACCGCATCGCGGCCCGGCCTGTCCAGTGAGCTTAGTCAGTTCCCGAGGTGCCTGCACCATCGGAATGGGCCGCCGCGGCGGTCATGCCACCGCTGGGGCCAGCGCCTTTTCCAGAACGACCATTGTGGTGTCGCCCAGATAGGCATTGGCGCTGAAGCCCATTTCCTTTTCGAGGCGGATCGCCGCCACATTGGATCGATCCTCAAGCGCGCGCAGGCGCTTGACGCCCTTGGTCTCGGCAATGCGCGTGAGGTGTCCCAGCAGCTCCCAGCCTATGCCGCGATTCTTGTAGTCCCGGCGGAGGGACACGGCGACTTCGCCGGTTTCGAGCTTGTCATCGCAAGCCAGCATGGCAGCGGCGATGATCGGCCCGCCCTCACGCTCGAAGGCGACGAAACTCTCCGTGTGCACATGATCGACCCTGATCATGGCCGCGAGCCGCTCGTGCCCGACTTCCTTGACGGTTCCCAGAAACCGGAAGCGCAGATCCTCGGGCGTGACGTGCTCGAAGAACTCGTGCAGGGTAACCTCGTCATCGGGGCGAACCGGCCGCACGCGGAACTTGAAGCCACTATGGGTGGTCAAATGGGTGCTCCAATCGGTCATGGCGTGCGGACTCCTTCAATCGCCGGCAGGTCGTTTGTGCCTGGCAACATATTCGAGCCGGCAGGCTAAGCATTTGCGCAGGATCAAATTGTTGGCCGGGGACTGCGCTACATGAGGAGCACCATCGGAATGGGACCTGCCCGGAACCCCGGGCGCGATCCCTTCCCTATTGGACAGCAAAGGGACGAAGAGAACCATGAAACCAGCTGGTGAACACCCCCTTCGGCCCGATGAACTGGCGCTCATCGACCGCTACTGGCGCGCCGCCAATTACATCTCGGTCGGGCAGATCTATCTCCTCGACAATCCGCTGCTGCGCGAGCCGCTGAAGGCCGAACATGTCAAACCGCGGCTTCTGGGACATTGGGGCACCACGCCTGGCCTCAATTTCGTGTATGCCCATCTCAACCGGGTCATCCGTCGGCGTGATCTCGACATGATCTATGTCTGCGGCCCCGGACATGGCGGCCCCGGCATGGTCGCCAATACCTGGCTCGAAGGCAGCTACAGCGAAATATATCCGGAGGTTTCGCTCGACGAGGCCGGCCTCGGACGACTGTTCCGCCAGTTCTCCTTCCCGGGCGGCGTGCCGAGCCATGCTTCGCCCGAAACGCCCGGATCGATCCATGAAGGGGGCGAACTGGGCTATGCCCTCGTCCACGCCTTCGGCGCGGCATTCGACAATCCGGAGCTGATTGTTGCCTGTGTGGTCGGCGACGGCGAGGCCGAGACCGGCGCGCTTGCGGCTTCATGGCATTCCAACAAGTTCCTCAATCCGGTCAGCGACGGGGCGGTGCTGCCGATCCTGCACCTGAACGGCTACAAGATCGCCAATCCGACGATCATGGGCCGGATGAGCGACGCCGACCTCGAGCACATCTTCCTGGGCCTGGGCTGGGAGCCTCTGTTCGTTTCGGGTGACGACCCTGCCACGATGCACCAGGACATGGCCGCGGCGCTCGATCGGGCGGTCGCTCAGATCCAGCAGATCCAGAATGCGGCACGCGACAGCCGCGAGCCGTCCACCATGCCGCGCTGGCCGATGATCGTGCTGCGTTCGCCCAAGGGATGGACCGGCCCCAAGGAGGTCGACGGCAAGAAGGTCGAGGGCTTCTGGCGCTCCCATCAGGTGCCGGTCAGCAATGCCCGTGGCGATGCCGGCCACCGCGACCTGCTCGAACAATGGATGCGCAGCTACCGTCCGGACGAGCTGTTCGATGCACAGGGGCGCCCGCAGGCGGACCTGCGGACGCTGGCTCCGACCGGCGAGCGGCGCATGGGCATGAACCCGCACGCCAATGGTGGCCTGCTCAAGCAGGACCTGATTCTGCCGGACTACCGGGCATTCGCACTGGCCGTGCCGCGGCCGGGACAGCCCATTGCCGAGGCAACGCGCGTCATGGGCGAATATCTGGCCGATGTCATGCATCTCAACGCCGCGGCGCGCAATTTCCGCCTCGTGGGCCCGGATGAGACGGCCTCAAACCGGCTCGACGCGGTGTTCGGCGTGACCGATCGCGTCTGGATGGAGAGAATCGAGCCCTACGATACCAACCTGGCCCCCGATGGGCGCGTGATGGAAATCCTCAGCGAGCACCTCTGCCAGGGGTGGCTCGAGGGCTATCTGCTGACCGGCCGGCATGGTCTCTTCTCCTGCTATGAAGCCTTCATCCACATCGTGGACTCGATGTTCAACCAGCACGCCAAGTGGCTCAAGGTGTCGCGCGAGCTGGCGTGGCGGAAGCCCATCGCGTCCCTGAACTACCTGCTGACCTCCCATGTCTGGCGGCAGGATCACAACGGCTTTTCGCACCAGGATCCCGGCTTCATCGACCTGGTTGCCAACAAGAAGGCCGATATCGTGCGCATCTACCTGCCGCCCGATGCCAATTGCCTGCTCTGGGTCACGGACCATTGCCTGCGGACCTATGACCGCATCAACGTGATCGTCGCGGGCAAGCAGCCGTGGCCGCAATGGCTGGACATCACGGCCGCCGCCCATCATTGCGATGTCGGTATCGGCGCCTGGGACTGGGCCGGAACCGTCAGCGGCGACGAGGAGCCGGACCTGGTGATGGCCTGCGCCGGCGACGTGCCCACGCTCGAGACGCTGGCCGCCACCGACCTGCTGCGGCGGGCGCTGCCGGGGCTCAAGATTCGCGTCGTCAACGTGGTCGACCTGATGACGCTGCAATCGGAATACCAGCATCCGCATGGGCTGGCCGATGAGCAATTCGACGCGCTGTTCACCACCGACAAGCCCGTCGTCTTTGCCTATCACGGCTATCCGCACCTCATTCACCGGCTGGTCTACAAGCGGGAAAACCACGACAATTTCCATGTGCACGGTTTCCAGGAGGAAGGCACCACCACCACGCCATTCGACATGACGGTGCTCAACGGCATCGATCGATTCCACCTCGCTCTCGCCGCGCTCAAATGGCTGCCTGACCTGGGTGAGGCGGGTGCGGCGCTCAAGGCCGAGCTGGAAGCCGGGCTCGCCCGCCACGACGCCTATGTCCGCGAACATGGCGAGGACATGCCCGAGATACTCGAATGGAAATGGACCCATGGGCGCTGAGCGAGCGCGGCTTGTCCTGGCGCTCAATGCGGGATCGTCCAGCCTCAAATTCGGCCTCTATGAGATCGGCAGGGAGGTTTCCGCCGTCGCCCGCGGCGGGATCAAGCGCACCGCGGGCGGTGCCGCACTCGAGGCTAGCGGCGCTGACGGTGAGACGTTTGACCATCTGCTTGCCCCCCGTGCGCTCGAGGACGACGCGCTGCTTGAGCGCCTGCTGGTCTGGCTGGCCGAAACCTTCGGCCGGGGCGAGCCGACCGCCATCGGGCATCGCATCGTGCATGGCGGGACGCAGTTTGCCGGGCCGGTGCTGCTGACGCCGGACGCGATCGAGGCGGCCGATGCGCTGACCCCGTTGGCTCCCCTGCATCAGCCGGCCGCCCTGTCGCTGATCCGTGCGATTGCCCGGATTCGGCCGCAGCTGCCGCAGGTGGGGTGCTTCGATACTGCTTTCCATCATGGCCTGGCTCCCCCCGTCAGTCGCTACGCGCTCCCCCGGGCCTATGAGGACAAGGGAATACGCCGCTACGGTTTCCATGGACTGTCATACGAGTACATTGCCGGCGAGCTCTCCGAGTCCGGCGAGAAGCGCGTCGTCGTCGCGCATCTGGGCAGCGGGGCCAGTCTGTGCGCCATGCGCAACGGCAGGAGCCAGGATACGACCATGGGTTTCAGCGCCCTGGACGGGCTGGTGATGAGCACAAGGCCGGGTCAGATCGATGCCGGCGTCCTGCTCTATCTGCTCCGCCAGGAAAAACTGTCGCCCGATGAACTGGAGCACCTGCTCTACCATGAGAGCGGGCTCAGGGGTGTTTCGGGCATTTCGGGCGATGTGCGCGAATTGCTCGCCAGCGAAGCTCCGGCAGCGGCAGAGGCAATCGATCTCTTCGTCTTCCGCATCGCCCGCGAGACTGCCGCGATGGCCAATACGCTTGAGGGGCTCGACACCCTGGTCTTCAGCGGAGGCATAGGCGAGCATTCCGGCCCCATCCGGGCGCGCGTGGCCGAGCGCCTCGCCTGGCTCGGTGTGTCGCTCGACATGGCGGCCAATGCCGGCAACAGGCGCCGCATCTCGGCGCCCTCCAGCCGGGTGGAGGTCCTCGTTATTCCAACGAACGAGGAGATCGTGATCGCCCGGCAGATGGCCGCGGTGCTGGAGGCGTCACACTTGCATCCGTGATGCTTACTTGGCTTCCAGTTTCCGGGCACGGATCGCCTGCGAGAGCGCCTGCGACAGGAATGGCCCGAGGAATGGCTTGGTCACGGTGCGGAAGCAGTGGGCCGCCAGCGGATGAGCCGGCGCATTGGACAGCAGGATCACCGGCCCATGGTGCTGGACGAAATCCGTCGCGGCCTGCAGGTGACCGTTGGCGGCGTGATGATCGAGCACCGTACAATCGGCATCGGGAAGGCCCAAGGGGTCCTCGAACCCATCGCGGGTCGTTGCAAGGTGACCTTCGGCCTCCAATACGAACTGAAGGGAGCGACGAAGTTCACCGCTAGGGGCGACAATGAGGACGTGGGCCATGGTGCTTCGCAGTGGAGAAGGTAGCCCACCTTGGCCCATGCCGACGCCTAATGACTTGTCTTAGATCAATATGCCCGCAGATCGGTCGCCGGTCTGTCACATATCCGCGAATGCGCCCCTTGTTGCCGCCGTGGGAAGCGTGATCCGACGATCAGTCCTTGCCTTCGCGGACGACCTCGACCACCAGCGTACCCTCCGGCAAGGGCTGCAGCAGGTCCTCCTGCGGCCGGGTCAGGAACAGCCACGCCGTCCAGTCATCTGGCTGCAGCACGCAGACCTGCCGGTCATGGATCGGCGCGATGTCGGGGCCGGGTGCCGTCGTGAGCATGGTGAAACTCAGCGAACCGTCCTGATCCTCGCTCCACAACCCGGCAATGCCCATGACCGGCGAGTCCTTGAGCGCGAAGCGATGCTTGGTCTTGGGATACTTGCTGCCAGTGAACTCGAAGAAGCCCGACAATACGATGACGCAGCGACGGCTCTCGGCGAAGTTGCGGCCATCCGACTTGAAGTTGAAGATCGGCCCGGCCTTGGGTCGCGGCGGCGGAAAGCCGAACCGCATGGCGACCAGTTCGACCCCATTGCCCTTGGCGCGCAGCACCGGCCCACTGTCGCCAATGCGGATATCGTCCGCCGGCAGCAATGCCGCTTCATCGGCGGACGCGCTAGTCAGCTCCAGCGCTTCGATCGCCTTGCGATACTCAGCATGGGTCACATGCTGTTCGTAGTCGTTGCACATGGCGGCAGCAAATCACGCCGGGTGAACGGGTTCAACCGCCAGCCCTGCCGGTGCCGCCCGACAAAAAATCTGCCCGGCGATGTCGAGCTGGCTTTGGTCCAACCGTCTATCAGGTAGAGTGACGCAGGAGGGAGACGCAAATGGAACGGAATTACGGCTGGGTCATCGTCGGCGCAGGCGCACTGATAACCTGTTTGGCAATGGGCGCGATGTTCGCCCTGCCCGTTTATCTCCAACCCATGGCCGACGAGACCGGCTGGACGCGTGCAGGCATCTCCGCTGCCATGACCATCGGCTTCATCGTCATGGGCGTGGCCGGCTTCGTCTGGGGCACGCTGACCGACCGTATCGGGGCGCGACCGGTGGTGTTGATTGCGGCGGTGATGCTGGGCCTGGGCCTGTTCATCGCCAGCCGCGCCAATAACCTGCTGATCTTCCAGTTTGCCTATGGTGGTCTCGTCGGCGCATCCGGCGGCGCTTTCTTTGCGCCGCTGATGGCCACGGTGATCGGCTGGTTCGACAAGCATCGCAGCCTTGCCGTGTCGCTCGTCTCCCTCGGCGGCGGCGTGGCCCCGATGGTGATCACGCCCCTGGCGACCGTACTCATCGAACAGATGGGCTGGCGCAATGCCATGATGACGACGGCACTGGTCGCCACCGCGCTGATCATCCCGACCGGCATGCTCATTCGCCGGCCGCCGGCCGCGCCCGCTGAAACACCGGCGGAAAGCGGTGCTGCGCAGGAGTCATCGCAGGGTTCGTCCATCCTGGCGATTATGCGCAAGCCGCAGTTCATCGTCCTGGCCGGCGTGTTCTTCCTGTGCTGCGCCGCCCATTCCGGTCCGATCTTCCACACAGTGAGCTATGCCATGCTGTGCGGCGCTTCGGCGCTGGCGGCTGCCAGCATCTACAGTGTCGAGGGCGTGGCAGGCCTGTTCGGCCGGCTGATCTTTGGCGTGCTGGCGGACCGGCTGGGCGTCAAGCGCGTCATCATCGGCGGGCTCGTGCTGCAGGCGGTGGGCATCTACACCTACATTTATGTCGCCGAGCTCACCCAGTTTTACATGCTGGCCGTGGTCCTGGGTCTGGCCTATGGCGGTGTCATGCCGCTCTATGCGGTGCTCGCCCGCGACTATTTCCCGCCCCAGGTCATGGGCACCGTGCTCGGCGGCATCACCATGACGGCGAGCCTGGGCATGGCCTTCGGCCCGGTCGGTGGCGGCTGGCTGTTCGATACCTTCGGCGACTATCACTGGCTCTATGTCAGCTCGGCGGCCATTGGCATGGCCGCGGCATTGGTCGCCCTGACCTTCCCGCGTCCATCGGTGCCACGGGAAGCTCAGATGCAGCCCGCCTAAGCGGGACTGGGGGCGGCGACACCACCATCGGTGTCGTCGTCGTCAGGCGTATCGGCATAGGCGTTGGAGAGCTGGCGATATTGCGGCGAGTTCATCGCGATGAGCGTCACGATGACACCAATGACCCCCGCAATCGTGAAAACCAGCGCGATGCCGCGATCCGGGCCCGTACCGAACCAGGAGCCGATGGCATCGGCCCCGGCCCCGTCGGTCATGAAGGGGATGACAACAAACTGCGTCAGCGGCCCGATGAGAAACGCCGTCAGCGGCGAAGCCGATTGCTCGACAGACTGTGCGAAGCCGAAAACCCGACCCTGACGCTCCAGGGGCACCACCTTCTGCAGGGTGGTGTGCTCGGCAGCCTCGGCAAAGGGACCAAGGAACATCCAGATCAGGCAACCGCCGGCCAGCAGCCAGATCGATGGTTGGACGGTGAAAAAGCAACAGGCCGTCCAGGTGGCGAGGTTGACCAGAAGCAAGGTGCGCAGCGGGTTCTTGCCCAGGCCAACCTTGCTGATCAGGATGCCGCTGACGATGAAGGCGCCGGACAAGGCACCAAACAGCAGTCCCCACATCTGAACCGAAACCAGCGACAGGCCATAGGCATCGAGCAACGCCATGAAGATGCCGCCCAGGAAGTTGTTGAAGGTGGCAAAGAAAATCAGCGCGAACAGGCCGGGCACCGCCGCGATCACGGCAATTGTGCCCTTGAGATCGACCCGCTTAGGCTCGGACTTCTCACCCTCGACCGGCACAGGGCGACCCTCGTCGATATGGACGAAGTGCAGGTGCGCGAACGCCACCAGCGTCAGCACCAGCGCCAGCGCAAGCGTCGCCAGCATGCCGCCCCAGGCGACCAGGAATCCGCTGATTACGGACGTGGTGAGAAAACCGATACCGCTGACCATGCCGACAAGACCGTTGGCCTTGTCGCGCTCATTCTCGGGAATGAGGATGGTAACCAGCGTTGGCAGCGCAATGGCCCGGATATTGCCGGCGATGACACCGAGCATGATCAGGAAGACGAAGGCCCACAGATACCAGCCATAGGGATTGGCGAAGGCCCCCTCCGGTTCGAGGAAAACCATCGCAAGCGAGAGCGTGTAGAAGGCGGCAGACACCACGCTGGAGCCCATCATGACGAGCTTCTTGGCATTGTGGTCGACAAGGCTGCCCAGCCAGATCCCAAATGCGGCGGTAAACACCAGATAGATACCCGCGATCATCCCCGTGGCGAAGACCGACCGGGTTTCGAGATAGACCCAGAATGTCAGGGCGAACCAGACGGTGAAATTGGTGATGTTGGCCACCAGATTATTGGCCAGAATTTGGTGGAACGGCTTGATCATCGCGTCACCCTGGGCGCCCGTAGAATGCGCTAAACTATTGAAGACCGGAGATATTTCAACCGAAATGCGTCAACCCGCCGGCAGGTCAGTCGATGGCCTGGGCGTATGAATGGTGTTCGTGGGCAATCTTCCACTGCCCGTTTTCCTTCCTCAGACCCACCGTCAGGCGCAGGCGCGAGTCGCCGATACCCAGAATGCCGTGGGCAAAGGCTACGCTCTCGGCAGACGTCACCTCCAGCTCGACGATGTTGAAGGCGTCGGGGCCGCCCCGGCTATACCGGAAGAACAGATCCCAGGTCTGACGGTAGGCCTTCATTCCCCGGCTTTGCAGCGGCAGGGGAACGTCGAACATGACTATGTCATCGGTGTGATTGGCCAGTATCCCGGGCATGTCGATGTTGCGCACGGCCTGTGCCCAGGCTTCGAGGACAGTGCGGATGGCGGCTTCGTCGTCGTGCATGGCATTCTCCTGCGCTCGCGCAAGGACGATCAGGCCACGCTCGATCCGACACGGTCGCGCCATTCACCGTCCGGAAACCATGTTTGTGCAAGCTGGCAGGATCAGTCAGCGTGAGGTTACCGATGGACGACCAGGTCAGACGCCGTGCTTATGAGCTGTGGGAGGCCGATGGCCGTCCGCATGGGCAAGATCAACAGTACTGGTTCAAGGCCCTGGCCGAGCTGGCCTCGGCGGCCGCCAAGACCATCAAGTCGCCGCGCAAGCGCGCGCCACGCGCCAGCAAGGCCGCGTGAACCCGATCCGGCGCCGCCGGTGCCGGGTCTAGCAGCCCATCAGCCGGGGCCAGTAGACATCGTTGTCGAAATCATCTGGGATCGGCGACAGGCGCGATATCGCCGTGGCGGCGAATTCGACCTGCATGGCGAAGTGCCTGACATCGTCAGGCATCGGCCGGCCGGTGATGAATTCGCGGGTCCGCCATTCATCGATGCGGCAGGATCGCAGGCGGCGGCGGGCTTCGGCTTCGACATCCTCGACAAGAACGGCACCCGATGCAGGTCCAGACCGGTGCCGCGCCGGCTCGGTCCATTCCCTGCTACCCTCAATCACCGCGAAACGCACTTTGGTCCCCTGAAGCCCTGCAGCATGCCTTCTGGCGCTGCCTCACGTCATCAGATTGTCACAGGCCTCTTACCGAAGCGGTAACGAAGCGGCTTGGCAAGCCGTCTGGCCATGCTAGCCTTGCAGGCATGACCATCCTCTATGTCATGGCCGCAGAGGCCGAATACGGGCCGCACTTGCGGGCCCGGATCAATCCCCTGATCACGGGCGTCGGCCCGGTTGAGGCCGCAGTTTCGGTCACCCGGGCGCTGGCCAGGGCCGAGCAGAACGACGCCCTGCCCCGGCTTGTGGTGTCACTGGGCTCGGCTGGATCGCGTCGGCTGGAGCAGTGCGGCCTCTACCAGGCCAGCAGCGTCGGCTATCGCGACATGGACGCCTCGCCTTTGGGTTTTGCCAGGGGGCAGACGCCCTTTCTCGACCTGCCGCCGGTCTTGCCGCTGACCACTGTGCCGGGCCTACCGACCGCGACGCTGTCGACCGGCGCCAATATCGTATCGGGCCCGGCCTATGACGGGATCGATGCCGAAATGGTGGATATGGAAACCTATGCCATCCTCCGGACCTGCCAGGCTTTTGGCATTCCTTTGCTGGCGCTCCGCGGCATTTCGGACGGCGCGGTCGAGCTGGCCCATGTCAGTGACTGGACCCAGTATCTTGGTATCATCGACGAGAAACTGGCCGCGGCGATCGGCGTGATCGAGGCCGCGTTCGCCCGCTAGTTGTCGCGGGCCTTCTTGTCACGGCGGGCGCGGCTCCAGGTGCTCCACTTGCGGGAACCCCGCACCACGGTCGAATTGACCGGCCCCTGCAGGAAGACCAGGTCCAGCGCCAGCAGCAGCAGACCGAGCGGCAGCATCCAGATGCCCAGCACCGGCAGGAAGCTGAAAATGCCGCCCAGGACGAGCAGCAGGCCGAGCGGAATGCGGATCCAGCGTGCCTCGGGGCGGCGGATGCGTTCGAGCAGCCGCGCCGCGAAATCGGGGATGCGGCGCTGCAGGCGGTTGAACTGTCGGTCAAGGCGGGCGCGGCCCTTGGTGGCCATGACAAGTCCCCTCTTCTGGCTATGCTGTTGTGCATCTGGGGTCGGGACGGCCATCCTCCAATAGGCCGACCGGTCACATTTGCGACGACGCGATCTTGAAAACCGGCTTGCCCCTGCCATTGGCCCGGAACTTCCCGCCTCAGGGCGAGTTGAGCCTGCATCTTCCCAACATGGAGCGTCCTCATGGCCACCGCAGCAAAACGTGCCCTCAAGTCCGTCGAGAATGCAGGCGAGAGCGTCTCGGACGCGCTGCTCGATCAGATCGCGGCCCTGCGCAACGAAATTGCCGCGATTTCCGAGGCCGTCAGTGATTATGGCGGTCATTCGCTGAGCGACGTCCAGCACAATGCCGTGGCTCTCGCCAAGGAAGTCCGCCACCAGGGCGCGGTCGTGGCGCGGCAGGTGAACCGGCAGGCCGGCGCCGCCGGCAAGGCGATCCAGGAAAATCCGATACCTGTCATCGTCGTGCTGGGCACGATTGCGCTGCTTTCCGCGCTGATCTTCACGCGCGACTAGGATTGCGGTTTCGTTAACCGTTCCGCTCAGACTTTCCTTAAGTCTGTTGGGGCATTTTCGGTCTGACTTGCACAATTGCAACAGACCGGAGATGCCCCATGGCGCTTTCCAGAGCCATCCTGCGCTTCGCCGCCCTCGCCCTCACCGCCACGAGCCTGGGGGGCTGCAGTTTCCTCGGCATCAATTTCGGCATGGCGCAGCTGTCCGAGAAGGAATGCCTGATGCGCGCCATGTATTTCGAGTCGAACCGCTCGAGTTCCGAAGGCATGCTGGCCGTCGGGACGGTGGTGATGAACCGCCTCAACGACTCCCGCTACCCCAAGTCTGTCTGTGGCGTGGTCGGCCAGAAGAACCAGTTCGCCCAGGGTGTGCTCACCCGCAAGATGACCGATAGCGGCGCCGTGCTGGCCTCGCAGGTGGCCGACCAGGTGCTGCGCGGCGCGCGCCATCCCGGCGTGCAGAATGCCCAGCATTTCCACACTGCCGGCCTGCGCTTCCCCTATAACAACATGTATTACGTGCTCGAAGCGGGCGGCAACGAGTTCTACGAGAAGCGGACGCCGGGCACGTTCTGAGGCGGCCTACTTCGCCTGCACCAGGGCGCGGCTCAGGAAGAAGCCGTGGCCATCCTCACGCGCACAGGTCAGCCCGCGGCGCTCCGACAGGCACTGGAACGGCCCGAATGTCACCACGTGGTCATACTCGAATTTCTGCGTGTGCGAGCAGCAGCCCGCGTCGCCGACGTCGTCGAGCAACAGGCCCTCGTCCTGACCGCCCAGAATGGCGCGAACATAGTCGGGCTCGACGCGGTCGCACTGGATTTCGGCCAAGCCGTCCCAGGTCTGGTAAACCGAGGTGCCGCCTTCGGGGGTGTAGATGCAGCCGATATTGCCCGAGGGCATCACGAACTCCACCTGCCCTTCGTCATTGGCGTAGAAGTGCTGCAGTTCATAAGCCTTGGCCGGAAGGCCGAGCAGAACGACCAGCGCAGCGAAGCCGGCAAAGACCAGCGAATTGCGGACCAAGGCACGGCGTTGTCTGGTGGTGGTGAGCATGGCCATGACCCTCATTGGCGTTGCGATGAGGGTGATATGCCTGAGGTGGACTGAACGAGCGCTGGAGCGCCCGTTCATGCGCCGTTTAGAAATCGCCGCCGATGTCGAAGTCGCCGCCGCCGAAATCATCGCCGCCGGCGTCAAAGTCCTGGTCGGCTTCCTGATCTGCCGAGCTGTCGGCACTGTGCTCCTGCGCGTGTGCGCCGCCGGTCAGCATGCTGGCGATGGCGCTGCCGAGCAGTACGCCACCGGCAACGCCCATGGCGGTCTGTGCGGCACCGGCCAAAAAGCCGCCGCCCTGTCCGCGCCGGTCATCGTAATCCTGCTGCCCGCGATCCCACGGACCCCGGCGCGCCGGGCGGCGCTGCGGCTGCGGTTCATCGCCACCGAACAGGCCGCCCAGGAACCCTCCGGCCGGTCGTTGGCTGGCTTCGAGCTGCTCAATGCGGGCCTGCGCCTGCTGCAGCGCCTGCTCCTGGATCAGGATGGTCTGGGCCATGTAATAGGGCGCAGGGGGGAACTCGCGAAGCCGCTCCTGGATCAGCGCCTCGGCGTCGCGATCACGCGGCTGGCTGTTGCGCGCCACGTCCTCGATGCGGTCAAACAGACCATCAATGGCCTGCTGGTCTTGCTGGTTCGGCATGCGGCTCACTCCATGAGCAACCAATAATGCAGAACAAGTGGGAACCGGGTTGGGGCGTTGCAATGCCACGAACATCGATTGGCGGCTTCTGCCCCACAAAAGCCATGAGGCGGCCAAAACTTCGCCGGGACTGGCGGTGTAACGAACCTGTGATCGGCCCGCTGGTGGCCGAATCCAGAGGGAAAACCAATGACCGCCAAGATCCTGCTCCCCTTCGCCGCCGCCGCCATGCTCGCCCTGGCTGCATGCAGCAATCCCGAGACCCCGGCCGAAGCAGCGCCCGAGACCGCTCCGGCGGCCGAAGTCGTGGCGCCGGCAGCCGTGCCTGCCGAGCCGGCGATGGCTCCAGCAGCCAACACAACAGCCATCACCCCAGAGCAGGCTATGCAGGCCGTGCAGGCCCAGGCCGCCACGATGACCGATGCGCAGAAGGCCGAGACCATCGCCGCTGCGCGCAAGACCGCCGAAGACGCCGCCAAGGCCCAGGGCCTTACCGACGAGCAGGTCAAGCAAGCCGGCGACATGGCCGAGCAGGCAACCAAGCAGATGCTCGGCGTCCAGTAACACGGGCGTTACGAATTCCGGCTCCGCGACCGGGTTGCGGGGCCCTCTATCGCTTCTGCGTACTCACCCGCAGCACGTAGCCGATGACGATGGCGACGGCCTCGTAGAGCTCGAGCGGAATGGTATCGTCGAGTTCGACGCCGCTCAGCGCTTCGGCCAGTACCGGGTTGGCCTCGATGACAATCCCCTGTTCACGCGCCAGTTCGACAATGCGATCGGCGACCAGCCCCCTGCCCTTGGCAACGACGCGAGGCGCTTCCCGCGTGCCCTTTTCATATTGCAGCGCCACGGCCAGGGCGCGCGGCTTGATCTCGTCGCTCATGAGCGGGCATCCACGAAGTGACCCGAGGGGGCCGCCGCGGCCGGCGCCGGTGGCTCACCATGTCGGACGATGACCGCGCCGGGCCGCAGGCCTGCGCTGCCAAGCGTCTCCCGCAAGGTCGCGATCTCGGCCTCCAGGGCGGACGAGGCGGTCGGCTCGGTGGCCCACAGCATCACTCCGGTCGCCCCGGCACGCAGCGTGACCTGTGCCCCCACTTCGCCCATTTCGGGCAGGCTGAGGGCGAAGCGCATCTGCCAACCGCGCTCGCCCGCCGCTTCGGCGTCGCCCTGCTGGTCGCCATGGATGTGAATATGCATCAGCGCCTGCTGTGTCCCCACCATGACCGGCAGGTCCATGCTCCAGTCCGCGCTCCTCGACACCGGATCGGGCAAGGACGCATGCTGGTGCAGCCGCACGCGCGCCAGCGCTGACTCGGTGCGCTCGAGCAATTGCTTGCCCACCTCTTCGGGCGCGGCGCCCGGATCGATCGGCAGCGCCTCGCCGGCCCGGGCGCGCGGCGTGCTGCCGCGCAGCGGCGGTGGGATCTGGGATACGGCATTGACCGGCGCCTGCTGGCCCAGCCACGAGGTCAGCGTCTGCCGCAGGGTCAGCAGTGCCGATTTCATATCCGTCTGCGGCAGCAGCGGCTGGCCATGCGCCAGGCTGGCTTCCTGGAACACACCCGAGCCGCGAATGGCGGCCTGCAGCGCTGCACCATCAAAGCGCGGTGCGTCGATCGCCACACGTCCGGCAAGTACCTGCTGGGCAGCGCGTGCCACCGGCTCGGGCAGCACGACCTTGCCGGCAATGCTAGTCAGCGCCGTCGTCAGCGCCGTGACCGTGCCCTGGCGCGGCACGGAGGCGTGAACCATCTGCGCCAATGCGGCCTGCGGCGTGGCGGCTTGCGGCGGGGGCGGCTGCGGGGAAGGATTGCCAGGCGATGAATGCGCTGTAGCCGTACCCACGGCGACCGCTGGCACTACCGGACGCGCCGCACTGGCTGCCGTCTGCGGCGCGGGGTTTGCCGGGGCACCTGCGGCCGCGGCAACCGCGGCCGCCGCAGGGCTGGTCGTCGTGGCGGACGCAACCGGATAGGGCGTCAGGGGAACTGGCGTGGCCGGTGCGCCAACTGGCGCCGCCGCGGGTGCAGCAGCGGCCGGCGGGCTTCCCGCCTGCACTGCCGCTTGGGGCAGCGGCGGAGCCGTCACGGTTGCTGTCCCGCCCCCCGTCGCCTGTGGCTGGGCCGGGATCACGGTGGCGCTGCCGCCGGCAGCGGGAATGGGCTGCGGCTGGGTTGTCGTCGGCACTGCCGGCTGCGGGACCTGTGCCGGCAGGTTGCTTGCTGCCTGGGCAGGTAGTGGAGCGGCGGCGCCGGGCGGCACCGTTGGTGGCAGGCGCGTCGGGTTCGGCAGCGGCATGCTGACTTGTGGCGTCGGCGCTGCGGGCACCGGGCTGGCCGGGGTCGACGTGGTGGGAACCGTGGCTGGTTGCAGCGCTAGCCGCATCTGCTGCCCGGTGCCTTGCACCTCGAGCTTGATGGTCTCGCCGGCCTTGACCATGGTCGGCAGGATCAGGTTCAGCAGCTGGCCGCGGATTTCCACCTGCGTGCCGCCATTGGGTGCGGCACCGATGATCTTGGCGTCGAGCACCTGGCCCGATTGCAGGGCCAATGCCTGTAGCGCACCAGCGCGGGCCGGCGTGACGAACTGGGGCAGCTGCGACGGAATCAACATGGCGTTCCGGCCCTCTGCCGCACCACGCGGCGACCCATACTAGCGCGCTATCAGCATCCAGTGATTCCCGCTTCTTGGGAAACTTAACATCGTCTAACCGGCCGCCAGCGTGATCCCGAATATTTTGCTGAGCAGGAACAGAGCGCTCCACAGCAGCGCAAGCACCACGCCCCACACGATCACCACCGCAGCGATAGCACAGGCGATGCCGATGCTGATCCAAACGCCGTCGCGCTCCAACACGCCCAGTGCCAGCACGCAGATGGTGAAAGCCGGCAGCATGTTGCCGAGGGGGATGGGCAGGAAAAGGATGATCGAGAGCAGCAGGCAGACGGCCCCGACCAGATACTCGGCCGGTGGCGCAGCCAGAAAGGCAAAGCGCGGGCGCATCAGCCGTTCGGCCTTGGCGAGCCATGGCGCCGCCAGATCCACCACCTTTTCGAAGTCGACGCGCGACAGGGAACGATCCGTGATGATCCGTGGCAGCCAGGGTCGCCGGCCGATCATCAGTTGGAAGGACAGAAAGATCAGGGGGGCGCCCAGCACTGCCGACACGCCCGGCGGCACCGGAATGGCATTGGGTACCGCGAAGATGAACATCAGGGCACCGATAGCCCGATGCTCAAGCGCATGCAGCAGGTCGGCGATCGAGATGCGCTCGCGATGCTGGCCCTTGGCAATGGCCGTCAGTATAGCCGAAAGCCGATCGGCGCCCTCATCGGGCGGAACCTGGTCGACGTTGATGGTCGGATCGTCTTCGGCCATGCATCAATCCTTTGCCGGGCACTCAATCGGGGCGGATGTCGGTATAGTCCTTGGTTGCCGGCTTGCCGCGGAAGGTTACCCAGAAGAAATTGAGTGTATAGGTTCCGGCGGTGCGGAAGACGCCCTCCTTCTCGAGGCGCCGGCCGGAGGTCATCATCTTGAGGGCAAAGGTCCATTTGACCCCGCCCACCTTGGACAGCCGCACCGCGACGTCGGTATCCTCGCCGAAGAACTGGATGGAGCGGTCATAGCCGCCGACCTGTTCCCAGGCGGCGCGCTTGAACACGAAATTGCCGCCCTGCACGACGGAGCCGACGCGGAGCACGTAGCGGTTGATGACATAGATCAGCCACGTCAGGCCATAAAACATGCCGACGAGGAACCGGCTCCAGGCGCTCATGTCATAATAGACATAGGGACCGCTGAGGCAGACCAGTTTCGGATCACGCCCGAATTCGCTGAGCACCGTGTCGAGCCAGCCCGGCGGAACGATCGTGTCGCTGTCGATATTGGCGATCAGCTCGAAACCCTGGCTGGCGGCAAAGCCGGCGTCGCGGGCATTGACCAGGCCCTTGGCCGGCTCGTCGACCACGCTCACCGTGGGGAAGCTGCGGGCGATCTCGCCGGTGCGGTCGCTCGAGGCATTGTTGACCACGATGATTTCGGCGTCGGCGCCGGAACGGGCAATCTCGGCCACCACCGACTCCAGGCATTTGCCGATCAGCGCCTCTTCATTATAGGCCGGTATGACGAATGCCAGTTTTCTCATGCTGCCTCTTGCTGGGCTTGGCGGTCCGATCGCCGCGATCGCCTGCAAATAGCCCGTGCTTGAGGCTACGGCAACAGATGGCCGTGGCTTTTCCAGCATGCGGTCGCCTGTCCCACCAGCAAAAACGGCAGTCGGGAGACTGCTTCCGCAAGAGCAGAGGCATCTGCTACACTGTTCATCGGGTGTTCAGTTGGGTCTTGAGACAAGCGGGGCATGATGAAGCAGCTACTGTTGAAACATTTGCTCGTTATCCTGCTGTCGGCAACTGCGCCCGCCGCCTTTGCCGCCAATGAAGGCACGGCCGTTGGCGTCGACCCCGATGCCAGGGCTCAGATCAATTCGACGGATCGTATTCTGGCGGCCGGCGCCGACGTCTCGGTTGGCGAGCTGATTGTCACCGGGCCATCCGGCCTCGTTCAGATCGTGTTCGACGACGACACCAGGCTCGTCGTTGGCCCGCGCAGTTCCCTGCTGATCGAAACCTATCTCATGGCCAGCACCAATACGGCGCAGCAACTGACCATCAACGCGCTGGGCGGCTCGTTCCGTTTCATCACTGGCAACAGCCCCAAGCCGGCCTATTCCATCCTCACGCCAACGGCCGCCATAGCGGTGCGTGGCACTGTGTTCGACATCGTGGTCGAGCCCAATGCCTCCAAGGTCATGCTCTACGAAGGCGCATTGCAAATCTGCAATCCCGGCGCCTCCTGCAAGGAGGTGACCCGCCGGTGCGAAGTCGCCTCGTCGAGCAGCGATCAGGCCGAACTGTTTGTCCGAAACGACCCGCAGCGCACGCCGCTGAGCCTGGAATTCCGCTATGCGCGGTTCCAGGGTCCCCTGCTGCCGCCATTCCGGGTTGGCGGCGCGGCGCTCTGCGCGGAGGACGCTTCGGACAGCGCGCCAGCCAGCCATTCTGGCGGTGAGGGTGGCCAGGCAGCGCCAACGCAGACGCCAACGCCACCAACGCCGCCAACGCCACCGCCCCCACCGCCGCCAACACCGACGCGTCCCCCGCCGAAGAACTAGTCGGTCGTCAGCCGATATAGTCGCGCTTGCCCACCGGCACAGCGGCATGCCGCAGGATGGCGTAGGCCGTGGTCACGTGGAAGAAGAAGTTGGGCAGTGCCCGCTCGGTCAGATAGGCTTGGCCGGACATGGCAATATCCTTCCCGCCCAGCTTCAGCGTGACTTCACGCTCGTCGCCGCCTTCGAGATCCTCGGGCTTGATCGTCGCCAGCAGGTCCAGGGCCTTCTGGATGCGGGCCCGCAATTCTGGAAAGGTTTCCTCGGTATCGGGCCAGGACGGAATTTCGCGGCCGGCAAGACGCGATACACAGCCCTTCACATGGTCGGTGGCGATCATCACCTGCCCGCGGAACGGGATCATATCGGGTGCCAGCCGCATGTTGGACAGCACCAGAGTGTCGAATTTGCGCTCGGCGGCGTAGGCCTCGGCCTTGTCCATGATGGCCAGCAGGTTGGTCAGCATACGGGTGAAAATCGGCACGGTCATGCCATAGACGGAAATGGTCATTCGCAAAGCTACCTTGATTGTGCGGTCCCGAACGGGAACAGTGTTTTGCGCTCGCCGTTTGTGGCTGGCAAGGCGGTTGTATGAACAAGCAAGAAGACAAGTCGGTAAACGGCGACCGGGCCGACAGGAAGGCGGGATTTGCCGGGCTGCGCTCGAGACTGCGGCTGCTCTATCACAGCCAGTCTCCCGTGGCGCAGCGCTTCCAGGCCGCGGTGCTGATCGTCGACCTGGCGATCATTGCCTTCTTCATCGCTACGCCGCTGTTGCGCGAGAATGAAGCCTTCCTGTGGATCGATTATTCCATCGCGGCGCTGCTGCTGGCGGACCTGGTGGCCCGGGCGCTGGCCTCGACCGATATCCTGCGCTGGCTGCGGCAGATGCCCATCATCATCGATATCTTCATCCTGGCGACGCTGCTGGCGCCGACCTGGCTGGTCAATCTCGGCTTCCTGCGTATTCTCCGGCTGTGGACGCTGACGCGAACCTCCACATTCTGGCGGCCGCTGAAGAAGCGTCGCCTGGGCCTCTACCAGGAGCCCATCCAGGCCGTCATCAACCTGCTGGTCTTTCTCTTCGTGGTCACGGGCTTTGTCTACACGTCCTTTGCCAACCGGGGCGACGAACCCAGCATAGCCGGCTACGTCGACGCTCTCTACTTTACCGTCGCCACAGTCACCACGACCGGTTTCGGCGATATCACCCTGCCCGGCACATCGGGCAAGCTGGCCTCGATCGTCATCATGATCATCGGTATTTCGCTGTTCGTGCGGCTGGCGCAGGCGATTTTCCGGCCGGCCAAGGTGCACTTCCCCTGCCCGCAATGCGGCCTGCAGAAGCATGATCCGGACGCCGTCCACTGCAAGGCCTGCGGGCATATCCTCAACATCCCTGACAGCGGCGGTCACTAGCTACTTCAGCACGGCCAGTCGCACCCGGAAGCAGGCGCCCGGCAGCGAGCCCTGCACGAGATCGAGCGCCCCATTCATCCGAGTGACGATCTGCCGTGAAATGGCCAGGCCCAGCCCTGCTCCGCTCTGGTCGGCGGCGCCGCGCTGGCCGCGGGCAAACTTCTCGAAGATCAGCTTGCGCTCGCTCTTGGCTATGCCGGGACCGTTATCGGCAATGTCGGCGACATAGCTGCCCGCTTTCACCGACGACGTCACCCGGATTACTGGAGCGTCGGATTCGTTGTATTTCACCGCGTTTGAAATCAGGTTGATGAACACCTGACACAGCCGGTCGGCATCCCCTTCCACCATGGTCGGCGGTGCCCGCTCGCCCCGCTCGACCTCGACCCCCCGCTGCCGCAGCAGGGCCTCGCATACCGTCAGCGCCCGGTCCAGCGCCGCCTCGGCGTCGACAGGCACGTTTTCCCAGGTGCGTTCACCGCGCTCGAGCGCGCTGAGATCGAGGATTTCGTCGAGCAGCTTGGTCAGGCGCAGGCTCTCCTGGTGGATGGTGCCGACAAAGTGCTGCCGCTGGCTCTCGTCGATGTCGTTGGCATCGAGCAGGATTTCTGAGAATGAGCGGATCGAGGTCATGGGTGTGCGCACTTCGTGGCTCACCTGGCTGAGGAACTCGTCCTTCTGGCTATCCAGTTCGCGCAACTGCGCATTGGCGTCCTCCAGCTGCTGCGCGGTCGAACGCAGCTCGGCCGACGTTTTCTCGAGCTGCTGGGAATATTCGATGACCTGCTGGGTCTCGTCGGCCATCTGCATCATCTCTTCGAGCGACACATCGCTGCCCGACAGCACCTTGGACAGCATGACATGCGCGGAGGCCGCACCGATCGATCCGGCCAGTTCGCGTTCGAGCCGCCCGATGAATTCGGGCGACGGCTCCAGCATATCCGGTTCGACGCCGCTATCGCGTGCCTCGGTCTCGAACAGGGCGGCGGCGCGACGGTCGCCGAGCACGCGCTCGGCCACGAAGAACAGGTCATTGGCGGTGGCCGAGCCGCGCACAAAATTGCCGCGCGAGACCTGGCCCCGCTTGACCACATCGACAAAGACGCTGGCCTGGATGCGTTCCAGCGCCGATTGGCTGGTCAGCAGCGAACCCAGTGTCAGCGTCATGACGTTGACCAGGATGCTCCAGAACGCCGCATGGGCCAGGGGGTCGAGATTGTCGAGCCCGAACATGGCTTCCGGCCGCAGCCAGGAAATACCCCACGGCCCCTGATGCAGCAGCATCGCCACCTGCGGAGACACCGACTCGAACGAGGGCAGGAAGCTGCACCAGACCCAGAACACGAACCCCGCAGCAATGGCCGCCGTCGCCGCCTTGAGCGACGCTTCCCGCCAGAACAGGGCGGCAATGACCGATGGGAAGAACTGGGCGATGGCGGTGAAGGAGATCAGACCGATCGGCGCCAGGGCGTTGGAGTCGCGGGTGAAGAAGAAGTAGAAGAAGCCCAGCGACAGGATGAGTACGATGGAAAAGCGGCGGGCCATCAGCAGCAGCCTGGTAACCCCATGCCCGTCGCCGCGCCCCGCCGGGCTGAGCCGCAGGATCAGCGGCATGACGATATGGTTGGACACCATGATCGACAGGGCGATGGATTCAAGGATGATCATCGACGTCGCCGACGAAAAGCCGCCGATAAAGGCGAACAGCGCCAGGGCGTCCTGGCCGAAGGCCATGGGCAGGGTCAGCGCGAACATGTCCGGATTTGAGCCCGCGGGCATCTTCGTCAGCCCGAACACCGCGATAGGCAGGATGAACAGGCTCATCAGCAGCATGTAGGCGGGGAACGCCCAGCTGGCCACGCGCAGGTGGTTCTCGTCGGAATTTTCGACGACCGTCACCTGGAACTGGCGCGGCAGGCAGACGATCGCCGCCACCGACAGGCCCAGCGTCGTCAGCCAGCGCCCATCAAACGTGTCCTGGGCGTCGACCATGACGCCCATCTCGGCGGCGCCGGCGAAGATGTTCTCAAAGCCGCCACCGACGAACACCACGAAGACACCGACCGCCACCAGCGCCGTCAGCTTGACCACCGCCTCGAAGGCGATGGCGGCCACCACACCGTGATGCTGTTCCTTGGCATCGACGTGTCGCGTACCGAACAGGATCGTGAACAGGGCCATGCCCGCCGCCACGCCAAAGGCCAGTCCCACATCGTCGATGCCCGTCAGGCTGCCCCGGCCAAATTCGGAAGCGCCGGCCACTGCCTGGATGGATGAGGTGACGGCCTTGAGCTGCAGCGCGATATAGGGCGCTATGCCAATCACCGCGATGCAGGTGATCAGGACTGCCAGCCGGTTGGACTTGCCGAAGCGCGAGGACAGCAGGTCGGCGACCGAGGTGATGCGCTGGTCGTGGCTGATGCGGACCAGCCGCCGCAACAAGAACCACCACCCGACGAAAACCAGCGTCGGCCCGAGATAGATGGTGAGGAATTCCAGCCCGCTGCGCGCCGCATTGCCCACGGCACCATAGAAGGTCCAGCTGGTGCAATAAACCGAGATCGACAGCGTATAGACGGCTGGCGAATGCAGAAATGATTTCTTGTGCGTCCGTGCCCGGCGATCGCCGAAATAGGCGAGCACGAACAACAGGCCGACATAGCCGACGGCGGTGGCGATGACGAAGTCCGCCGACAGCATCAGCGCTCACCGTCGCCGGGTCCGGCATCGGTCTCGTCGGTCGGCAGCGCGCGGGCCAGCAGCGCCGTGCCGGCGATCAGCAACAGCCAGACCGCGAACAGATAGAAGACGATCTGGGGAATGCCGAAATGGGTGATGGGCTGGTTGAACACATAGACCAGCGGCGGCAGCATCAGCATGCCACCAAGCACGGTGAGCAGCAGCATGCCGCCAGTGAGCTTACGCCGGTCCGCCATCTTCGCCCAACAGCCGGCGTACCGCGCCAACGACATCCGCATTGGCATAGGGTTTGGTGACGAAGACATCGGCACCGAATTCCTCGGCGATGCGGCGGTCCTGTTGTTGTCCCTTGGCGGTGAGGATCAGCACCGGCAAGGAATGGGTGTCGGCACCGGCCCGGATCTGCTTGAGCACTTCGAAACCGCTGCGCTTGGGCAGCATGACGTCGAGCACCAGCATGCGGGGCTTGAGGCGTCGAACAGCCTCCAGCGCCGCGTCACCGTCGGTGACGGCGCTGATGGTCCAGCCTGCGCGCCGCAGGATGAAGTCGAGCGATTCCAGAATGCTCGGCTCATCCTCGGCAATGAGTATGTCGACTGCCAAAATCCCCCCTCGACGCACTCGCGGTCTCCCCTCCACGAGTGATTGCCACTAAAGCGCAATCATGCCGGATCGCCAAGCGCTAAAGCGGGCGGCAGCAAAGGTCCGCGGGTTCGCGAATGCCCGGCCGTGGTCGAAAGCGCCTCCTCCTGCCGGCTGGCGCAGTCCCGCCGCGGACAGAGGCGACAACTGGGACCAACCGGGACATCGGCATCCAGGTCCGACAGATCCAGACCCGCCCCATAGACGGTCCGGTCCGCATGCAGCACATCGCATGCCAGCATCACCGAAGAGGCCACCACCTGCTCGCGGAAAGACGCCGTGCGTCTTTGTACCGTGCGCGCCAGGAACAGGTAACGCGAGCCGTCGGAGAAGCGAACCACCTGCCGCAACGGCACGTCTGGCGAGCGAAAGGCGCCATAGATGGCCCACAGCGGACAGGCATGGCCACTGTTGGGCAGGAGCAGGCCCGGCAGGGGAAAGTGCTTGGTCAGGCGCCCGGCAGGGTCCGAACGGAGGAACCCGAAGGCAATGCCTTGCTGTCCGGGCCGGCGCAGGGTCACCAGCCGATGCGCTACCTGTTCAAAACTGGCGTGATAGACCTGCCGCAGATGGTCGATGTCATAGGCGGCTGCCTCTGCATCGGCCAGTATCCGCTCATAGGGGAACACTATGGCGCCGGCCAGGTAGGAGCCAACCGCGCGGGACGCCAGGCGCCGTGCCGTCGGCGTCGACAATGCCGCCGTCTCCAGCGTGTCGGCTATCGCCTGCGGGGCCGCGAGTTCCCCATAGAGCCGGGCGAGCTGGAACTGCTGCGTGGCCAGCGTCGTCGCGCCATGAAACCACATCCGGCGCGCGGCGGTGTCGAAGCGGTACTGGCCGGGATAGTCGGCTTCGTCGGGCGGTCCGCCGATATGGACCTCGACGCCGAACCTGCTGGCGAGCAGCTCGGACAGTGCCACGCTGCCAAACGCGCCAACGGTCTCGATCTCTTGCCGCAGGGCAACGGCCACGTCTTCGAGATCGGGAAAGTGGTTCTCGCGCTCGATCAGCAGGTCGTCGATCTCGCGAGCGGGGGACACGCTGCGCCGAATCTGGCTCGTCGTCTCGAACTGCCCGATGAGGTTGCGCGCCACGTCCGAGAGGGTGCGCGCTTCGCGTCCGATCGCGGTGAGGAACTGGCGACGTTCGGACTCGTCGAGGTCGCCGACATCCTCGAGGATTTCCGCACTCGAACGGACCGCCGTGATACCCGACAGGATCTGGTGCAGAAGCTGGCTCAGCAGCGGGTCGGACCGCAGGCGATCGGCATAGGCATCGGCATTGGCGACGGCCCCCGAATAGGCCCGATGCAGGCGCGCCAGTGCAGCTGCGCTGGCGGGGTATTGCGCCACCAGTTCGCGCCGCTCGTCCGGACGGAACGCCAGCGACTCGACCATGGGGTCGGCGAAGGCCTCTTCGAGGTCCTGCAGCAGCTTCTGCTCGGCTCGACCGGCCAATTCGTCGATGTCGATGTCCAGTTGCGTCGCCACCCGGTTGAGCAATGCGCCGCCGATGTCGCGTTTGTTGTTCTCGATCAGGTTGAGATAGCTCGGCGAAATGCCCACCAGCCGCGCCAGCGCGGCCTGCGAAATCTTCAGCGATTTCCGGCGGTTGCTGATGCGGAAGCCAATTGGAGCACGCATGCAAGACCCTCCACATGACAGCGTCCAGTCAACGTATTGACTAGTTCACGCTGTATCTAGATCAATAATTTACAGAATATCTCAGTATTTACAATGACCTATTGCTGTCATTTTCTTGAGGTGGCCATAATCCCCCTGCGGTGAGCTGCTGGCCATGTATCAGTCGCCCCGCGCAAAAGGAGGAAATCAATGACACTTTTGAAGCGTGGCTTGTCTCGTCGCAGGGTCCTGCAGACCGGCATGGCCGGCATTATTGGTTCCGGCGTTGCGCCCCTGATGTTTACCAAGGGTGCCTGGGCGCAGGAGTTTTGCAACAACCCAACTGGCGACACCGTGACCTTCGGCCTCAACCTGCCACTGACCGGCGCCTATGCCGAGGAAGGCGCGGACGAGCAGAAGGCCTATGAACTGGCCGTCAAGCACCTGAACGGCGAAGGCGACGGTGGCCTCATCGGCGTGCTTACGCCGACCGCGCTCAAGGGTAACGGCATCCTGGGCAAGAAGGTCGCGTTCGTGACCTCCGACAGCCAGACCAAGTCTGACGTGGCGCGCGCTGGCGCCACGCGCATGATCGAGCGCGATGGCGCCATCATGGTGACGGGCGGCTCGTCCTCGGGCGAAGCCATCGCCGTTCAGGGCCTCTGCCAGGAACTGGGCGTGATCTTCATGGCGGGCCTGACGCACTCCAACGACACGACCGGCAAGGATAAGCGGCGCTACGGCTTCCGCCACTTCTTCAACGCCTATCAGTCCGGCATCGGCCTGGGCCCGGTGCTCGGCCAGGAATATGGCAAAGATCGCCGCGCCTACCACCTGACCGCCGACTACACCTGGGGCTGGACCCAGGAAGAATCGATGAAGGCCGCCACCGAAGCCCTTGGCTGGCAGACTGTGGAGGCCGTGCGCACCCCGCTCGGAGCCGGCGACTTCTCGCAGTTCCTCACCCCGGTGCTGAATTCCGGCGCCGACGTGCTGATCCTCAACCACTACGGCAACGACATGGTCAATTCGCTGACCCAGGCCGTGCAGTTCGGCATGCGCGACCGCCAGGCCAACGGCAAGGACTTCCAGATCGTCGTGCCGCTGTTCTCGGAACTGATGGCGAAGGGCGCCGGCGCCAATATCAAGGGCATTTTCGGCACCTCGAACTGGCACTGGAACCTGCAGGATCCGGGCACGGTCGCTTTCACCAAGTCCTTCGGTGCAGCCTATGGCGCTCCTCCGTCGCAGGCGGCGCACACCGCCTATGTTCAGGCGCTGCTCTATGCCGACGCCGTTGAACGCGCCGGCACCTTCTATCCGCCAGAAGTCATCAAGGCGCTTGAAGGCCACGAGTTCGACGGCATGGGCAATGGTCCGACGCTGTATCGGGCCGAGGATCACCAGTGCATGAAGAATATCCTGGTGGTGCAGGGCAACGACAACCCGACGAGCGAATATGACGTGCTCAACGTGGTGCAGGAAGTCCAGCGCGACGTCGTGACCTACGATCCGGCGATCTTCGGCGGCGATCTCGGACCGGCCGAGCCAGCCCCGCTCTGCGCTTAGTCCAAGCGGGCGTGGCCCGGCCACGCCCATCCACCAGCGTCATTGCCCGGCTCGTCCGGGCAATCCATGCGATGCCCGCGCGCCGCTGGACCACCGGGACAAGCCCGGTGGTGACGGTCGAACGGGGGATCGGCGAACTGTCGCCGGTCCCGCTTTGATCGGAGCACGAACATGTTCGAAGTCATCTTTCTGCAATTCCTCAACGGCCTCGACAAAGGTGCCGCCTATGCGCTGATCGCACTGGGGCTGACGCTGGTGTTCGGCACTCTGGGAGTGGTCAATTTCGCCCATGGCGCGCTGTTTATGCTGGGCGCCTTCTGTGCCGTGCTGTTCCGTCAGCTGCTGACGCTGGAAACGGTCACCATCGACCCCACCAAACTGTCGCCCTGGGGCCAGCCGCTCGAAGTGCGCGCGCCGCTGGTGCAGGCGTGGTTCGGCGATTTCGGAGCAGTGCTGGTCAATTACTCGGTGCCAGCGTCGATCATCATTACCATTCCGATCATGCTGCTGCTGGGCATCCTGCTTGAGCGCGGCATCATCAAGCACTTCTACAAACGCCCGCATGCCGAACAGATTCTTGTGACTTTTGGCCTCGCCATCGTGGCGCAGGAGGTCATCAAGTCGTTCTTCGGGCCCAATCCCATCCCCCAGCCCATGCCCACCGACCTGCGCGGCGCTGCCGATATCGGCGCGTTCCTGGGCATGCAGGCCAATGTCATCACCTACCCGATCTGGCGGCTGATCTACTTCCTGTTCTCGGCGGCCATCATCGGCGGCGTCTTCGCCTTCCTGCAGTTTACCACCTTCGGCATGGTCGTCCGCGCCGGCATGGCCGATCGCGAGACCGTTGGGCTGCTCGGCATCAATATCGACCGCCGCTTCACCATCATGTTCGGGCTGGCCGCCGTGGTCGCGGGCCTTGCCGGCGTCATGTACACGCCGCTGCTGCCGCCCAACTACCATATCGGCATGGACTTCCTGGTCCTCAGCTTCGTGGTGGTGGTGGTTGGCGGCATGGGCTCGCTGCCGGGCGCGGTGGCCGCCGGCTTCCTGCTGGGCATCCTGCAGAGCTTCGCCTCGATGACCCAGGTCAAGGCCCTGATCCCCGGCATCGACCAGATCATCATCTATCTGGTCGCCGTCGTTATCCTGTTGGTTCTGCCGCGTGGCCTATTCGGCCGGCGTGGCGTGATGGAGGCCTGATATGCTTGCCATGTCCCGCAACGACCTGCTGCTGTTCCTCGGCTTCACCATTGCCGTCTTGGCCATGCCGATCTGGCTGCAGCCATTCGGCGCTGCCTATCCCGATCTGCTGCAGCGCTTCATGATCTTCGGCATCTTCGCGGTCGGCTTCAACATCCTGTTCGGGCTCACCGGCTATCTGAGCTTCGGGCATGCCGCCTTCTTTGGTGTCGGATCCTATGCCGCGGTCTGGTCCTTCAAGCTGCTCAGTCTTGATGCCATTCCGGCAATGATCTTCGCCGTGGTCGTCTCGGGCCTGTTTGCCCTAGCCATCGGCTTTGTCAGCCTGCGCCGCTCGGGAATCTACTTTTCCATCCTGACCCTGGCCTTCGCCCAGATGAGCTACAATCTCGCCTATTCGGTGCTGACGCCGATCACCAATGGTGAAACCGGCCTGCAACTGACGCTCGGCGATCCACGCCATTTCGATCGCCTGTTTGGGGAAGCCATGCCCGGCCAGCCGGTGCCGACCTTGCTGGGTCAGTCGCTGGGCGGCTTTACCGGCTTCTACTTCTGCGCCGGCTTCCTGATCCTGGCCTTCTTCATCGCCCAGCGCATCACCGGTTCGCCATTCGGCATGATGCTCAAGGGCATCAAGTCCAACCAGACGCGCATGAACTATACCGGCTTCAACACCAAGCCCTATACCCTGGCGGCCTTCGTCATATCGGGCATGTATGCTGGCCTGGCCGGCGCATTGCTGGCGGTCACCGACCCTCTGGCCGGCGCCGAGCGCATGCAGTGGACCGCCTCGGGCGAAGTGGTGCTGATGACCATCCTGGGTGGTGCCGGCACGCTGGTCGGGCCGGTGATCGGCGCCTGGCTGATCAAGTATTTCGAGAACATCTTCTCGGCCATCAACGAGACCATCCTCGCCCGCTTCTGGGACTTCCTGCCCGACGGCGCGGATCACTTCGCCGTCGTCGTCAGCTCGAAATTCGTCGGCGAGGGCTGGTTCCTCACCCTGGGCCTGGTCTTCGTGCTGATCGTGGTCTTCCTGCCGGGCGGGATCATGGAGGGCGTGCGCCGCATCGCCCATCTCTTCGACCGCAAGCGGAGTTCGCCCACCAATCCGGGCAAGACCGCGCCCCATCCGCAACCCGCAGAATAGGACGCTCGCCATGCCCACACCCAATGTCGTCCTGCATGTTGCCGACGTCCACAAGCGCTTCGGGGGCCTGCATGCCCTGGCCGATATCGACCTGCAGGTCGAGGAAGGCCAGACCCACGCCATCATCGGCCCCAACGGCGCCGGCAAGTCGACCCTGCTCAATGTCATCATCGGCAAGCTGGCGCCCTCGAGCGGCCAGGTGATCTTCGATGGCGCCATCCTCACCGGCCGCAAGCCCTACCAGATCAATCAACTGGGCATTGCCCGGGTGTTCCAGACGCCGGAGATCTTCGCCGATCTCAGCGTGCTGCATAATGTGATGATCCCGGCCCTCGCCAAGCGCGACGGCGCCTTCAAGCTCAACATGCTGCGGTCGCTCGACAGCGAGGTCGGCATCCGGCAGGAGGCCGAGCACATGCTGGAGGATGTCGGCATGCATTCCAGCCGGGACATGCATGCGGGCAGCCTCAGCCGCGGCGACAAGCGCCGCATGGAGCTGGCCATGTGCCTGATCCAGCATCCCCGCCTGCTGCTGCTGGACGAGCCCACGGCCGGCATGAGCCGCCACGACACCAACACCACCATCGAGCTGCTCAAGAAGATCAAGAGCCGCGGCATGACCAAGGTCATCATCGAGCATGACATGCATGTCGTGTTCTCGCTGGCCGACAAGATTTCGGTCCTGGCACAGGGCCGCATCATTGCCGACGGCACGCCCGATCAGGTGCGCGGCAATCCCAAGGTGCAGGAAGCCTATCTCGGAGGGACCCATTGATGAGTGCGATCGCCATGGAAAGCCAGGTTATCTCCAGCAGTCAGGCCGTCGGCGTCGAAACCACGCGGCCCTTCTTCTCCATCCGCGACATGCACGCCTATTATGGCGAGAGCTATATCGTGCAGGGCGTGTCGCTCGATATCCGTCGCGGCGAAATCCTCGCTCTGCTGGGCCGCAACGGCGCCGGCAAGACGTCTACGCTGCGTACCATCGCCCGCACCGACAATCCGCAGATGCGACAGGGCGAAATCTGGCTGGACGGCAAGCCGATCCACCAGATGAAGAGCTTCGAGGCGGCGCGCGCGGGCATCCAACTCGTGCCGGAGGATCGCCGGATCATCGCCGGCCTCACCGTCGAGGAAAACCTCACCCTGGCCAAGGTTGCCCCCGGCAACGGATGGAGCCTCGAACAGATCTACCAGAGCTTTCCGCGCCTGGCCGAACGCCGCAAGCAGGAGGGCGTCACCCTCTCGGGTGGCGAGCAGCAGATGCTGGCCATCGCCCGCGCCCTCGCCCGCGACCTCAAGCTGTTGTTGCTGGACGAGCCCTATGAAGGCCTCGCCCCCGTCATCGTGCACGAGATCGAGCGGATCCTCCATTCGATCAAGCCGCTGGGCATCACCACCATCATCGTCGAGCAGAATGCGGTCGCGGCCCTCAAGCTGGCCGACCGCGCAGTGATCCTGGACACAGGCGAAGTCGCCTTTTCCGGGACCGCCAAGGAGGTCCTCGACAATACCGAACTTCGCCACGAATACCTGGCGATCTAGCCTATCCTGGGCCTCCCGAAAAAGGCATTCCGCCGATCTCACCTCTCCCAATCGAGGGGCCCAGGATAAGACTCTGGCCCGACCAAGAATAGAGCCACCCTCGCCCCATGTGGCGGAGGACGACTTGCCGGCAGAATATCAGGTGAGGGGTTGCGATGTACCCTCTCCCGCTGGACTATGTCCGCAAAACTAGCGCGTCGAGCGCGGTTAGCGCGATGCGAGGCAATGATGGCTGTTAGCTTTAGGTCTAGTGCGAAACGGGCTTACTGGACTTGGGCAATGATTGGATGGGCAATCGACGCTACGGTCGTCCTGATTGTTTCCTCGCTCCTCGGAGCCGGCTCGAACGCTCTCTGGTTCGCACTACTAGCGCCGATAGCCCTTTACGCCGCCGAGCTCCTAATCGCCCTTTATCGCTTTTTGAAGCGAATGGCAGTTTTCAACTTGTTCGAAAAAGAGGGTCGAATACTCGACACGATGGCTTCACTTCAGAATGACGGCTTTCCGGCGCCCAAAAGTCACTACGAAGACGTCGATGACTACTTACGCGAAGCGGTCGTTGGTTCGCCAAATCCTGAAGTGCAACTATCGGCGGCAATTGCCTTAGGCTCCCTCGTGTCGCAACGCATGCATGGCCCACGCTCCGAAGCCATATGCACTAGCATTGTTATTGAAAGCGCCATTAGGCGCCTTCCTCCTCTGGCTGACTAGCCCGCCAAAGAAGCCCTACTCCGCGTCCGCCAGCTCCGGCACATCCGCTGCAATGGTGATCCCCTCGCCCTCCAGCGCATCGCGCACGTCGCGCGCCAGGTCGACCGCCCCCGGCGTGTCGCCATGCAGGCAGATCGAGCGCGCCGAGGACTTGATCACCGTACCATCGATGGCGACGATCTCGCCGGCCTTGGCCAGCCGCAGGCACCGCTCGATCACCGCCTCGGCATCCTTGATGACGGCCCCCTCCTGCGTGCGCGGCAGTAGCAGGCCGTCGGCCGTATAGGCCCGGTCGGCATAGGCCTCGCGGATCAGCGGCATGCCCACGGCCTTGGCGGCCCGCACCTGCTGGCTGTTGTCGAGCGCCAGCACCGCCATCTTGGGGTCCATGGCCTGGATGGTGGCGAAGATGCCGACGGCAAAGGCCAGTTCCTCGGCGGTCTGGTTGGCCAGCGCCCCGTGCAGCTTCACATAGGAGAGCGGCACCCCCACCTCGTCGGCGATGAAACGCACCAGGAAGAGCTGGCTCCGGATTTGTCCAAGCAGTTGGTCGAGCGGCATGACCACCCGGAAGCGGCCGAAACGCTTGGGATCGGCGTAGCCGGGATGGGCCCCTGCCCGCACGCCCTTCGCCTTGCAGATCCGCAGAATCTGCCGGATCGTCGGCGCATCGCCAGCATGGCCGCCACAGGCGATGGAGGCGCTCGAGACGATGCCGAGCAGGTCCTCGTCGGTTCCCATGCCTTCACCCAGATCGGCATTCAGATCGATCGACGTCATGTTTGGCGGCTCCGCGACAGCGCGTGGGCATGTTCCACCGTGACCGGCTCGAAGGCAACCGAGGTGCCGGGCCGCAATTGCGCGAAACGGTCGAAATCGGCCGAGATGATGGTGGCAATGCGCGGATAGCCCCCGGTCGGCTGATGGTCGCGCATCAGCACGATGGGTGTGCCATCCCCCAGGATCTGGATGTCGCCCGGCACAATGGCGTCCGAAGCCAGCGACAGGATTGCCGTTTCGGCGAATACGCCCTCCGGGTCATCCAGCCGCACGCCCAGGCGGTCGAGGCGGGACGAGATGACGAAACTGGTCTCCACGAAACGCTGCCGCACCCCATGGGGGAACAGGTCGGCATGGAGGCCCCAGGTGACGTGGATCGGACCGCTCTCGGGCTCGGCCGGGCGGGCCGGAGCGACAGGTGCCGCATTGCCCCTGCCCTTCAGCTCAATGACATCGCCCACCCGCAGGCTGCGACCGTCCACGCCGCCCAGCCGCGCCCGGCTGTTGGTCGCCATGCTGCCGAGCACTGGCGCCACCGCGATATCGGAGTCGAAGCGGATATAGCCGTAATTGCCCGCCCCCCCCGGCGTGATCGCCAGCCTGTCGCCTTCCGCCAGCTCGACGCTGCCGGGCCAGGGGCATACGACGCCGTTGACCCGGACCACAAAGTTGCCGCCGGCAAAGCCGACGCGGCACTGGCCGCTCGAAAGCCTGATTTCGATGCCCGCCGTCGTGAATTCGATGCCGCCGTTACCAGCCCCGCCAAGCTGGCCGGCCAGCGCAAACGCCTCTCTGTCCATCGGACCGGAGGCACTGATGCCGTGGCGCAGCATGCCGGCCCGGCCCTCGTCCTGGACGCTGGTCAGCGGCGCTGCCCGCAGAATGGCCAGCACGGCGCTCATGGCGTGGCCTCGAAGGTCACGGTATCACCGGCGCGCAGCCGCGTGGGCGGCTCGGCCGTCGGATCGAAGTTGGCAAAGTCGGTATGCCCGATGACATGCCAGCCGGTGGGCATTTCTGTCGCGGTGATCGCTGTCTGTCCCGCCGCGAACAGCACGCTGCCCGGCGGCACCGAGGGCCGCACCTCTGTCCGGCGCGGCAGCAGCAGTTCGTCCGGATGCAGGCCGCAATAGACGAAGCCCGGGGCAAAGCCGGTCGCAAGCACACGCAGGGAGCCGGCATTGTGGGCCGCCACGAACTGGCTGGGTGTCATGTCCAGTGCGGCGCTGACCGCTTCGAAGTCGGGGCCATCGAAGGCGATGGGGATGGTCCAGTGCGTGGTCTGGGGCGCTTCATCGCCCAGGGCGTACAGCAGCAGGCGCAGCTCGCCGGCAATCGCCGCCGGAGACCCGACTCCGGGCTCATAGCGCAGCAACACCGAAACCAGGTTCGGCACCACTTCGGTGACGCCAGCAATGGGCGTCCGGTCGAGCGCCAGGGTCAGCGCGATGGCAGCGCGGTTCGCGGCGTCGCTCAGGTCAGTGTCGAAGCGCACCAGAAGGCCGCTGTCGCCGAGCGGAAGGATCGTCGGCGTGGGCAATGTTTGGGGGGCGGACGAGCCAGCCATGTGGCGCAGCCTCCTCGGCTGGAACATGTGGCAGTCCAACTGGACCCGCCCGGATCAGTCAACCCGGTCCATAAGCGCAGGAACCTTGCCTCGCTCGGAAGACCGTTCGATAGTGCCGGTGCCCTGGGGCAGCGGCCGGATTTGACCTGCCGGGACGGTTACGTCCGGTCAGTTCGGGTCTCTGCCGTCCTGTTCGATCACGGCATCGAATAGCTGCTTGGCCTGCGATACGCCGATCGCCTCGATGGCGACTGCGGCTATGGCAGCAAACAGTTCTGCGATTTCCTGGGGATCGGTGATTTCGGCGTCGTCGTCTTCGGCGTCGGCGTTGATCAGAGTGAACACAATAACGCGCCTCCAAGTTAGCCAATGGAGGCAGTGTGCGGCGATTCCTGTTACGGAATAAATAATGGAAATCGACCGTGGCCCGGATATCGGGCGATTGCCACAAAGGGCAGCAGCCCTTACTCTTCCGGCGCCGTGTTCGCCTCGAGCCAGGCTTCGATCTCGTCCAGGCTCGCCGAGAACGGCTTGGGCACATTGCCGTAGAGTATCTTGAAGCTCTCGTCGCGGATCGCATGGCCGCCCGACGTGCCGAGCACTTTCATCTTGTCGTCGGTCAGAATGGTCAGCCCATACCGCGCCGCATAACGCTTGAGCCGCCGCATCCGCGATACGTCAAATTCCTTACGGCTCATAGGTGCCCTTCTCTTAGTTCCCGGCAGAAGTCGCACTTCTACGGATCAGGCGTTTGATGGCAACTGCTTTTCCGGAGCCCGACTTGAAGTAGCCTTCAAGCTCCCGGGCATGATCCTCAGTCTCAACTGCGACGTAAGACCTTAGAATGGCCGGTTGGTGGGCCTTCGTCGACGTCACTTGGCCGTCCCTGTGCGAAGCGAAGCGTCGCTTCAGGTCGTTGGTGGAACCGACGTAGATGTCGCTATTGGCCAACTCAAGGAAGTAGACGTACCACATAGTCGGACTGTCCCCCTGCGCGGCATGCCGCTTCGGGCGATCACCCTGCGCCTTTAGTCTCCGGGTGGCCAGCCACCCGAAGCCCAAAGGGCGCAGGGTGGCGGGTAGAGAGGGATTCGAACCCCCGGAACGCTTTCACGTTCGCCGGTTTTCAAGACCGGAGCAATCAACCGCTCTGCCATCTACCCGTTGGGTCTGCGTTTAGCCGGAGAGTAGCGGGCTGTCCAGAGCGGCGATTACGCCCTCCCACCGGGTCATTCCCGCGCAGGCGGGAATCCCTGTTTCATTCGGGGTCCGGCAACGGAGATTCCCGCCTGCGCGGGAATGACCCAGTGGCCCGATTGGGGTTACGGAATGAGCACCACCGAGCCCGTCGTCTCGCGCCCTTCGAGCGCCCGATGCGCGTCCGCCGCCTCGCTCAGCGGAAAGGTCCGGCCGATCTCGACCTTGATGGCTCCATCAAGGACCGCTTCGAACAGCTTGCCGGCGCCCTCGAGCAGGTCTTCGCGCTTGCCCAGGTAATGCGTGCCGGTGGGTCGCGTCACGTAGAGCGAGCCTTTTCGCGACAGCAGGGTAATGTCGGGGATGGACACCACGCCCGAGGCATTGCCGAAGCTGACCATCAGCCCGCGCGGCCTGAGGCAATCGAGCGATTTCTCGAATGTCGTCTTGCCGACCCCGTCATAGACCACGTCGACGCCCCTGCCCCCGGTCAGTTCGCGCACGCGGACGGCGAAATCCTCGCTGTTGTAGTTGATCACGTGGTGGCAGCCATGCGCCTTGGCCAGCGCCACCTTTTCGTCGCTGCCGGCGGTGCCGATGACGGTGGCGCCGAGGGCCCTGGCCCATTGCGTGGCGATCAGCCCGGTGCCGCCCGCTGCCGCGTGCCAGAGGATGGTCTCGCCTTTGGCGAGCGCCCAGGTCTTGAACAGCAGGTAATAGGCCGTCAGCCCCTTGAGCATGATGGCCGCCGCGACGCGGTCGTCGATGCCATCGGGGACGGGCACCATGCGGTCGGCCGAGGCGATCCGATCGGTCGCATAGGCACCCACATGCCCCTGATAGGCGACGCGGTCACCGACCTTGAGTCCGGTCACCCCCTCGCCCAGCGCGGTGATGATCCCGGCGCCTTCATTGCCCGCGACGAAGGGCAGTTGTACCGGATAGAGGCCCGAGCGCTGGTAGGTGTCGACAAAATTGAGCCCGATGGCCGTCTGCCGCAAAGCCACCTCCCCCGGTCCGGGGCTGGCCAGCGGCCAGTCCTCGTAGCTCAGGACCTCAGGGCCGCCCTGTTGGCGGACGATGACGGCCTTGGTCACTTCGGCGTCCTGGGCTTGCGGGGGGCCGACTTCGGCCGGGCCTGGGCCCGTGCCGTCGGGGTGCTCTTGGGGCTGGGGCGCTTGCCGGTGACGGCCGCGATGCCGTCGGCCGACGAGACCGAGCCGGTGTCACCGGTGAACGGGGTGAAACCGGGTTTGGCAGCCTTGCCGCCCAGCTTGCGCTGCTTGGCGATGATGTTGATCGCCTCGACCAGCACCGAGAAGCCCATGGCGGCATAGATGTAGCCCTTGGGAATGTGGAAGCCCAGGCCATCGGCCACCAGCGACACGCCGATCAGCAGCAGGAAGGCCAGCGCCAGCATCTTGGTGGTCGGATGGTCGGCGACGAACTTGGCGACCGGACCGGAGGCCACGAACATCACGCCAACGGCCACGATGACGGCGGCGATCATCACCTCGACATTGTCGGCCATGCCAACTGCCGTGACGATCGAGTCGATCGAAAACACCATGTCGATGATGATGATCTGGCCGATAATGGCGGCGAAGACCGCGCTGGCCTTCTGCGCCATATCGTTCTCGTGCGGCTCTTCGATCGCCGCATGCATTTCGTGCGTCGCCTTGTAGACGAGGAAGGCACCACCCGCGATCAGGATCAGGTCCTTCCACGACAGGTCGAGCCCAAAGGCCGAGATGGCCGGCTGGGTGAGGCTGATGATCCAGGAAATGACCAGAAGCAGCAGGATGCGGAAGATCAGTGCCAGCGCCAGCCCGATCTGGCGGGCGCGGTCGGCCTGCTCCTTGGGCAGGCGCGACACCAGCACCGAAATGAAGACGATGTTGTCGATACCCAGCACGATTTCCATGATCGTGAGGGTACCAAAGGCGATCCAGGCATTGGGATCGGCCAAAAGCTCAAGCATTGTCGGCTCCATTTCGAGTCAGTTCATGCGCAACCTAAGCGCTGCTTGGCGTGTAGGAAAGCAGGATTGGCAGAGTTTTCCTCGCGTTGGCGTGCTGGCGGCACAAAGTCGCTGCTCCGGCGCTGGCTTCGGCGCGGCCACGGATGATAGCCTTGGCACCAACCTGTTTTTGCGAGTGACATCAATGGAATCTTTCACGCCGCTCACCGCCACGCTCGGCGGCGCCCTTATCGGTCTTGCCACGGCGGTGCTGTGGTTGGGCAATGGCCGCATTGCCGGCATTTCCGGTATTTTCGGCCAGTTGCTGCCGCCGGCCCAGACCGTGGTCTGGCGCCTGGTGTTCCTGGTGGCGCTGGTCGCGGCGACCTTTGCCGCCGCGCGGCTGTTTCCCGGCCTCGGGGCGGGCGGCGACAGCCCTGCCCGGCTGGTCGAGGCGCCCGCTGCATGGGGCGTACCGACCCCGGTCTGGCTGGCGGTTGCGGGCCTGTTGACCGGGCTCGGCACCAAGATCGGCAATGGCTGCACCTCCGGCCACGGGGTTTGCGGGCTGGCGCGCCTGTCGCTGCGCTCGCTGGTCGCCACGCTGGTGTTCTTAGGGGTGGCGGTTATCACCGTCGCCGTGACGGGAGTGGTATGATGGCCAATCTCAAGCTGCCCTATCTTGCCACTGCAGCCCTCAGCGGCGCGCTGTTCGGCGCCGGGCTCTACGTCTCGCAGATGGTCGATCCGCTCAAGGTGCTGCGCTTCCTCGCCATCCCTGCCGGCGGCTGGGACCCGAGCCTGGCTTTCGTCATGGGTGCCGCCCTCATCGTCATGTTCATCGCCGTCCAGCTCGGCAAGCGCCGCAGCGCGCCGCTGTTCGACGTGGCGTTCCACGAACCGGAATATCGCAAGGTCGACCGTCGCCTCGTCGGTGGCGCGGCCCTGTTCGGCATCGGCTGGGGCATGGCCGGCATCTGCCCGGGTCCGGCGATCTCGCTGATCGCCTTCCTGCCGGACAATTTGTGGATCTTCCTCGTCGCCATGTTCGCCGGCTCGCTCGCCGGCAGCGTCGTCATACCGAGCGGCCATGCCCGCCGACTGGCGGACGCGCAATGAGCGACGCTGACGCCATTGTCGTGGGTGGTGGCCTGGCGGGCGTCGCCGCGGCCATTGCCGTGGCCAAGGCGGGGCTCAAGACCATCCACCTGGCGCCGTCTGGCCCTCCTGATCGCCGCACTTCGGCGCTGATGATGCCCAGCGTCGACTATCTCCGCGGCGCCGGGCTGATCGACGACCCCGCCGCCCTTGGCCACGCCCTGACGCAGATCCGCATCATCGATGCCACCGGTCGGCTGATCCGCGCGCCCGAAACCCTGTTCGACGCCAGCGAAGCCGGCATGGAAGCCTTCGGCTGGAACTTTGCCAATGTCCGGCTGATGGAGCGTTTCCACGCCGCGGCGGCGACGCTGGGCAATCTCGAAACCCGCAATGTCGGCGTTACCGAACTCAGCGGAAACACCGTCACCCTGGCTGACGGCACCCGCCTCTCTGCACCGCTGATTGTCGGCGCCGATGGCAAGAAATCCCTGGTTCGCGCCGCGGCAGGCCTGCATGCCCGCGAGACAGCTTTCGCGCAGGCCGCGCTGGTCTGCGACCTCGATCTCGGTCGCCCCATTGGCGGCACCTCCATCGAGTTTCATTATCCGAAGGGACCGTTCACGCTGGTGCCGGCCGGCGGTAACAGGGCCAATCTGGTGTGGATCGACGACCGCGCCGTGCTCGAGGCCGCCAAGGGTGGGGGCGAAGCGGCGCTGCTCGCTACGTTCATGGACAAGTCCCAGCGCCTGTTCGGCGCCATCACGCTGGCGAGCCCGGCCTTCGTCTTTCCGCTCAGCACGCTCAGCGTCGACCGCGCCGGGGCCGATGGGGTCGTGCTGGTGGGGGAAGCCGCGCATGCCTTCCCGCCCATCGGCGCGCAGGGGCTCAATCTGGGCCTGCGCGATGTTGCCGACCTGGCGGCGTCGCTGGCCGCCGCCAACCGAAGCGCGCCCGATTGGGCCATCGCGGTCAGCCGCGACTATGCGATCAGGCGTGTCGGCGACCTCGGCCGCACCGGTGGCATGGTGGATACCCTGTTCCGCTCGCTGCTGGCCGACATGCTGCCGGCCCAGGCGCTGCGCGCCGGCGGCCTCTGGGCCCTCAAGCTGGCGCCAGCCCTGCGCAAGCAGGCTTTTGCCGTGGGCATGGGGACGCGGGCCTAGCTCGAACATCGCAGTACCCCCTCCTGCCCTCCCCCTGATAGGGGGAGGAACAGATCGCGTTTGGGGCATTATCACTGACAGCCACCAGCCGGATTCCTCCCCCTATCAGGGGCAGGTTAGGTGGGGGTATCCGCTCAAACAAAAAAAGAGGCGCGGTTTCCCGCGCCCCTCCACATTCCAAATGCCTCGACCCTTACTGGGCCGGCGGGGTCTCGCCTTCGGCCGGGGGCGTGCCCTCGGCGGGAGCGGTGCCGCCGTCGAGCTGGCGGCGCAGTTCTTCGGCGCGATCCTGCAGCACCTGCTCAAGGGCGTTCTCGCCCGAGGTTTCCTGGCGGAATTCCTCGAAGGTCAACGCGGCATCGCCATCATAGGCGGCGGTGAAGCCGGCCAGGGTGATCTCGATGGTCAGGTCCTGGTTCTGGCGGTTCTTTGCGGTGAGCTTGAGCACGCCGCCCTTCTTGAGCGAGTTCACATACTGCTCGTTGATCACCAGCTGGGTGGCGCAGGACGTGGGGTCGCACAGCATATAGGGCACACGGATCGGCTTGGCGCCGTCGATCTGCCAGGTCAGGCCGAACGGCAGCAGCACGCCGAGCGGCACGGCGGCAACCGCCAGCAGGCGGCTTTCCTGGCCCGGATCGTCACGCAGCAGGAACGAACCGAGGAACTGGCCGTTGGCCAGCACCACCTGGCGCATGATGCAGGCCTTCTGGCCGTCGGGCAGCGGATCGCAGACCTTGAGCCAGTTGGTGCTGCCAGCGGCGGCATCGGCCGGCGTCGCAGCAGCGGCGTCAGCGGCAGGCGCTTCGGCAGCTGGGGCCTCGGCGGGAGTGGCCTCCTGTGCGTAGGCCGACAAGGGGGACAGCATGAGCGCGGCCACCGCAAAACCGGCGACGAGAGGTTTCCTGAGGTTCATAGAATTTCCTTGGCTTCTTTGGCGGTCCCGGTGACTTCTGGCACCTTGAGAATTGAACTGCCCTTCAAGTGCTGAATTCGGGCAAT
This sequence comes from Devosia sp., assembly GCF_014860165.1. Classification (GTDB taxonomy): domain Bacteria; phylum Pseudomonadota; class Alphaproteobacteria; order Rhizobiales; family Devosiaceae; genus Devosia. The sequence goes on from NZ_JACZKG010000062.1 coordinate 61,920, forward strand.
AACATGACCGATACAGCTTGCCAAAGCATTATGGCAGGACAGGGTTGATACGCCCCGCTCAGGACGCATTTTCGGCCAGTTTTGCAAGGCGCGACAGGATTGCCGCCGCGCCCTTGAGCCGGTCATTGGGCGTGGGCCAATTGCGGGCGAACACGAGTTTCTGATCGGGCTTGATGCGAACCTGGTTGGCGGGGTCGCTCACGAGCCGCACCAGGGCCGTCGGATTGGGGAACTCGTTGTTTCGCAGGCTGATGACCGCACCCTTGGGGCCGGCATCCACCTTTTCGACATTGGCCTGGCGGCACAGCGCCTTGACCAGGATAACCTTGAGCAGCGCCTCGACCTCTTCGGGCAGAGGACCGAAACGGTCGATCAGCTCGGCGCCGGCAGCGTCGATGTCGCGGATATCGGTCAGGTCGCCCAGGCGCCGATACAGCTGCATGCGCAGCTGCAGGTCGGGGATATAGTGCTCGGGGATCATCACCGGCATGCCCAGCGAGATCTGCGGGCTCCACTCGTTGCGATCCTCGTATTCCTCATCGCCGCTCTTGAGGTTGGCCACCGCCTCTTCCAGCATGGCCTGGTAGAGTTCGTAGCCCACCTCGCGGATATGGCCCGACTGCTCATCGCCCAGCAGGTTCCCTGCCCCGCGAATATCGAGGTCGTGGCTGGCGAGCTGGAAGCCAGCCCCCAGGCTTTCCAGCGATTGCAGCACGCCCAGCCGGCGTTCGGCGGTGTCGGTCAGCTTGCGATCGGGCGGCACGGTGAACAGCGCATAGGCGCGCTGCTTGGCCCGGCCGATGCGGCCGCGTATCTGGTAGAGCTGGGCGAGGCCAAAGTGATCGGCGCGATGAACGATCAGTGTATTGGCATTGGGGATGTCGAGCCCCGATTCGACGATGGTCGTCGCCACCAGCACGTCGAACTTGTTGTCGTAGAAGGCATTCATGATGTCATCGAGCTCGCCCGGCGCCATCTGGCCGTTGGCAACGACAAACGACACCTCGGGCACCTGCGCCTTGAGGAACTCGGCAATCTCGTGCTGGTCGGCGATGCGCGGCACCACGTAGAAGCTCTGCCCGCCGCGATACTTCTCGCGCAGCAGCGCCTCGCGCACCGATAGCGCGTCGAAGGGCGAGATGAAGGTGCGGATGGCGAGGCGATCCACCGGCGGCGTCGCCAGGAGGCTGAGGTCACGAACGCCGGTCAGCGCCAGTTGCAGCGTGCGCGGAATCGGCGTCGCCGTCAGCGTCAGCACGTGCACATTGGCCTTGAGTTCCTTAAGCCGCTCCTTGTGGCCCACGCCGAAGTGCTGCTCTTCGTCGATGATCAGCAGCCCCAAATCCTTGAACCGAATCGTCTTGCTCAGCAGCGCATGGGTGCCGACCACGATATCGACCTGCCCGTCCGCCAGACCTTCCTTGGTCGCCTTCAATTCCGCGGCGCTCACCATGCGCGAGGCATGGCGTACCCGGACCGGCAGGCCCTTGAAGCGTTCCGAGAAGGTCTTGAAATGCTGGCGAGCCAGCAGCGTCGTCGGCACGACGACCGCGACCTGCTTGCCCGATAGCGCCACCGCAAAGGCCGCGCGCAGGGCCACCTCGGTCTTGCCGAAGCCCACGTCGCCGCAGACCAGCCGATCCATGACGCGGCCGGAGGTCACGTCATCGAACACCGCCTCGATGGCCGCCATCTGGTCCTCGGTTTCCTCATAGGGGAAGCGCGCGGCGAATTCGTCATAAGCGCCGGCATTGATCTCGACCACGTCCGCCCGGGTGAGCAGGCGCGCTGCCGCGATCTTGATGAGCTGCTCCGCCATCTCGCGGATGCGCTTCTTGAGCTTGCCCTTCTTGGCCTGCCAGGCGACGCCGCCCAGCTTGTCGAGCGTCACATGGCCGTCGTCGCTGCCATAGCGCGTCAGCAGCTCGATATTTTCGACCGGCAGGTAGAGCTTGGTATCGCCGCCATATTCGAGTTCGACGCATTCATGCGGCGCGCCGCCGGCCTCGATCACCTTGAGCCCGATGAAGCGGCCGATACCGTGATCGACATGGACCACCAGGTCCCCGGCATTGAGGCTTGCCGCTTCGGTCAGAGCATCGGAGGCCTTCTTCTTGCGCTGGGGCCGCAGGATGCGTTCGCCCAGGATATCCTGCTCGGACAGAACCAGCAGGTCCTTGGTCTCGAAGCCCGTTTCGAGCGGCAGCACCACCAGCGAAGTGGTGGCGGCGCTGGTCGTCTCGGCATCGCGCCAGTTCTCGGCAAGGCGCGGATTGGTCAGACCATGGTCCTTGAGCACCTGCACCATGCGGTCGCGGGTGCCCGTGCTCCAGCAGGCAATGACGGCGCGCCGCCCGTTGCGGCGCTCGGCCAGCAGCCGGTCGACCACAGACTGGAATAGGTTGGTATCGGTCGCCTGCCGCTCCGCGGCAAAGCTGGGGGCGATATGGCCCCCGGCATCGTCCACGGCCTTGGTGCCCGGCGCCATAAACTGGCTGAGCTGGATAACCGATGCGCCTGATAGCGCATAGGGATGCGCGTCGACGGCATAGAGCAGCTCCGGCTTGACCGGCTTGTAGGGCGCGCCGGACCCGGCGACTACCGGGGCCAGGCGCGCCGCCTCGCGCGCCTCGTAATAGTCGCGCACCTGCGTAACGCGGTCGGCATAGGCCTCGGCGGCCTGCTCGTCGAAGACGAACGGCGCATCGCCGACATAGTCGGCCAGCGTATCGAGATGCTCGTAGAAGAAGGGGAGCCAGTGCTCGGTGCCCGAATAGCGCGAGCCGCCGCTGACCGACGCATAAAGCGTATCGTCGACCGTGTTGCCACCGAAGGTCGCGGTATAGTTCTGCCGAAACCGCCGGATGGTCTCGTCCGTCAGCACCACCTCGCTCATCGGCGTCAGGTCGACGCGCTTGAGCTGGCCGGTCGTGCGCTGGCTGTCAGGATCAAACGTACGAATCGACTCCAGCTGGCTACCGAAGAAGTCGAAGCGCAACGGCGCCTCGGCGCTGGCCGGGAACAGGTCGATCAGCCCGCCACGCACCGCATATTCGCCGCTTTCGCGCACCGTCGGCACGCGCAGATAGCCATTATTGGCTGCCCAGGCGATCAGCTTGTCGCTGTCGACGATCCGTCCCGTCGCCGCCGAGAAGGACATGGTCTCGACCACGTCGCGCGGCGGCACTTTCTGGATCAGCGCATTGACCGCAGTCAGCACCACGGCGCCCCTGGCGCCTGATGTCAGCGCGGCCAGCGTGTTCATCCGCGCCGCGATGGTGACATTGTTGGGCGAAACGCGGTCATAGGGCAGACAGTCCCAGGCCGGCAGCGTCAGCACCGCATGGCCGGGCAGCATGGCAGTGAGGATATCGGCCATGCGCTGCAGCCGGCGCCCATCACGCGCCACGAACACAATGCTCGCCGCATCATCGGGCGCCGCCTCGATGCGCTGTTGCACCAGGCGCGCCAACACCATGGGCTGCATGCCATCAGGCACATTGGCGATGGTGCGCGTCGGGCGCTGCGGGACGACTTCGTTCATTTGGCCAGCCGCGCCTGATGGTCGGCGATCACCTCAGCAAGGAAGTCGCGGTCGACATTGGCGGGGGGCTCTTCCTGCCCCATGACCCACTTGAGCAGCGGCGGGTCTTCCTCGTTCATGAGGGCTTCCAGCCTGTCCAGATTCCGTTCGTCCATGCCCTCGGTATGGGCGTCGGCATAGGGTCCCAGGATCAGATCCATCTCCTTGGTCCCCCGGTGCCAGGCCCGGTAGCGCAGCTTCTTGCGGCGCACGGCAATATCTTCACCGGCAGTCATTTGACGCGCCATGATCCTGAGTTTGTTCCCGATTTGGACACACCTCTTACGCGGATTAATCCAGATTGTCAGCCACCAATTCCCGAGGGGTGACGGGGTTCCCATCACCGGCTAGCTTGCCGTCCAAGGAGCCAGAGAGAATCGTGAGCCGCCCGGAATCCCTATCGCCGCTGTTTCGCTCGCTGCACTCGATCAAGGGTGTCGGCGACAAGCTGGCTGCGCTGCTGACGCGCTATTTTGGTGCGCCCGAGGGCCAGGAGGCAATCGCCCTCGATATCCTGATGCACATGCCATCAGGCGTAGTCGACCGCCGCCGGCAGGTGGGCATCGCCGAGGCCTATCTCAACCAGATCGTCACACTGAAACTGCACATCGACCGTCACCAGCCGCCGCCGCGCGGCCGCGAGCATATCCCGCACCGGGTTTTCGCCCATGATGACACGGGTGACGTGCAACTGGTGTTCTTCCGGGCCCAGGGCGGCTGGGTGGAAAAGGCCCTGCCCGTTGGCGAAGAGCGCTTCGTCTCCGGCCAGATAGGTTTCTTCAACGGCGACAAGCAGATCACCCACCCCGACTACATCGTCGAGGCCGACAAGTTCGACACCCTGCCGCTGGTCGAGCCGGTCTATCCGCTGACCCAGGGTCTCAGTTCCAAGGCGCTCGCCAAGCTGGTGCGGCAGGTCGTGGATGGCCTGCCCGATATCCCCGAATGGATCGACGATGCTACAATGGCGCAACGCCGCTGGCCGAGCTTTGCCGAGGCGATGCGTGCCGTGCATCTGCCTGATGATCCCGACCAGGCCCAGCTATGGTCCCCTGCCCGCCAACGCCTTGCCTATGATGAATATCTGGCCGGCCAGCTGACCCTGCAGCTGATCCGCTCGACCATGGTTGCGGCCCGCGGCATCAGCCGCACTTTCACCGGTGAGGTGACGGCAAAGGTTAGCAGTCTGCTACCCTATACCCTCACCGAGGGGCAGTTGCGGGCACTCGATGAGATAAGGGCTGACCTCGCCTCACCCGACCGCATGTCGCGCCTGCTGCAGGGCGATGTCGGCGCCGGAAAGACGGTCGTGGCGCTGATGGCCATGGCTGCCATGGCCGAGAGCGGCGCCCAGTCGGCCCTCATGGCGCCGACCGAAATCCTCGCCGCGCAGCACTTCAAGACCTTGAAACCACTGTGCGACTCCGCCGGCCTCGGCTGCGAACTGCTGACCGGCAAGATGCCGGCCGCCGAGCGCCGCGCCAAGTTGGCCGGCATAGCCAGCGGCGAAACCACGATAGTGGTCGGCACCCATGCGCTGTTCCAGTCCGGGGTGGAATTCCACAATCTGGGCCTCACCGTCGTCGACGAGCAGCACCGCTTCGGCGTGCACCAGCGCCTGGCCCTGTCCGACAAGGGCAAGCATACCGATCTCCTCGTCATGACCGCCACGCCGATCCCGCGTACGCTGGTGCTCACCCACTTTGGCGACATGGCTGTCAGCGTGCTGCGCGAAAAGCCGCGCGGCCGCCAACCCATTGATACGGCGGTGCTTTCCATCGGCGACTATGACCGGGTCATCTCGCGATTGCAGGCCCGTCTCGCAGAGGGCGCCCAAGCCTTCTGGGTCTGCCCACTGGTCGAGGAAAGCGAGCATCTCGAGGTCGTCGCCGCCGAAGATCGCTTCGCCGAGCTGCAAAAAGTGTTCGGCGACCAGGTTGCCCTGGTGCATGGGCGCATGAGCGCTGCCGCCAAGCAGGAGGTTATGCGGCGCTTTTCAGCCAATGAACTCAAGCTGTTGGTCGCCACAACCGTCATCGAAGTCGGCGTCGACGTTCCCAATGCCTCGATCATGATCATCGAGCATGCCGAGCGTTTCGGCCTTGCCCAGCTCCACCAGCTACGCGGGCGCGTCGGCCGCGGCTCGCAGCGCTCGGCCTGCCTGCTGCTCTACAAGGATCCGCTGAGCGAGACCGCAAAGGCCCGCCTGGAAACGATAAAATCCACCGAAGACGGCTTCGAGATCGCCGAGAAGGACCTGGAGCTCCGTGGCCAGGGCGACGTGCTGGGCACAAGGCAGTCCGGTATGCCCGGTTATCGGCTCGCCGTGCCTGATGTGCACCGGCACCTGCTCGACTATGCCCATGACGAAGCCAAGGCCCTGCTGGCCCGCAATCCGGGCCTTAGCGGCGCGGAGGGCGAGGCCGCCCGTACGCTGTTGTATTTGTTCCGGAAAGACCTGGCGATCCCGCTAATAAGGGCGGGATAGCACCATTCCGCCCCAACCTGGATCGTCACCCTCGGGCTTGACCCGAGGGTCCTGTACTTGCCGAACATCCAGTAGTGCAGTGCCCTCGGGTCAAGCCTGAGGGTGACGTCCGGTGTGCGAGGAGGAGTACTATTCTACCGTCACCGACTTCGCCAAATTCCTCGGCTGGTCCACATCCGTGCCCATGAATACGGCGGTGTGATAGGCCAGCAGCTGCACCGGGATGGTCGCCAGGATCGGCGCGACGAAGCTCGAAACGTGTGGAATAACAATGACGTCTGCCACACCTTGCCCCACCGTGGCGGCGCCTTCGGCGTCGGTGATCAGGATGATCTTGCCACCGCGGGCGGCGACTTCCTGCATGTTGGAAAGGGTCTTGTCGACCAGTTCGTCCGATGGCGCTACGACGATGACGGGCATATCTTCGTCCACCAGCGCGATGGGGCCATGCTTTAGTTCACCTGCTGCATAACCTTCGGCATGTATGTAGCTGATTTCCTTGAGCTTCAGCGCCCCTTCCATGGCTATGGGGAACATCGGGCCGCGGCCGAGATAGAGCACGTCCTTGGCCTTGGACAGGCGCTTGGCGATCTCCATGATTTGCGTTTCGGTGGCCAAAGCCTCCGAAACTGCTGCAGGCAAGCCTACAAGTTGCCGCACGAATTCTTGCTCTTTGCTGGCATCCAGCACGCCGCGTGCTCGGCCCGCCGCGATGGCCAGGCTGGCAAGGGCCGTCAACTGCGCAGTCAGCGCCTTGGTCGAGGCGACGCCGATTTCGGGACCGCAGAGGATGGGGAACACGACGGACGATTCGCGGGCAATGGTGGATTCCAGCGTGTTGACCAACGAGGCCACGTGCTGCCCTTGCCCCGCGCAGTAGCGCAAAGCCGCCAGCGTGTCAGCAGTCTCGCCCGACTGCGAGATGAAGAGCGACAGCCCGCCCTTTTCCAGCGGCGGCTCGCGATAGCGGAACTCGGAGGCGACGTCGATATCGACCGGCAGCCGGGCATAGCGCTCGAACCAGTATTTGGCCACTGCACCAGCCAGGTAGGCCGTGCCGCAGGCGCTGATGGTCAGCCGGCTGAGATCGGCCCAGTCGAAGGGCAGCACCTCGCGTATGGCCACCCGTTCGGCGCCCATGTCCACATAGTGGCTGAGCGTATGGGAGATGGTCTCGGGCTGCTCGTAGATTTCCTTGGCCATGAAATGGCGGTGGTTGCCCTTGTCCACCATCAGCGCCGAAGCCTGCGAGATCTGCTGCTCGCGCTGCACGATGGCGTCCTTGCCGTCGCGGATGGTGACGCCGGCCGGGGTGATGACGGCCCAGTCGCCGTCCTCGAGATAGGTCAGGCGCGAGGTGAACGGCGCCAGCGCCATGGCGTCTGAGCCGAGATACATCTCGGTGGTGCCATAGCCGATGGCTAGCGGCGCCCCGTGGCGGGCGGCAATCAGCAGCCCCTCTTCGCCTTTGAAGAGGAAGGCCAGCGCGAACGCGCCCTTGAGGTGCTTGAGCGTCCGCGCCACGGCCAGTTCGGGGTCCGCCCCGTTGGCCAGTTCACGGGTGACCCACAGCGCCACCGATTCCGTATCGGTCTGCGTCTTGGGCAGGTAGCCGTCCCTGGCGAGATCGGCCAGCATGTCGCGGTAGTTCTCGATGATGCCGTTATGGACCACGGCCACACGATCGGTGGCATGGGGATGGGCATTCTGCTCGGTCGGAGCGCCATGCGTGGCCCAGCGGGTGTGGCCGATGCCGATGCGTCCACCCAGCGGCTCGAAATTCAGCTTTTGCGCCAGGTTGCCCAGCTTGCCTTCGGCGCGGCGACGGGAAATGTCGCCGCCCTCCAACGTCGCCACCCCGGCGCTGTCATAACCGCGATATTCGAGGCGCTTGAGGGCGTCCACGAGACGAACAGCAACGGGTTCGCTGCCTACAATGCCGACGATGCCGCACATGTCAGTTGCCCTTCTTCGCTTGCTTCTTGGCCTTGGCGGCCGCAAAAATTTCCTTGGCCCGACCGGGCTTGTTTACCTGGCGGGCCCGGCCCAGCGCCAGCGCGTCGGCCTCGACATCCTCGGTAATGACACTGCCGCTGGCGACCAGCGCTCCGGCGCCCACGGTAACCGGGGCGACCAGCGCGGCGTTAGAGCCGATGAAGGCGCCGTCACCGACCACGGTGCGGTGCTTGTTGTAACCATCATAGTTCACGGTGATGACGCCGGCACCGATATTCACGTCGGCGCCGATACTGGCATCGCCGATATAGGTCAGGTGGCTCACCTTGGCGCCCTTGCCGATCTCGGCCTTCTTGATCTCGACGAAATTGCCGATCTTGGCGCCCTCGCCCAGGTTCGCCTCCGGCCGCAGCCGCGCAAACGGGCCCACCGAGGCATTGCGGCCCACATGGGCGCCCTCGATATGGCTGAAGGCATGGATCACCGCGCCCTCCTCGATCACCACGCCCGGCCCGAACACGACATTGGGCTCGATGGTCACATCACGCGCAATCTGGGTGTCATAGGAGAACCAGACGCTTTTGGGGTCCTTGAGCGTCACGCCGGCCTTCATGAAATCGGAGCGGCGCAGTTCCTGGAACGTCGCCTCGGCCTGGGCCAGCTTGGTGCGGTCATCGACGCCGATCAGCTCATTGGCGTCAGCCTCGATATAGTCGATCCGGCGCCCATCGGCCGATGCCAGTTCGACGGCGTCGGTGAGGTAGTATTCGCCCTTGGCGTTCTTGTTGTCGATCCGGTCGATAACGGCACGCAGGGTGTCGCCGCGGAAGCCGATAATGCCGGAATTGCAGAGGCCGATGGTCCGCTCGGCCTCGGTGGCATCCTTGTGCTCGCGGATGGCGACCACGCGGCCATTCTCGGTCAGGAGTCGCCCATAGCCAGTGGGATCGCCGGGCCGGAAGCCGACCACGACCATATCGGCGCCTGCGTCGAGGCGGGTGGCAATCTCGGTGATGGTCGCCGCGGTCACCAGGGGCGTATCGGCATAGAGCACCAGGATATGGCCCGGCGCGGCATCATAGGATGGCTTGGCCTGCAGCACGGCATGGCCGGTGCCCAGGCGCTGCTCCTGCCGGGAAATGGCGGCGCCAGGCGCAATTTCGGTCACCGCGGCTTCCACGGCCTCGTGGTTCGGGCCGACGACAACGGCGATCTGGGCGCCAAAGGCCTGCACGGTGCGGACGACGTGACTGACCACGGGCAGCCCGCCCACGGGATGAAGAACCTTGGGTGTCGCCGATCGCATGCGCGTGCCCTCGCCCGCAGCAAGAATGATCGACAGCAGCTCAGTCATGAAGGTTTCTCCGAGGCGTTCTTTTGCAACGCATTTTCACAGGATTATGGCAGCCAAGAGTTGGCGAACCCATAATGGCAGCGCCATGGTTGAATCAGGTGCATCGTCTGATTCGACTGCGCCCCCAGGATATTTGCATTGGCTAGAGCATCGGAACAATTCCGGCAATCGGACGTGACGACCTGGGGCATCGTTGCCCTGGTACTGTCGGGCATTGCCGTGATGGGGGCCAATGTTTCCGCTGTCATGCCCCAGGGGGTGCTGGCAGGCCTGCACAAGACCAGGATCGAGGGCGCATCGCTCGAGCAGTTGCGGGTGCAGGTGAGGGAACTCCGCGAGGAGCAGATCCGGCTCAAGCGCGAAAACGGCGTCCTCACGGCGCGCTTTGCCCTTGATGAGCAGAGGGGCAACGAGATCACGCGCCGCGTCGGTGCCCTCGAAGTCAGCCTGCCGGTGCTGCTCGAATCCCTGCCCGACGACTCCAATATCGACCGCAGCAATCTTACCGCGGCGATCGGCACGGATCCGGCGCTGGTCTATGAGGCCGATGGGGGCTCGGTGGTGGTGCGCCAGCAGCCCATGGCAGAGGCGCTGCCGGTGCCCGCCAGCGATCAGCCGCTGCCCGCGCCCGTGGAACAGCTCGCCGCGATCCCGGTGCCTGATGAGACCGCTTTCGGCGTGGCGCTCGGTTTACCCGTGGCGTTTGAACAGGCGCCGGAAGCCTGGCGCGACCTGACCATGAAGATCGGGCCGCTGCTGTTCGGCCTGGCACCACTGCTGGTCGAAGAGGCCAATAGCGACAACCAGCGCATCGTCGTTGGTCCCATCAACCAGCTCTCGGAGGCGACTGCCCTCTGCGCCAGGCTCGAACGCCTGTCGGTATCGTGCCTGCCAATGCCATTTACCGGAACGCCGCTGGCCCATTAGCGGGGCTGACCTGAACAGTCCTGGGCCATGCAGCAATTGCGGTTGACAGCAGAGGCCACGTGGCTATGTTCCGCCGCGACGCCAGCAGCGTCAGACTTGGTGCGTGCCGGTAGCTCAGTGGTAGAGCATTCGACTTTTAATCGAATGGTCGAGGGTTCGACCCCCTCCCGGCATACCATTCCCAACTTCTGATCGGGTCCGCTGCTTTGTCCCAGGATTTCACTGATCTGCTCAAGGTGCTGGCAACGGCGGCGCTGGTTTTCGCCGTCGGCACGCTGGCCATGCTCTACGTCATCTACCTCTTGGCGCAATATGGGGCCAACCTGCCCATGGTCGGCTCGCTGCCGCTCAGCGCGCCGCCCGAAATGGTACCCATGCTGGCCGATAACCGCCTGTTCACGACGCTGGCTGCAGCCCATGTCACGGCTGCCGGGCTGGCGCTGCTGATCGCCAGCAACACCATCGACATGGCGCTGCTGATCGCTTCCAAGGCGGTCACTGTGGTGATTGCCGCCCTGCTCGGCTTTGTCGGCGGGCACATGATCTACCTGCAGCTCACCGAGGACACCGCCTTTGCCCTGGCGCCTCTGACCCCTGTTTTCATAGCGCTGGGAGTGTTCCTGGTGCTGTCGTCAGTGCTCAGCGTGCAGAGCCTGCGCCAGCTGGGCAACCTCCGCTTTGCGGTGGCGGCGGGGATGGTGGTGATGGGCCCGATGCTGCTGGTTTGGCTGTAGGGCGTTCCTCACCTCTCCCCCTGGGGGAGAGGTGGAAGGCTTCAAGCCGCCAGCGTCACCACGACGGCACCGCGGGGCGTTGCCACCACGGTGTGCTCATATTGCACGCAGGGTGCGCTCGGCCGGGCGACCAGCGTCCATTCATCGTCATCGGACTTCTGGTCCGCCATCTTGCCGCCGAGCGACAGGAAGGGCTCGATGGTGAAGACCAGGCCATTGGTCATGCGACGGCGCTCGGACTTGTCGGGCCAGGTGGCAATTTCGCCCGGCTCGTCATGCAGACTATCGCCGACGCCGTGGCTGGCCAGGTTCCGGATCAGCGTGTAACCGCCCTTCTTGGCGAACTTGCCGATGGCTTCGCCGATATCCGCCAGCGGAGCGCCAGCCTTGACGGCATTGATGCCGGCCCACATGGCCTTCTTGCCGTCGCGGCAGAGTGCAACCAGTCGTCGATCGCCCTCCCCCAGCAGATAGGACGATCCGCAGTCGGCGAAGACGCCGTCTTTTTCCGCGGAGACGTCGATATTGACCAGGTCCCCCTCGCGCAGCACCCGCTCGCCCGGAATACCGTGGGCAATCTCCTCGTTGACCGAGATGCAGGTGGCGCCGGGGAAGTTGTAGGTCACCACGGGCGCGGACAGCGCACCGTGCTCGGCCAGGAGCTTGGCGCCGATCTCGTCGAGCTCGGCCGTGGTCATGCCGGGACGCATGGCCGAGGCCATGGCGTCACGGGTGATGGCGCAGATGCGGCCGATGGCCTTGAGCTTTTCGAGCTGTTCCTCGGTCGTGATGGTCAAGCGATCAGCCCTTGTTCGCCAGATAATAGGCCAGCAGGCCCTGGGTGGAGCTGTCATGCCCCTCCCCGCTCTGCTTGCCCTCGACCTTGGGCAGCAGCGCCTTGGCCAGTTGCTTGCCCAGCTCCACGCCCCACTGGTCATAGGAATTGACGTTCCAGATCACGCCCTGGGTGAACACTTTGTGCTCGTAGAGCGCGACCAGGGAGCCCAGGGTCTCCGGCGTCAGCTGCTCGTAAAACAGCGTGTTGGAGGGGCGGTTGCCCGGGAACATCTTGTGCGGGGTCAGTTCCTTGATCTTGGCCTTGTCGAGGCCCTGCGCCTTGAGCTCGGCCACGACCTCGGCCTTGGTCTTGCCAAGCATCAGCGCCTCGGACTGCGCCAGAACGTTCGCTACGAGCTTGTCGTGATGCGGCGGCAGGCTTTCATGGGGCCTGGCGGCGATCAGGAAATCGCAGGGAATGACGTCGGTACCCTGATGGATGAGCTGGTAGAAGGCGTGCTGTCCATTGGTGCCCGGTTCGCCCCAGACGATGGGGCCGGTGGACCAGCCGACGGGCTTGCCCGACAGCGTGACCGACTTGCCGTTGCTCTCCATATCCTGCTGCTGCAGGTAGGCAGCAAAACGGCTGAGGCGCTGGTCATAGGGCAGCACGGCATGGGTCGAGAAGCCCCATGCATTTCGATACCACACGCCGAGTACGGCCATGATCACAGGCAAATTGTCTTCGAGCGGCGCCGACAGGAAATGCCGGTCCATGGCGTCGGCGCCCTTGAGGAAGCCGAGGAAATTGTCGTAACCGACGGCCAGCGCAATCGGCAGGCCGATGGCCGACCACACCGAATAGCGCCCGCCGACCCAGTCCCAGAAGCCGAAAATGCGGTCTTCGCGAATGCCGAACTTGGCGCAGGCAGGAATATTGGTCGAGACGGCCGCGAAATGGTTGGGCACGGCCTCTTCGCCCAGCGTATCGGCGATCCAGTCGCGCGCCGAGCCGGCATTGGTCATGGTCTCGTCGGTGGTGAAGGTCTTGGACGCGACGATGAACAGCGTCGTCCTGGGGTTCAGGCGCTTGAGCACATCGTGGATGTGGGCGCCGTCGACGTTGGAGACGTAGTGGGCGCGGAGGTCTGCCCTGGTATAGGGCTCGAGCGCCAGGGTCACCATGGCCGGTCCGAGGTCCGAACCGCCGATGCCGATATTGACGATGTCGGTGAACTGCTCGCCGCCGTGACCGCGGATTTCCCCTGAGCGGACAGCGTCCGTATAGGTTTTGATCGCGGCCAGCACCCCGCGCACGTCGGGCATCACGTCCTTGCCATCGACCGGCACCGGCTTGTCGCCCTGGTAGCGCAGGGCCATGTGCATCACGGCGCGGTCTTCGGTGATGTTGATATGCTCGCCTTCGCACATCTGGTCGCGGCGTTCCTCGACGCCGGCTGCTCGAGCCAGGTCGAACAGGGCGGCCATGACATCGCCGTCGATGCGGTTCTTGGAATAGTCGAGCAGGATGCCGGCGCCTGATGCGGAATAGCGCTGGAAGCGGTTGGGGTCGATGGCGAACTGCTCGCGCATCGTCACATCGTCCAGACGCTTGCGATGTTTCATCAACGCGTTGAGAGCGGAGCCTTTAGCCATCAGCTTTTCCTTACAGCACAGGCAGGTCACCCGCGGCCCATGCCGCGCGCGTCTCTGCCGCAAAATCGTTGAAACGGCCGCCCTCGATTGCACCCCGGCAGCCCTGCACCAGCTCTTGATAATAGGCCAGGTTGATCTGGGAAAGGATCATCGCGCCTAAAATCTCTTCTGTCTTAACGAGATGGTGGAGATAGGCCCGGCTCCATCGCCGGCAATTGGGATTGGGCGAGGCCTCGTCAATGGGACGGTGATCATCCCTATGCCGGGCGTTTTTCAGATTGATGACGCCGAAGCGGGTATAGACATGGCCGTGCCGGCCGGCGCGGGTCGGGTGCACGCAGTCGAACATGTCGATGCCGCGGCCAATGGCGCCCAGGATATCATCGGGCTTGCCGACGCCCATCAGGTAGCGTGGGCGGTCCGTGGGAAGTTCGGGCGTGATCTCCTCGATCACGCGGAACATGACGTCCTGCGGCTCGCCCACGGCGAGGCCACCAACGGCATAGCCGTCAAAGCCGATGGATTTGAGCCCCTGCGCCGATCGTGCGCGCAGTTCCGGATCGTCCCCGCCCTGCACGATGCCGAACAGCGCCCGGTTGAGCTGATTGTTGAAGGCGGCCTTGGAGCGGTCGGCCCAGCGGAGCGACAGCTGCATGGCGCGCTCCATCTCCTTGCGCTCGGCCGGCAGCTTCAGGCACTCGTCGAGCTGCATGATGATGTCGCTGTCGAGCAGCGTCTGAATCTCGATGGAGCGCTCGGGCGTCAGTTCATGGGATGAGCCGTCAATATGGCTGCGGAAGGTCACGCCCTTCTCGGTCAGCTTGCGCAGTTGCGCCAGCGACATCACCTGGAAGCCGCCGCTATCGGTGAGGATCGGCCGCTGCCAATCCATGAAGTCGTGCAGGCCACCCTGCGAGGCGACGCGCTCGGCGCCGGGGCGCAGCATCAGGTGATAGGTATTGCCGAGCAGGATATCGGCGCCGGTCTCGCGCACCTGTTCGGGATACATGGCCTTGACGGTGCCGGCGGTCCCCACGGGCATGAAGGCCGGTGTCTGGATATCGCCGCGCGGCGTATCGATCCGCCCGCGCCGCGCCATGCCATCGGTGGCCGAAAGGGTGAAGGTGACTTGTTTCATGCGGCGCGTTCTAGCGGGTTGATCCCGCCGAAGGAAGGCCCCCGCGGCTACAAGCCGTCATCCTCAGGCGCATCCTGCTCCGCGCGCAGAAGCAGCGACGAATCGCCGTAGGAATAGAACCGATACCGCTCCGCGATCGCATGGGCATAGGCCCGCTTCATGACATCCATGCCCGAAAAGGCGCTGACCAGCATGAACAGGGTCGATTTGGGTAGGTGGAAATTGGTCATCAGCACATCGACCGTCCGGAAGCGGAAGCCGGGGGTGATGAAGATATCGGTATCGCCCATGAAGGGCTGCAGCGTGCCAGATGCCCGCGACGCCGTTTCGAGCAGGCGCAGGCTGGTGGTGCCGACGGCGACCACCCGGCCGCCCAACGCCTTCTTGACGCGGATGCGTTCGACCGTCGCCGCATCGATCTCGCCCCATTCGGCATGCATGACATGGTCGTCGGTATCGTCCACCTTCATGGGCAGGAAGGTCCCTGCCCCCACATGCAGCGTCACGCGCTCGATGGTGACGCCCTTTTCGGTCAGTTGCTGCAGCAGGCTTTCGGTGAAATGGAGGCCCGCCGTAGGCGCGGCCACGGCGCCGTCCTCGGCCGCATAGACGGTCTGGTAGTCGACCAGGTCACGCTCCTCCACGTCGCGCTTGGCGCCGATATAGGGCGGCAGCGGCATGGCGCCATGCGACTTGATGGCCTCGTCGAGCTGGGCGCCACCCAGTTCGAATTCCAGCGTCACTTCGCCGGTATCGCCCTTGCCGGCAACCCGCGCCACCAGCGCGTCGGCCTCGCCATTGCCCAATTCCAGCCGATCCAGCAATGCCAGCTTCTTGGCGGGCCGGGCAAAGGCGCGCCAGGTGTGGGCGTCGACGCGCTTGTGCAGGTTGAACGACACGTTGGCGCGGTTCTCGCCACGCAGCCGGGTGCCGCGCAGTTCGGCCGGCAGCACGCGTGTGTCATTGACCACAAGCACGTCGCCGGCCTTCAGCAGCCACAGGAGGTCAGGCACATGCCGGTCCGACAGGCCGACTGCAGGGTCCACCACTAGCAGGCGCGCAGAATCGCGCGGCTCGGCCGGGTGCAGGGCAATGAGCTTCTCGGGCAGGTCGAAGTCGAAATCTGAAACGCGCATGAGGGCTGGTTAGCACTGACGGTCTGCCAGCGAAATCCACCACGCTGCACCGGGTTGCCGGAGCGGCGCAGGAAAGCCGCAGTGTTGCAGGAATGCGCTAGTCGCCCAGCGTACTGTTCACCGTCTGGATGGTCAGGCCGCTCGATGGTCAGCGGCGTCCCTTGCCAGCAGCTAGAGTGTCCGAACCATCAGGGCGCCAGCAACGATCAACGCCGCTCCGGCCAGCCGGCCCACTGAAATTTCACGCACCGCCATGCCCATGAAGCCCACCTTGTCCAGCAGCATGCCGCCAATCAGTTGGCCCGCCACTGAAAGCGCCATGACGGCAGCCGCCCCGATCATCGGCGTCAGGGTGATGTTGGAGAACACGTAGAATGCACCGAGCACGCCACCAGCGACAAAGGTCCAGGGTGCCGGTGCGCCGAACGCAATGGGTGTCGATGTCACCACGCTCTGGCCGAAGGCGAGAACCCACAGCAGGATCGCCCCGGCGACAAACGACACGCCTGCCGCTGCGACTGGCACACCCAGGTTGCGGCCTAGCTGGGCGTTGATCGGCGCCTGGGTGGCAATGCACGCACCAGCAACGACGCCCATCAGCGCCCAGAGCACTGTATCCATTTTCATCAAACAGCCTGATCTGATCGGACACTGTGGAGCAGGTCCAGACGGAGAGGCGTCAATCTAGAAACCGATTCCGCTCCAGGCGCAAACGGCTCGCAGCGGGCGCCTCAGGTTGCGTCGCAGGCCACGGCCCAGACACCCTGCCCCGGTATGCGGAGCGTTCCGGCAAGCACGACCATGTCGCCTTCCTCGGCGCGGCTGAGGCGCAATTCGGCGACGCGCTCACTCAGGTTTTCGTCGAACAGGTCGACCTGCAGCGTCCGCGCATCCGCAAACCCCTGCCCCATGGTGATCGGGGCGCCCTCGCCATAGGCCTCGCCCGAGGTCCAGTGCATGGTCTTGTGGCGCATGGTGATCGCCGCCGGCATGAAGGCGTCGACCGATCCGAGCAGGAAGCCCACCTCGACCACCGCCTCGGTGTCTCCGCAATACATCCACTCGGTCGCGTGCGACGCCGCCACTGACCCCAACACAACCAATCCGACCGCCAGGCCGCGCAATACAGGGTTTCTCATGGTCAGCCCGCCATGCAGGCGATGTCGGCGGTCTTGTCGCCGATGGTTACCGTGCCGGCCAGCGGCTCGTCCTCGTTGCCGGTATAGGTCAGGCGAACCTTGACGAGGATTTCCTCGTAGTTGGGATCGACGAAGTCGGTCTTGATGCCGTCGTCGTCGCCAAAGGCCTGGCCGGTCGCGATCGGGATACCCTCGCCGCGTTCCGGACCGGTGGAATAGGTGGTGCCATCCATATCGACGAAGGCGCCCAATACGCCAACCACCACAAGCCGGCCAAGTGCCACGTCCACCGTCGCGCCCTCGCCGCTGCACATCAGGCCCTCGCTGGCCTGCGCGCCCGTTGCCAGCACAAGCATGCCCGCGATTGCCGCCAGTCTGCGCGATATCCCCTTCATCTCAATCTCCCGACCCATTGCTTCGTATTCGGCGGGCCTTCAAGCAGAGCCTACATGAATGACCGGTGAACAGAAGAAAAAGTGGCGGCACACCTGACAGTGGGCCGCCCCGGGATAGTCGTTTGGGCGGCCATGTTGGCCGCCCAGGATAGCGATGGTTAGGCGGCGATATCGGCCGCGACCTTGACCGAAAGCATCTTGTCCGGGTTGATCACCGGCTCGCCGCGCTTGATCTGGTCGACATTGTCCATGCCCTCGATCACCTTGCCCCAGACGGTGTACTGCTTGTTGAGGAAGGGCGCATCGCCGAAGCAGATGAAGAACTGCGAATTGGCCGAATCCGGGTTCTGGGCGCGGGCCATGGAGGCAGTGCCGCGAACATGCGGCTCGGCATTGAATTCCTGCTTCAGGTCCGGGTACTTCGAACCACCGGTGCCGCGGCCCTGCGGGCAGCCGGTCTGGGCCATGAAGCCGTCGATCACGCGGTGAAACACGATGCCGTCATAGAAACCTTCGCGCGCCAGCTTCTTGATGTGGGCGACATGGTTTGGCGCCAGGTCGGGACGCATCTCGATAACGACATTGCCCTTGGTAGTTTCGATGACGAGGGTGTTTTCGGGATCGGCGTATTCGGCCATGGATCTGACTTTCTGGTTGGGGATTGTGGCCCGCATGTAAGGCCATTGGGCTGATGGTGCAAGGTTGCGCGAGCGTCGGGGCATCCCCGGTCGCCACCCTCGGTCTTGACCCCGGGGGCTCTGCACTTACCGGGCGCCTAAGAAAGTGAAGTGCCCTCGGGTCAGGCCCGAGGGTGACGCGCGGTGGGTTTGGGAACGGTGAGCCGCTCCCCAAGCCCTCACTTATATTCGATCTTCGCCTTGATGATCTGGTCCGGGTTGGCCACGGCGCCGTTCTGCTCGGCCGGGCCCTTTGCGAGGCCATCCACCAGTTCCATGCCGCTGACGACCTTGCCGAACACGGTGTACTGGCCGTCAAGGAAGCTGGCATCGGCGGTGGTGATGAAGAACTGCGAGTTGAAGGAGTTCGGATCCTGCGAGCGCGCCGCGCCGAGCACGCCGCGCTGGAAGCTCTCGGCGTTGAATTCGGCTTGGACGTCGGGCAGGTCGGAACCGCCCATGCCGGCCATGGTGAGGTCAAATTCCTCGCCGCCGGTCTTGCCGAACTTCACGTCGCCCGTCTGGGCCATGAAGCCGTCGATGACGCGGTGGAACACCACGCCGTCATAGGCCCCCTCCTTCGTCAGCGCGACCACGCGCTCGACATGCTTGGGCGCCAGGGCAGGAAGCAGCTCGATGTCAACATCGCCACCCTTGATAGTGAGGATCAGGTGCGGGGTACCGGTCTGGGCGATGGCAGGCATGGCGGACAGCGCCACGGCGCCGATGACGAGGGCGCCGAAGAGGCGACGGGTAAGGGCAATCATTTGCTTTTCAGGGCTTTCAGAACGATTTGCGGAACGAAGGCGGAAATATCGCCGCCCATTTCAGCGATCTGGCGCACCAATGTGGCCGAGATATGCCGCACGGGCGGGCTCGAGGGCAGAAACACCGTCTGCAGGTCGGGCGCCATCTGCGCGTTCATGCCCACCATCTGCATTTCATAATTGTAGTCGGTAGTGTCGCGCAGGCCGCGGATGATCAGTTTGGCGCCATGCTCGCGGGCGGCGTTGACCATGAGCCCGCTGAAATCGACGATGCGAAACTCGGTATCGGTCCGCTTGCCAACCGGCGCCAGCGCCTGTTCGAGGATGGCGATACGGTCTTCATGGGCAAAGAGCGGACTTTTCTTGGTGGCGCTGATGCCGACGGCAACGACCAGAGTATCCACCAGCTTGCAGGCCCGCTCGATCACGTCGAGATGCCCGTTGGTCAGCGGATCGAATGAGCCCGGATAGAACCCAACCAGCTTGCTCATGGCGCCCTCCCCCGTTGTTGTTGCAAGGGTTTTGTCATGGGCCGGGATTCATGGCAAGGCGCGGACGGCCTAAGCCCGCTTCTGCAATGCCAGCCAGACGCCGCCGGTCATCAGGATCAGCCCGGAAACGCGCGAAATGACGCGGACCCGCGCTGCACTCAGCAGGCCACGGGCGCGGCCCGCCACGATGGCATAGATCGCGTCAGTCGAGCCGGCGACGAGCATGAAGAACAGCCCCAGGATCATTACCTGCGGGAAAGTCGGCTGCGTCACGTCAACGAACTGCGGCAGGAAGGCACCGAGGAAAATCAGTGCCTTGGGGTTGGACAGGATGACGAGGAACCCCTCGACGGCCATGGCCAGCCGCGACTTGGTCCTTTCGGCCCGGGCCTCGCCGAGTTCGCCGTTCGACCGCCACATCTTCCAGCCCAGCCAGACCAGATAGGCGGCGCCGATCAGTTTGATCCAGTCGAAGGCCCAGCCCATGAAGGCCACCAGCGCCTGCATGCCCAGGGCGACGACCAGCGTCATCACAAGGAAGCCTGCCTGCGTGCCGGCCACGATGGCCAGGCCCGCACCGGTGCCGCGCGCCAGCGCATTGGCGACGATGACCGTCACCGTGGGGCCGGGCACGATAGCCAGCAGGAAGCAGGCGCCGAGATAGGGAATGAGCGTGGTGAGGTCGAACATGGCAGGGACTCCTTGGACAGGAGCAAGCCACCGGGCTGCGCGATTGGCAAGAGGCGAGGCCCGGAAACGAAAGGGGCGCCAAACGGCGCCCCTGATGCTTATTCGGCAACCGGCGCCTCGGGTGGCAGATCCTCGTCGCCTTCCGGCTCGCTGATGTGCTCCACCGACATCACCTTCTCGCCCTCGGCCGTATCAAAGACGATGACGCCCTGGCTGCCACGGCTGACGATGCGGATCGGCTTGTCGCCGCCGACGGGCAGGCGGATGGTCTGGCCGCCGTCGCTGATCAGCATGATCTGGTCGGTATCTTCCACCGGGAAGCTCGAGACCAGGTTGCCGTTGCGCTTGTTGACCGCCATGGCGACGATGCCTTTGCCGCCACGTCCGGTGATCCGGTATTCGTGGCTCGAGGTGCGCTTGCCATAGCCGTTTTCGGAGATGGTGAGGATGAACTGCTCCTGCGCACCCATCTTGGCGTAGAGTTCCTGGTCGAGCTCGCCTGCCTCGACGCCGGCTTCATCGGCTGCGGCATCCTCGGCCTCGGTCTCGCCGCGCATCGCACGGCTGCGCTTGAGATAGGCAGCGCGCTGCTCGGCCGTCGCGTCGGAGTGGTTGATCACGGCCATGGAGATGACCTTGTCACCCTCGCCCAGCTGGATGCCGCGCACGCCCATGGAATCGCGGCCCTTGAACACGCGGACGTCGTCCACCGGGAAGCGGATGGCCTGGCCCTGCGCGGTGGTCAGCAGCACGTCGTCATTGGCTGTCGCGGTCTCGACGCCGACGATCTGGTCGCCCTCGTCGAGCTTCATGGCGATCTTGCCGTTCTGGCGCACCTCGACGAAGTCGGCCAGCGAGTTGCGGCGGACGGTGCCGCGCGTGGTGGCGAACATGATGTCGAGATTTGCCCAGGTCGTCTCGTCCTCGGGCAGCGGCATGATGGTGGTCAGCCGTTCGCCCTGCTCGAGCGGCAGGATGTTGATCAGCGCCTTGCCGCGCGCATTGGCCTGGGCCAGCGGCAGGCGCCAGACCTTGAGCTTGTAGGCGATGCCACGGTCGGTGAAGAACAGCACCGGCGTATGCGTATTGGCCACGAACAGGCGGCTGACGAAATCTTCCTCGCGCGTCGCCATGCCGGAGCGGCCCTTGCCGCCACGGTTCTGCGCCCGATAGGTCGAGAGCGGCACGCGCTTGATGTAGCCCTCATGCGACACGGTCACCACCATGTCCTCGCGGGCGATCAGGTCCTCGTCGTCGAAATCGCCAACCACGTCGGAGATTTCGGTGCGGCGCGGCGTGGCGAACTGCTCCTTGATCTCGGTCAGCTCGTTGCGGATGATCTCGACCACCCGCTCCCGAGAGCGCAGGATTTCGAGGTAATCGGCAATCTCGACGCCCAGGCCGTTGAGCTCTTCGCCGATTTCATCGCGGCCAAGAGCGGTCAGGCGCGCCAGGCGCAGTTCGAGAATGGCGCGGGCCTGTTCCTCGGAGAGGTTGAAGGTGCCGTCCTCATTGATGCGGTGGCGCGGATCGTCGATCAGCGCGATCAGCGGCTCGACATCCTGTGCCGGCCAGCGGCGGGTCATCAACTGCTCGCGCGCCGTCGCCGGATCGGGCGCGGTGCGGATCAGGGCAATGACTTCGTCGATATTGGCGACGGCCACAGCCAGGCCGACCAGGATGTGGGCGCGGTCACGGGCCTTGTTGAGCAGGAAGCGCGCACGGCGCGTCACCACTTCATGGCGGAAATCAATAAACGCCTGCAACATCTCGCGCAGGTTCATCAATTGCGGCTTGCCGCCGTTCAACGCCACGAAATTGCAACCGAACGAGGACTGCAGCGCGGTGTAACGATAGAGCTGGTTCAACACCACATCAGCCAGGGCATCGCGCTTGATCTCTATGACGACGCGCATGCCTTCGCGGGAGGACTCGTCCCGCATGTCAGAAATGCCTTCGACACGCTTCTCGCGGACCAGCTCGGCGATCTTTTCGACCAGCGTCGCCTTGTTCACCTGATAGGGCAGCTCGGTGATGACGAGAGCTTCGCGTTCCTTGCGGATCTCCTCGACAGCGACGCGGCCGCGCACCAGGATCGAGCCACGCCCTGTCTCATAAGCCGCGCGAATGCCGGCCCGGCCCAGAATGATGCCCGCGGTCGGGAAGTCCGGACCCGGCAGCACCTGCAGCAGTTCCTCGGTCGTCACCTGCTCGTTGTCGAGCATCAGCAGCGCCGCATCGATGGTCTCGCCGAGATTGTGCGTGGGCACATTGGTCGCCATGCCGACCGCGATGCCGCTGCCGCCGTTGACCAGCATGTTGGGGAAGCGCGCTGGCAGCACCGAGGGCTCCTTCTCGGAGCCATCATAGTTGTCGCGGAAGTTCACCGTGTCCTTGTCGAGGTCGTCGAGCATGGAATTGGTGATCTTCTGCATGCGCACTTCGGTATAGCGCATGGCAGCCGGCATATCGCCGTCGACCGAGCCGAAATTACCCTGCCCTTCCACCAGGAGCTCTCCCATGGAGAAGTCCTGCGCCATGCGCACCAAGGCCATATAGACGGCCACGTCGCTATGGGGGTGGTACTTACCGATGACGTCGCCAACAACGCGGGCCGATTTGCGATATGGCTTGTTGTACTCGTAGCCGTTCTCGCTCATCGAGAACAGGATGCGCCGGTGCACCGGCTTGAGGCCATCGCGCACGTCGGGCAGCGCGCGGCTCACGATCACGCTCATCGCATAATCGAGGTACGACTTGCGCATCTCATCGGTGATGGAGATCAGCGAAATGTCGGATGGCGGCAGCCCGCCGGTTCCGGTGTCAGGCGTATCGGTCACTGGGGTGATTCTTGGTTGTTCGAACTGCTCTTTATCTATGCGATTCCGGGGAAAATTGCTAATTTTGCCCGGAACTGCCTGTGGAGATCACGACGCGGGCACAGGCTGCCCCCTCATCCGCCGGAAGCTGGGCATGGCAATGGGCGACAGGGTTGCCAGCAGGTAGAGCAGTGCGGTTACGCCCAAGGCGGTCGCAATGCCCCAGTTGTCGATCAGCAGCCCGCCAAATAGCCCGCCAAATGGCATCAGGCCCCAGGCCAAAGCCCCGAACAGCGCGATCACCCGACCGACCATTGGCGTCGGAATCTGTTCGAACATGATAGCCCCGATGATGGGATTGAGAAATCCGGCGCCAAAACCGCTGACCAACAGGATGGAGAGGATCACCGGTACCGGCGCGTCGATGGCGAATGCCGTCATGGGCAATGGACCGGCGAGCAGGAACCCGACCACATAGATAGGCAGTCGCGGCAACCTATGGCCCACGGCGGCGGCGATGGCGGCCCCGAAAATGGATGCGCCGGAAAAGGTGGCCAGAAAGATGCCAATCCAGGTCACATCCAGCCCCTCCGCCCGTACCCAGACCGGCAGCAGCACCATGGCATAGGCCTGGTCGAAGAGATTGGTGATGGCAATCATGACGACGAGGCTGCGCAGCACCGGGTTGCGGCTCAATACGCTCCACCCGGCCGCGAATTCGGAGCGATAGCTGCTGGAGCGGTCCCGCCTGGGGGCCTTGGCAACGTGGCCGGGGACACCCAGCGCCACGACCAGCGCCGACAGGCAGAATGCCGCGGCATTGGCGAGCAGCGCCGGCGCGGGACCCAGCAGGGCGATCAATGCGCCGGCGCTGGCGGCGCCCAAGGTTCCGGCCAGGCGATCGCTGGCGCCCATGACGCCGGTGACCCGCTCCAGCGGCACCTTTCCCAGCGCAGCAATTGTCGGCACCAGCGCGTGCTTTGCTGCGTCGGAGGGCGCACGCAGCACGCCGATCAGCGCCACTGCCGGCAGAAGAACCCAGATGGACAGCAGGCCCAGCCAGAACAGCAATGGCACCAGCATCACGGCGAGCGTCGAAAGCCCGTCGGACCAGATGGCGACACGGCGCGCACCAAGGCGATCGATCAGCGGACCGCCCAATGCCTTGGTCAGCACATAGGGCAGCATTTCGGCAAAGCCCACCAGGCCCGTGAGCACCGGGCTGCCCGTCGTCGTCAGCACCAGCCACGGAATGGCGATGGTGGACACCCTTGTGCCACCGATCGAGGCGACACTGGCAACAGCCAGCGAGATGAGAGGTCCGTGCCCGCTCATGACGTCCCCTTCTCCTCGGGCGGACGAGGAAAGCCGTGCAGGATGATGGCGAAAGGCTCCACCCCATCTGGATAAGGCCCGCCCATGGGCGGCGCCGATTGCATGGCTTCCCACAGCACATCCTGGAGCTTTTTCACCAGCGCCTCTGCCTTCGCCGCGGTGAGCGGAATATAGTAGTCGCTGACGGTCGAGGCCTTGCGCCATTCCGGGGTGAGGTTGACGTGGTTCCGCAGCGCGCTCTGCATCTGCATGATCTGCCAGTTGAGCGCGGCCTGCCCGAAGGCCATCCCGGCCTCCAGCGCCTCGCCATCGCCCGCATCTGTTCCAAAGCTGGTCGATTCGTGTACCGCTCGCCACCAGCGGTCACGCGCATTGCCGCGCTCTACATCCTCAACGATGAAGCCGTGATGCGCCAATTGCCGGAGATGGTAGCTCGTCGCACCCGAATTGAGCCCCAGCCGAGCTGCCAGGCCCGACGCCGTTGCCGGCCCATCAAGCCGCAGCAAGCCCAGAATTTGCAGCCGCACCGGATGCGCCAGCGCCTTGAGCGCTGTTGGATCGGGCGTGACCTGACGGATTTCGCGTAGATGTGTTCTGGTCATGGCAGGACCTCAATAATGGGTCCAGCCTACGATCGCAAACATTTCTTTGCAAACATCTGTTTGCGGTCAGACTTCCGCCCCAGCAAACTCCACGCGCGCCTGGGCAATATGCCGGTGGTTCTCGCTGGCCCAAGAAATCAGATGGCCAAACGGCACGATGATCGAGTTTCCCAGCGGGGTCAGGCGATATTCCACCGAAGGCGGCTTGGTATCGAAGACACGACGCGCCACCATGCCGTCACGCTGCAGGTCGCGCAGCGTCTGGGTCAGCATTTTCTGGGAGATGTCGGGGACTTCCCGCCGGAGCTGGTTGAAGCGCTTGGGGCCACTGGCGAGCGTCATCACCAGCAGCATGCTCCATTTATCGCTGATCTTGTCGAGCACGCCGCGCACCGGGCAATCGCTGGAGGGGCCACCCACGCTGCTGTTCCAGCGCTCGACATAGAGTTCTGCTTCTTCGGACAGGTTGCGCATGCGGTTACTCCGGGGTGCCTTTGTGCGGCGAAAGTGCCTCCTTTCGCAGGCGATCAAAGCCCACTAGATAGCACTCTCCATTTGATACTTACTCTCCATAGGCATCCGCCGCAAGGACGAGTTTGTTGCAACAAGGAGAGCGAAGATGACGACATTCAAGGATCAGACCCTGCTGGTCACCGGCGCAGCGGGCCAGTTTGGCCGCATCGCTGTCGAGGAACTGCTGGCGCGCGGCGCCACCAAGGTCATTGCCGGCACGCGCGATCCGGCCAAGCTGGCCGATCTCGCCGCCCGGGGCGTTACGGTGCGCAAGGTCGATTTCGACGATGCCGCGAGCCTGGTTTCCGGCTTTGCTGGCGTCGACCGCGTCCTGATCATCAGCACCGATAGCATCGGCAAGCGTGCTGCCCAGCAGTCGGCAGCCGTTGCCGCTGCCAGGGCCGCTGGCGTCAAGCACGTCGTCTACACCTCGGCTCCGGCCGCGCGGCCCAATGCCGATGCAGGTCTTGCCGCCGAGCATTTCTGGACTGAGGTCGCCATTGCCCAAAGCGGGCTCGATTTCACCATCCTGCGCGATCACATGTATGCCGAAAACACCCTGATGAGCGCCGCCCACGAAATCGCCTCGGGGCAGCTGTTCGGCCTCATCGGTGACCGCGGCACGGCCTATGTCACGCGTGCCGACGCAGCTCGCACCGCCGCCGGCGCGTTGCTGACGGCTGAGGGCAAGTCCGTCCTCGACGTCACCGGCCCCGCCCCCGTCACCAATGCTGAGCGCGCCGAACTCTACACGAAGGCGACCGGCAGGACCGTGACCTGCGTCGCCATCACCCCGCCGGAACTGACTGCCGGCATGGTCGCGGCTGGCCTGCCCGAGGGGTTTGCCCAGGCCCTGGTGGCGTTCCAGGTCGATGCCGTGATCGGCTACCACGGCGCGGTCACCGACGTGGTCGAACACTTCTCTGGCCGCAGGCCGCAGGCCTTTGCCGACTTCCTCGCCCAGAACCGCCCTGCCCTGGGCGCCTGACAGGACAGCCCGGTCCCTTCCGAGGGACCGGGCGCCGACATGGGCAGGAGTGGCGGCGCATGCTAGGGGTTCCGGATCGTCCTCACCGGTCCCTAGACATGCCTCAACTCGTCAAGCCCAGACGCCTCGTTGCCGGCGATACGATCGCGGCCGTTACGCCCTCCTGGGGAGGACCCGGCACCTTTCCGCAGCGCTATGCCGCTGGAAAGGCCCAGATCGAACAGCGATGTGGGCTCAAGGTCGTGGAGATGGCGCATACGCTGGCACCCGCCGAGTGGATCGCGCAGAACCCGCAGGCGCGCGCGGCGGACCTGATGGATGCCTTCACCGACCCGACTATTTCCGGGATATTCGCCACCATCGGCGGGGACGATTGCATCAGGCTGCTGCCTTACCTCGATCTCGATGTCATCCGGTCCAATCCCAAGGTCTTTCTCGGCTTTTCCGACACCACGGCCTTGCATCTGGCCTGCTATGCGGCCGGTCTGACCTCATTCTACGGCCCCAGCATCATGGCCGGCTTTGCCGAAAATGGCGGCATGCACGCCTATACCGCTGATGGTGTCCACCAAGCCATGTTCGCCGCCGCGCCGATCGGTGCCGTACCGATCAATACCGAGGGCTGGACGGCTGGCCCCACGGATTGGGCAAGTTCGGTCCTTCAGGCGCAGCCACGTCATCTCCAGCCCGCCGATGCGCCCCGTATCCTCCAGGGATCCGGCACGGCGACCGGCCATCTGCTGGGTGGCTGCGCCGAAGTGCTGGAGATGACCAAGGGCACCGCCTGGTGGCCGGACAAGGCCGCCTGGCAGGGCGCGATCCTGTTCTTCGAGACCTCCGAGGATGCGCCCTCCCCCCATTTCATCCGCTATTGGCTGCGCAACTACGCTGCATCGGGCATTATTGGTGGCCTGGCCGGACTGCTCATCGCGCGTGCCGATCCTAAGGGCGACAGCGGTTATCAGCAGGCCATGGAGGCCGCCATACTGCAGGTCCTGGCGGAAGCCGGGCGCGGCGATCTCCCCGTGCTGGCCGGGCTCGATTTCGGCCACACCCAGCCAATGCTCACCCTGCCCTATGGCGTAGAGGCCCGCATCGACTGTGCGACTGGACGGCTGACCATTCTGGAATCCGGCGTGAGCTAACAGCATTGTTGCCGGATTCCAGCCCGAACACGGCTGTGTTCTGGACGCCTCCGTGACAAACCCGTAGGAATCGCGCCAATTCACTGCCGTATTCGCGGAGTCGGGTCCCGGTGTCAGTTGGTTCTTTCTTCAGCCGCCTCTGGGCGCGCTTCGCCTATGATCGATCCATCGGCTTCGGCCTCGAATATATCGGCCTCACCACGCTGCGCTATCCACGCGCTGTTGCCATCGCCGTGCTGGCCTTCTCAATTCTGTGTTTCACCCAGATCCCCAGGGCGAATGTCGATGGCGACCTGCTGCGCGTCTATGCCCATTCCGGGCAGTATTATGACGCCTATGAGCACCTGTCCGACACTTTCGGCACGTTCGAGAACGATGTCTATGTGCTGGTCAACTCCCCGCGCCTGACCGAGCCGGAAACGCTGGAGCGCGTGCGCGAGCTGGCGTTCGACCTCGAACTCAACGAGTTCGCGGTCGGCACCATGTCGCCATTTACCCTGCGCAAGCCCGATGGCTTCGGTGGCTCCGTGCCGGCCGTCCCCGAGGGGATGGACGATTTCGGCGAAGTCGCCGTGGCGCTTGCCGACCTGCAGCAGAACGACCCCATGATGCGCAATCTGATCACGCCGGACCTCAGCGGCGTCGTGCTCATCGTGTTTCCCAACCAGGAGATGACCAGGGGCGACGGCACCAAGCAGATGATCGCTTCACTGCGCGAGACCATCGCGCCCTATCAGGACGAGAACATCTCGGTCGAACTGACGGGGCCCCCGATCTGGACCTCGGAAATGCTCAACGCCGCGGTGGATGACCAGGTCAAGTTCACCGTCTGGGGTTTTGGGCTCGGCGCCGTCATTGCCCTGCTGGCCCTGCGCTCCCTGCCCGCAGCGCTGCTGGTGGCGGCAACGCCGTTCCTGGCTGTCATGTGGTCGATGGGCCTCATCCTGCTGTTCTTTGGGTCCTTCTCGTTCCTCACCATCATCGTCACCACGCTGGTGCTGGTGATCAGCTTTGCCGAGTCGATGTTCTTCGTCTTCAACTGGCTGGCCTATTGGCGGGACGGCATGGAGCCCAACAAGGCCGTCGACGCCACGGTGAAGCTGGTCGGCCCGGCAGCGGCGCTCACCATGCTGACCACCTTTGTCAGCTTCGCCTCGCTGGCGCTGACGCCCGGCCAGGGTGTGCGGGAATTCTCCATTGCCGGCGCCATCGGCACCTTCCTGCTCTTTGTTTGCCTCATGACCTTCCTGCCGCTGATGCTCAAGGCGGCGATCCGCCTCGGCTTCAAGGCGCCCAAGCGCAGCAGCCTGGTGCTGACGGCGCCGCTGCCGCTCAGCTGGTTCATCGCCAGCCGGTTCGGTCGCCAGCTGTCGATCCTGGCCATCGCGGTGACGGTCCTGCTGCTGATCCCCTATGCGCTGATCAAGCCTCATTTCTCCTTCGAGGACTTCGTCGCCAAGGACTCGTCGGCCCTCAGCGCCGCTGAGAATATCGACGAGGGCGTGGGCGGCGTGGCGCCGCTCTATATCCGCGTGCCGCTGCTGGATGACGATCCCAACGTCACCCCACGCGACTTCGAGACCATCAAGGCGGTGCACGACATTCTCGAAGCCCATCTCGGGCAGAACAAGGTCATCTCCGCCGCCAGCATGACCAACTACACCGAGACCGGCTTTACCCGCGAAGAGGTGTTCGACGCCGTCGGTCCGTTCATGCGCAAGCGTTTCGTTACCGATGACGGCTCGCAGGCGCTGGTCACCGGCTTCATGCCGACCATCATCGATTCCGACGCGCTGAAGCAACTTGTCGAGGAGGTCGACGCCCAGATGCAGGCGGCGGGGATCGAGGGGGCCGAAATTGGCGGTTTCCGCATCCTGACCACCTTTGCCACCGACCAGATCGTCACCGGCCTGCAGCTCGACCTGACCATCTCGGTGCTGGTCAATCTCGGGTTGATCGGCTTTGCCTTCCAGTCATTCCGGGTGGCGCTGGCCTCGGCCATCCCCAACCTGTTCCCGGTGCTGGGCACCGAGGCGTGGCTCTATTTCACCGGACAGGGCCTGCAACTGACCACGGTCATCGCCCTGACCATCGCCTTCGGCATTGCGGTGGACGATACGGTGCATTTCCTGTCGCATTACCTGCATTCGCGCCGTGAGGAAAAGCGGCCGCATATGGAGGCGGTCAAGCACACGCTGGATCGCATTGGCGGCGCGATCGTCGCCACCACCATCATCCTGTGTTCGGGCGTGGTGATCGTCACCTTCTCGGAACTGCCACAGGTGGCGCTGTTCGGCACGCTGTTCGTCTCGACGCTGGCCTTTGCCGTGATTGGCGACCTCTTCATCCTGCCGGCGCTGCTGGCTGCGGGTGGCAAGTTCTTCCAGCCGCTGGGCCGGATCAGGGTGCGCACGGCCGACCATGAGGCGACACCCGACGATCCGACCGGCGACACCATTACCGGCGAGGGCGGCACCGAGGGCCATACAAGCTGATCGGCAGGCGCTTGCGAGCCAAAGCGGCCGCCGATTACATGGTGCGGCGCTGATTCTGCCGCCGCCCGTTCGGTTCGTGGCTCGGGCGGTCAAATTGTCGAGAAGTTGCCCGGCAGTCGCGCCGATTTGATATGGGTTGGGGTGAAATCTGCCGGGGGGCATGATTTCCGTGGAGGCTTAATACAAATGACCAAGTTCGGACCCCTGTCACGCGCCGCGGCTCTGGCCGGCCTGCTGGCTGCGAGCGGCGCTGCTCCGGCTCTCGCGGCACCCGCCGACGTGGCCCTGCTGCAGTCCTATATCGGCGACTGGCGCGGCCGGGGCGTGCTGATCGGCGCCAATACCGAGACGGTGGTGTGCCGCATGTCGCTGACCCAGGGCAACCAGGACAAGGTCAACTATAGCGGGCGCTGCACGCTGGCCGGCACCCAGCTTTCGGTGGCCGGCACCATGGCCTATGTCGAGGCCAGCAGGCGCTTTGAGGCGGCGATGAGCTCCAACGCCACCTTTACCGGTGTCGCCGTCGGCCAGAAGCGCGGTGGCGGCCTCGTCTTCAACCTGCGTGAGCGCGACAAGGACGAGGAAGGCAAAGACCTCAACATCACCGCCCAGATCACCCTGCAAGCCGATGCCATCGAGGTGGTCTTCGACGTGGTCTATGTTGACAGCGGCGACAGCCTGCGCGCCGAAGTTCCGTTCTCCCGCTAGACCTGAAAGCCCTCGGGCAAACGTCGGATTTGTTTTCGATGTCAGCGGATTAGGACTGAAGAAGTCTTAACCAGCGCGCGCTACCGTTCCTCGACGATCCAGGAGCGCCCCTTGCGCAGTGTTACCGCAGCCATTGCCCCCTCGATACCGATCGCCGACATGCGGCAGGGTCCTGGCGCACGTTTGCAGCGGCTGTGTGACCTGCTCGGCATTGCCGGTGCGCGGCTGAGCAGCATCGCGACCGATGGTCTCTTCGTCACAGCTGCGGCCGGTGCGCAGACGCCCATGGCGGCACTTGAGGCCAGCGCCGTCGCGGCAGCGCAGCCGCTGGTGATTGCCGATACGGCGCAGGGGCCGGTGCGTTTCTATGTCGGAATCGTGCTTCCCGGAGAAGCCGATCACCCCAAACAACTGCTGAGCCTGTTCGATCCGCGGCCGCGCAGCGCCATGATGGCGACCACGATCGCGGCGCTGGCCGGAGAGGTTCTCGCCCAGGCGGCCATCGAGCGTCAGCGCCGCCAGCTCGAGGCGCAGGTGCGGATCATCAATGACTATGCCGCGCTCGAGGTGCAGCGGCGAACGCTGTTCGATCGCGCCTCGGCGACGGCTCGCATCGGCATCTGGCAATGCAATCTGAGCGATAACAGCCTGATCTGGACCAACGGCGTCTACGACCTGTTCGAAATTCCCCGCGACACGGCGGTGACCCGCGAGCTGACCCTTGCCTGCTACACAGACGAGTCGCGGCGCCAAATGGAGGCGGCCCGGGCCGAGGCGATCGCCCGCTGCAGTGATTTCTCGCTCGACTGCGAAATTGTCACCACATCAGGCAAGCGTCGCTGGATGCGGCTCACCGGCGCGGTGGAAAGCCGCGATGGCGTAGCGCATCGCATCTTCGGAATGAAACAGGACATTACCGAAGAAAAGCTCATGGCCGATCGCACCCGTTACCTGGCCGAATTCGACGTGATGACAGGCCTGGCCAACCGCACCCAGTTCCAGGCGCGGCTGGCCCAGCGCGATAGCGGCGACCGCGAGGTCGGCGCGCTATTGCTGATGGACCTCGACGGCTTCAAGCAGGTCAACGACACCTATGGCCATGCCATCGGCGATGTGTGCCTGAAGGAAGCCGCCCGCCGGCTGGTCGACGGCTGCGGTAGCGCGGACCTGGTGGCTCGCATCGGCGGCGACGAATTCGCGGTGCTGCTGGGGCCCGGCGCAACGCTGGCTGATATGGAAGCCTCGGCCGCAGGAATTGTCGGCAGCATGCGTGGCCCGGTATTCGTGACCGGGCAGACACTCCGCCTCAGCGCATCGGTCGGCATGGCGCCCTATCGCGGCGGATCGTCGGAGGACCTGTTTCGTCAGGCCGACATCGCCCTCTATGCCGCCAAGGCTGCCGGCCGCAACACCAGCAGCACGTTCAAGCCAGCATAGGCCTGACAGCAGTCGCGGCCCTGTATCCGACAGGCTCTCCAAGCCCGATCGAAGAGGCCGACTGCGGCCTCCCCGTCTCGGTCGTATCGGTCACTAGAACGGAATGTCGTCGTCCATGCCGCCGGGCTCGAAGGCCGGCGCATTGGCGCGGGGACGCTGTCCGCCGCCGCCGGCATTGTTGTCGCGCGCACCGCGGAAACCGCCGCCATTGTCGACGCCACGGAAACCGCCGCCGCCTTCGCCGGCGCTGTCACCATCACCGCGGCCGTCCAGCAGCGTCAGGTTCGAGTTGAAGCCCTGCAGCACCACTTCGGTGGAATACTTGTCGGCGCCCGACTGGTCCTGCCACTTACGGGTCTGCAGCTGGCCTTCGAGATAGACCTTGCTGCCCTTGCGCAGGTAGCTTTCAGCCACGCGCGCCAGACCTTCCGAGAAGATCACCACGCGATGCCACTCGGTCTTTTCGCGGCGCTCGCCCGTGTTCTTGTCTTTCCAGTTCTCGGAGGTGGCGACCGAAAGATTGACCACCTTGCCGCCGCTTGGCAGGTTCCGCACTTCCGGATCTGCACCAAGATTGCCGACCAGGATCACCTTGTTGACACTGCCTGCCATCGCTCATTCCTTCTCTGATTCAGTCCCGGGTCCGTGTCCGCAGGGACGCTCACTTACATAGCGGCGGCACCTTACTCCCACCCGCGCCCTGCCGCCTGCACGTTGGCGCAGTTGTGAACAGAACTGTCGCCGCATCTGTTCTTGTTATGTTCTATCTTTCGGCGCAGGTCAAGACAGCTTGCGGCTGCTGACACGCCTTGTCAGCAGGCCTGGCCCAAAGGCGGTCACTCACGCGGAAATCACCATGGACTATACCCAGGCGCTCTGGATCTATCTCATCCTGCTGTTCGGCATCATCGTGGTGCCCGGCATGGATATGTTCTTCGTGCTGACCAATGCCCTGACGCGCGGCCGCCGGGCCGGGCTCAGCGCCGTCTCCGGCATCATGGTGGGTGGCGCGGTCCACACCCTGTTCGGCGCATTGGCCGTCGGGCTGCTCACGCAGCTTCCGGGCATGATCTTCCAGGCGATGATCCTGGTCGGAGCCGTCTATATGGCGTGGATCGGCTATACGCTGCTGCGCAGTTCCATCACGGTGGACAGCATCGGCGGTGCTTCGACCCGCTCCGACTGGGTCGCCTTCCGGCAGGGACTCGTGACCTGCCTGCTCAATCCCAAGGCCTATCTCTTCGTGCTCGCCGTGTTCCCGCAATTCATGCGGCCCGAATATGGGCCGATCTGGTCGCAGGCGCTGGTCATGGGCCTGATGACTGTCATCATGCAGTTCGTGATCTATGGCGCGCTGGCGCTGGCCGCGGGCAAGGGCCGCGATGCGCTGGTCGGCCATCCCCAGGTGACGATCTGGATCGGACGCGGGGCTGGCGCATTGTTCATCGCGGTCGCCTTGTTCACGGCGTGGCATGGCCTGACCCAGCATGTTGGACCTTGACCGAATCCGGATTGTTCCGCTTATGTTCCCTGTGATTGAATGGTGCTTTGGCAAGTGGTCGGGACACGCTAAGGTGACAAAAGAGACGGGCCGCCATGCGCGCAGACCGCTTGCGAGAGGGGCAAGCCAGGCCTATCTGAGTGGCTCTCCTGCCCCGATGCCCCCATACCGACTTTGCCGCCGCGCTGCCTCCGGCGCACCGAGCCATGGACTGATATGATGACGCCAAAGCCCAGCCAGAACCGTGAGATCATCGTGCGCGGCGCCCGCGAGCACAATCTCAAGGGCATCGACCTCAAGCTGCCGCGCGACAGTCTCATCGTCATGACCGGCCTGTCCGGCTCGGGCAAGTCCTCGCTCGCCTTCGACACCATCTATGCCGAGGGCCAGCGCCGCTATGTGGAGTCGCTCTCGGCCTATGCCCGCCAGTTCCTGGAAATGATGCAGAAGCCCGATGTGGAGCACATCGAGGGCCTCAGCCCCGCCATCTCCATCGAGCAGAAGACGACGTCGCGTAACCCGCGCTCTACCGTTGGCACGGTGACGGAGATCTACGACTACCTCCGCCTGCTGTTCGCTCGCGTCGGCGTGCCCTATTCGCCTGCCACCGGCCTGCCGATCGAGAGCCAGACCGTCAGCCAGATGGTCGACAAGGTGCTGGAAATGCCGGAGGGCACGCGGCTCTTCCTGCTGGCGCCGATCGCCCGCGGCCGCAAGGGCGAGTACAAGAAGGAGCTGGCCGACCTGATGCGCAAGGGCTTCCAGCGCGTCAAGATCGATGGCGAGTATTACGAGATCGAGGATGCCCCGGCCCTCGACAAGAAGTTCAAGCACGATATCGAAGTGGTGGTCGACCGCGTCGTGGTCGGGCCCGACATTTCCGGCCGCCTGGCGGAGAGCTTTGAGACGGCGCTGAAGCTGGCCGACGGCATCGCCCTGGTCGAGTTCGCCGACGAGAAGAACGAGGATGGCACGCCGCGCCAGACCACCTTCTCGGAGAAGTTCGCCTGCCCGGTCTCCGGCTTCACCATTGCCGAAATCGAGCCACGCCTGTTCTCGTTCAACAATCCCTTCGGCGCCTGCCCGGTCTGCGATGGCCTGGGCACAGAGCAGAAGATCGACCCCGACCAGATCGTGCCGGATACCAGCCTGTCGATCCGCGACGGCGCCATCCTGCCCTGGTCCAAGACCTCGGCACCCTATTACCTGCAGACCCTGCAGGCGGTGCTCAAGCACTACGGCGCCTCGACCGGGACCGCCTGGTTCGACCTCCCGGAGGAGGTGCAGAATGCCGTGCTCTATGGCACCGGCAAGACGCCGATCAACTTCGTCTATGACGATGGCCTGCGCCAGTACAAGACCACCAAGCCCTTCGAGGGCGTCATCGGCAACCTTGAGCGTCGCTACAAGGAAACCGAAAGCGCCGGCATGCGCGAGGAGATCGAGAAATACATGTCGGCCAAGCCGTGCATTGCCTGCGGCGGCTATCGGCTGAAGCCGGAGACGCTGGCGGTCAAGATCGATGGCCTGCATATCGGCCAGGTCACCGAGAAGTCGATCCGTACGGCGGCCGAGTGGTTTGAAGTGCTGCCGGAGAAGTTCACGCCCAACCAGAAGCTGATCGGCGAGCGCATCCTCAAGGAAATCCGCGAGCGCCTGAACTTCCTCATCGATGTGGGTCTCGACTACCTCACCATGGCGCGCAATTCGGGCACGCTTTCGGGCGGCGAGAGCCAGCGCATCCGCCTCGCCAGCCAGATCGGCTCAGGGCTGACGGGCGTGCTCTATGTGCTGGACGAACCGTCGATCGGCCTGCATCAGCGCGACAATGCCCGACTGCTCGAAACGCTGCAGCGGCTGCGCGACATCGGCAATACGGTCATCGTCGTCGAGCACGACGAGGACGCCATCATGACGGCGGACTATGTCGTCGATATCGGCCCCGGTGCGGGCGTGCATGGTGGCCATATCGTCGCCGAGGGCTCGCCGCAGGACATCCTCAACCACCCGGACTCGCTGACGGGCAAGTATCTCTCGGGGCGCATGGGCATTGCCATGCCCGCCGAGCGCCGTGAGGGCAAGAAGGGCAAGGTGCTGTCCGTCAAAGGCGCCACCGGCAACAATCTCAAGAATGTCTCGGTCGACGTGCCACTGGGCCTGTTTGTGGCCATTACCGGCGTCTCGGGCGGCGGCAAGTCGACGCTGATGATCGACACCATGTACCAGGCCATCGCCCGCCGGCTGAATGGCGCGCGCGTGGTCCCTGCCCCGCATGAAAGCCTCACCGGCCTCGAATTCCTCGACAAGGTCATCGATATCGACCAGTCGCCGATCGGCCGCACGCCGCGGTCCAACCCGGCCACCTATACCGGTGCCTTCACACCGCTGCGCGAATGGTTTGCCGGGCTGCCCGAAGCCAAGACGCGCGGCTATGGCCCCGGTCGGTTCAGCTTCAACGTCAAGGGCGGCCGTTGCGAGAAGTGCGAAGGCGATGGCGTCCTCAAGATCGAGATGCACTTCCTACCCGACGTCTACGTCACCTGTGACGTCTGCAAGGGCAAGCGCTACAACCGCGAGACGCTGGAAGTGCAGTTCAAGGGCAAGTCGATCTCCGACGTGCTCGACATGACGATCGACGAAGGCGTGGACTTCTTCTCGGCCGTGCCTGTTATCCGCGACAAGTTCGCCACCTTGCAGCGGGTGGGCCTGGGCTATGTGAAGGTCGGCCAGCCGGCCAATACGCTGTCAGGCGGCGAGGCACAGCGCGTCAAGCTCTCCAAGGAGCTGAGCAAGCGCGCCACCGGCCGCACGCTCTACATGCTCGATGAGCCGACGACGGGCCTCCACTTCCATGACGTGGCCAAGCTGCTCGACGTGCTGCACGAACTGGTCGAGGGCGGCAATACCGTCATCGTCATCGAGCACAATCTGGAAGTCATCAAGACCGCCGACTGGGTCATAGACCTCGGTCCCGAGGGCGGCGATGGCGGCGGCGAGATCGTCGCCGTAGGGACGCCGGAAGAGGTGGCCCAGAACAAGCGGTCCTATACCGGGCAGTTCCTCAAGGAAGTGATGGCGCGGCGGCCCCATTTCGCGACGCGGGCGGCGGAGTAGCAGACTCCTCGTCGCTACACTGATCCGTTGGCACTGGTCAGAACTCAGTGCGTGTTGCCCACCCCTTCCCAGCCTCCCCCATTTAGGGGAGGTAGGAGGGAGTGGTGCCATACGCGCGATTCAACAGACTTATCCCCGCACCCCAAACCTCCCATATCCTTCACCCATCTTCACGGCAGAGCCGGTCATGACGAGTGATGACCGTGAAGGCGGCCAGGAATGGGAGGTCGCTTCCATTGGGCGGGGGGAACTCGGCAGCTGCGCTTGCGACACAGCGTACCTGGCCCGGACCCGCGAAAATCCTGGCGTGGTGGCGAGGCAAAGGCCTCACTTCCTTCATCTACCACTTCGAGGCAAGCGCCTCGCCACCGCTGCTCACTGCGGCAACCCACGAGCGAAAACCGCATTCAGGCGGCGCTTCGGCACGCCAAATGCGACAGATCAATGAAAATGCCATGCGTCCTGCGCATGAAGCCGTTGACGTTTACGACATGGCGCATGGGCTCAAATCACCCCATCTTGCGTTTGTCGATTAACCTTTCGAAGGGACCATGCCGATGTTTGTCCGTGCCGTCTGGCGCATCAAGCGCCTGGTCGACATTAAGCAGACGTTGCGGGAAATGGACGTTCCCTCGACGCGTGATGCCGATCTGCTGGGCCTTTCCGGCCCCGACTTCTCGAAGATGACGCGGTCGCTGTTCGATCGCTGAGCGTTGTACGAGCGCGAGCTTTGCATGGCCGCCGGATGGCCACCCGGCGGCCATCGCATTTGCGGCAACCTTAACCCAAAATGAACCACACCGGCCAAAGCCCCGCAGAAACCGCATAGCTCATTTGATCAATGACCCACTGCTCATTTGCCGGGCACTGCCCTAAATACAGTCTCGTAAACGAAAAGGAGACTTCAAATGGACATCCGCAAGACTTTCAAGAAGTGGGCCGCCTACCAGCAGACCGTTCGTGAGCTCGCCGCTCTCGACAATCGCCAGCTCAACGATCTGGGCATTTCGCGCACCGACATCAATCGGATTGCTCGCGATCATGCTGCCGGCCTCTAGTATTTGCCCGACTGAACTTTCAGCCTCAGCAAATCGAACAGCCGCTTCTCTCTGAGATGCGGCTGTTTTGCTGTCTGCCTGCCGGCAGTCAGAACGCCAATCTGCCGACGAGCTCGGCATAGCTCACCATGACGGCCTGCCGAAACGCCGGTCGCTGCTCCAGCCGCCGATACCAGTTCTCCACGCCCGGCATGGCTGGCCGGTCGATATCCATGGTGAACCACCGGTAGAGCGCCACACCCGCCGCTATATCGGCATAACTTAAACGATTGCCCGCCAGATAATCCCGATCGGCCAGGTGCGCATCCAGGATGCGCAAGGCTGACACGGCTTTCGCGCAGGCCGCCGCAATGGCCTTGCGGTCATGCTGCTCCGAAGGCGTGCGCACCAGCAGCCAGAACACCGCGATCCATGCCGGCTGGAAGGTCGTGGCGGTCCAGTCGGTCCATTGATCGACGATGGCCCGCTCCCGCACATTCTCGCGCCACAGCGTCTCCGGGCCGTAGGCTGCCGCCAGATAGCGAAGGATGGCGTGGCTCTCCCACACGACCAGATCGCCATCCTGCAGCGTCGGCACCAGCCTGTTGGGGTTCATCGCCCGATAGTGCGGCTCGTCCAGCCCGCCATGGGCGCCACCCACCAGCTTGTGTTCATAGGGCAGGCCCAGTTCGGCCAAGGCCCACAGAACCTTCTGCACATTGGCGGAGCTTGTGCGCCCCCACAGCGTCAATTCCAGACTCACCGCTTATCCCCCCAGAGCCGGTGCATGCTAATGTTCGCCCGTCCAAGCACAAGTGCTGGTTGCACCTGTTCACCCCACTTGCTATCTGCGGCCCATGTCCAATCCAGAACCTATCCATATCATTGGCGGCGGTCTCGCGGGGTCCGAAGCCGCCTGGCAGGCCGCCGAGGCCGGCGCCAAGGTCGTTGTCCACGAAATGCGCGGCGTGCGCGGCACCGATGCCCACAGCACCGACAGCTTTGCCGAGCTGGTCTGCTCCAACAGCTTCCGCTCGGACGATCACGAGCAGAACGCCGTCGGCCTGCTGCATGAGGAAATGCGGCGCTGCGGCTCGCTGATCATGCGCGCCGCCGACCAGCACCAGCTGCCGGCTGGCGGGGCCCTGGCGGTCGATCGGCACGGTTTTTCCGCCGAGGTGACCCGCGCAATTCACAACCACCCCAATATTACAGTCATACGCGAGGAGATCGCCGGCTGGCCGCCCGCCGAGTGGGGCAATGTCATCATCGCCAGTGGTCCCTTGACCTCCCCTGCCCTCGCCGACGCCATATTGGCAACGACAGGCGAGGATGCCCTCGCCTTCTTCGATGCCATCGCTCCCATCGTCCACAAAGACAGTATCAACATGGATATCGTCTGGGCCCAGTCGCGCTATGACAAGGCCGGCCCCGGCGGCACGGGCGCGGACTATCTCAACTGCCCGATGGACAAGGACCAGTATTTCGCCTTCGTCGAGGCCCTCAAGACCGCGCCGCTGCATGAATTCAAGGATTGGGAAAAAGTCCCCTATTTCGACGGCTGCCTGCCTATCGAGGTGATGGCCGAGCGCGGCGTCGAGACGCTGCGCCACGGCCCGATGAAGCCGGTTGGCCTGACCAATCCGCGCAACCCCACGGTCAAGCCGTACGCCATCGTCCAACTGCGGCAGGACAATGCGCTGGGCACGCTATGGAACATGGTCGGATTCCAGACCAAGATGCGCTACGGCATCCAGGCCGAAGTCTTCCGCATGATCCCGGGGCTTGAGAATGCGCAGTTTGCCCGTCTGGGCGGGTTGCATCGCAACACCTTCATCAACTCCCCCAAGGTGCTGGGAGCCGATCTCAAGCTCAAGAACGATCCGCGCATCCGCTTTGCCGGACAGGTGACGGGCGTCGAAGGCTATGTCGAAAGCGCCGCCGTCGGCCTCATTACCGGCCGGCTGGCCGCCGCCGACGCCCGGGGCGAGACGATGGCGACGCCGCCCATCACCACGGCGCTGGGTGCCCTGGTCGCCCATATCACCGGCGGCCATATCGAAGCCGAAAGCTATAGCGGCGCGCGCAGCTTCCAGCCGATGAACGTCAATTTCGGGCTCTTTCCCGAGGTCGAAATCGTCAAGCCCGAGGGCGCCGGTCGTTGGCGGGGCAATGACAAGACCATTGCCAAGCGCAAGGCGATTACGTCCCGTGCACTCGAGGATCTCAAGGCCTGGGCATGACCGAAGCCGAGCTCGAAACCTACCTGCATGACCACATCCCGCTATCGCGGGCCATGGCCGTGCGGGTGGTCTCGATCGCCGCGGACAAGGTCGTGCTCGGCGCTCCGCTCGGGCCCAATATCAATCACCGCGACACCGTGTTCGGCGGCAGCGCTTCGGCTCTCGCCATCCTGTCCGCCTGGTCGCTGCTGCATCTGCGCCTGCTGGCGGCAGGCCAGCCCAGCCGCCTGGTGATCCAGCGCAACAACATGGAATATCTGGCGCCAATAGCCGGCGATTTCACCGCCACGGCAACCCTAGACGCCGATGGCGGGTGGGACGGCTTCCTCAAGATGCTGACCCGCAGGGGGCTTGCCCGCATCACTGTTGGCGCAGAGCTGGACTATCAGGGCAAGATTGCCGGCCGACTCTCGGGCGAGTTCGTCGCCTTCGGCAAGGACCGGCTCTAGCGGTTGCGCCAGTTCCACCAGGCCAGCCGGGCAATCTTGCGCCAGTCGGGCTCATCGGGCGCCACGCTGAATGGCCCGACCGACCGCCGGAGGTAGTGCGTCAGCTGGGCATCGAGCATGGCGATCTGGGCAAAGGCTGGCCTCAGCCCGGCGGGCAGCTGCCGGATCGCGGCCTCCGCCTTGTTCAGGTGCTCCACGGCCAGCTCGGCGACCTGGCCCAAGGCCTCGACGACGCCCTCGCTGGCGGTGCCTGAAAAAATCTCATCCTCGGTCACACCATTGGCGGCCATGATCGACCAGGGCAGCATGATGCGCCCCTGCGAGGAGACATAGCCGAATGACCGCATATGCCCGATCATGGCATGGGCCACGCCAAGGTGTCCCGCCGCATCGCCGGTTTCGATGGTCTCGCCATCGTTGAGGATCATCGCCGCCAGCTGGTACAGCGTCGAAACCGTCTCGCCGGCATAGCCCTCGAAGGTTTCGAGATCGGGCATGGGGTCGTCATAGAGATCAAAGCGGCGTGCACCGATCAGGCGCAGCAGGGTGCCGGCCGGAATGCTGTAGCGGGTCATGGTGTCCAGCAGCGCATCGGCCACCGGGTTCTGCCTGATGGCGCCATGCCCCTGCCCTTCCAGGGCCTCGCTCCACCATTGCAGGCGGATTTCGCCGGGCGCCGGATCGGACACGCGCTCGCGGATCGAGGCGACGTCGGCGTTGAAGGCATAGAGAGCGGTCACCGCGTTGCGATGCTCGTCATCAAGCACCAGGGTCGACAGGTACCGGTCGCGGTCGCCCTTGCGCAGGGCTTCGGCGGCATGGACGAAACTGGCCTCGGCCATCTAGCGCACCCTGTCGACGGCAATGAGGGCCGCGGCCACGGCGCGCTCCTCCGCCAGCAGCACGTTGTAGGTGCGGATGGCGCTGCCGGTATTCACCGCTTCGACGATGACCTTGCGCTCACGCAGCGCATCCCGCAGATCCCGCGGAATGGCGGCGATGTCCGGCCCCAGGCCGATCAGCAGCACGTCGATATCGTCGGCCGCCGCAAAGACCTGGGCCAGCGTTTCCGCCGTGATATCCGCCACTGCCGCGACGTCCCAGGCGAACATGCCCTTGGGCAGGCACAGCAATGAGCCCCGATGGGAGATGCCGGCAAAGCGGAAGCCGCCATTGCCATAGGCATCGATGCCGACCTGGGCCGGATAGTGCGGCGTCTCGATCAAGCCCATCTCCGATCTCAGACGGAAGCCCCGTCAGCCGCCTTGGGCGCTGCCGCATCCTCGTCAGTCTTCGCCTTGAGGCCGAAATTGATGAGGATGGGGCCGTTGATGATGATCGAGGAATACATGCCCACGAGGGAGCCGAAGGTCATGGCAATGGTGAAGCTGCGGATGACCTCGCCACCGAATATCACCAGCGGAATCAGCGCCAGGAACACGGTGAACTGGGTCAGCGAGGTGCGCACGATGGTCTGGTTGATCGACAGGTCGATCAGCTCGGGCAGCGGCATCTTGCGATGCTTGCGCAGGTTCTCGCGCACGCGGTCCGACACCACCACCGTTTCGTTCAAACTGAGGCCCACCAACGTCAGCACCGCTGCGATGGAGGTCAGGTTGAACTCCAGCCCGGTTATCGAGAACAGGCCGATGGTCATGATGATATCATGCGAGGTCGTGACGATCGCCGCGAGGGCGAACTGCCATTCGAAGCGGAACCAGATGTAGATCAGGATGGCGACGAGTGCGACGATGACGGCGATCGTGCCCTTCCAGGCGAGTTCGCCCGAGACCGTGCCGCTCACCGCTTCGGTGCTGCGGACAGTGTAGTTCTCGGTGGCGAGCGCGTCGCGGACCTTGGTGACGGCAACCTGGTCGGCGTCCTGGCCGCCCTCCTGCGCCTGGACGCGCACCAGCACATCCTCGGGCGTGCCGAAGCCCTGCACCTGCACTTCGCCCAGCTCGAGCCCGTCCAGCAGTTCGCGGACCTGGCCAACATCGGCGGGGCCGCCCTCGTGCTGGATGACGATGGCCGTGCCACCGACGAAGTCGATGCCCAGGTTGAAGCCCTTGAAATAGGCCGAACCGATGGAGAGGAGGCTGGCCACGATCGAGAAGGCGATGACGTAGCGGCTGATCTTCATGAACGGGATGCGGGTGCCATCCGGAATGAAGCGGAAATGCTGGATCTTGAGCGTCTTGGGCCGGACGCGGCGGAACCAGGCATGAACCTGGTAGGAGGTGACGGTGTAGGAGGTGAAGAGCGAGGTCAGGATGCCGAGCGCCAGGGTCACCGCAAAGCCCTGCACCGGGCCGGAGCCCAGGAAATAGAGCACGATGGCGGCGATGAGCTGGGTCAGGTGCGAGTCGACGATGGTGCCCCAGGCGCGTTCGAAGCCGGCCTGGATGGCCTGGATCGGAGACTTGCCGGCGCGCTGCTCTTCGCGCATGCGCTCATAGATCAGCACGTTGGCGTCCACGGCCATGCCGATGGTGAGGACGATGCCGGCGATGCCGGGCAGCGTCAGCGTTGCGCCAAGCATGGAGAGCGCGCCGAAGATCAGGATGATGTTGAGCACCAGCGAGATATTGGCGAACACGCCCCACAGGCCATAGGCCGCGACCATGAAGGCCACGACCAGCACGGCGGCGATGATGCCGGCGGTGAGGCCATTGCGGATCGAGTCGGCGCCAAGACTGGCGTCCACCGTGCGCTCCTCGACGACGTCCAGCGAAGCCGGCAGCGCGCCGGCGCGCAACAGCACCGCCAGGTCATTGGCGGTCGACGTGGTGAAGCTGCCGCTGATCTGGCCCGAGCCGCCGGTGATCGGCTGCTGGATGACCGGCGCGGTGA
This sequence comes from Devosia sp., assembly GCF_014860165.1. Taxonomy (GTDB): domain Bacteria; phylum Pseudomonadota; class Alphaproteobacteria; order Rhizobiales; family Devosiaceae; genus Devosia. The sequence continues at coordinate 105,067 of NZ_JACZKG010000062.1, forward strand.
TAACGGTGTTGTCGAGCACGATGGCAAAGCGCTGGCCCACATTGGCGCCGGTAATCTGGCCAAAGGTGATGGCGCCGCGCGTGTCGAACTTGAAGCTGACCACAGGCATGGCACGCTGCTGGTCATAGCTGGGCTGCGCATCGACCAGCGACTCGCCGCCAAGCGCAACGTCTTCATAGAGCAACTCAGCGCCGCCATCCTGGCTGGGCAGGATCATGGTGCCGGCCGGCAGGCCCTGGGCCTCGGCCTGGGCAGCGGTCATGCCGGGATAGACCATGTGGAAGGTGAGGCGCGCGGTGCGCGAAATGATGTCTTTCAGCCGCTGGCTGTCGCCAAAGCCCGGCACCTGCACCAGCACGCGACTGGTGCCCTGACGCTGGATCGAAGGCTCGGTCGTGCCCAGCTCGTCGACGCGCTTGCGGATGACTTCGATGGACTGCGCCACCAGCGCCGACATGCGCTGCTCGACGCCTTCGGGGGTCAAGGTCACCGTCAGCTTGCCGTCGGTGGTCTCGCCGAAGGCCAGCTCGTTGACGCCACCCACCGCGATCAGCGAATTGCTGATGGTGTTCTGCAGGGCTGCGATGGCGGCACGCGCGGCTTCCAGCTGCGTCGGGTCGGTCAGCTCCACCGTCAGCGACTTGGTCGCCTCGTCCGTGGTGATCAGGTTGCCGATGCCATTGTCGTTGGCCAGCGTGTTGCGCACGTCGCGGCGCAGCGACTGCAGCCGCTCAGCGACAATGCCGTCCTCGTTGACCTGCAGCAGCAGGTGCGAGCCGCCCTGCAGGTCGAGACCCAGAACCACCGTCTGCCTGGGCAGGAAGCCCGGCCAGGCGTCGCGCACGTCCTGCGGCAGGAAGCTGGGGATCGTGAACAGAATGCCCAGCAGGGCAACGAAGGCGATGATGGCGGTACGGATCGGCGAAGACTGCATGAAAGTCGTCCTGAAAGCAGAAAACCGGAGCCCGTGGGCTCCGGTGTCGGTCGGGCTATGCCCTTAGGCTGGCTTGTTGTCGTTGACCGGTTCGCCCTTGGAGCGGACGTCGGCAACCATGCCGCGCACCAGCTTCACCTTGACGCCGGTCGCGATCTCGACCTCGAGGTCTTCGCCGTCGACGGCCTTGGTCACCTTGCCGACGATGCCGCCGGTGGTCACCACGGTGTCACCGCGCTTGATGGCCGAGAGCATGGCCTGCTGAGCCTTGAGGCGCTTCTGCTGCGGGCGGAAGATCAGGAACCAGAAGATCACCACCAGCAGCAGGATCGGCATCAGCTGGATCAGGATATCGTTGATACCACCAGCGGGCGCGGCACCGGCTGCCTGGGCGTAGGCGGGCGTTACAAACATGAGGCGAGGCTCCTATCGTTTCTTCTTGGCTTGTGGAGGGGCGGCGCCAGGGACCAGCATCAACGTTGCGACGCTACTGGACGCATATGGGGCTCGTTGCACTTGCACCCCGGTCAAAATCGCGCGGACTATACATTTGCACCCCAGCGATTGCAAAGCCATTCCGGGGGTCGCAAATTGCCGCGCCAAGCCCGGGAAACGCTCGCTTTGAAGACCAAAGACCACCTCGCCCAGATCGCCGCGACCCTCGGCGAAATTGCCATCTCGCTCAAGGCCTTGGCGCCGTCGGCTGAGTTATCGATTCCGGTGCTGGGGGAAGCCGACGCCTACCATTGGGATGGCGATGCCGCGGTTTTGACCGCAGTGCCGAGGGTCAGCCGCGTGCCACTGGGCATGCTCAAGGGCATCGACGCCGTGCAGGACATCCTGCTGCGCAATACCGAGCAGTTTGCCCGGGGGCATGGCGCCAACAATGCGCTGCTCTGGGGCGCGCGCGGCATGGGCAAGAGTTCGCTGGTCAAGGCCATCCATGGCGACATCGTCGAGCGGCGCGCCGAGGGCTTCCAGCGACTGGTGCTGATCGAGATCGCCCGAGAGGATCTCGACACCCTCCCTGCCCTGATGCGCCGCATCGGCAACGAGGATGCGCGCTTCATCATCTTCTGCGACGACCTGAGCTTCGACACTGGCGAGACTAGCTATAAGTCGCTCAAGACCATCCTTGATGGCGGCCTCGAGGGGCGTCCGGAGAATGTGCTGTTCTATGCCACCTCCAACCGCCGCCACCTGATGCCGCGGGACATGATCGAGAACGAGCGCTCGACGGCGATCAATCCGGGCGAAGCGGTTGAGGAGAAGGTATCGCTGTCAGACCGTTTCGGGCTGTGGCTGGGCTTTCACAATTGCGACCAGCCGACCTTCCTCGCCATGGTGCGCGCCTATGCCGACCACTATGGCCTCGATATCGACGACGAGACCCTCAGGGCGCGGGCCATCGAGTGGTCAGCGACGCGGGGCGCACGGTCCGGACGCGTCGCGATCCAGCTCGTGCGCACGCTGGCGGGCGAATTGGGCAAGGCGATCTAGGGCACAAACAAAAACCCCCGCTTTCGCGGGGGCTTCTGCTTAGTTTGCCTGGGATCAACCCGCCAGTAGCGGCACCGGATCGACCGGGGTGGCGCCCTTGCGGAGTTCGAAATGCAGTTGCGGCTTGGTCACCGAGCCGGTCATGCCGGAGGCGCCGATGGTGTCCCCGCGGCCAACGACCGCGCCCTTGGCGACGCTCATCGACTGCAGGTGGGCATAGGCCGAAACGTAGCCATTGGGATGGCGGATCAGGATCAGGTTGCCGTAGCCTTCGACGCCGGAGCCCACATAGATCACCGTGCCGTTCTCGGCCGCCTTGACGGCGGAGCCTTCGGGAACCTCGATATTGATGCCGGTGCCCTTGGACGAGGCGAAGTCGACCATCACGCGACCGCTGACGGGCCAGCGGAACTTGTCGCTGCCCGACATGGCTGGCTCGGCTGCCGGAACGCTGGCGACCTGGACAGGCGCTGCCTGGGCCGGGGCAGCCTGCGGAGTGGCCGTGGGAAGCGGCGTTGCTGCCGGAGCTGCCGCCTGGAGGGCATTGGGCGCTGCCTGCGGCAGGGTCTGCTGGGCAGCAGCTGGCGCAGCCATCGGCGTGGCGCTGGCCACCTGGGTGGTGGGCGCCTTGGTGGCCAGCAGGTCAGCACGACCGGGAATGATCACCTTCTGCCCAACCACGATCTTGTCGGGCGAGGAGAGGTTGTTCGCCTGGACGATGGCCTGGGTGGTCACCTCGTAGCGGCGGGCGATGGTGTAGAGCGACTCGCCGCTGGCAATGGTGTGGGTGAAGGCGTTGGTTGTCGCCCCGCCCGGCAGGGTCGGCACGGCTGGGGCAGCCGCGGCAAGCGCGGGCACCGAATTGTTGGTCGGCAGGCTGCCAAGGGCGGCAGGAGACGGCATCGGGGCGGCCGATGCGAGAGCGGGCTGTGCTTGCATGGTGGGGAGGGATCCCTGAGAAGACGAATTACTCAGTACAGGAAGGTCTTGGGACTGGACGGAAGGCATGGCGCTGGCCGTTGCCATAGGCTGGGCCGGCTGGTTCCAGGCGGGCTGGACGGCAGTGGGAGTCGGGTTGTTCCAGCCGCCACCGACATTGGCGGGCGGCAGGAAGCGGGTATCGGCCGTCATGTTCTGGGGAGCACCAAGGCTCGCCGGCATGGGCTGGCTATAGCTTGCGGGGGAACTCTGCGGCAGGGAACTGGTCGTCGTGGGGTCGCCGAAGGTCCGGCTACCGAGACTGGAACAGCCCGATAGTGCGACGGCGGCGGTCACCAGACCAACCATAGCCACGGCACCTTTGGGCGCCCGACGGGATACGCGGATACTCATCAGCTTACTCGTACGCAGGTACTCAACACGAGTTTGAGACTAGGCCGGTAAGGTAAAGACGAGTTTAAGGCCGATGCGATTTGAGCGAATTCGTGACGGCGGGATTCTGGATTGGGTAAGGTTAAGAGCCGGGTCGACGCCAGCCCCTAAAGAGCCATCGTTCCCTTGAGCTTCTCGACCATGCTCACATCCGTCTGCTGCAGCAGCATGGGCGTGACCGTGACATAGCCATCGCGCCGCATCACCTCGAAATCGGCGGCGCGATCGAGCGGCATCGGGGTTTCGGGAATGGCGATGAAGAACTTGCCGTCATTGTCGCTGGGGTAATAGCGGAACGGCGAGCGCGAGAAGCGCTGATGCGGCACCACGGCGATGCCCTTGGTGGTGTCGGGGTCGCAAAAGGGGAAGTTGACGTTGAAATAGGTCCCGGGCCCCTGAGCCCCGGCAATCACCGCGCCCGCCACGGCGGCGCCGTGACGGATGGAATTGGACCAATCCACCTCGCGGCCGTGCTCGTAATTGATGCCCTGGCTCATCGCGATGCCGATGGCACCCTGCAGGGCCCCTTCCCTGGCGCCGGCGGCGGTGCCCGAGCAGTTGATGATATCGCCCAGATTCTGGCCGGCATTGACGCCCGACAGCACCACGTCGGCCGGCCTGTCGCCCAGCAGGTGCGTCATGCCCGCCACGACGCAGTCGGCGGGCGAGCCTCCGATGACGGCGAAGGTGCGCGCGTCGCGGCGGTCGAAGTGCAGTTCGCGCCCCAGGGTGAAGCGATGCCCTGCCCCCGACTGGTTGCCGTCGGGCGCGACAATCCAGACGTCATCGCTCAGCGTATGGGCGATGTCGGCCATGATGGCGATGCCGGGCGCATCCACACCATCGTCATTGGTGATGAGGATGCGCAGGCTCATCAGCGGCCGCCGATGGAGGTGAGGCCACCCATATAGGGCCGCAGCACTTCGGGCACGAGGACGGAGCCGTCCTCCTGCTGGTAGTTTTCCAGGACGGCGATGAGGCAGCGGCCGACGGCCGTGCCGGAGCCATTGAGTGTGTGGACGAAGCGCGGGGCCTGCTTTTCGCCTTGTGGCCGATAGCGGGCCTCCATGCGCCGGGCCTGGAAATCACCGCAGACCGAGACCGAGGAAATCTCGCGATAGGTGTCCTGGCCGGGCAGCCAGACTTCAAGATCATAGGTCTTCTGGGCACCAAAGCCGATGTCGCCGGTGCAGAGGTTCATGACGCGATAGTGGAGGCCCAGGCGCTGCAGCACAGTCTCGGCGCAGGCCAGCATGCGCTCGTGCTCGTCGATCGAGGTCTCGGGCGTGGTGATGGAGACCATCTCCACCTTGTTGAACTGATGCTGGCGCAGCATGCCGCGCGTATCACGACCAGCCGAGCCGGCTTCGGAGCGGAAGCAGGGGGTGAGCGCGGTGAGCCGCAGGGGGAGTTCTTCTTCGGCCACGATGGACTCGCGCACGAAGTTGGTCAGCGGAACCTCGGCGGTCGGGATCAGCGCCAGCCGGCTTTCACCATGTGGGGTGAAGAACAGGTCTTCTTCGAACTTGGGCAGTTGATTGGTGCCGAACAGTGCGTCGTCGCGCACCAGCAATGGCGGCTGAACTTCGAGATAGCCATGCTCGTTCGTATGCAGGTCCAGCATGAACTGGCCCAGCGCACGTTCGAGGCGGGCCACCTGCCCTTTGAGCACAACGAAGCGGCTGCCGGAGAGCTTGGCGGCGATCTCGAAATCCATGTTGCCATTGGCGGCCACGCCGATTTCGTAGTGCTCCCTGGGAGCAAACGAGAAGCTGGGACGCGGCGCGCGGACCTTGGCCGCCGTTTCGGGCGTACCGTTGCGGCCGAAATACTCGACATTGCCGCTTTCGTCGGTGCCGTTGGGGACATCCTCGAAGACCAGGTTCGGGATGACCGAGAGGGCATTGCGCAGTTCGAGTTCGATGGCGCGTTCATCGGCTTCGCCCTGGGGAATGGACTCCTTGAGGCTGGCGACTTCGGCCATCAGCTCGGCGGCCCTGGCTTCGTCCTTCTGCGCCTTGGCCTGGCCGATCTGCTTGGAAAGCGCATTGCGCTTTTCCTGGGCGTCGTTGAGCCGGGCGATGATCTCGCGGCGCCGATCGTCGATGGCGAGCAGATCTGAGGAGCGGACCGATACCCCCTTGCGCCGCGCGACGGCGGTGTCGAAGGCTTCGGCGTTGGCTCTGATCCACTTGATATCGAACATCGGTTGCTACGGGTCCCTGCCCGCCTCTTGTTGGTTGCGTACGTTGTCTAAGGTCGATGGGGAACCGCTGCAATCCCCAAACCCACCTGGGTCATTCCGGCGAAGGCCGGAATCCAAGCCCGGCAGGTGTCTCAAAACTCAGTGTTCAGGGAGGAATACGGACCTGGATCCCGGACTTCGCCGGGATGACACCGTGGGTGGTAACCGGGCGACTACTCGGATGATGAGCCGGAGATTTCCGCTTCCTGTGCAGCCAGGGCCGCAGCGCGGCGCTTCTCGACCATCCGGACGGAAATGATCGAGAGTTCGTAGAGCAGGTACATGGGCAATGCGAGGCCGATCTGGGAGATCGGATCGGGCGGCGTAATGAAAGCAGCGAAGATCAGGATGCCGACGATGGCGTAGCGGCGGCCCTTCTTGAGCAGGTCGACATGCACGAGATCGATCTGCGCCAGCAGCGTCAGGATGACAGGCAGCTGGAAGCAGATGCCGAAGGCCAGGATCAGCAGCATGGCAAGGCCGAGATATTCGCTGACGCTGGTCAGCATCTCGATATCCTCGGTCTGCATGCCGGCAAAGAAGCTCAGCGCCATGGGCAGGACGATGAAATAGACCAGGGCGGCGCCGGCCACGAAGAAGATCGGCGTGGCCACGAGATAGGGGATGAATGCCTTGCGCTCATGCTTGTAGAGGCCGGGCGCCACAAACATGTAGATCTGGCTCGCCACCACCGGAAAACCCAGGAAGATGGCGCCGAACAGCGCCACGTTCAGGTAGGTGAAGAACAGCTCCTGCGGCGCCGTGAAGATCAGGTTCGCGCCGGGGACGGAGTTCTTGTAGGGGATCAGCAGCCAGTCATAGATCGTGCTGGCGAAGATGAAGCAGAAGGCCATCAGCGCCACGATGGTGACAGCGGAGTAGATCAGCCGCTTGCGCAGTTCGACGAGATGTTCAAGCAGCGGCGCTTCGCTGCCGGCCAGTTCGTCGACCTTCTCGGCGGTCTTGTCTTCGATCTGCTTGGCGTCGGCCATGGTCTATTCGCTTCCGGCTTTCGCTGTGGTGGCCTTGCGTGGCGCACGGGCCCGCGGCGTCTTGGTGGCCGGCGAATCCGCCGGCTCGGTGGGCAGTGCGGGCACGGGCGCCTGAGCTTCGACTTTCGGCGTGCGCGGCTTCTTGACGGGCTTGGCGACGGGTTTGGCTTCGGCGGGGTTGGGAACCGCTTCCAGCGGCGCCAGATCGGTCGTGATCACCGGGCGGGTTGGCGCAGCCGCGGCTTTCACCGGCGCCTTCTTGGCGGCAACCTTCTTGGCAGGCTCTGGCAAACTGGCCTTGGACGACACCGGCGCCGGACCGGCGGGCTTGAAGCCCGCTTCGGCGGCAATCTGATCTGCCGTCTTGGGCGGCGTCATGCCGGCTGCGGCCTTGATCTCGTCGACCACGCTCTCCGCCTTGGGGTCGGCCGGCTTGATGATGCCGCTCGGCTTGGGGCCGGTCGGCGTCATGGCGTTGAACTCCTTGCGGATTTCGTCCGATGTCTTCTTGAGCGGCGCGGTGATCGAGTTGCGCAGGTTACGCACCTCGTCGAGGCCAGTGCTCTTGTTGATCTCGCGCTGGAACTCGCTGCCCATGCGCCTGATCTGTCCAACGACCTTGCCGACGCGGCTCATCACCACCGGCAGATCCTTGGGTCCGATGACAATCAGCGCGACGACGCCGATCACCAGCATCTCTGTCCAACCCAGGCCGAGCATAGTCCTATTCCTTCAAAGCAGCGGCGTGGCCGTCAGAACAGACGCGTTCAGACGTCCTTCTTTTCCGGCTCGCGAACAGCAGTGTCGGCGGTGGTGACGCGCTCGACCGGCTTGTCGTCGTCCTTCATGCCCTTCTGGAAGGCTTTGATGCCCGAGGCAACTTCACCCATCATGCCGGAAATCTTGCCGCGACCGAACAGCAGGATCACGACGACGGCGACAACGAGAATGCCCCAAATTCCTGGCGCGTGCATTTTGGTCTCCCTAATATTTCAGAACGCGTTACACGCGAAAGATAGGTCAGAAATAGGTTCAATCGCGTGCAAACACAAGAACGTGTTCCGGGTTCAGGGTCACGAAGACGTCTTGTCCCACGCCCATTGCGGCATCGGAGGGCTGGCGCAGGCCAAGGGGGGCTTCGAGCCCGTCGACCATGACCTGGCAGATGTCGATGCCGATCGCATCATGCTTGCCGATGATGCGACCCGGCGTGCCGGGGCCGGAGGTGGTCATGGCGGCCCCGCCAGCCGGGCGAATGGCGATGGTGACCGGCGTGCCATCGGCCAGGCCCGGCACAGGCACCACGCCGAGCGGCGTGGCGGCGGCTCCGCCCGAAACGACACTGTCGATTTCGCTCAGCGGCGAAAAGAAGCGCGCAGCGTCGAGATCGATGGGGTGGCGATAAATCTCGGCGGCGGTGCCGATCTGCGCAATCCTGCCGCGCCGGAGCAGTGCCACCCGGTCCCCGAGAACCATGGCCTCCTCCGGATCGTGGGTGACGATGAGGCTGGTGACGTGAGTCTCCCGCAGCACGGCGAGGGTTTCCTCGCGCACGGTCTCGCGTAGGCGGGCATCGAGGCTGGAAAAGGGTTCGTCCAATAGCAGGACGCTCGGGCGCGGCGCAACGCTGCGGGCAAGCGCCAGCCGCTGCTGCTGGCCACCGGACAGCATGTGGGGGAAATCGGCCGCGCGGTCGGCAAGCCCGACGCGACGGAGGGCTGCCTGCGCCTGGCCGAGGGCGGCATCGCGGCCCAGCCGGCGCAGGCCGAACAGCACGTTCTGCAGCACCGTCAGGTGCGGGAAGAGCGCAAAGTCCTGGAACATCAGGCCGATGCCGCGACGGTCTGGCGCAACGGTGGTGCCAACGGCCGAGACGGTCCGACCATTGATGCGCACGGCGCCGCCATGCACCGGCTGGATGCCGGCGGCGACGCGGAGGGCGGTGGATTTGCCGGAGCCCGATTCGCCGAGCAGGCAGACGATCTCGCCGGGGTTGAGCATGAGGCTGAACTGGTCGAGCACCACCCTGCCCCCGAGCCGGACGGTTACCGCGTCGAATTCGAGCGTAGCGGCGAAGCTGACGCCGGTCGTACCGCGCAAGCCCCAGTCAGTACTGGTCTTTTCGGTCATTCCCGGTCCTCGTCGCCACCGGGATCGTCGGGATCGAGCGGGTCTTCGTCGTCACGGAGGGCGGCCCCATCGAAGGGCAGCGGAATCTGGAGGTTGGGTGGCAGGCGGCCGGATAGGAGTCCTGAACCCTTGAGCTCGTCGAGGCCCGGCAGGTCACTCAGGCTTTCGAGGCCGAAGTGATCGAGGAAAGCGTCGGTGGTTCCGTAGGTTACGGGGCGCCCGGGGGTGCGACGGCGGCCGCGCATGCGGATCCAGCCGGCTTCCATCAGCAGGTCGAGCGTGCCCTTGCCGGTGGCGACGCCGCGGACTTCCTCGATCTCGGCGCGGGTGGCCGGCTGGTGGTAGGCGATGATGGAGAGGGTTTCGAGCGCAGCGCGGGACAGCGGCCGGCTTTCCTGCTCGTCGCGGCGCAGCAAGAAGCCCAGGTCCTCGGCGGTGCGGAAGGCCCATTTGTCACCACGCCGCACCAGATTGACGCCCCGGTCGGCGTAGCGCGCCTGCAGCGTCAGCAGAAGTTCACCAATGTTAGCGCCCTCCCCCACATATGCTAGCAGACTGTTAGCATCGAGAGGCTCGCCTGACGCGAAAAGGATAGCTTCGAGCACACGCAGGTTGCGCTCCAGCACCTCGCTGCGATTGTCGGAAACCTCGCTCACGGCCGGTCCGCCTTGCGGCGGCGCATGAACAGCGGACCGAACGTCTC
>NZ_JACZKG010000063.1 GCF_014860165.1 Devosia sp.
CCCCGGCCCTCCCCTCAAGGGGGACGGGGCGCAGGCGTGGCAGGCTTCTATTCCGCGACGCCGGCCATGGCGCTGTCGCGCGGCAGGTTGACGATGATGCGGCTGCCGCGCGGCTCGCGCTTCTCGGCCGAGATGGTGCCGCCATGCAGGTTCACGAAGGTCTTGACGATGGCGAGGCCCAGCCCCGCCCCACGCTGGCGGCCGCTCGGCGTATCGATGCGGGTCTGTATGGCGGCCCGCATTTCGTCGGTGACGCCCGGGCCCTCGTCTTCGATGATGAACAGCATGCGGTTGGCGCGATGGCTGACCGAGAGCCGGATTTCGCCGCCGGGCGGCGAAAAGCGGGCGGCGTTGGAGAGCAGGTTATAGAGCACCTGCACGATGCGCGTGCCATCGGCGATGAAGGGCGGCATGCCGTCCTCGATATCGACCACCAGGTTGATCGGCTTTTCGCCCGAAACCTCGGGGAAGGTCGCCGACAGCCCGGCCCGCGCCTTGTCCACCAGCGTCGAGACATCGAGCAGCTCGGGCCGCAGTTCGGCAATGCCGGCATCGACCGAAGCGAGGTCGAGAATGTTGTCGATCAGCACGCCCAGCGTCACCGAGCTGGCGCGGATATAGTCGATATAGGCGCGCTGCCGCTCGTTGAGGCTGCCGCCCTCTGATCCGGCCAGGAGGTCAGCAAAGCCGATGATATTGGTCAGCGGCGAGCGCAGTTCATAGGAGACATTCTCGACGAACGCGTCCTTGAGCAGGTCGGCGGCCACCAGCGCGTCGTTGCGCTCCTTGAGCACCTTGGAATAGCTGGCGCTTTCGGTGACATCGAGGAAGGTCATCATGGTCTGCCCGTCGGGCAGGCGGGTGATGGTATAGTCGAGCAGCCGCCCGTCCGAACGGTTGAGCCGCCCGGTCTGGTCCGAGCGCGTCGGATTGAGGTCGATGATGCCGCGTTTCAGATCGCGCCAGATGCTGGCGCCATCCTCGGGAATGGCGCGGCCGCTGGCCTCGGCGATCTGGTCGATATGGGGGTTTTGCCCCAGTTCGTTCATCGGCAGCTTCCACAGCGCCGACAGCCGCGGATTGGAAAGGGTCAGCCGGCCATTGGTGCCGAACACCGCCACCGCTTCGCTCAGCGCATTGATGGTTTCGCGCTGCACGTTGGAGAAGGCCTTGTTGGTACTCTCCAGCTTCAGCCGCTCGGTAATGTCCTCATAGACATAGATCACCCCGCCCGCCGCGCCGGCCGGCGCCGAGATCACCTTGATGGTGCGGCCATCGGGCAGGTGCCAGGGCTCGTTCTCGTGCGGCGTCTTGCGGGTATAGGATTGCAGGTGCTGGCTGCGCCAGGTCTGGTAGTCGACCTGGTTGGGCAGCATGCCATCGGTCCGCAGCTTGTCGAGGATGGCCCGCTCGTCGAGCCCGGGCACGAGGAAGGTGCGGCTGAGGTTCCACAGCTTGGCAAAGGCGGCGTTGAACTGCACCAGCTCGCGCCGGGCATTGAAAATGGCAATGGGCGTGGTGAGCGCGCCGATAATGCCCCCGATATGGGCCAGGCCCGTCACCACCGGCTGGTTCGATTCATCCTCGGCCGGGCGCAGATAGCCGGCACGCCCGCCGGTTATGGGAAATTCCACCAGCTCGAACGCCCCCTGGCCGGGCCAGCCCACCGTCATGGTGCCGGGGCCGTCGCTCTTGGCGCAATCGAGCAGGTGCTGCTTGAGCTGGGCAGTATCGAGCAGTTCGGGCGGCGCGGCCTCGGTGCCCGATTTGCCCAGGGCCTTGGCCAGTTGCAGATAGGCCTGGTTGGCGAAGATGAGGCGCTGGTCGCTGTTGCGGGCAAAGGCTGGATTGGGCAGCGCCGACAGGATGGCGCGCACACTGGCCAGATCTCCCGTGGCCGCCGCGGCCACCAGTGTCGGCTCGGACTGGGCCTGCAGGAATGCCGGCCGCAGGCGCATCGCGGCGCCGCCGCCCAGGACCCAGCCATTGGCCCGGATCAGCCTTCCATCGAGCGCATTGAGGCTGACGGCAAAGGCATGGCCATTGACGCGCAGGTCCTCGAGCAGTCGGGCCAACTTGTCGGCATCGCCATGCGACAGCCAGCTGGGGAAATTGAGCACACTTTCGGGTTGCCGACCGGGCGGCAGCACCGAGGCGGCCTGGCCGAGCAGGCGCGGCGCGCCGATATTGTTCGGCGCGCCGGAATTGTTCTCGGTCCACAGCACCGTGACTTCGCGCGTGCCTGACAGCAGTGCTTCATATTCATCCACCAGGGCGCGCAGGCCCGCGATCTGGTGGGCGGCACGCTGTCGCGCCGCCTTGCCGTCCTTGAGCATGGTGCGGACCACGGCCATGGCCAGCAGGGCAAAGGCCCCGGCGCCCACGGTGATGGCAAGAGGTGCGGCGCCGACAAAGCTGGCCGCATTGATGCCCTGGGCGAGGGCCGGGACCGCCGTCATCAGGGTAAGGGGGGCTGCCGCAAGTAGTGCGAATCCCCGATGCTTCCGGAAACGATCCGGCGCCATGCGCTGCCCTCTAGGTCAAAATTATCGTTGCCAGCCCGGCCACAAGGCAGCCGGTACGCTTCAACTCAAGCAAAGTGGCCAAACGCGGAGTCCCAAGGGAATCCGGCCATCTTCGAACCGGTTGCGTGTCCCCCAGCAACCGAATCACCATGACCATACCGGCCCGGGGAATCACCTAAAAGAGTCTTAATGGCTGTGCATTATGGGCAAAGCAGCGATATCGGGGATTGACCGAGAACGAAGCAGCAACCTTGCTGGCGCTGCCTGATCCACCCCTAGGACAGAACCACCCGCCGTCCCTCGCGCGCCGAGACCATCATCGCCTCGATCAGCCGGTGGACATGCAGAGCCGTGTGGCCATTGCTGAGCGGTTGCCGGTCATGGCGCACCGCATCGGCGAATTCGGCGATCTGGGCCGCATGCCAGTCGAACGGAAACGCCATCGGATCGGCGCCGCCGCCGCCCTGGCTGGCCTCGCCCTCGGTGATGGTTTCGCCCGCCATGGTGCGGATGGTAACATTACCGGCGGTCAGCGTCGCGCTGGCCTGGGCGAAATTGAGCATCAGGCTTTCCGGCCCGCCGGGAAAGCTCGCCGTGGTAGCCATCACGGCGCCCACTGCGCCATTGGCGAATTCCAGCCCGGCCGAGACGAAATCCTCGGTTTCCATCTGGTGAAGGCGCGTGGTCTTGGCCATGGCGGTCACGGCCCCGACCTCGCCGCAGAGGCTGAGCATCAGGTCCAGCGAATGGATGGCCTGGGTGATGAGCACGCCGCCGCCATCCTGCGCCAGGGTGCCGCGTCCGGGCTGGTCGTAATAGCCGACCTGCGGGCGCCACCACGGCACCACCAGATGCACCGCCTCGAGGCGTCCGTAGCGATTGTCGGCCACTGCCTGGGCCAGGTAACGCGAGGCGCGGCGGAAGCGGTGCTGGAAGATGATGCCGAGCTTGACCTGGGCAGAGTCGCAGGTGTCGACGATCCGCTCGGCGGCCGCGAGCGTGCGCTCGACCGGCTTTTCCATCAGCACATGCTTGCCCGCCCTGGCCGCGGCTGCGACGAGTTCTTCGCGTGCGTTGGGGGTAGTCAGGATGAGGATGGCCTCGACACCGGGGTCGGCGAGGAGAGCCTCGTAGCTGTCGGCGGTGGGAAAGCCATAGGTCTGGCAGAAGTTCTCGAGTTCGGCGCGATTGCGGCGATAGACGCCGCGCACATCGATGCTCTCAGCGAGCGACTGCAGCGCCAGCGCATGCGGCTTGGCACCCATGCCGGCTCCCACCACTCCTAGTCCGAACCGCTTGCCTGTGCCCATGTCGATCTCCCATACAAGATGGGCGGATCAATGCCTCACGGGAAAGGCTTTGAGAAGGGGAGATCGAGGGCGCGAACGGATTACGACGCCTGGCGCCAGGCCTGCGCCTTGAGGAAGGCCTCGAAATCGGCCGCGGCGAGCGGGCGCGAAAAGGCATAGCCCTGCAGGATATCGCAGCCCAGATCACGCAGGATCGCGGCATGCTCCATGGTCTCGACGCCCTCGGCGACCACCTCGATGCCCATCGACTTGCCGATATCCACGATCGAAGCGAGCAGGCGGCGCTGGCCTTGATCCACCACGATGGGGCTCACCAGCTGCCGGTCGATCTTGAGGCGGGTGGGCCGCAGCTTCTGCAGCGACACGATCGAGGCATAGCCAGTGCCGAAATCGTCGATTTCGACGTCGATGCCCAGCTCCTTGATCTGGTCGATGTTCCAGCCGACGACGGCGTCGCCTTCATCCAGATAGATCGACTCCACCAGCTCGAACGACAGCCGGCCCGGCTCGATACTGAGTTGCTTGAGCCCATCGATGAGATCTTCGTCATTGAGGCGGCGCAGCGATACATTGACCGAGACCCGTGGCACGCCAAGCCCGATGGCGTCCCAGCGGGCGAGGGCGGCGAGCGATTGTTCGAGGATAAGTCGGTCGACAGTAGCGACGACGTTGAGCTCCTCGGCAATGGGCATGAAGGCGTCGGGCGCCTTGATCCCCTCGGTCGGGTGCTGCCAGCGGGCCAGCGCCTCCACCCCGACCACGTCGAGCGTATGCGCATCGAACTGCGGCTGGAACCAGGCGACGAACTCGTTGCGCTCGAGCCCGTTGAGGATTTCGTCGGCCACCCGCTTGGTCTTGACCACCTCGGCCTGCAGGGCCTCGGAGAAGAACTCGTAGCGGTTGCGGCCGCGACCCTTGGCCCGGTAGAGCGCGATATCGGCATTGATCAAGAGGCGCTTGGCGTCGAGCGGCGCCGTCCGTTCGGCGGCAATGCCTATGCTGACGCCGAAGCGGCATTCATGCCCTTCATAGGTCACCGGCAGGCGCATCTGCTCGACGATGCGTTCCGCCAGCTCGCCCAGATAGATGTCGCCTGCACTGGCCTTGGTCAGCACCACGAACTCGTCGCCGCCGATGCGGGCGACGAAATCGTCGTTGCTGCAATTATCGCGCAACACGGCGCTGGCATGGACCAGCATGGCGTCGCCCGCGGCATGGCCCATGGTGTCGTTGATCTGCTTGAAGCGATCGAGATCGATATGCAGCAGCGCCATGCTGCCGCTGTCGCCAAAGCCGGTGGCGGCGTGACGCCGGAGCATTTCGTCCAGGTAGCGGCGGTTCGGCAGCCCGGTCAGGCTGTCATGCAGGGCATTATGCTCGATCCGAACGCGGGCCAGTTCCAGCTCGTGGTTACGCGCCTCCGTCAGTTGCGTCGCACGTCGCAAATCCTCGTTCAGCACCACGTCGGCGGTGATGTCCCAGTTGACGCCCACCACGCGGTCGGGGATGCCGGGCTCGCGGTAGAGCGCGGCGACCGAGCGGACATGACGCAGGGTGCCATCGCCCAACAGTACGCGATAGGTCGATTCATAGCGGCCAGTGCGAATCATGCGACGGAAATTGTCTTCGGCGCTGGCCTGGCCGTCCGGATGCACCGCCCGCCTCCAGTGCTCGTGGCTGCGCGGGCCGCCATCGGCCGGCAGGCCATAGACTTCGTTGGTCCTGTCGTCCCAGGTCTCTTGGCCGGTCGCCAAATCCATCTCCCACACACCGACCTTGGAAACATCGAGCGCCAGGCCAAGCCGCCGCGACAGCGACTCCAGCGCGCTCTCACGCGTCTTGAGTTCCCGGTAATGCTGCTGCCGCTCGCCGAGCAGGCGTCCGGTGATGCCGATGGGCAGCAGGATCAGGGCACCGGCCAACACCATCAGGGCGCGCATCAGCCAACTGCCGCCATGGGCCGTCGACCAGCCGCCCTTGGGTATGGCCGCGATTTCCCAGTAACCGGACGGCAGCACGACCTGTGCGGTGACCGGATTGTCATTGCTGAGATCTGGCCCGAAGAAGCGCGTGCCTTCGTCGGCGACACCGTCCCGGCCGGCAATGGAGATTTCGATGCCCAGATTGTTATCGGTCAGCCCGCTATCGGCGTAGAGCCGATCGACATCGACCACCGCCGAAACCACGCCCCAGAAGGCGCGACCGGCCGGCGTGTCGGCATGAACAGGGAAGCGGCCCACGAAGCCTCGCCCGCCCTGCACCAGGTCGACCGGTCCCGCCAGCACCAGCTTGTTGGTATCGCGGGCCCGCAGCACCGCCTCGCGCTGGGCTTCGTTCTTGCGATAGTCGAGCCCGATGGCCCTTTCGTTACCCGCCAGCGGATAGGTCATGGCGACGACCAGGTCGGGTGCCGCCGCGACCGAGCGCAACTGGCTCTTTTCCTCGAACAGAATGGAGACCAGCGCCGCAAAACGCCCCTGCGTCATGTTCGGCTCGGTGGAGATGACCGATACCAGGCCGCGCACCAATTGGATATTGCCGTTGATGTTGCCTTCCAGCTTGGCCCGGACCAGCGACATCTCGGCCATGACCGAGGCGCGCGCGCGCTCCTCGTTGAGCACGCTGTTCTGGCGGTCGAGATAGACGCCACCGGCAAACAGCAGGACAAGCGCCACCAGGCCCGGCACCAGAGTGGGTCCAAGCCAGCTCAGGCGGTGTTCCTGCATATCGGTTGCGTTCATATCCAATGTGTTTGTCCGCCGCGGCCGTGGCTAGCCAGGCAGACAATCTGCGCCCCTTGGGTTTATGTGCGCTTACGGCAATCCGGAACCGGGGGGCGTGGTTAGCGCGGGACTAACGCGCCTCGATCAGTTCAACGCCTGCCGTCCGGCACTGCGCGCGGAACCGCTCGGATGGGCAATGATCGGTGACGAAGGTTGTGATCTGGTCGATGCGGGCAATGCGCACCGGGGCCGAGCGGGTGAACTTGCTCTGGTCGGCCACCAGAATGACGTGGCGGGCATTGGCGATGATGGCCTGCGCCACCTTCACCTCGCGATAGTCGTAATCGAGCAGGGTTCCCTCATCGTCCAGCGCCGAGGCGCCGATAATGGCGTAGTCCACCTTGAACTGGCTGAAGAAGTCGGCGGCCGCCTCCCCGACAATGCCGCCGTCGGAAGGGCGCACCACGCCGCCGGCAATCACCACTTCGAAGCGCGGATAGACCCGCATGCGATTGGCGACGTTGATATTGTTGGTGATGATGAGGAGCCCGGAATGGTCCAGCAGTGCCTGGCTGACCGCCTCGGTCGTGGTCCCGATATTGATGAACAGCGACGCATCATTGGCAATGAGCTTCGCCGTGGCACGGCCAATGGCCTCCTTGCCCTCGGCACCAATCCGCCGTCTTGCCTCATATTCGAGGTTTTCGATACCCGAGGGCAGGGTGGCGCCGCCATGCACCCGCGTCAGCAGGCGCTGGTCGCAGAGCAGGTTGAGATCCTTGCGGATGGTCTGCACCGACACACCGAAACGGGCCGCCAGGGCATCGACGCTGACGCGGTTCTCGGCGCGCGCCAGCTCAACAATTGCCTGGTGCCGATCGGTGGTGTCGCTCATGGATGGACCGGGCCTTTTCCTGTCTGTCTCACGCCGGATCGAAATCGCCGGGCCGCGCGGTGACGTCCACCAGCCCGGCCGCAAAGCGCCTTGCATTCCTCACATAGCGCTCGGCCGAGGCGGCAAGGCCCCGGACGCCCTCTTCGTCGATCTGGCGGATGACCTTGCCGGGTGCACCGACCACCATGGAATTATCAGGGATTTCCTTGCCCTCGGTGATCAGCGCATTGGCGCCGATAAGGCAGTTCTTCCCGATACGGGCGCCGTTGAGCACGGTAGCGCCCATGCCGATCAACGTATTGTCGCCGATGGTGCAGCCATGGACGATGGCGGAGTGGCCGATGGTGCAGTTGTCGCCGATCACGAGCGGATAGCCAGTATCGGTGTGGAGCACGCAATTTTCCTGCACATTGGTGCGGGCGCCGATGGTGATGGTCTCGATATCGCCACGGGCGACCACGCCGAACCAGATACCGGCTTCCGGCCCAACCACGACATCGCCCACCAGCACAGCCGATGGGGCGATCCAGCCGATATCGGGATCGATCTGCGGGGCAGTGCCGTCGAGGGCATAGATGGGCATGGCGGTCTCCTCAGGGCTCTATGCGATAGGCATCGCGCATCTCGGCGATTTCCGAAAGGGTACTTTGGAACAAGCCCCAGTCGTCGCTCTCGGCGATGGGCGCCCAGATGGCCTCCATCTCCTCGATCAGCATGGTGCGGGGCTGTTGGCGGCCGAAATAGCGGTGATCGAGATTGACGTCATCGGCCGCCTGATAGCCTTCGAGCGCATCGGCAATCGGTCGGAAGCTCTCGCTGGCATAGAATTGGGCCGAAGGGCTGCGCGCGGCGCGCTCGGCACTGAGCCGACCGCCGCGCCAGTCGAAGAAAAACTGCTCATAGGGTGCCTTGCTGGCCGACAGGAAACCGAACAGCGCGGTGACAAAGGCGCCATCGCGCTCGATATCGCCGGGCCGGAGACCAAGGCGGCGCAGGATCTGCCGGGGCAGTTCGGCGCGGAAGCTGGGCCAGACCGTGTTGAGAACAGGCTCGAGCGCCTCGATGCTGGACAGCGGCAGAAGACTTTCGGCAAGGCGGGTCAGGTTCCAGGCCAGGGTGTCGGGTTGGCGGCCGAAGCTGTAGAGGCCGGTCTCGTCGAAATAGGCGGCGGTGAAATCCGGGTCGTAGACGGGCAGGAACCGCCAGGGGCCATAGTCGAAGCTCTCGCCGGTGATGTTGATATTGTCCGTGTTCAGCACGCCATGGACAAAGCCGGCCGCGATCCATTGCGCGCCCAGTCTTGCGACATTGGCGACCACGGCCCCGAGGAAGGCGGCAGGCTTGTCCGCGGCTGCGGCGAGGTCGGGATAGTAATTGGCAATGGCGTAATCGAGCAGTTGGGCCAAGCTCTCGCTGTCTTCGAGATAGGCCAGCCGCTGGAAGGTGCCGATGCGGATATGGCTGTGGCTGAGCCGCACGAGCACCGAGGAGCGCGTGGGCGATGGCTCGTCGCCGCGATAGAGCGCTTCGCCGGTTTCGATGAGCGAAAAGCTCTTGGACGTGTAGACGCCCAGCGATTCCAGCATCTCGGTGGCCAGCACTTCGCGCACGCCGCCCTTGAGCGTCAGCCGGCCGTCGCCGCCGCGCGACCACGGCGTCTTGCCCGAACCCTTGGTGCCGAAATCCATCAGCCGCCCATCGGCGAGATCATGGCCCTGGGCGAAGAGGAAGCCGCGGCCATCGCCGAGATCAGGGTTGTAGCTGCGGAACTGATGCCCGTGATAGCGCAGGGCCAGGGGCTGCGGCAGCGAACCGGGCAGGGGCTCGAAGCGGCCGAAGTGGCTCAGCCACTGCGCGTCGGTAAGGTCGGCCAGCCCCATGCGCTGCGCCCAGCGCTGGTCGCGGTGGCGCAGGATGGTCTGCGGAAAATCGGCGGGCGCGACGCGATCGAAGAAGACGTCGCCCAGCGACTCGTGGTTGCGTGCGGGCTTGAAGCTGGTCATGTCGGGCAACGCTAGCATAGCGCGTGGGGTTCGCCAGTGCGCAACCCAGCCTTTCGCGCTGCCGTCTGGCGCAGGCGGGAAAATCGCCCTATATCGACCCGGATGAAACCTGAGAGCAACACCCTGCGCCTCGCGCCGTTCCAGGCCGTCATCTTCGATATGGACGGCACCATCCTCGATACCGAAAGCGTGTTCCGGACCATCGTCTTCGAGGTTTGCACCGAGCTTGGCTTCGAGATGACCGACGCTGTCCACATGGCCATGGTCGGCGGCAGCCACGAGAATACCAACCGCCTGCTGGTCGAATCCTATGGCGTGACCTTCCCCTATGCCCTGTTCGACGAGCGCTGCCGCGTCATCATGCGCGAGCGCAGCCATGGCGGCGTACCGGTCAAGCGCGGCGCCCGCGAGCTCATCGGCGAATTGCGCGAGCGCGGCATCCCGACGGCAGTGGCGACTTCGTCGCGCAATCCGCATGCCCAGCACCATCTGGGGGCCGCTGGCCTGCTCGACCTGTTCGAGACGGTGGTGACGCGCGACGACGTGGTCAATCCCAAGCCCCATCCCGAACCCTACCTCACGGCGGCGCGGCGCCTGGGCGTCGACCCGCTGCATTGCCTGGCGCTCGAAGACAGCCATTCGGGCGTCCGCGCCGCCCATGCCGCCGGCATGCAGACGGTGATGGTCCCCGACCTGGTGCATCCCAATGACGATATCCGCGCGCTGGGCATCGCCGTGATGGAAAGCCTCGACCACGTAAGGCTGGCCGCCTTCGACAAGCGCTAAGTAGACCTCATCCTGAGCTTGTCGAAGGACGAGGTCGTGGCAGCGCGGCCTCTACTCGCCCAACCTCGTGGTTCGACAGGCTCACCATGAGGTCTCTCCCTAAAGCGCCCGCCCCAACACATCCCCGGCAATCGACATTTGCGTCTGTCGACTGCGTAAACTTTTATCCTTCCCCGAAAGCCACCCTTCACCACGGGGCAAGGCCTTATTTTTCCTGGGTTTTCAATCGTCCCCGCCTCGGTTAACCCTACCTTAAGAAGCTAACCGGCATAGTTAACCAGCCGTAAATTTCGACTTCCATAGATCGGTAACCTTGGATAGGGTGCCGGTCGGGAAGTGACTTGGGACCGCAACGACGGACCCGAAGCAAGCGAAGGCCCACCGGATATGGCCGGATGGGCTCAGGGGTAAGGACGGGGCATTGGGGCAGAACTGGCAGACTAACGCCGTGCGTGCCGTTTCGCATGTGCTGGCCCTGGGCGCGGTGGCGCTCGTGCTGTTCGTTACGGTTGTTCCTGCCCATGCCCAGACCATCCGCGTTGCCGACGTAACTCCGCTCCCCGTACCCGCCGAGCTCATGGCTGTACGCGCCCAGCCGGCCATCGGCGCGACTGCCGTGCCGGTGCCGCCCGGTCAGCAGCCCCTTACCGCCGCCCTGCTCGCCAACTACGTGGAACGCCAGAAGGCGCTGCGCTCGGCCAACGTGTTCGGCAACGAGCCCGCGGGCGAGCTGACCACCGACGTACTGATGGGCTACATCGCGCGCGGTTCGATCGGCGGCAACAGCGCCGTGTCGGCCATTGCCAGCTTCACCAGCCCCGCTGCCCAGCCCGAGCCGGCGCTCAACCCGCATTCGCTCGCCGCCTATGTCGAAAACGGCTATCAGCCGCTGGCCAAGCGCCTCGAGCACGCCAATGCGGAGCGCGGTTGCCTGGCGCAGGCCATCTATCATGAGGCGCGCGGCGAGAGCGAAGTCGGCCAGCTTGCGGTGGCCAATGTCATCGTCAACCGCGCCCGTTCCGGCAAGTTCCCCTCGACCCTGTGCGGCGTCATCTACCAGAATGCCGACAAGGGCTATCACCGCTGCCAGTTCACCTTCGCCTGTGATGGCCGTGACGATACGCCGGGCGAACGCCGCGCCTGGGCCCGCTCCGCTGCCTTGGCTGAAGACGTCTATGCCGAATTCGCTCTAGGCGACGCGGTGGGTGCAGTGCCGGGCTCGGCCCTTTACTACCACACCACCAATGTGCGCCCCAACTGGGCCAATACCTACAGCGCCGTCGCCCAGATCGGCTCCCACATCTTCTACTCGCCCAACTGAGGCGGCTCCCTGTTTTCGGCATGCCAAGGCGCCGCTCCGGCTCACGCCGCGCGGTTGAATGACTGGCCTATGGTCTCTGCCCCCAGCAGCCCTTCTTTTGCCGCGAAGCACAGCCTGAAATGCGCGCGTTGATTCCTTGGAGGACATGAGAATGAAAAAATCTGCTTCTGTAGCGCTGGTCATGGTCGCCGCGCTTTCCCTTGCCGCCTGCACCACGACCCAGAAGACTCTGAGCGGCGCGGCCATTGGCGGCGCAGCCGGCGCCGTTGTCGGCGGGGCGGTGGGTGGCTATGGCGGCGCCGTCGTTGGCGCAGCGGCTGGCGGCGCCGGTGGCGCGCTCATCGCCAACCAGTAAGACCGGCATTCGACGCAGCCGGGCGGCGTCGTGCACGCGGCCGCATGGGCCACAAAAAGAAGGGGCGCCCTGCAAAGGCGCCCCTTGGTCGTCTCGGGAGGAGACTGTTACTCTGCGGCCTGGGCCAGTCTCGGGCCGGGCGCGGCGTTGGCCGCGTCGCCGAACTTCTCGAAATTGCGGCGGAACAGCCCCGCCAGGTGCAAGGCCTGCCGGTCATAGGCCTCGGCATCGGCCCAGGTGAGGCGCGGGGTCAGCAGGCGCGTATCGACGCCGGGCACAGCCAGCGGCACGGCAAAGCCGAACAGCTCGTCCTGGCGCGTCTCGATGCCGTCAAGCGTGCCATCGAGTGCCGCGGTGAGCAGGCGCCGCGTCGAGGCGATGTCGATGCGCCTGCCCACGCCATGGCCGCCGCCGGTCCAGCCGGTATTGAGCAGCCAGGTCGCCGCGCCCGTAGCGCGCAACTTCTCGGCCAGCATGTCGCCATAGACCGTGGGGTGGAGCGGCATGAACGGGGCGCCGAAACAGGCCGAGAACGTAGCCTGCGGCTCGGTGACGCCGCGCTCGGTGCCGGCCACCTTGGCGGTGTAGCCGGAGAGGAAATGGTAGACCGCCTGCTCGGGCGTGAGCCGGGCGATCGGCGGCAGCACGCCGAAGGCGTCGGCGGTGAGGAACACCACAGTCCGGGGCGTCCCGCCCACGCTGCCCTTGGCAATGGCCGGCAGGACGTGGATGGGATAGGCGGCGCGGGTATTCTCGGTCAGCGACACATCGTCGAAAACGGGCACCTTGCCGTCGTCGAGCACGACATTTTCCAGCACCGTGCCGAAGCGCTTGGTCGCCGCGAAGATCTCCGGCTCTGCCTCGGGGCTGAGCTTGATGGTCTTGGCGTAGCAGCCGCCTTCGAGATTGAAGACGCCGTCCTCGCTCCAGCCATGTTCGTCATCGCCGATCAGCGGGCGGGCGGGGTCGTTGCTGAGCGTGGTCTTGCCGGTGCCCGAAAGGCCGAAGAACAGGGCCGCCTCGCCATCCTTGCCCAGATTGGCCGAGCAATGCATGGGCAGCACGCCCTGGCGCGGGGCGTGGAAATTGAACAGCGAGAACACGCTTTTCTTGATCTCGCCGGCATAGGACGTGCCGGCGATGACCACGATATTGCGGCTCATGTCGAGCGCGATCACCGTATCGGTGCGGCAGCCATGACGCTCCGGATCCGCCTTGAAATGGGGCGCATGCACAATGGTGACGGGTGCCGCATTGCTACCGGTCTCCACCATTTCGCCCGGCCGGATCAGCAGGTTGCGGATGAACAGCGCATGCCAGGCGCTGGGGGTCATGACCGTCACCGCATATTGGTGGCGCGGATCGGCCCCGGCCAGCAGGTCCTGCCGGAACACGGCGAGCCCGCCCATCGCCCCGGTGACGTCGGCCAGCAAGCGGTCGAACTGATCGGGGCTCATGGCACCCGAATTGTCCCACCAGACGGTGGTGTCGGTCAGCCCGTCGCGTACGATGAACTTGTCCTTGGGCGAACGGCCGGTGAAGGCGCCGGTGCGCACCGAAACTGCACCATCGACCGTCAGCTCGGATTCCTCACCCATCAGCGAGCGCGCAACCAGCACGGGTGCAATGTCGTTTGCCGACACCGAACCGGCCCGGGCGGCAATCTGGCTCCTCAGGGCCTCGTGGTCGAACTGGGTCATCTGGCAAGTGCTCCGTCGCTCGGGGGCAGGGCGCCACCGCTATGGAGCTGAAAATACGGGACGAACTTGTCGTACAACCATCCCGAAATCGGTCGTAAGACGGAAGTTGCATCGTGCCAAACGGTCGCACCATCGGTTGTAGTGCCCTTGGCCGCGCCTTATTTAACGCGTAATTGTCGCCTGCAAGCAGGACACACGGCCCGCAAGGCCGCATGTCTGCAAGCGTCCGAACCAGAAAGGCAGCCTATGCCCAAGATCGCCCTTGTCGATGACGACCGCAATATCCTGACGTCCGTGTCGCTGACGCTGGAGGCCGAGGGATACCAGGTCGCGACCTATACCGACGGTGCATCGGGGCTCGAAGGCCTCACCACCGACAAGCCGGACCTGGCCATTCTCGACATCAAGATGCCGCGCATGGACGGCATGGAACTGCTGCGCCGGCTGCGCCAGAAGTCCGACGTGCCGGTGATCTTCCTCACCAGTAAGGATGAAGAGATCGATGAGCTGTTCGGCCTCAAGATGGGCGCCGACGATTTCATCACCAAGCCATTCAGCCAGCGCCTGCTGGTTGAGCGCGTCAAGGCCATCCTGCGCCGCGCGGCGCCGCGCGATCCATCCACGCCCCCCGGTACCCAGGAGGTCGGCGGCAAGGCGCTGATCGAGCGCGGCTCGCTGGTGATGGACGAGGAGCGCCATACCTGCACCTGGAAGGGCCAGCGCGTGACCCTGACGGTGACCGAATTCCTGATCCTGCAGGCGCTGGCGCTGCGGCCGGGCGTGGTCAAGTCGCGCAATGCGCTGATGGACGCCGCCTATGACGACCAGGTCTATGTCGACGACCGCACCATCGACAGCCACATCAAGCGGCTGCGCAAGAAGTTCAAGGCGACCGACGACGACTTTGAGATGATTGAGACGCTCTATGGCGTCGGCTATCGCTTCAAGGAGCAATAGGCACAACAAGTGGCCATTCTCGATCCGGAGCTGGAGCCCAGGCCCGATGCAAAATCCGACGTGAGCCAGCAAGGGCGCGCGTCGGAACCGGACGAGCGTGCCGCATCGCCTGGACCGGACGAGCGTGCCGCCTTGCCGGGACCGGCCGAGCGCGACGTGCGGCCCGCCGGACGCACCGCCGCCAATCGGTGGCGGCTGGTAGTGATGCCCTTTGCCAAGGTGGTGGCGGCTGTCAGCCGCTTTCTCGATTTCACCATTTTTTCGAGCCTGACCCGCCGCATCATCGTGCTCAATATGGCGGGCCTGCTGGTGCTGGTGGTGGGCATCCTCTACCTCAACCAGTGGCGAGCCGGCCTGATCGACGCGCGCGTCCAGTCGTTGCGGGTGCAGGGCGAAATCATCGCCGCGGCCATCGCCGCCTCGGCCACCGTGGACAGCGACGTGATCTCGATCAATCCCGATCGCCTGCTGCAATTGCAGGGCGACGGCACGGTGTCCTCGCTCTCCTATTTCGACCCGTCGCTGGAATTCCCCATCAATCCGGAACGGGTGGCGCCGCTGCTGCGCAACCTCATCACCCCGACGCGGACCCGCGCCCGCATCTACGACCAGGGCGGGCTGATGATCCTGGACAGCGACAATATCTATGCCCGCGGCGAGGTGATGCGGCAGATTATCGAGACCAAGCAGGGCGACGACTTCTTCCTGTGGACCTGGTGGAATTCGGTGCTGAGCTGGGTGCCGGGCGACAATTTCCCCAAATACCAGGAATATGGCGTCGACGAGGGCAGCCGCTATCCCGAAGTGGCCTCGGCTTTGGCAGGCGCACCGGCCGACTTCGTGCGCGTCGATGCGCAGAACCAGCTCGTCGTCTCGGTCGCCGTGCCGGTGCAGCGGCTGCGCGCCGTGGTGGGCGCCATCCTGCTGTCGACCGCCCCTGGCGACATCGACTCCATCGTGGCGCAGGAACGCTGGGGCATATTGCGCATCGCGCTGATAGCCGCGGCGGTGCAGATCGCCCTGTCGCTGGCGCTGGCCGGCACCATTGCCGGGCCGATGCGGCGGCTCTCGGCGGCGGCCGAGCGGGTGCAGACCGCCGGCAATGCCCGCGCCGAAATCCCCGATTTCTCCGATCGGCGCGACGAAATCGGCCATCTCAGCGGCGCCCTGCGCCGTATGACCGACGCGCTCTATAACCGCATCGAGGCCATCGAGCGCTTCGCCGCCGACGTGGCCCATGAGCTCAAGAACCCCCTGACCTCGCTGCGGTCGGCCGTCGAAACGCTGCCGCTGGCCAAGCGGCAAGAAGACAAGGATCGGCTCAATGCCATCATCCAGCACGACGTCAAACGCCTCGACCGGCTGATCACCGACATTTCCAGCGCCAGCCGGCTCGACGCCGAACTGGCGCGCGAAAGCTCGGAACGGGTCGATGTGGAAAAACTGGCCGAGGCCATGGTCTCGATCCAGAAAGACATGGCCCTGGGGCGCGGCGTCACCGTGGAAATGGTCAAGCGATCCGGCAGTGGCAGGGGCGCCGCCATCGTCAATGGCCACGAAAGCCGGCTGGCCCAGGTCTTCGCCAATCTCATCGACAATGCGGTATCCTTCTCGCCCGAAGGCGGCGTGGTGCGCGTGGCGCTCTCGACCGATCCCGAACAGATCACCGTCACAGTGACCGACGAGGGGCGCGGCATAACCGGCGATGTCGGCAAGATCTTCCAGCGCTTCTATACCGACCGTCCCGATACCGAGAGCTTCGGCGACCATTCCGGGCTGGGCCTGTCGATCTCCAAGCAGATCGTGGATGCCCATAAGGGTTCCATTCGCGCGGGAAATCGCGATGATCGCTCGGGAGCCGTGTTCACGGTTGTCTTGCCGCGCGCCCGCAAATAGATTGGCACCATGAGCAAGCCTAAAAACGTGCACGGCACGGGTCTGTTATTGGGTTCGACCGGTGTGCTGCTGCGCGGCCCCTCCGGCGCGGGCAAGTCGGTTCTGGCGCTGTCGCTGCTCGATCGCTGGGAAGGGCGCGGCCTGCCGGCTTTCCTTGTTTCCGATGATCGGGTGGAACTGGTGCAGACCGGGCGCGAGCTTAGCATGCGCGCCCCTGACACCCTGGCGGGGCTGATCGAGCTGCGCGGGCGGGGCATCGTCAAGCGGCCGCACAAGAGCCTGGTGACGCTGCACCTGGTCGTCGACCTCGTGCCCGATTTTGTCCGCATGCTCGAAGAAGACGCCATGGTCACCGAGATATCAGGCGTCCGGGTGGCCCGCGCACCGGTACCGGCGGCCGACGCGGTCAGCCTGGGCCACCAGATGCTGCTCATCATCGAAGCCATGGCCGCGCTGGGCGGCGAGCCGGTTCCGTGACAAAAAACTACTTGAATCGCTGCCCATCCGGGCCGAAACTGGCCCATGCTCGTCCTTCTTGGCCGGGTTCGAGTCTATATCGTCACCTGTCTGGCGGCGATGTGGGCAGGGGGCAGGAATTACTGGAATGCCGTCGTGCGCGCTGCTCAGTTGGTGCGGCCCGGCAGGCTGGGGACGTTGCATGATTGGTCTGGTTCTGGTGACGCATGGCGCGCTTGCCAATGAGTTCAAGTCGGCTCTCGAACACGTTGTGGGGCCACAGGACCACTGCGAAACCATCGCCATCGGACCCGATGACAATATGGAAAACCGTCGCAACGATATCCTGGCTGCCGTCGACAAGGCCGATGATGGCGACGGCGTCATCATCCTGACCGACATGTTCGGCGGCACGCCGTCCAATCTTGCCATTTCGGTGATGCAGAACCGGCAGGTGGAGGTGATCGCGGGCGTCAACCTGCCCATGCTGGTCAAGCTCGGCCGCGTACGGGGCGACATGGCGATCCGGGAGGCCGTGAATCTGGCCCAGGAAGCGGGCCGGAAATATATCACCGTCGCCAATTCCATCCTGGGAGCGGGCTAGCATGGCGCCAGCAGGCGTGGATCAGGCCAAGCAAGGGGCATGTTGATGGACGGCGCTGCCGGCGGGGGCCGGGCCGTTGCGCAGCAGCTGACCATCGTCAACCGCAAGGGGCTGCATGCCCGAGCCTCGGCCCGCTTCGTGCGCACCGCGGAATGTTTCGACGCCTCCGTCAACGTCATCAAGGACGGCACTTCGGTCAATGGCAACTCGATCATGGGCCTGATGATGCTGGGCGCCGGCCCGGGCTCGACCATCCTGGTGCAAGCATCAGGCAAGCAGGCGCGCGAGGCGCTGGAAGCCATTGTCGAGCTGGTCAATAACGGGTTCGACGAGGATAGTGACGGTGTCGCGGGGTGAGCGACGCCATTGCGCTGGTGGCCCCCGATCCCGGTTGGCCAGCGGCCTACGCCCTGGCGCGCGATGAAATCCTGAGCCTCCTGCCCGCGCCGCCGCTCCTCATCGAACATATCGGCTCGACCGCCGTGCCGGGACTGATGTCCAAGCCGGTCATCGACATCATCGTTCTCATCGCCGATATGGCGCCGGTGCAGGATGCCATCCCCCTGCTGGAGCGGATAGGCTATGAGCTGCGCCCCGATGTTTCCAGCCCGGTGCGGCTGTTCCTGCGACGCATTGGCGCCGATGGTGTGCGCACCCATCACCTGCATATCCATACTGACCGGGACGACGTGCAGCGGCACCTGCTGTTTCGCGACCAGCTGCGCGCCGACGCCGCGACCCGGCGGGACTATGAGGCGCTCAAGCAGGACCTCGCCCGCCGCCATGCCGGCGATCGCGAAGCCTATGCCAAGGGCAAGGATGCCTTCATCGACGCGGTGGTGCAGGCGGCCGGCGGCCCGGAACGCCGACCATTCTGGAAGGCGTGATATCTGGCGTTCGGTATCGGGAAGGAAATGCCTGCCTGTCGGGTGAGACGGTACTGGACCTTTGGGGGCGGTTGCGGAACGCTCCGCCATCTCCCACATTGTCTCGGCGAGCGGAGGACGCGCATGCGACGGATGATTGCCGGTATCGGTGGGCTGGCCTTGGCCATCGTGCTCAGCCAGTTTCCCGAATATGCCCAGCAATATACCCAGCGCCTGGGTGGGGCGGTGGATGAGCTGCGCGTCATTACCGAGGATTTCGACCGCGCGGCCCTGGCCGGCGGGCTGGACCGGACGGCGGCGCTGGCGCGCTACAACGCCTCCAATGACGATTTTCTCGCTGGTCGCGGCATGTCGATGACCGCGACGTTCGAGCGCTACGACCAGCTCAGCACCACGCTTGCCCGCATCGAGGACGCCGGCCCGATCGAACGCTTCCAGTCGCTTCCCGCCTATCTCGATAGCGATATCGGGCAACGGACGCTGGAAAACTACCAGCCGGCCGTGCCCGTCACCATGGAAGGCATCCTCTATGCCGGTGGTGGCTTCATCCTCGGCTATCTGGTGCTATCGGGCCTCTGGCGCTTCGCCAGCCTGCCGTTCCGGCGCCGGCGCTATGCCGCCTATCGGTAAGTAGATATAAACATTTCTTTATGTCCCGTGTTGATCCGGATCGCGGCCTTGCGTATAGCTGGGGCAACGATCCCCATTCACGTTGCCGGAGCCTTCCATGAGCACCCAATCGACCGATTACGCGGTCAAGGACATCTCCCTCGCCGCCTATGGCCGCAAGGAAATCCAGATCGCCGAGATCGAAATGCCCGGCCTGATGGCGATCCGCGAGGAATTCGCCGCGGCCCAGCCGCTCAAGGGCGCCCGCATCGCCGGCTCGCTGCACATGACCATCCAGACCGCGGTGCTGATCGAGACGCTGGTGGCGCTGGGCGCAGAAGTGCGCTGGGTCAGCTGCAACATCTTCTCGACCCAGGACCATGCCGCCGCCGCCATCGCCGCTGCCGGCATCCCGGTCTTCGCTCATAAGGGCGAGACGCTGGAAGAATACTGGGACTTCACCGACCGCATGATGGACTGGGGTAATGGCCTCACCCCCAACATGATCCTCGACGATGGCGGCGACGCCACCATGTATATCCTCAACGGCGCCAAGGCCGAGAAGGACGTCGCCTCGCTCGGCAAGCCCGGCAATGAGGAAGAGGAAATCTTCCACGCCACCATCAAGCGTCGGCTGGCCAAGACGCCGGGCTTCTTCACCCGCATCAAGGACGCCATTCGCGGCGTGTCGGAAGAGACCACCACGGGTGTGATGCGGCTCTATCAGCTGCATGCCAGGGGCGAGCTGCCCTTCCCGGCCATCAACGTCAATGACTCGGTGACCAAGTCCAAGTTCGACAACAAGTATGGCACCCGTGAATCGCTGGTCGATGCGATCCGCCGTGGTACCGACGTGATGCTGGCCGGCAAGGTCGCCGTGGTCTGCGGCTATGGCGATGTGGGCAAGGGCTCGGCGGAATCGCTGCGCGGCGCTGGCGCCCGCGTGCTGGTGACCGAAGTCGACCCGATCTGCGCCCTGCAGGCTGCCATGGAAGGCTTCGAGGTCGTGACGCTGGAAGACGCCGCGCCGCGCGCCGACATCGTGGTCACCGCCACCGGCAATCGCGATGTGCTGACGCTCGACGACATGCGCAATCTCAAGGACATGGCCATCGTCTGCAATATCGGCCACTTCGATAACGAGATCCAGGTTGCGGCTTTGCGCAACTTCAAGTGGACCAATGTGAAGCCGCAGGTCGACCTGGTCGAGAAGCCCGATGGCAAGCGCCTGATCCTGCTGTCGGAAGGCCGCCTGGTAAACCTGGGCAATGCCACCGGTCACCCCAGCTTCGTCATGTCGGCCTCGTTCTCCAACCAGACTCTGGCGCAGATCGAACTCTGGACCAATGGCGACAAGCTCGAGAAGAAGGTGCATGTGCTGCCCAAGCATCTCGACGAAAAGGTCGCCGAACTGCACCTTGCCAAGCTGGGCGCCAAGCTGACCAAGCTCACCAAGGAGCAGGCCGACTATATCGGCGTGAGCCAGACCGGGCCGTTCAAGTCGGGCGAATACCGCTACTAAGCGCCGGTTCTGAGTTTTGCATATCGTGCCCGCGACCTTGGTCGCGGGCATTGTCGTTTCCGGCCGGGCCGTTCAGTGCGCCTCGTCCCAGTTGTGCGCCGCATGTGCGTCGACCTGGATCGGCACCGTGAGCCGCACCGCCGGTTCGGCCGCGCCTTCCATGACGCGCTTGATGACGGGGATGGCGTCGTTCTCGGTGCCCGCAGGGACCTCGAAGATCAGTTCGTCATGCACCTGCAGCAGCATGTCGGCCTCGATGCCGGCCTTCTCCAGTTCGGGCTCCATGCGGATCATGGCGCGGCGGATGATGTCGGCGGCGCTGCCCTGGATGGGGGCGTTGATAGAGGCGCGTTCGACAAAGCTCCGCTCGGCGGCGTGGCTGGAATTGGCATTGGGGAAATTGATCTTGCGGCCGAAGATGGTCATCACATAGCCATCGGCCTTCACCCGCCGGCGCTGCTCGTCCATATAGTCCTTGATCCCCGGGAAGCGCTCGAAATAGGTCTTGATATAGTCGCCGGCGACACCGCGTTCGATGCCGAGCTGGTTGGCCAGACCAAAGGCCGAAATGCCGTAGATGATGCCGAAATTGATCGCCTTGGCCCGGCGGCGCACGTCTGATGGCATGCCCTCGACCGGCACGCCGAACATTTCGGACGCCGTCATGGCGTGAATGTCGAGGCCCTCCTCGAAGGCATCCTTGAGCGCCCCGATATCGGCGATATGGGCCAGGACGCGCAGCTCGATCTGGGAATAATCGGCCGAGATCAGCACCTTGCCCGGCGCGGCGACGAAGGCAGTGCGGATCTTGCGGCCGTCCTCGGTGCGGACCGGGATGTTCTGCAGGTTCGGATCGTTCGAGCTGAGGCGGCCGGTCAGCACGGAATGCTGGCTATAGGTGGTATGCACCCGGCCGGTGCGCTGGTTCATATATTCGGGCAGGGCATTGGTATAGGTGCCCATCAGCTTGGTGAGCTGGCGCCAGTCGACGATGGTGCGGGCCAGCGGAATGCCCTTGAGGGCGAGGTCTTCCAGCACATCCGCGCCGGTGGACCAGGCGCCGGTCTTGGTCTTGGTGCCGCCTTCCAGGCCCATGCGATCGAACAGGATTTCGCCCAGCTGCTTGGGCGAGCCGAGGTTGAAATTGGAGCCGGCCAGCTCATAGGCCTGTGCTTCTAGGGCCGCAGCACGCTGGGAGAAATCCCCCGACAATCTGGCCAGAATCTGCCGGTCGACGGAAATGCCGCGGCCTTCCATCCTGGCGAGCACGGGCGCCAAAGGCCGCTCGATGGTTTCGTAGAGCGTGGTCATGCCCTCGGCGGCAAGGCGCGGCTTGAGGATGCGCCAGAGGCGCAGGGTCATGTCGCTGTCCTCGGCTGCATAGCGGGCGGCGGCCTCGATCTCGACCTGGGCGAAGGTCTTCTGCCCCTTGCCCGAACCGATCAGGTCCTTGATCGACTGGCCGGGCACCCCCAGCCAGTGATCGGCCAATTCGCTCATGGTGTTGAATTGCGGGCCATCGAGCGAATAGCTCAGCAGCAGCGTGTCATCGAGGGAATTGACCTGGACGTCGTAGCGGGCGAGCAGGCCGAGGTCGTATTTGGCGTTGTGGAAGATCTTGAGGATCGAGCGGTCGGCAAACAGCGGCCGCAACATCTCCAGCGCCTGGCGGGTATCCATCTGGCCCTCGGCGCGGCCGCCGCCGAACATGTCGCCTTCGCCATGGGTATGGCCGAGCGGCAGATAGGCGCCATTGCCCGGCTGGGTGGCGAAGCTGAGACCGACCAGATCGGCGGTCTGGTTGTCGAGGCCGGTCGATTCAGCGTCGGTGGCGACGAGGCCCTCGGCATAGGCCATGTCGATCCAGCGCTGCAGGTGCTCGGCATCGCGGATGATCTCGTAGCGCTCGGGTGTCCACGGAATGGCCTTGGTCGCCTCGTGCATGGCGGCGGCATGCAGCACCACGGGCGAGCCGGCGCGGCCCTCGGCCTCCTGGCGGGCCGCACGGGCTTCGGCCCGGGCCTCGTTGTTGAAGCCGACAGGCGAAGCGGGCACGGCGGCGATGGCCGGATCGGCCTCCCAGGCGTCGGGATCGGCGCCGATCAGGCCCGCCAGGCGCTTGGTGATGGTGGCGAATTCCATCGCCTTGAGGAAGGGGAACAACTTTGATGGTTCGACCGGCTGGCGGGCGAGGGCGGAGAGTTCGAGCGCGACGGGCACCTTCTGCTCCAGCGTCACCAGCCGCTTGGAAATGCGGGCCAGCTCGGCATTGGCGATGAGCTTTTCGCGGCGGGCATTCTGCTTGATCTCATGGGCGCGTTCGAGCAGCGTTTCGAGATCGCCATAGGTGTTGATCAGCTCCGCCGCTGTCTTGACGCCGATGCCGGGCACGCCGGGGACATTGTCGACGCTGTCGCCGCACAGCGCCTGCACGTCGATGACCTTGTCGGGGGTGACGCCGAACTTGTTGACCACTTCCTCGACCCCGATCCAGCGCAGCGGCGGCTGGCCGGGGCGCGGAATGGTGTCGAGCAGGCGGATCGAGCCATCGGGTTCGACCAACTGCATCAAATCCTTGTCGGAGGACACGATGGTCACCTTGCCACCGGCGGCGCGCGCCTGGCAGGCATAGGTGGCGATGATATCGTCGGCCTCCCAGCCCTCCATCTCGATGGATTCGATATTGTAGGCCCGGGTTGCCGCGCGGGTCAGCGGAAATTGCGGCACCAGTTCAGGCGGCGCCGGCGGCCGCTGGGCCTTGTATTCGGCATAGAAATCATCGCGAAACGTCTTGCCGGAATGGTCGAAGATGACGGCCATATGCGTCGGCTCGTCCTCGCCTTTCAGATCCTCCATCAGCTTCCACAGCATGTTGCAGAAGCCCTGCACGCAGCCGACGGGCAGGCCATCCGACTTGCGGTTGAGCGGGGGCAAAGCGTGAAAGGCGCGGAAAATGTAACCCGAGCCGTCGACGAGCAGCAAATGCATGAAACCGAATCCATTGGGCGCGAAGCGGAACTTTAGGGGAGTTTTGCCGCGCTCAAAAGACCTTGGGGGCAGGAACCGGGGCACAAGTCGCGACGTTTCCAGAATTCGGGCGGAAGGCCCCATCCTTTTGATTATCGATAGAAAGCGTCATGTTCGACATTGCAGTAGAGCCCAAGGCCAGGCTCGGCGTCCCCGGCCTGGACAATATCCTGGTAGGTGGTCTGGCCCGCGGTCACCTCTATCTGCTTGAGGGCAGCCCCGGCACGGGCAAGACCACGATCGCGCTGCAATTCCTGCTCGAAGGCCATCAGCGCGGCGAGAAGGGTCTCTATGTGACGCTGTCGGAAACCGAAGCCGAGTTGCGCCTCACCGCCAATTCGCATGGCTGGGAAATCGACGCCAAGTTCGACGTCTTCGAACTGGCGCCGCCCGAAAGCCTGCTCGACAGCGAACAGCAGCAGAGCCTGCTTTATTCGTCCGATCTGGAGCTGGGCGAGGCCACCAAGGCGATCTTCGAGGCGGTGGAGCGGATCAAACCCGACCGGCTCGTGCTCGACAGCCTGTCCGAAATCCGGCTGCTGGCGCAGAGCTCCCTCCGCTATCGCCGGCAAATCCTGCTGCTCAAGCACTACTTCGCCCGCAACGGGGCGACCGTGCTGCTGCTCGACGACCTGACCAGCGACGCCAATGACAAGACCGTGCATTCAGTCGCCCATGGCGTGGTCCGCCTCGAAGAGCTGGCGCCGACCTATGGCGCCGAGCGCCGGCGGCTGCGGGTCATCAAGTATCGCGGCCAGGCCTATCGCGGCGGCTTCCACGATTTCACCATCAAGCATGGTGGCGTGGCGGTGTTTCCGCGGCTGATCGCCAATGAACATCGAACCCACTATGACCGCTCCGCGCTGACCAGCAATATCAGCCAGCTCGATGCCCTGCTGGGCGGCGGGCTGGAGCGAGGGTCGAGCGCGCTGGTGCTGGGCCCCGCGGGTTCGGGCAAATCGCTGCTGACCCTGCATTTTGCCCGGGCCGCCGTGGAACGCGGGGAAAAGGCCGCCTTGTTCATCTTCGACGAGGAACTGGGCCTGCTGTTCACCCGGGCCAAGGCCATGGGCATCGACCTGGCGGCGCTGCAGGACAGTGGAAACCTGCTTATCGAGCAGGTGGATGCGGCCGAGCTGTCGCCGGGCGAATTTGCCCACCGCGTTCGGCAGCGGGTCGATGCCGCCCAGGCAAAGACCGTGGTGATCGACAGTCTCAACGGCTACCAGGCCGCCATGCCGGAAGAGCAGGCGCTGCTGCTGCACATGCATGAATTGCTGCAATATCTCAACCGGCAGGGTGCGACGACCTTCGTCACGGTCGCCCAGCACGGTCTGGTCGGCCAAATGAAATCGCCGGT
Organism: Devosia sp.; assembly: GCF_014860165.1. Classification (GTDB taxonomy): domain Bacteria; phylum Pseudomonadota; class Alphaproteobacteria; order Rhizobiales; family Devosiaceae; genus Devosia. The sequence continues at coordinate 24,937 of NZ_JACZKG010000063.1, forward strand.
CGACATCACCTATCTGGCCGACAGCGTCATCCTGCTGCGCTATTTCGAGGCGGCCGGCCGCGTGCGGCGCGCCATTTCGGTGATCAAGAAGCGCTCGGGTTCGCACGAGGACACGATCCGCGAATACCGCATCGGTCGAACCGGTATTTCCATCGGCGAGCCGCTGGAAGATTTCCAGGGTGTATTGCGCGGCGTGCCCACCTATACTGGCTCCCATAATCCACTGCTGGAATCGGAAGCAGACGGGCGGTTTGGTCCGTCCAATGGGGACAACCGGGTGTGATCAGTTCTGAACGCGCACTGATCCTGGCCCCGGCTGGGCGCGATGGCATGGTCGCCGCCACCCTGCTGCGCAATGCGGGCCGGATGGCCGAGCCGCGAGACGGCGTCGGCAGCCTGTTGTCCGGCCTGGATGAGGGGGCGGGGCTTGCCATCATTGCCACCGAGGCCCTGCAATATGCCGACCTGACCCCGCTCAGGCGCTGGATCGATGAGCAGGCCCCGTGGTCCGATTTCCCGTTTGTCATTCTCAGCCAGCGCTCGGTCGCCCCCGACCAGTCCTCGCTGATCACCCAATTGCAGGCCATGCTCGGCAATGTCATCGTGCTGGAGCGCCCCTTCCATCCATCGGCACTGCTCAATGTGGTGGACAATGCGCTGCGCGGCCGGCGCCGCCAATATCAGGCCCGCCGCTATCTTGAGGAGATGCGCGAGGCCGAACAGCGGCTGCAGACGGCCCTGCTCGCCGGGCGCATGGGCACTTGGGAACTCGACGTGGTCGAGATGGTCCTGACCGGGTCTGACCAGTTCAAGGCCTGTTTCGGCCGTCGCTCCGACCAGCCGCTGACCTTCGCGGACATGATCGAGGCGGTAAGGCTATCCGACCAGACCCGCGTACAGCGCGCCTTCGACGACGCCATCGAAGGCGCCGACCTGGTGCTCGAATTCCGCGTCCACTGGCCCAATGGCAGCGAACACTGGATCGACGCGCGGGCCCGCGTCCTGACGGACCGCTTTGGCCGCCCGCAGGCGCTGGTCGGCGTCATCTCGGACATTACCGCCCGCAAGGCCGCCGAGGCCGAGCGCGAAAAGCTGCTCGAGGCGGTGGCCGCCGAGCGCGAGCGCACGCAGCAGGCCCTGCGCGGCGAACGCGCCTTGTCCGGCCTGTTGCTGACCAGCGTTCCCGCCGGCATCGTTGCCTATGACACCGAATTGCGCGTCACCATCTGGAACCCGGTGATGGAGCGCATCTTCGGCCTGCCGGCGCCGGCCGTGCTGGGCCGCTCGCTGGCCCGGGTGATCGGCGATGGTCAGAAGGAAGGTATCGAGCAGCGCCTGCGCGATGCGCTCGACGGCATTTCCGGCCCGATCGAAGAGATCGAGCTGACAACGCTCGCCAGCGGCCAGGTTGTGCTGGAAAGCCAGCACGCGCCGCTGCGTGGCGGCGATGGCCAGATCGTGGGCGGCGCCGCCTTCTTCCGCGAGATGACCGAACGCCGCCGGGCCGAGGAACAGCTGCGCCAGGCCCAGAAGATGGAAACCATCGGCCAGCTGACCGGCGGCGTGGCGCATGATTTCAACAACCTGCTCGCCGCCATCCAGGGCAATCTCGAACTGCTGCGCAAGCGCCTGCCCGACGACCCGCAGATCCAGCGCTTCATCGATGGCGCCCTGCAGGGCGCGCAGCGCGGCGCCTCGCTGACCTCCCGCCTGCTCGCCTTTGCCCGCCGGCAGGACCTCAAGCCCGAGGCCACCGATCTCAGCCAGCTGCTTGACGGCATGCGGGGCCTGATGGAGCGCTCGCTCGGGCCGTTGATCGCCATCGACCTCAGCGTCGAACCCGGCTTGCCCCCGGCCCGCGTCGACGCCAACCAGCTCGAGCTGGCCATTCTCAACCTGGCGGTCAATGCACGCGACGCCATGCCAGAGGGCGGGCGCCTGTCGATCGATCTGCGCCAGCTCGACGGCGGCCAGAGCGGGCTGGGACTGTCAGGGGCCTATCTCCGCCTTGCCGTTCAGGACACTGGCGTCGGCATGGATGACAAGACGCTCAAGAGCGCAATTGAGCCATTTTTCTCGACTAAGGAGCTCGGCAAGGGGACGGGCCTCGGCCTCTCCATGGTGCATGGGCTGGCGGTCCAGCTGGGCGGCGCCTTGCAGCTTAAAAGTCGGGTGGGCGAGGGAACGACGGCCGAGCTGTGGCTGCCCGTCGCCGTATCGCCGATCAAGGAGGTTCCTGACATGCCCCTCGAACAGACGCTGGCACCGCCTCCGTCCTCGGTTATCCTGGTGGTCGACGACGACGCCCTGATCAATATGAGCACTGTCGACATGGTGCAGGACCTTGGCCACACCGTGCTCGAGGCCTATTCGGGCAAGGAAGCCCTGCAGATCCTGGGGAGCCAGCGCGTCGATGCGCTGATCACCGATTATGCCATGCCCGGCATGACTGGTGTCGAATTGGCCAATCGCGCCCGCGAGCTGCATCCGGGCCTGCCGATCCTCCTGGCGACCGGCTATGCCGACCTGCCCAGCGGCACGACCACCGACCTGCCGCGCTTGGCAAAACCCTATCAGCAGACCGAATTGGCGACGCAGATTTCGCGTCTGTTGACCGGCCGCGGCGCAGTGCAGGCCTAGACGGCGCCCTTCTAGCGCAGGCCCGCCACGTCCAGCAGGCCCGCCCGCTTGGCATCGTAGTAGAAGCCGCGCGCATAAAAGCGCACTGCCTGATCGGGATTGCCCTTGGCGGTGACATAGGCCCCCGCCAGATAGCGCACGGCATAGCGCAGGTTGGTTTCAGCATCGAGCAGGCCTGATGGCGAGCCGCGATAGCCCATGCCGGTGGCGGTGGCGTGGCTGATCTGCATGAGGCCGTAATAGGGGCCGTTGCGCGCGGCGGCATTGTAGCCGCTCTCCCGCACGATGACGCGACGAACCAGCGATTCCGGCACGTTGTACTGCTGCGCATAATGGGCGATCAGCCCGTCATAGGCACTGCCGGAATAGGCGAGGGCCGCGGGGGCAGCGGGGACCGCCGCCGCGTCGGGCACATGGCCGGCCGGGGTAGCCGTGGGGGCAGCGAAAGAGGCAAGGGCCGCGGTGGCCGGGCCCGGCGCGGGCTTGAACGAACTCATCGAGCAACCCGAAACCAGCAGCGCCAGCAGCGTCGCCGCGCCAATCAGTCCTACGCCATTGCCAAGGTTCGCTTTTGCCATGCCCTCATCCTAGCGGATTCAACGATATGGCGCGATAGGGGGCAATCGCGGCAACCTGATGGCAATTTGTGGGCATCGCCTGTGCAAGGATGCGATTGTACATTGCCTTTGCCTCTCGTCTCCGTATTCACTTTTCGTTAAGGGCCGGAAAGACGGCCGGGGGACCTGCCGATGAGCAAGCGCAACACCTTGGGCGCGCGGCTGCGCTATGCCTTTGATACATCCATGTCGGCCGGGCCGATTGCGCTGATCGGCTGGCTCGCCGTGCTGTCGCTCATCGTCATCGTGGTCGCGGGCGCAGTGATCGCGCTGCTGCGCGTCACCCCCGATGGCGGGGAAGCGCTGGGCTTCGTCGAGGCCATGTGGGCCTCCCTGATGCGCACGCTCGATGCTGGCACCATGGGCGGCGACACCGGCTGGGTGTTCCGCATCGTCATGCTGGCGGTGACCATCGGCGGCATCTTCATCGTCTCGACGCTGATCGGCGTGCTCTCCTCGGGCATCGAGGGCAAGCTCGACCAGTTGCGCAAGGGCCGCAGCCAGGTGCTGGAGGAGGATCACACCATCATCCTCAACTGGAGTCCCTCCATCTTCGACATCGTCTCCGAGCTGGTCGTGGCCAACAAGAGTCGCCGCAAGCCGCGCATCGTCATCATGGCCGAGCGCGACAAGGTGGAGATGGAAGACGAAATCGCCGCCAAGGTGCCTGACCTGGGCAATACCCGCGTCATCTGCCGCAGCGGCGCGCCGACCGATCTCTACGACCTCGGTCTTGTCTCCCCGCAGCAGGCCCGTTCCATCATCGTGCTGTCGCCAGAAGGCGCCGACGATGCCGACAGCCAGGTGATCAAGACCATCCTGGCGCTGGTCAACGATCCGCGCCGTCGCGAGGCGCCCTATCGCATCGCCGCCGAAATCCGCGACGCCGCAAATGCCGAAGTCGCCCGAGTGGTCGGCGGCAGGGAGGCGCAGCTCGTGCTGGCCGATGACCTGATCGCCCGCATCGTCGCCCATTCCAGCCGCCAGGCGGGGCTTTCGGCGGTCTATTCCGAACTGCTCGATTTCGATGGCTGCGAGATCTATACGATCGCCCAGCCGGGCCTGACGGGCAACAGCTTCGGCGACGCGCTGATGGCCTATGAGGCCTCGACGCTGATTGGCCTGGTGACCCCGGACGGGCAGGTGAGCCTCAATCCACCCATGCAGACGCCCATTCCCGAAGGCGCCCGCGCCATCATCATCGCCGAGGACGACGCGGCCATCGCCATCTCGACCGCCTCCATTACCATCGACACATCGGTGATCCGTCCGGACGGTATCCGGCCCGAGGCGCCCGAGCGGGTGCTGCTGCTGGGTTGGAACCGGCGCGCGCCCGTCATTATCTATGAACTCAGCCGCTATGTGGCACCCGGTTCGGCGCTCACCATCGCCGCCGATACGCCGGATCTCGATGCCGTCGTGGCGGGCCTTTCCGTCGCCAGCGCCAACCTGGCGGTCGAATATGGCCGCATCGATACCACCAGCCGGACGGCCCTGGAGGCGCTCGACATTCCCGCCTACGACCATGTGCTGGTGCTGGGCTATTCCGATCTCCTGGCGCCGCAACCCACCGATACCAGCACACTGGTGACCCTGCTGCATCTGCGCAAGATCGCCGACGCCGCCGGTATCCATATCAATGTGGTTTCGGAAATGGTGGACGTGCGCAATCGCGAACTGGCCGAGGTGACCCGCGCCGACGATTTCGTGGTCAGCAACAAGCTGGTCAGCCTGATGCTGGCGCAGGCCTCCGAGAACGACATGCTGGGTGCCATCTTCGACGACCTGCTCGACGAGGAGGGCTCGGAAATCTACATGCGGCCCATCGAGGCCTATGTGACGCCGGGAACGCCGGTCAATTTCTACACCATCACCGAGGCAGCGCGGCAGCGCGGCGAGGTGGCCATCGGCTACCACTGCCCGCGCCCGGGCGCCAAGGCCAACGGCATTGTCGTCAACCCGGGCAAGGCCGCCGCCATGCAATACCAGCCGGGCGACCGGCTGATCGTGCTGGCGCGGGACTAGGCATCCGGCAACCACCGGCTTCCGGTCACGACAGCAAAAACGCCCGTTGCGCGGATCGCCCGCTTTGGTTAGGTTGCGCCCTGTTCAGCCGGGGCCGCGCCCCGCGTGACGGATGCACCCGTAGCTCAGCTGGATAGAGCGCTGCCCTCCGAAGGCAGAGGTCACAGATTCGAATTCTGTCGGGTGCGCCAATCCTTTCAAAGACTTAGCTTCGCCCCTCGGAACTGAGGTGATCGCAAACTCACGAAATCCTCACGACGAGGCGTTGTCACGTTATTTCTTGAACACCACGTCCCATTCGTTGGGTTCCCCGGCCTCGACTGGCGTGTCTGCAAAGTCGGCGATGATCCGGCCCGAGCGATCGATTGTGATCCGCCGCACTGTCATGCCGGCGGCCTTGGCGCCCTTCAGGAGCTTGGTAATATCGGCCTGGGTGAATGGTGCAGCCTTGGTCATAACCTTCTGCCTCGCCTCTTGTGACCGTTTGTGATTCCAGCACCGTCCGCTATCGTACCGCTGCGCCATGCGACATGGATGCGACATGGGGATCGAGATTGACCGACCAAGAACAGCCAAGCCCGCCGCCGCCTCCATCCGAGTGGCAGAAGCAATGGTGGCGAGAGGCCGAACGCGAGCACGATCGGCAGGATGCCCAAGCTGAAAACCACAAGGGGCAGCTAGAGGCCTTTGCGCTGCAGGGCATTCGAACCCTGGGTTTGACATCCGCTGGCGGCGTTGCCGCAGTTCTGGGCTTCTACAGCGCGAATTACGCTCGCCTCTCCGAAACACCCTATGCTTTGAGCTCGGTGAATAAGCTCCTGGGCATGCTGTTCCTTGCGATGCTTGCCACGCTTCTAACCTGTCTGTTTGGCTACTTTAGCCAGGTATTTTTCGCAGCGGCGGTGCACTCCAGAGTGCGACACTGGGATCACCCCTACATCAAAGCTGGTCCAAAGACTGAGCGCTATATCTTATATGGCAACATCACCAGAACGCTTGCAATCGTCGCGTCACTGTTCGCTGCCATTTGCTTGCTGATGGCAGGGTTGGACTTCCTAGTAATCGTACGCTAGGCCGCCCGGCTCAGCGCCCGTCGACAAATCCGCCTCAGTGGAGGGCATGACATCATGCAGCAAGTTGCTGCTACCACCGCGCCGGACATCTGGCCAATTCTTTGGCCGGTCATCATCGGCGGACTGCTCGCGACGCTGCCATCTGTAGTGGGGCAACTGCTCACGCATTTGCTTGCCCAGTCGTCGGAAAAGAAAGCTCGACGCAGAGACCGCTTCCAGAAAATTGGTGAAGGTCTCTCATCTCTGGAAGTGTGGCTAAACAATCGACGCAGCGAACTCGCTTTTGCGGGGCCAGCAGTCGCCGAGCCCGACCCTCTGCCATCCATAATGACACTTGCGATGATGGACTTTCCGGAGCTTCTACCGGCGCTGGATCTCCTCGAGGAGAAGGCCAGGGACTACACAAGATGGCAGATCGCTGCGGCGAGCAAGCGATTGAAAGGAGACTTTGCGACCATTAATGATGGTTTCGATGATGCCTTTCGCCCATTTTGGGGGCAGTTCCTAGCGGTGCAGAAGGAACTGAGGGCTATAGCCGCGGGCCGGGAGTTCAGTTAGCTCGGCGAACCTACAGCCCCAGCCGTCGCTCCACCTTGTGCCTCATGGCCATTGTGGCGTTGATCTGGGTATTGATCGCCAGGAAGTCGGGAATGCTGGTGCCGCCGATGCCGCCGGCCGTCACCCTGCCGAGAAGCACCTCCAGTTTGGCCAGACGGCCCTCGATCGCGATCAGGTCGCAGATGAGAGGTGTTTGACCCTCGTTTGCGGTGACTTTTGCTGCCGAAATACGCTTGAGTACCGCCCGAAACTTGCCCTTTTCGTACCTGTCGAGATGCGCAGGCGCCCGGATTTCCGCGGGTTTCTGATCCATAGGGGCTGTCCTTTCAATGAAATTGAGGGTCGATTTCCCACCAGAGGAAAAAATCTGCACGTGAGGGCACCGTGGGTCCGAGGGGGCGCGGCCTGGCGAACATTCACATGCCCCCCCACAGCGGATCTCCTATACCCCCGCGTGAATAATCTTGTTGAGGATGAATGTCGGTTGGATGTTGTTGTGGGCGCCGCCGCCGCCGTCGTTCTGCAGTTGCCCGCCACCGGAGGCTGCCGTCAGGGCGGTGAATGATCCCCCCGAAGCTGCAGCATCAGTTCCGGCGGTGGTGGTGAGTGGATCGGGCAACTGTGCCGCGGTCAAAGTGTGGGTCTCGGAGCCGCCGGCATCACCAAGGACGTCACCGTCGAGCCGATCAGAGGCGTCTGTGAGCCGATTGGCGCTCGTCCCACCCATATTGTCCTTGCCGGCGACAACCCGGCCGCGAAGGTCTGGCAGGTTGAAGGTGGTGGAGCCGTCGCCGACCCCGTATGTCGTGCTAACTACCGCGAACAGGGCCGAATAGGTGGCGCGGCTTACCGCCTGGCCATAGCAAAACAGCCATCCAGTCGGGGCTGTGGTGCCGGCGTAATCGATCACCGCACCAATCGGTGAGCCGGCGCCATCAGCCCCATCTGCACCGTCGGCCCCATCTACGCCGTCCTCTCCCTTGTCCCCCTTGGGCACGAAGAAAGCCATTAGCTCGTCATCATCAGCGAAAGTACCCGAACCGCCGACATAGGCCAGCGTCAGCTTGCGATAGCCCGTGCCGTCGACAACCGAGCCAGTGACCTGGAATGAATGAAAGTCCGAAGGCTCGCCAATTGAACGCAACCAGAGTGTGCCCTTGGTCAGGGACGTGCTGTCGTCCCATGTGTCGAGTTCTGTCGATACCGTCGCGCCATTGGCATCGAGGTTATCGATATAGGCCGCCGTGGCACTGCCGATGGTGGCATTGTTCAGCCGCAGGTATCCCGAGCCCGGATCGGCATCCGACACGCTGTCGCTGAACCGGTAGAACAGCCCCCGGCCATTAGCTTGCACGACTGTGAGGTCGGCCAGCAGATCGCGCAGCCTGGCCGAGCTCGTGGTCGTGTCGGAATGGGGGATGATCTCGTAGGCATCGCCCGTCAGGCTGGCGCCCGGCCATGCATTGATGGCCAGCGCCTCATTGTCGGTAGGATCGGCAGTGACACGCGCCATCAGGCCTGATGCGGGATCCATGAACATATCGTTCTGGCGCACCTTGCCGACCCAGGCGGTGCCGACGCCGGTCACGGTGGTGCCGCCATTGGCGACCGTGACTGTTCCGACGTTGTAGGGGGTTGGGGTGGCCATCTATTCAGCCTCCCCCAACCACCAGGCCAGATTCTCATCCAGTTGCTGCCGCTCCCCTTCGGAAGCCGGCCAACCGCCATCCAGCCGCCGCTTTGTGGCCTCAAGCATGGGAACGACTACCTCTGCGAACTCGGCGCGGCGCTCGGCCATCGCTGGGGAGAGCTTTATAGGCTCGGCTGGTTTCGTCATGGCGTTACCTTTCATGACACATCACCCCCTTCGGGGGTGGGGTGAACTTTTGTGTTTGGGTTTGGTCTCAGTGCGAACGCAAGGGCAGCACCGGTGTGGATCCGAGGCGCCGGCAAGATATGACCAGCCCCAGGGCCTGAAATTGTGCGGCACGGGCCGCCTCTTTCGAAGCCGGGCCATCGCAAACCCTCCCGTGCCGCCTCTTTCCCCTCACAGGGTTCTCTTCTAGCTCGCGGCGACCTTGAGCAGCTTGACCGCATCGTCATTGGCCAGGCCGCCGCCAATCCGGCGGTAGGCGTAGAACAAGACGTTCGGCTTGCTGGTGAAGGGGTCGCGCAGGAACTTGATGCCGGCCTTGTCGACGATGATGTAGGCCATGGTGAAGTTGCCGAAGGCGATCGGGTATTCGCCGGCGCCAATATCCGGGAAATCCTCATTGATCTCCACCCGGTAGCCCAGCAGGTTCGGCGCCGCTCCGTCGGTCATTGCATCCCGCCAGAGATAGTTGCCCATCCCATCCTTGAACTTGTCGACCACCGATGCGGTGTTAGAGTTCATCTGCCAGACCGCGCCGTTGCGGTAAGGAGCGCGAAGGGTCCACATCAGGGTGCGGAGCACGTCGGCGGGGTTGGATGCCGGGAAGTTCGATGCGTTGCCGGTCGGGACATACTGGATCTTGCCGGCCGCACGGGTGAAGTCATCATCAGTCACCGTGTCGTACGTCAGCAGCCCGCGCGGCTTTCCCTTGAGCCCATCGCCAGTGATGAATGCCGTTCCCTCAGAGCGACCGAACTTGTCGGTGATCTTGCCATCCACCCAGGCGCCGACGTCGCGGTTTGCGTCATCAAGCAGACGTTGGGTGACGCGCTGCAGGGCGTAGATTTCGCCGACAGGAATCCGCCACTTGTCGAGCTCGGCGGTATCGGTCTCGGGGCGGCCTTCGGATTCCCCTACCCACTCCGCGCCGATTTCGTCGCGATCGTCGATCTCCTCGAACGCATCACCCGTGGTGATCGTTTCGATACGCGATATGCGCCGCATCGGGGACTGGTCGTAGAGGCGGGTGGTCATCTGGTCGGACATGACCGGCATCACCAGATACCCGCCGTCCGGGTCGCTGCCAACGCTGTTGGTTTTCAGTTCGGCATCATCACCAGTGCGAACAAACTTGCCCAGGGCCTTGTGCTCGGGAGTGGCGTCGCCGCCGCCGCCCTTGTGACCGCCGCCTCGGTTGATGCGGGCCTCGAGGGCCTCTCGTTCCTTGCGCTCGGTGTCGAGGCTGGTGTCAACGTGCTTGCGGAAGGCGGCAATTGCATCGCCCTGCTGACTGATGAGGCCGGCGATTTCTTCGGGGTCCATGTCGGGTGTTCTCCAGTGATTTGTTTTCCCGACCCCCAAACTATGCGCGCTTTTTCCCCGCGTCCTCGGAGTTAATTGGTTTCGTCCGAAGTTTCTTTCGCAGCCGGTCCCGCGTCGCTGGGATCTGATGCGACGGGGCGAACAGCTTGGCCGCCATGACGCAAGCACGGTGACTGCTCGACGCCACACCAGAGGTCAGCAGGGCACTGGCATAGGCCAACGCCGCGCCATCATCGACCTGGTTCCGACCCGGCCGGCCGCCACACAGTATGGCCGCTGCAGACCGCCAGCGCCCGTCATTGGTCAGATCGGACATGGCCTCGCAGTATTGCGCGAGCGCCAGCCGCATAGCCTCTGAGGGTTTGTCGAACCGGGTGGGCGGCATGGGTTCAATTCGCCCTTGGCGGCCACTGGCCGTTGTCGTTGTCGCCTGGCACCTCGGCGCGCATCTGCTCGGTGATCTCCTCGAGCACCGCTGCGCACTCGGCGAGCGTCATGGCGTTATTGGTCATCATGGCGACCGTCACGCCTTTGACGGCCCCCTCTACGAGCATTTCGATCGTGAGGCCCCGCGCCGCGAACTGCGGTAGGAGCCCGGCAACGGACTCGGCGATGATGCGGACCAGGTTGTCGTGGCGTTCGTCTTGTTCGGTCAATGACATTGCATCCCCTTTAGGGGATGACGATCATCCCCCCCTTCTGAATTTGTTCTCAGTGCGAACGCTGGATGGTCACCGGTGGCAATCCGAGGTCGGTCCAGCTTTGGACATACCCCCCGCATCATGCTGCACCTGCCATCGCCTTGGCGGCGTCCAGTTCGGCCTGTGTGGCGGTCACGGTGCCACGAGTGCCAAAGATGATCTCCCTGCCCCTGACCTTGGCCAGGAACGGCACGAGCGGGTCGCCCTCTCGCACTACCGGCAGGGTGGCGGTTTCGGACTTCGCTGGCGCTTCCCGCAGCTTGGCGACGAGCTGGTAGCGCTCGATGTGCGGTGCATCCCGGCCTTGGCCTCGAATGCCGGCACATGTTGCCCCAGCCTCGGCGCCGCATTGCTGGCACTGCACGGCCAGCGCATCATCCCGGCTGATCCCCATGGCGGCATAGTCCCGGATGTTGCGGGACATTCCAGCCAGGTCAAACGCATGCTCATGGCCCTTAGGGCCTTTAGGGGATTCTTTCTGGTTCTGGGTAGCATCCGGTTCGCATATGCGTTCGGCATGCGATCGCAATGCGGTCGCATGAGTGGCGCCCTTGTTTTCATTGGGCTTTTTGTCCCACCGCGCTTTGGCGCTCCGGCTTGCGGAATTTGCTTTCTGAAATGTGTTTTTCAGTTCCGCCTCGACCCATTCCGCCGACAGCAGGCCGTCGGTTTCGGTCACCTTCCCCTCATCGATTAGAGCGGTCAGAACCTTGCGAAACGACGCTGGTGCCATTCCGCATAGCCTCGCCAATCGCGCGTCATCACGCGGGAGCCGATCGCCCCGGTCGAATATGAGGCAGACCAGCGTCAGCAAAACGCCCCTCTCGACCGGCGACAGGTTGCCGATGCGCGACAGCCAGTCGGTTGGAAAGAAGCGGTACCACCGCGGGGAACTGGTCATGGGCGCCCCTGCATATGGGCTGGGCAGCGCCACCGCACGTCGAGAGGCGCTGCAGGGTCATCGTGGACTGCCTCGACGCCTTCCACCGCCTGGCAGACCTCGCAGGGCAGTTTCTCCAGCCTGCCATCGCGCAAGGCGACTGCAACGGCCTGTATGGCGCGGGCGCGGTCCAGGTCGCGTGGGCGTCTATCGTTGATTGGCGGCAGCAGGGTGCGCCACCGCCGGCGGCGAGCATGGCTACTCCTCATGCTGCAGGCCCTCCAGATAGACGGCGACGGCTGCCATGTGCCGTTCCCGGCATTCACCGTGCCAGCGGGCCAACGCCAGCCGCACCAGCGCTATATGCGAGCGGATCCACCTCATGGCCTGGCCTCCCGCGCGCCAGTGTTTGGGACAGGGCCGGAAAGGCGAGCTTCTGCCCACCTGTCCAGTTCGGTGCGATCGTAGAGCGGTATCCGGCCGCAATAGCGCATGGCCGGGCCGCCGCCGACGCTGGCGAGCTTTGCCAGGGTGGCTTTGGCGACCGTGAGGCCGTGGCGCTCCAGCAGGTAGTCGGGCACCTCGGCACGTCGCAGGCGGGGCTTGCTAAGCTGCATGGTCATTTGCGCAGCCCTCCCTATCGTCACCGATCCAGAACCAGCGCCCTGCGGCGTCTGTCGCTATGCTGGGGTCAAGGCTTGGCTCGGTGGTGCCATCGTCTTCGTCGTCACAGTCGCCGTCGATCTCGTCGAGCAGGGTGATGGCGTCTTCGATCATCGCCTCGAGGCGCGCGCGAAGGGTCATCATGAAACCCTCCGCACGATGGTTGGCAGGTAGCGTTCCGGGCAGAAGAAGTCCGAAGGTTCGTGCGCCCCCTTGAAGCCGGTGGAGACGCGGAACCAGCGTTCCCCGTTGTTGTCGTCATAGCGGGGCTCGCGGGTCAGCCAATAGACCGGGCGCCTGCTTCCGTTCTCGACCTCATAGCGGCCATCACCAGACCACAGGACCGGCTTTGGCTTCACTCGCGGAATCGGAATGTCCCCGTGGCCGACCATGATCCAGTCATCCACATCGTCATAGATGGCCTCGTAGGCGGCTTTGAACTCGGCGATAGCCTGGTCCAATCGCTCACGTGGCGTCAGGATCGGCCCAGCCTCGCCAGGCTGGATTGCCGCGATTGCTGGGACTGCGAGGGCCGCCGAAGCCGTTGCGGTGCCGAGGCCGGCCAGAAGGGCGCGGCGGGACATTGCGCCAATGGGCAAGCCGGTGCTATTCTCATGGTTGAGCATTTGACTTGATCCTTTAACGGGGGTTGGTTTCGTGTTCCTGGCCCGGCAGCGCTCCAACGCTGGCTGGGCCATTCTCATTTTCGGCCGCCAGGGCGCGGTCGAGATGATGGACGATCTCCGAATTCATCGAACGTCGATTGGTCTCCGCGCTCTGGCGGATCCGCTCTCGCATGCCCGGAGGCATACGGAGGGGGTACTGGTCTGCCTGTCGACTGACGCCTGACAAAAGCAATCTCCTTTGTGATATGCTAAGCATATTACTAGGCTAAGCATATCATTGCGTCAACCTCGATCATATGCTGAGCATATCATGACGGTATTGGAGGTTGAGATGGCGCGGGTGCCTAGTCGCGGGACGGATCAGTTTGTCCTGCGATTTCCTGAAGGAATGCGGGAGGGTCTCAAGGAAGCGGCTGAGAAAAATGGCCGGTCCATGAACGCTGAAATATTGACCAGATTGGAGGAATACGAAGGCCTCAACCTGCGCGACGGTGAGACACTGGCGGCCTTCGTGGGTCGGCTGCAGGATGATCTCGACAACGCGCGGCATGCAAACACGGTTTTGAGGGATCAGGTGCCGGACTTTCCGCCCGGTCTGATGGAGCGCATCAATCGCGCTGCGGTTGAGCACCGGCGCTCGAGGGCGGAGGAGATCGTGCAGGCACTTGAAGCCGCATTTCCTCTCCCCCCGACACCTCAAGCCGATGCCTTTATTTCGTACTGGGACCGATTTCTGGGCGAGGAGGGCAGCAATGCGGACGCGAAGACTGGGCCAGACGCAAAGATCATAGCTAACATGCGGAAGATGGTAGAATTCGTCCGGGCAGAGTCCGAAGCCGGTCGTGGTGAGGGTGCGATAGATAGGTTTTGGACCCTTCATTACCGCAACGAAGCTGGCGATCTCGTGCCAAGATCGGCGAGTAAGTCATGAGCGTCGGCAAGAGGGTCGCGGGTCACCATGTAAACACTGTTCACAAAATCCCCCTCATGCGTATGCGCGCGATGGAGCCGATTCGAGGGGGATCCCAAAAGGGCCGGGATTCCTCCCGACCCTCCCGTTCTACTTTCGCTTCTTGCCGGTCACCGCACCGAACAGCCAGTATGCGGCTGAACATATGGCGATGAGGTCAGCAACAAGCTCAATGTAACCCAGCATAGAATTTCTCCTATGTTGGGTCGTCCTCGCTGTGAGCGCACGCACTCATCGCGAGCAGCCTCTTCCACCAGCCTACCTCGATGGGTAAGCAACATCCCTCATTTCTCAACGAGGGCAGTTACGTGCGACGCATGACCACACGTGGTTTGGGGTGGTAGCCCACGAGAGAACAAAGGACGAAGGTTCAGTTCGACGACCGTTGTTCTAAAAGTCATGCACAACAAAACTCGGTCTTCAGAGACAAGTTTGCAAGTGTCGGCGCAGGCAATAGCAATTCGGCTAGGTCAGTACGTCTAGGCTCGCCGGGGCATCGCGACCACCTTGGCGCTCTGGCCTGTCATCATCTGCTCGATCTCCCCCGCCACCTTCGACGCGGCCGCGATCAGCACCGCGTCGAGCCGGTGCGTGTATCGGCTGGTGACCGAATGGCCCTTGTGCCCGAGCATGGTGCCGATGGTGCCATCGCTGTAATTCAGATCGCCGGCCACCGACGCGAAGCTGTGTCGCAGGACATGCGCCGTCACCCCCTCCAGTTCGGCCGCCTTCGTGATGCGATCCAGCGCCGTGTCGAGCGAGCCATAGGGCCGTTCGGGGTTCCGGACGCCCCGAAGCACGTAGGCGAACCCCTTCGGCCGCTCCAACCCCCTCAGAATTGATTGCGCGGGGCTTCCGAGCGGCCTAATGGACCGCCCCGACTTAGTATCCCCGAAAACCAGCACTTCAGCGTCAAGGTCCACCTCGGACCATTGCAGGCGCACTATCTCGCCCAGGCGGCACCCTGTGAGGGCCAGAAGCCAGATCCCGGCCACTGCCTGCCACGGTTCGGCCACCGCCCCCTCCAGCGCCTTCCCCAGCGCCCGGAATTCGTCAGGCGAGAGATGACGGTCGCGCTTCTTGTCCGCTGCGCGCTCCACACCCAGCGCCGGATTGCTTGCCAGCGCCCCTTGGCGGATTCCCCATGACAGGATGCCACCCAGCAGCCCAACCGTCCGCGCGGCCGTGCCGGCGCCGCCTGTGACCCTGGCAACGCCCCGCGGTCTCCCCGATCGTTCCTTGGTCGCTGTCTTGCCGGCGGCGACGTCGTCAACGAACTGTTGCACCTGGCGCTGCGTCAGGTCCGCGACCAGCGCCTTGCCGAGCAGCGGCTTTATGTGACGATCGATGCGCCCGCGATCGGTGGCGAGGGTGCTGGCCTTCTTTGGGGTCTTGCTGCGGCGCTTGAGCACTTTGCCGGCCTCGGCCGCCTCGATGTACTGGTCGCATAGTTCGGCAACGGTGAGGCCCAGCCGCCGCGACTTGGCTTCGCGCTTGTCCTGCAGCGGATCGGCGCCGAGCTGGGCCTTGGCGGCTTCCGTTCTGGCCTGTGCCCTGGCCTGGTCCACGGTGAGGATGGGATACCGGCCTATGGCCATGCGCCGCCGCCGGCCGGCCGCCACGTAGTCGACCACGAAAGCGATGCGCCCGCCCGGATTGACCACCGCCCCGAAGCCGGGCAATTCGCTATCCCAGACAGTGTAGGGCTTCGCCTCGGGCTGCAGCTCGTCGACCAGTTTCCGGGTCAGCTTGGCAGTCGGCATTTTGGCCCCTCACAAAAAACTCACGAAATCCTCACAATGGATTTGAATATTCTGGGCAGCACCAGCGCAAGCCGGAAAACAACAAAGCCCGGAAATCCGGGCTTTTTCCACTGCTGGATAACGGCAGGCACCCCCAGAAATCACTATGACCGCGCCCTCCGAAGGCAGAGGTCACAGATTCGAATTCTGTCGGATGCGCCAATTTTCCTATGTAATGCAAATGGTTAGGGAGGGCTGCGTCGGGTAGATCGATGTCGCGCAATTTGCACGTACGTTTCCGCGATATCGAGCAGCAACGGATAGAATTGGGCGGCCCGGGCTTATGGCGGACGTGCTGAAAGGTCATTGGGGCGGTCGTGGGTGCGGCGTCCGGTTCGCCGCCACGGTTGACCGTCGGAGCAGGCCGGCCGGACTATGACCATGAGCCTGGTGCGTGATATGTAGGTGCCTGACTGCGTCAGGTTCCACGGAATGCCGAACGGCCGGCCCCACCTGTGCGGCGACGCACGAGCCAGAATCGCCAACAAGAATGCCGTACGGTGCGTCATGGAGATAGCTGGCATTGGCAGAGTTGTGTTCTGGGAGGGTGGCAGTCTCTGGCTGGCGCTGGTCACTGGAACAATGTCGAGGCATTCTCACCACGCCGTCCAGCTCTGCCTGCCTCTGCGGGGGACAGCTCAGTTTCAGACAGACGTGGATGGGGACTGGATAACATGCCACGGCGCGTTGATCACTCCTGATGCTCCGCATGCCTTCCGAGCGCCCGGAGAAGTTGTTGCCACCATCCTGTTTGAACCGGAATCGGCGGTGGGGCGAACGCTACTGGCGAGGTGCACCCATCCCGGCCTCAACCTGCTGGATGCCGCCTATACCGCACCACTCGCTGCGCCGATCGCCTCGGCCTACTTTGGAGGCGCCGACGATGACGAACTGCGAGGGCTTGCGCAGCGGGCGATTGCCGCCGCCGCAGGAGTCTCATTGCGGCCAGCCTCAGTAGACCAGCGGGTTATCCGGGCCATCGCCGAAATCCGGGAGCGCATCGACGAGCCGATCCTCCTTTCTGCGCTGGCGCGGCGGGCGGGCCTTTCGCCTGGGCGCTTTCGGCATCTGTTCGTGGCCGAGACCGGCGTGTCCCTGCGATCTTTCGTTCTATGGGAGAGGTTGAACAGGGCGCTGTCGATCGGCTTTTCGGGCGGATCCTGGACCGAAGCCGCCCACGCGGCCAATTTTGCTGACTCCGCGCACCTGACGCGGACCTGCCGGCGCATGTTTGGTCTCGCGCCCACCTCGGCAAGGGTTGAGGAGCTGGAACGCCGCCAGCTCGCCTGATCGACGCGGGCTAGCCCTTACGTTCAATCCCGAGACCACTCGACGGTCTATTGCAGCTCCATCGTTCACGAAGGAGGCTGCCATGCCCAAGTCCAGTCCTGCACCCAAATCTCCTCTCCGCCTGCTCTGGCTGTTGCCCGTTCTCCTGATCGGTGTCGGTGGTTTCAAGGTTGCTGCCATGCTGCAGCCACCGCCGTCCGATCTTGATCTGTCGCTGACGCAGGCGACTGAACAGGGCCTCTATATCGGGACACTGGAACCCAGTGCTTCGCCTATTCCGGTGGGCCAGATCCTGACATGGACAGTCGCGGTTACCCTGCCGGATGGCCAGCCACTCGAACACGCAGACCTCTCCATCGATGGTGGCATGCCCCAGCATGGTCACGGCCTCCCCACCGAACCGCAGGTCACCGAAGACCTTGGCGGCGGGCGTTACCGGGTCGAGGGGTTGAAGTTCAACATGCCCGGTTGGTGGACGATCAAGCTCAGCGTGTCCGCAGCCGCCGGTACCGACAGCGCCACGTTCAACCTTTCACTGTGAGTTGGTCCATGCGCGCTTCATTGGTTGTCGGCGGGGTCTTGGCCGCCACTGCTTTGGCAGGCTGGTCCTGGTTCACTCTATCGTCCCCCGTCTGGAGCCCGGCGGAGACAAAGCTCATTGCCTCGCTGTCACTGTCGACACTGCCGCCGCTCCCGCCTGATCCGTCGAACGCGGTCGGCGACGACCCGGCAGCAGCGGCGCTGGGTCGTGCGCTGTTCTTCGATACGCGCCTCAGCGGCAACGGCCAAGTCGCCTGCGCGTCCTGCCACCTGCCCGACAAGCAGTTCCAGGATGGCACGCCACTCGCCAGCGGCATGGGGCAGACCAACCGTCGAACGATGCCGATTGCCGGCACCGCCTACAATCCGTGGCTGTTCTGGGATGGCAGGCGAGACAGCCAGTGGTCACAGGCGCTTGGACCGCTTGAGAGCGCGGTTGAACACGGCACTGATCGGACGCAGGTCGCCCATGTCATCGCGGCGGCCTATGCCGTGGACTACGAGGCCGTGTTTGGCGCAGTACCCGATTTGAGCAACCTGGCGGAGCATGCCTCGCCCCTCGGCAGCGACGCCGCACGTGCGTCCTGGGCGGCTCTTTCAGAAGCCGAGCGTGATGCGATCAACCGCATCTTTGCCAATGTCGGCAAGGCGATCGCTGCATTCGAGCGCACGATATTGCCGCAGCCGACCCGCTTTGACGCCTATGCCGATGCCTTGACGGCGGGTCACGACACCACCGGTCTTCTGACGCCCACCGAGCTCGAGGGATTGCGTCTGTTTGTCGGCAAGGGAGAGTGCACCAAGTGCCACAATGGGCCGCTCCTCACCGATCAGCATTTTCACAATACCGGCGTGCCCGCTGCACCGGGGCTGCCAGCGGACTCCGGCCGCATCGACGCGATCGCGCAGGTTCTCGCAGATCCCTTCAATTGTCTCGGGATCTACAGCGATGCCGGGCCCACTGATTGCGCAGAGCTGCGCTACATGGATCGGGAGGGCCACGATCTGGTGCGTGCCTACAAGTCGCCATCTCTGCGCGGAGTGACGGAGCGGGCGCCATTCATGCATGCTGGCCAGCTTGGAACCCTGGCTGCCGTCGTGCGCCACTACAACGAAGCGCCGGCGGCACCGGCCGGCCACAGCGAACTCGAGCCACTGGCGATGAGTGAAGCGGAACTGGCAGCACTGGAAGCGTTTCTCGGGACGCTGAGCGAGGCCGGCAGCGAGGGGAACCAGCCATGATCGACCGCACCATGCTCAAGGAGCACCTCGCTCTTGAGCGCCGCTCCATTACCGAGATCGCCACGGGCCTCAGTGCAGCGGCGGTGGTGGGGTCAACGCTCTACAACCTCGGCTTCTTCGCGCCGATCGAGTGGAGCCTTGTCTCGCTCCTGACGGTCCAGGACCTGCTGGTGGGGGCGGGCGTCGCCGCCGTGCCCATGGCCGCGGCAGCATGGGTTGCGATGATGATCGGGCGCCTGATCCAGTCGGCACCGCAACGCAAAATACTTGCGATCGGCATTGGCCTGCCGATCCTCCTGCTGGGGGGCGCCGGCTTCTACACGTTCCTCAGCGGCCCCTTGCAGTGGACCTTGGGTCATCTGGCCTGCGGCTACCTGATACTCGGTGTGCTTGCCGCAGGGGCAAACGTGTTGATGAAGTCCCGGCACATGCCGCTCGCCTGGCTCGTGTTCTCGCTGATCTACATTCCGACCGCTGCCGGCATGTCGGACAGCATAGCCGCCTCTGCCCCCGGCCGTCCGATATCCCAGATCGAGACTGACAGGGGAGTGCTGAGCGGCAGTGTTGTCAGGGTGACTTCTGCCTACCTGCTCATCGCGCAGGACAACACCATCATCACGATGCCGATGAACAAGGTCCGCGAAGTGCGACGGCTCTATGTCCAGTCTCCCGAGGCAGACTTCCTCACCGGGAGCGTGGGCCCAGAGCTTTAGGCTCGTCGCGTCAACGGTAGCCCCTGCGTTCAATCTTGTCCTGCCGAAGCCGCCCTAGTCTCTCGTTGTCGATTGGGAAGGAACCGAAAATGAACGTAACCACGGCAGAGAGACCATTCCGGGTGGCTGTGCCCCCAACCAGCGACGCAGCGAAGCCAGCCTCCGCAAAGGGTCCCCGTTTTCTGCGCACCCTGATCCGCGCGACGGTCAGCACCGTCGCATTGATCACCCTGGTTGCGGCTGTCGGAGCCACCTACGAAACGATTGCCGGCGCCTCAGATCCTGCGACCTATCCGGCGGCGGGGCGCCTCGTGGATGTCGGGGGCTATCGCATGCACCTCGATTGCCGCGGCATGGGATCGCCCACAGTGGTGATGGATGCCGGCCTGGGAGGATCATCTCTCGACTGGATCCTTGTGCAGGAGGACCTGACACGGACAGCCCGGGTCTGCACCTACGATCGTGCCGGCATGGGCCGGAGCGAGGTCAGCCCCAGGCCGCGAACCCCAGAACATATCGCGGATGAATTGCATTTGCTCCTGACCAATGCGGGCCTCTCGGGCCCCTATGTCCTCGTCGCTCATTCGCTGGCCGGCAAGACTGTCCGGATGTTTGCATCAGCCCATCCTGACGAAGTGGCGGGCATGGTCCTGGTAGACACGCGAAGCGAACTGGTCGACGCCCAGATCCCGAAGGCCGAGGCCGAAGCGTTCGATGTCGCGTTGCGACTTCAGGGCGTCCTCTATTCGGTCGCCCGTCGTTTCGGTGTGGCGCGAGCCTTTGGCTCCGACCTTGCCGGCGTACCACGCCTCTCGCCGGCCACCGCCACGGAAATGGTGCTCCTGATGACCCAGGCCGATGCCATCGACGAAACTACCAGAGAGGGACAAGCGCGGGCTGCCGACGACGCAACACTGGCCAAGGCCACGCTCGGCGCGATGCCCCTCTTGGTGATCGCTTCGGCGGTGAGCATGGCCGAAATCCCGAACTGGCCGATGGCACAGCGGCGGCTTGCTGCACTGAGCACGCAGGGTACCCTCGTAATTGCTGAACATGCCGGACACGCCGTTCAGCTTGAAGACCCTGGCATCGTGATTGACGGCGTCGAACAGGTGCTGGCCAGGGTCAGAAGCGAACTCTAGAGCGCGGGGCGCGGCCAGCGCGTTTGTTGCGCCCCCCAACTCCCAACAATTCCGAAAATCGTCCCCGCAGCTCGCGCCTGCGCCACGGACACACACGTCCTCACCCCGGCACATACTCAATTCCAAGGAGAGAATGAATGAAAGCCATGACCTATCGCCAGTATGGCGGCCCCGATGTCGTGACTCTTGCCGAAGTCGCGAAACCTTCGCCAAAACCCAATGAGGTCCTGATCCGCATCCTCGCGACCACGGTTACATCGGGCGACTACCGGGCCCGCAGCCTCGATTTGCCTGCCGGGTTTGGCCTGATTGGCCGGCTCGTCTTCGGCATCGCCGGGCCGCGGCAGCCCATCCTGGGGACGGAGTTGGCCGGGATCGTCGAGGCGGTCGGCTCCGACGTGGTGAACTTCAATCCAGGGGACGAGGTCATAGCCTTCCCCGGTGGTGCGTATGGCAGCCATGCCGAGTACCGCACCATGCCGGAGGCTGGCACGATTGCTCACAAGCCGGCCAACCTGTCCTTCGAAGAGGCCGCCTCGCTCTCCTTCGGCAGCATGACTGCCCTTCCATTCTTGCGCGATAAGGCGCGGATCAAGGCGGGCGAGAGCGTTCTCGTCGTTGGCGCCTCCGGCGCCGTGGGCACCGCCGCAGTGCAGATCGCAAGGCACTTTGGCGCCGAAGTCACCGGTGTCACGAGCACCCCAAATGTGGGGCTAGTGGCCTCTCTGGGTGCGCATCGAGTTATCGACTACACCAAGACCGACTTCGCGACGACCGGGGAGACCTGGGATATCATCATCGACACAACCGGGACTGTGCCTTTCGTGCGCTGTGACCGGTCGCTAAAGGCCGGTGGGCGCCTCGTCGCGATCCAGGCCTCGTTCGGACAGACGCTTGGCATCGGCAAGCCATCCAAAGTGAGCGGTAAAGAGGTCATTGCCGGTTATGTGCCCGCTAGGCCCGAAGATATTCGCTACATCGCAAAGCTGGCGTCGCAAGGCGTCCTCAAGCCGGTGGTTGATCGCATCTATCCCCTCGAGCAGGCAGCCAAGGCTCACGCCTATGTCGACACTGGTCGCAAGCGGGGCAGCGTCGTCCTTACGGTAGCCGCCAGCCTCGACGAAATCCGGTCCAACCGGGTAGGTGCGGCTTTGGCAGTCGGACACCCTGGCTCGACGTTGGCGCGCACATAGCCCCATTCAGGCTGGAGGAATACGTCGATGCACTGCGACGCCATCATTGTTGGCGGAAGCTTTGCCGGTTTGGCTGCGGCAATCTACCTGGGGCGGGCGCGGAGGTCCGTTTGCGTTATCGACACGCGGCAACCGCGCAACCGATTTGCCAAGGAGTCCCATGGCTTTTTGCTCAGGATGGCAGTGATCCCAGAGCCATTCTGGACACCATGCGCCGGCAGATATCGGAGTATCCAAATGTGCACTTCTTCGACGCCGCCGCCGTCGACGCCAGGAAGGATAACGGTGACATCAAGGTCGTGCTTGCCAACGGCTCGATCGTCGCCGGTTCGCGTCTGCACCTGGCACTCGGTGTATCCGATATTCTGCCAGACATTTCTGGCCTGTCGGTGCGGTGGGGCAAATCGGTGCTCCATTGCCCCTATTGCCACGGATATGAAGTGAGTGGGCAGCGCCTGGGTGTCTTGAACGTTTCGACGATGTCGCTGCAGCAGGCGCTGCTCGTTTCCGATTGGGGCCGACCACCTTCTACACGAATGGCTGCGATCTGGATGGGCCCGGCCTTGAACAGCTGCAGCGACGCAATGGCGAAATCGAACGGGAACCGGTGGCAGGGCTAGTGGGCGAACCCTCACATGCTTTCCGCCGTTCAATTCACGGGCGGCCGCCTCAGCCCCCTGGGAGCCTTGTTCATCAGCCCCCGGGTTGCTCTCAACAGCAAGATCGCCGAGCAGATCGGCTGCGAAATTCAGAACGGCCTCAGTGGGCAATTCATCGCGGTGGATGGCAGCATGATGACGACTGTTTCTGATCGAGAACGAACCGGGCATCGGCTATCGGCTGCAGACGCCAGACGCGGAGTAGTGACCGACTGTGGCGCTGAGCTATGCTTTCAGTGTCCGCAGGCGCGGCATCCAGAACCACAGGACGATGGCGAAGACCACCACCACGGAAGCCATCATGCCCATGGCAAGGCGCGGGCCGAGCGGGACGGAGAGCAGCGCCATGGCTGCCGTCCCCAGGGGCATCAGCCCGCGGGTCATGAACAGCGAGGACAGGACGCGCCCGCGATAGGCGTCGTCCACCGCCAGCTGCAGGATGGTGTTGTTGGAGGAATTATAGGCAATGTGCATTGCCCCGGCGGCAAAGAGCACCGGAATGGCCCAATAGATGCTGGGCGCCGCCGAGAAGAGGATCAGGGCGAGGCCGAACCCGCCCATGAAGACCAGCATGGTGGAGCCGCGCCGCACATCGCGCTGGAGCCGGCTGGCCAGCAAGCCGCCATAGATCGAGCCGGCTGCAGCAAGCGCCGTCATCAGGCCGAGGCCGCTGGCCCCCGCATCGAAGACCTGCGCGGAAAACACGGCAAGGAACTGGATATAGGGCTGGCAGAAGAAGGTGGGCACCAGGGCCACAGCCACCAGCATCAGCAGCACGGGCTCGCTCTTCATATAGGTGAAGCCGCCGACCAGGCTTGCCAGCAGCGACTCCGCCTTGCGCTCGACCTTCTGGTCGGGCAGGTCCAACTGCAACAGCATGACCATGACGGCGGTGAAGCTGAGCGCGTTGGCGATGAAGCAGGCGGTGATGCCCAGGGTCGAGATGATCGCCGCGGAGGCCAGCGGACCGATGATCTTGGCCATGTTGATGGTGATCGAATTGATCGATACCGCACTGGCCATCGCCTCGCGCGGCACCAGTTGATAGACCAGCGAATGACGCGCCGGAAGGTTGAAGGCGACGATCAGGCCGCGACAGGTGGCCAGCGCCATGATCAGCCAGATAGAAGCGTCAAAGAAGGCCACGGTGCAGGCCAGCCCGATGGCCACGGTCATCGCCAGAAGCTGGGTGCAGATCAGCATGGTGCGCCGATTGACCCGATCCGCAATGACCCCGCCGAACAGGGCGAACAGCATGATGGGCAGGCCACGTCCCAGATTGACCAGCCCCAGCATGACGGGGTCGTTGGTGGTGGAGATCACCAGCCAGCTGAGGGCGATCTGATCCAGCCAGTCGCCGATGAAGGAAATGGCATTGCCATACCAGAACAGTCGGTAGTTTCGGTAGCGGAGTGCAGTGAAGGTACCTGGCCTTGAGGTCTGGTCAGGGGTGTCGACGGCGTCGGCTGATATCGTCATCTGGTCTCTATGTCGAACGTCCGTCCATTGGGGTGTCCGAGCTCCGCGCCGCCGTCGCGGCGGCGCGGAGCCGGAGTTTTCACTCGGCGGCGGCGACCCGCTCCATGCCAGCGCCGGAGGGCAAGTCATACATGCCCTGGCTAAGGCCGTTGAGGTGCTCGATCACCTCGCCGGATGGCAGGACATTGGCGTATTTGGCATGCATGTCACAGAGGTTGATGGCGTGGTTGGCCTGGGCACGGTCAAAGCAGCCGTCCTCGACCACCGTAACGCGGTAGTTCAGCGAGAAGGCGTCGAGCACCGTCGCCCGGACGCAGCCCGATGTGGTGGTGCCGGTGACGATGACGCTGTCGCAACCGAGCAGCTGCAGATAGGAAACCAGCGGCGTCCCGGCAAAGCCCGAGGGCTTCTGCTTGCGGATGACAAGGTCGCGGGGGCCGGGCGCGATTTCGGCCACGATCTCGTTGCCGTCCTGGCCATCGCTGGTCAGCAGCGGCGCCGACGCGAATGCCTCTTCCTTGCGGCGTGAGCTCTTCCACGCCCAGGAGCCGGCGTCCCACTTGTCCGGGCGTTGCGTGCCGGTGGTGTAGATGATCGGGATACCCTTGCCACGGCAGGTATCGATGAGCTTTTCCAGCACCGGCATCGCCTCCCAGGCATATTCGCCGCAGGAGGTGCGCCACTTCTTGATGCTTTCCAGGATTGGCGTCGGCTTCTCGTCGCAGAAGGCATAGTTGACGTCGATGATCAGCAGGGCGGGACGCTTGCCCCATTCGGCCAGCGAGCCGAAGCCGGAGGATGCGAACACTGCTTTGTCTTCTTCGCTCAGATACTTGTCCCAGATGCGGTCCGTCATGGTCAAAAGTCTCCTAGGTTCGAGTGGGAGGGGATGCTCGTGAGGTCTGGTGATCAGCAGGCGCCGGCCGCCGAGCATGAAGACGGCGCCGAAGGCAACGAGAAGCATGGCGTTGAGGAAAAGGCCGCCGTCGTAGCCGATATGGCCGACATCGACGATCGCGCCGATGGCCAGCGGGCCCACGAGGTAGCCGAAGTCGCCGGCAAAGCGCAGCAGGCCCATGGCGAGGCCCTGCTGCCGGGCCGGAACCACATCGACCGCATAGGCGCCGATGGCCGGACCGCCTATGCCGGTGGCGAGCCCAATCGCGATCATTCCGGCAAAGAGCATTGCGGGGCTGTCAGCCATGGCGATGCCGGCCAGCGCAGTCGCCGTGGCAAGCAGTGAGAACGTGATGATGGCCGCGCGCGGCAGTCGGTCGACGATATAGGCCGCGATCGGCAGGGCGAGGAGATTGGCAACCGCCGACAGCGACATGGCCAGACCCAGTTGGTCGGGCCCGATGGCGTAGCGCTGGTCGGCCAGCAGCGGGATCATCTGCCACTGCCCGGCGGTACGGGTGAGGAAGAAGCCGAAATTGGCCAGCATGACGCAGAGGAACGGCAGGATCAGCAGGAGGCCGAGCAGGCCGCGAGATCCCGGCTGCTGCCGCTCTTCGAGGTGCGACCTGGTATCCTTGAACAGGACCAGCGGCAGCAGCCCGGTCACCAGCCCAATGACCGCAGCGACATAGAAGGGCCCCGAGAGCCCGAACAGGTTGGCCGCCAGGCCGCCGACGCTTGGGCCAAAGGCGCCACCAACCAGTGTCGCGCCCTGGAACATCGACATGACTTTGCCGCGGGTGCGGCGGTCGCTCTTTTGGGCCAGGTAGATCATGGCGGCTGTCATGAAGAGGCCCGATCCAACGCCCTGCATCACCCGCCCGCCCAGGAGCATCGCGTAATTGGGCGCGACGGCGCCCAGGATGGCGCCCACCGAACACAGCAGCAGTCCGAACCCCAGCAGCGGACGCGTGCCAAGGCGCGAGGCGAAGTGCCCCGCGGGCAGGTCCGCCGCCAGCCGGCCGGCCGCAAAGACCGTAATCATCAGCCCGATCTGCCAGTCGGGAACGGCGAAGCTCTGCGCATAGATGGCCATGACCGGCGTCAGCATGCCGAACAGCATCATGTGACCGGCGACCCCGACCAGCGTGATCGGCAGGTAGGGCATCGCCTTCAGGGTTTCACGCCAGCTTGCAGGATTTACCGGCAGCTCGCCAAACAGCGCGTTCATGCCCTACTCCGCCGGCTCGCTAGATTTCTCCGGGACTTTGAGCGGGCCACGACGCACGGTGAAGGCCGAAAAGCCGAGCACGGTCGCCACCAGCACGGCGCCCCCGCTATAGAAGGCCGCCGTGAGGCCGAACAACTGTCCCAGTATGCCGAACATGGCCGGGCTCAACACCTGGGAGAAGCGATTGACCAGCAAGCGCAGGCCCATGAGCTTGCCGCGCTCGCTCTCGCCCACCGCATCGACCATGATCATGATGCTGACCGGGAGATTGACGCCGACCGCGCCGCCAATGATGGACACGAGCAGCAGCATGGTCACGGGATGAACCACCGCCAGCGGCGTCAGCACGACGCCCACCGCCGCGATGGTTCCGGCCGAGAGCAGGATAAGTTCGAGCGAATGACGCTTCATCAGCCCGTTAAGGGCGAAGCGCGCCAGCATGCCGGCGAGGCTATTGACCGAGATGGTGAGCGAGATGAGAAAGGTGGCAAAGCCATTCTGTGCCAGGTAGAGCGGCAGGAAGCTCATGTAGAGCGACTGGATGTACATGACTAGGAACGTGGCGGTCAGCCCGAACTGCACCGGGCGTGATCCGGCGAGACCAATACCGCGCTTGTAGCTGGAGACGATGCCTGAAGGGCTGAAGGCGTCGCGGACGCGGATGTGGCTGGCGTCGGGATGCGGATAGCGCGTGCTGAGCCAGAACAGGACCAGCATGAACAGCACGCAGGCGACAAGGGACGCCACGAAGGCGGCGCGGTAGCCGTCATTGGGCACGGCGAAGGCCGAGGCGATGAGCCCTCCGATGACCGGCCCCAGCATGCCGCCACCCGACATCCACATTGAATACTGCTTGATTGCGTCGTTGCGCCGTTCCCGATTGCCCTGCGCCACCAGGACCTGGAAGGACGAAGCCATGATGATGACAGAGGCGCCAATCAGCACCTGCGACAGCGCCAGGAGCGGTATGCCGGTGGCGAAGACCGTGCAGACCAACGAGGCCAGCAGGAACCAGGACCCGTATTTCAGCATCTTCATCGGCCCGATCGAGTCGATGAGTTGCCCACAGGGCATGGCGATGACGATCGGCAGCAGGGCCTTGAGCGTCACCATCAGCCCCACCGCGAAGGTGGATGCCCCCAGTTCCGTGGCGTAGAGCGCGAAGAACGGGTTGGCGAGTCCCTGGATGGTGAAGAACACACCGCCGCCGACGACGCCAAACCGGGCAAAGCGCCGGGTGGCGTCATCAGACGCAATATCAGTGGGCATAGTGGCAGGCCACCTGTCTTGAAAGGTCGTGGTTGGGCAGCGACGGCTTCTCCGCGCGGCAGCGATCGGTCGCCATGGGGCAGCGCGACGCAAAGGCGCAGCCCTTCGGCAGGTTCAGCGGACTGGGCAATTCGCCCTGCAGGGGTGTGGTGGTGCGCCGGCTTTCGATGGCGGGATCGGGTACCGGCACGGCATCAATCAGCGCCTTGGTATAGGGGTGGCGCGGGTCAGCGAAGACCTCTTCGGCCGCGCCATATTCCACCACCTCACCCAGATACATCACTGCAATGCGGTCCGAGATGTAGCGGACTGTCAGCAGGTCGTGGGAAATGAAGACGAAGCTGATCCCCAGCTCCTGCTTGAGATCGACCAGCAGATTGATGATCTGGGCGCGCACCGATACGTCGAGCGCCGAGGTCGGCTCGTCAGCTACCACCACCGATGGATTGAGCGCCAGGGCCCTAGCCACCGCGACACGCTGGCGCTGGCCGCCGCTCAACTGGTGCGGATAGCGCTCGGCAAAGGCCGGGTCGAGGCCCACCTGGCTGATCAGGCGCCTGACAGCCTCCAGCCGCTCGGCCTTGTTGCCCTGCGCCCTGACCACCAGGGGTTCGGCGACAATGTCGCCGATCGTCATCTTGGGGTTGAAGGACGAGGCCGGGTCCTGGAACACCATCTGCGCCCGGCCGGAAATGAAGATATCGCCTGAAGTCGGTTTTTCCAGCCCCAGCAGCAGCCGGGCTACGGTGCTCTTACCGCACCCGCTTTCGCCGACAATGCCCAGCGTCTCGCCCTTGTGGACACGCAGGTTTACGCCGTTGACGGCTTTGACGACCATCTTGCGCGATGTCTCGAACTGCTTCCACAGCGCGTTGAGCTCCACCACCACGCTGCCATCGGGTTCGAAGGGCTTGTTGGTGCGCTCCGGCCTTTCGACCTTGAGCGTGGCGCCATGCTCCAGTCCATGCTGGCTCCAGCAGGCAGCCCGGTGATCGATCCCCCGGTCGGTCAGGCGCGGCGCCTCCCGCAGGCAGCGATCATGGGCCGCCGCGCAGCGCTCCTTGAAAGCGCAACCGACGATAGGATACCGCATGTCCGGCGGCAGGCCAGGAATCTGCGGCAGGCGGTCGCTCTTGAGCATGGACGTGCTCGGAATGGTGCCAAGCAGGCTCTGTGTATAGGGATGGGAGGGATTGGCGAAAATGTCCTCGACCCGACCGAACTCGACGATGCGGCCGGCATACATCACCGCCACCTTGTGGGCGAAGCGGGCCACCAGCCCCAGGTCATGGGTGATGAACATCATGGCCGCGCCCGCTTCGGCGGTCAGGTTCTTCAGCACCTCCACGATCTGGGCCTGGATGGTGACGTCGAGCGCCGTCGTCGGCTCGTCGGCAATCACCAGTTGCGGCCGGCAGGACAGGGCCATGGCAATCATGACGCGCTGGCGCATGCCGCCGCTCATCTCGAAGGGATAGGCTTCGATGCGGCGCTCCGGTTCGGGAATGCCCACCTTGCCGAGCCACTTGATCGCTTCCGCGCGCGCCTGTTCGCGATTGAGGCGCAGATTGCGCATGATCGGCTCGATCATCTGCTTGGAGATGCGCATAACCGGGTCGAGCGAGGACATTGGGTCCTGGAACACAGTCCCCACCAGGCGGCCCCTGATCGCATTGAGCTGGCCTTCGCTCAGCTTGGTGATGTCGCGGCCATCGAGCAGCACTTCGCCGCCCGCCACTTTGCCGGGATGGGTCAGCAGCCGCAGGATGGACATGGCCATGGCACTCTTGCCTGAACCGCTTTCACCCACCACCGCCACGCGCTCCCCCCGCTCAATGGCAAAGGAGACGCCATCCACGGCCGTCACCGTTCCCGATGCGGTGTGAAACTCGGTGCGCAGGTCGCGTACTTCGAGCAGCGTAGTCTTGACCGGAGCCTGGTAGTTCATGGCGACCTCCCTCCCGTTAGCGCGAACGTGGATCAAGCAACTCGCGGACACCGTCCGAGAGGAAATGCAGGCCAACCGCGATGAGCAGGATCACCACGCCCGGCAGCGTCGAGATCCACCACGCCTGTTCGAGATAGGTCTGGCCGTCGCGCACGATGTTTCCCAGCGAGGGCTGCGGCGGCATGATGCCCAAGCCCAGGAAGCTGAGGCTGGCCTCGACCAGGATGGCATTCGCGGCGGCAATGCTGGCGGCCACCAGCATGGCGGCGATGGTGTTGGGCACGATGTGACGGGTCATCAGCCAGTATTGCGAGGCATCCACGGTGCGGGCCGCGTCGATGAAGGCGCGGGACCGCAGGCTGAGGACCTGCGAGCGCTGCAGGCGGATGAAGCGGGGTACGTCAGCCAATGAAATGGCAAGGATAACCGGTACGATGCCCGTGCCCATCACCGAGACCAGGCCGATGGCCAGCAGCAGCGAGGGAAAGGCGAGGAAGATATCGACCACCGTCATGATGGCACGATCGATGAGCCCGCCGTAAAAGCCGGCCAGCGTGCCCAGCAGCATGCCCAAGACCAGGGCAATAGCGGCGACACTGAAGCCGACCAGCAGCGAGACCTGCACACCAGCCAACGTGCGGCTGAAGATATCGCGCCCCATCTTGTCGGTGCCGAAGACATGCTCGATGGAGGGAAACTGCATCATGGCGCGCAGGTTGGTTTCGAGCGGCTTCTGGATGGGCAGCACTGGCGCCAGGATGGTCAGGGCCAGGATCGGGACCAGGATGAGCAAAGCGAGCCGCACTTTGGCACTCGACAGCGCGCGGTGGCGAAAGACTGCGGCGATTGCGGCGAGCAGGCCGGCTTTGGGGACGGGTGTCGCGGTGAGCGTGATGTCAGCCATGGGAGGGGTCCTTGCCTAGAACTGCACGCGAGGATCGAGCGTCTTGTAGATGAGGTCCGTCGCGAAATTGATGACGACGAAGAGCAGCGCGTAGAGCACGATCAGCGTCTGCACGAGCTGGTAGTCGCGGCTGTTGATGCCGGCGATGAGCAGGTTGCCGACGCCTGGAATGGTGAAGATGAACTCGACGATCACAGTGCCGCCGAGCAGGTTGCCGAAGCTGAGGCCGACCACCGTGGCTATGGGCAGGGCGGCATTCTTGAGGGCGTGGCGGAACAGCACGCGCAGCTCGGACCAGCCTAGCGAACGGGCGGTGCGCACATAGTCCTCGTTGAGCACTTCGAGCACGGCAGTGCGGGTGATGCGCGCCAGGGTCGCCACTTGCGAGAGCGACAGCACGATGACCGGCAGCGCCAGGCGGAGTACGAGCGCCCAGGGATCGCTCCAGTTGAGCTGGCCGGAGGCCGGGAACCAGCCCAGGCCGAGCGAGAACACCAGCAGCAGTACCAGCGCCGTCCAGAACGAGGGCATCAGGTCGATGATCATGGCCGCGCCGGTCAGCCCGTTATCGAGCCAGTTCCGTCCCTTGTGCGCCATGTAGGCCGCCAGGGTCCCCAGCGGGATGGAAAGAGCCACCGACACCACGATTGTAGCCAGCGCGATGCTCAGGGTGATCGGCAGGGCGCGCAGCAGCAGTTCGGCAATGGGGATGCGGGTTGTGATGGTTTCGCCCAGATCCACCACCGCCAGATTGCGCAGGAAGCCCAGATATTGCGTCAGCAGCGGTTCATCGAGGCCCATCTGCTCGCGCAGCACCTGCAGGGCTTCCCCCGATAGGGTGTCGCCCGCCATGGCCGAAGCCGCATCCCCGGGAATGAGCCGGAGGGTGAAGAAGACCAGGGTGACGACACCGAGCACGGTGACAAGCATCTGGGCCAGTTTCTTTGCGGTATATTCGGCCATGGCGAGGCTCCTATTCGGTGATGTCGACGTCGTAGAAATTGACCTGGGCCAGGTAGTTGATGTGCACCCCGGTCACCTCAGGCTTGCCTGGCCAGAAGACGTTGTTCGAATAGGTCGCCAGATACACGGCCTCTTCGGCCACGATCTGCTGCACCTGCTTGTACATCTCGAAGGCCTTGTCCTTGTCGGGCTCGGCGCGCGCCCCCTCGAGCAGGGCGGTGACTTCGGGATTGTCGTAGCGGGCGCCATTCAGGCCGTTTGGCACCATGTTGTCTGGGTGCAGGTAGCTGAACAGGATCATGTCCGGATTGACTGCCGGCAGCAGGCGCGAGGCCATGTCGAATTCGCCGGCATTTCGACGCTGGTTGAAGGTGGGCGTATCCACCAGTTCCATTTCCATGTTGATGCCGACCTGGCTCAGGAAATCGATCTGGAACTGCTGCAGTTCGGTGACGCCCTGGGCGGAGGTTCCCAGGTTCTTGAAGGTGAAGCCGTCGGGATACCCGGCTTCGGCCAGCAGGGCCTTGGCCTTTTCCGGGTCGTACTCATATTTGGGAATGTCGTCGGTATAGACGTCCATCCAGGGCAGCAGCATGGAAGAGTGCGGCTGCGTGAGACTGGGCGATATGGCTTGGGTTATCGACACATAGTCGACTGCATGCGCCATGGCCTTGCGGACTAGCGGGTTGGCAAAGGGCTCGAATTCGGGGTTCAGCACGCCGACCACGACCGCATAGTTCATCACCGCATTCATGGTGAAGCCTTCGGCCTTGAGCGTGGTGAGATTCTCTTCCTGATTGGAGCGCATCACTAGGTCGACCTCGCCGTTGCGCAGGGCAATGGTGGCCGTTGCCTCATCCTTGATGATGTTGAAAACTATGGTCTCGATGGGCGCCGGGCCCTTGTAGTAGCCCTCGTGGCGCTTGAGCACGATCTGCGAACTGACATCGATGGATTCCAGGTAATAGGGGCCCGTCCCGATCGGCTGCCAGCGCACCTGGTCGCCGGCCTCCTCGATCGCCTTCTGGCTAACGATCTGGCCCTGGTGGTAGTTGGCCACGGTATGCAGGAAATTGCCGTTGGGGGCGTCGAGCTCGATCACGAGAGTATAGGGATCGGGCGCCTCCATGCTGACGATGCCGGCCAGTTCGGCGGCATAGGGCGAGGCGGTTGCCGGATCCTTGATGCGGTTGAAGCTGTAGATGACGTCGGCGGCGGTGAAGTCGCCATAGTCCTTGTGGAAGGTGACGCCCTCGCGCAGCTTGAAGGTCCAGGTCTTGTTGTCCGACGTTTCCCAGGACGTTGCCAGGTCGGGCACGATCTCGCCGGTCACCCCGTCATAGCTGGTTAGACCGCTGAAGATATTGAACGCGATGTTCTCGTTCTCGATGCGAAAGATGTTTGCCGGATCAAAGCCGGCCGGATCGTCATAGAACCGGACGGTCAGCGTCTTGCCCTGGGCCATGGCGGCCGGCGTAGCGCTCAGGACCAGTGCGAAGGAGGCCAGCAGAGGCAGGCTTGCGGCAAGCAGTTTGCGGATGTTGCCAATCATTGTCGTTCCTCGAAGAGGTGGGTGGGGCGGCAGCGCCGCCCCCGTCGAGGGAGCGGCGGGGACGTGGGACGGGTCAGGAGGCCATGCGGGTCAGCGCGGGTTCGGACCCGGCGGCAAGCTTGCGGAAGTAGGATTTGGCCGCCTCGGCGTCGATGACATCGGCATATTTCTGATGCATGTCGTAGAGGTTCATCCAGTGCGATGCCTCGGTGCGGTCGTAGGCGCAGTCCATAGGCACGCCGACCTTGAAGCGGTGGGTTGCCGCATCGACGGCGCTGGCGCGCAGGCAGCCGCTGGTCGACTCGCCGCACAGGATCACCGTGTCGATGCCCATCGAGATCAGGTGAAAGGCCAGCGGCGTGCCCTGGAAGCCGCTCGGCGCCGTCTTCTCGATCACCACTTCGCCGGCAATGGGGGCAACCTCGTCGCAGATCTGCTCGCCCTTGCGCTTCATCTCGGCGCTCATGGTGGATGCCCGCGGCTTGCGGTGAACCCAGGGCTTCATGCCATTGTTGAGGCCCTTGACGTGCACGACCGGAACGCCGGTTTCGCGGGCGACAGCGAGCAGTTCGGCGGTCTTGTCGACGGCGGCCCAGCCTTCAAGGCCCATGCTGCTCGGCCAGGTCTTCATCGATTCAAAGATCGGCTCCCGCGCCAGGCCGACGACGCTGTAATACATGTCGATGAGCACCAGGGCCGGCTTGCTGCCAAACCCCGACAACTCCTTCTTGCCCCACTGCAGGTCATGCAGCTTGTCGCGCTCGCTCAGGAAGTTTTCCCAACCATACATTGCCATTCTCCTTGTCAACGCCGATCTGCCTAATTGTTAGGCATAATTTCACGTTGATTAGCGTATTGGCATTTTGGCTGGGTTCAAGCAAAAGTAACTACACTGATCCATAAGTCGGACTTACACATGCCGCAGCCCTTGCCCTCGCTCGCTAGCCTCCGTTCATTCGAGGCCAGCGCGCGCCTCGAGAGTTTTTCAAAGGCAGCGCAGGAGCTTAACCTTACCCAGGCGGCTATCAGTCAGCAGATTCGCCTGCTTGAGGATCGCGTTGGCGGAGACTTGTTCCGCCGCGAGGCGAGGCATGTGAAATTGACAGAGCTGGGGCGCCTGTATCACAGCCTCACTGTCGAAGCGCTGCGAGAGCTGGAAAGTGCGTTTGAAACGGTTCGCGCGCTGGCTCGCCCCAATGCCCTGGTGGTCAAGACGACGCCCACTTTCGCGTCTTACTGGCTGCTGCCCCGCCTGTCGGCTTTCCAGCACGCCTGGCCATCGGCGAGCCTGACTGTCACGGCGGTGGAGTCATCGCTGGGGCAGTTCGATGGCGTCGGCGACGTTGCCATCACGACAGGCCAGGATCAGTGGCAAGGCTTTCTGACGACCAAGTTGTTCGACATCGACCTGGTGGCTGTCGCGTCCCCCACTGTGGCGCGTAGGACGGACCTCGGTCGGTTCCTCGCTGGCAATACCGATACGATCATCCACACCATGAGGCGCCTTGATGACTGGTCCCTCTGGTGTCTCGGTGCCGGTGTCCCCAATTTTCAGCTCGATCGGGGAACGATCCTGTTCAATTCCGCTCTTTCCTACAGCGCTGCGGAGAAGGGCATGGGCATCGTCATCGCCGAAGAGGCGATGATCGCAGATCAGCTGGCGGCGGGCTCTCTGGTCGAGGTTCACTCCGCTCGCGTTCCATCCGGTCGCGGATACTACCTGCTGGAGCCTGACCATAGGACCAGAAAACCGATCGTCGACGCCTTCATCCATTGGTTGCAGCTGGAAATGGCCGCAACGACCTCCATTCTATCGGAGCGACGTGGTCTGGGCCTGGGGCTCGGCAAAAGCTAGCGGCCGGGCATCGCGCCAGCCCACATTCCTCAGAGCTAATATTATCACTAATGCGCTTGATGATATCAGCGCGACGCATTAGTGATAACGCGCATTCAGGGGTAACGCAGACGGCGGAGGGAATCCCTGCTGCGGCGCAAATGGCTCCGCCTGAATGGCTTGGGAGGAAACCGATGAAATTGTCAGCATTGCTCAAACTAGCCGGCGGCACTGCTTGTGCTCTGGCGCTATCGACCGCACTCAGCACGGTCGCCATGGCAGAACCCGCCATTGTGGCCGGACCCGCCAGCGATCCCGAGTGTCATGTGCCATGGGCGGAAGACACCCAGTTCTTTCAGTTCCCGGCCAAGGAAGGGCCGTTCCGCATTGCGCTGGCCAATGGCTATATCGCCAATACCTGGCGCATCCAGA
Source organism: Devosia sp. (assembly GCF_014860165.1). GTDB lineage: Bacteria > Pseudomonadota > Alphaproteobacteria > Rhizobiales > Devosiaceae > Devosia. The sequence goes on from NZ_JACZKG010000063.1 coordinate 59,976, forward strand.
TGATCCAGACGGCCAAGGCCTATGCGGCCCAGCCGGACGTCGCGGCGCTGCTGAGCGAGTTCAAGGTGGTCTCGACCGGCGAAGATGTCGCCGCGCAGATCTCGGCCATCAACAACTTCATCGACAGCGGCTATGACGCCATCGTCGTCAACGCGCAGAATCCCGAGGCCTTCGCCCCGGTCATCAAGCGCGCCAAGGAAGCCGGCATCGTGCTAGTCGCCTTCGACAACATCCTCGACACTACCGACGCCATCAATGTCAACGTGGACCAGAAGGGCCTGGGCGCGTTGTGGGCCGACTGGCTGATCGAGCATCTGCCCGAAGGCGGCAAGATCCTCGAAGTGCGCGGCGTGGCAGGCACCTCGGTCGATACGGACCGCCACAATGGCATCCATGAAACACTGACCGCCAGCGGCAAGCCGTTCGAAATCTTCGAAGTGGTCGGCAAGTGGGATGATGGCACCGCGCAGAAGGCCACGGCCGACGCCATCGCCGTGCAGGGCGCCTTCGATGGCATCACCGCCCAGGGCGGCGATACAGGCGTGGTGCAGGCCATGATCGACGCCGGCCATGCCTTCGTGCCGTTTGGCGGCGAAACCGAGAACGGCTTCCGCAAGTTCTGCGCCGCCCATGCCGCGGAAGGGCTCAAATGCTCTTCCGCCGGTACCGGTCCGGCCCAGGTGGCCGTTGCCATCAAGACGGCGATCGACGCCCTACAGGGCAAGATCGTGCCACAATCGGTGAAGCTGCCTTTGGCCATCGTCGAAGACCCGGACTTCAAGGATGGCGAGAACTTCTACGCCGATCAGTCCGACAACTTCTTCGTCGGCAACGCCTTCCCCACCTGCGGCATCAATTTCACTGCCCAGGAGATCATGGGCCAGTCGGAAGCCAACCAGTAGGTTTGCGAATGGAGCGCGGCCGCGGGAGGCATCTCCCGCGGCCGGCCGGGCAGGGGTAATCGAATGGTCGACGCAGTTCCGCTCTTCCGCATGGAAGGCATGTCCAAGCGCTATGGGGGCGTCCAGGCCCTCGACAAGGCGGACCTGATCGTCCGATCGGGAAAGGTCCATGCCATTCTCGGCGAGAACGGCGCCGGCAAGTCGACCCTGATCAAGATCATGTCGGGCGTGGTGGCACCTGACGAGGGGCGCATGCTGCTGGACGGTCAGGAGGTCAGCTTCGCCAGTCCCGCTGCCGCCAATGTCGCCGGCATCGTCTGCATCTTCCAGGAATTGTCGCTGATCCCCGATTTGTCGGTGGCCGACAACATCGTCATTTCCAACCCGCCAACTTGGCTCGGCATGATCGATCGCAAGGCGCAGCATGCCATTGCCATGGAGGCCCTGCAACGTGCCGGCGGGGCCGACATCCACCCCATGGAACTGGTCAAGAACCTGCCGCTATCGCGCCGGCAGATCGTCGAGATCGCCAAGGCACTGGCGCGCAAACCGCGGGTGCTTATCCTTGATGAGGCCACCTCGGCGCTGACGGCCGCCGACGTCGAGACGGTGTTCGGCGTGCTCAAGCGCCTGCGCAGCGAAGGCATCGCGCTGCTCTACATTTCGCACCGCATGCACGAGATCGCCGAACTGGCCGATGATTGCACGGTATTCCGCAACGGCCGCAGGATCGCCACCTATCCCGCCGGCAGCAAGACCGGTGACGAGGTGGTCGAGCTGATGATCGGCCGCGAATACAGTTCCGTCTTCCCGCCCAAGCTCGACACCGTCCACCGCAGCGCGACCCCGGTACTGGAGGCGCGCGATCTGCACTGGATGCAGCGGCTCAACGGCATTTCGCTGACCGCGCGGGCCGGTGAGGTCGTGGGCCTGGGCGGTCTGGACGGACAAGGGCAGCGCGAATTGCTGCTGGCCTTGTTCGGTGTGCTGCGTGGGGTCTCGGGCGCGGTGCTGGTCGATGGCGTCCAGCGGGTCATCAATGGCCCCCGGACCGCCAAGGCACCCGATATCGGCATGGCGCTGATCCCCGAAGACCGCAAGACCGAAGGGCTGATGCTGCCCATGTCGGTGCGCGACAACCTCTCCTTTGCGGCCATGAGCCAGATTTCGCGCGGTGGCATCATCGACAGGCGCGCCGAAAGCGCCGCCATCGACCGCATGATCAAGCTGCTGGCCATCAAGATGGCGAGTCCTGCCGCCGCCGTGGGATCATTGTCGGGCGGAAACCAGCAGAAGGTGGTCATCGCCAAGTGGCTGATGGTCGGGCCGCGCATCATCCTGCTCAACGATCCCACGCGCGGTATCGATGTTGGCACCAAACAGGAAATCTATGCCCTGCTGCGCAAGCTCGCGGCCGAGGGCGCGGCGATCATTCTCTACTCGACTGACTATGACGAACTGATCGGCTGCTGCGACCGTGTGCTGGTCCTCTATGACGGCGCGATCAAGCGCGAGCTGGTCGGGCCTGACATCACCGAGCATGCGCTCATCGCCTCGGCGCTCAATATCGATCACAAGGAGGCGGTGGCATGAACGGGTTGCGCTACAGCTTGGCCGAGCAGCGCGGCATGTTCCTCGCGCTGGCCATCTTCATCATCATGTTCGCGTTCTACGTTGCCAATCATCCGGCCGGTTTCACGCCCAATGTCGTGCAAACGGCCGCCAACAAGGGGGTGCTGCTGGCGCTGGTCGCCATGGCGCAGACCTTCGTGGTGTTGACGGCCGGGATCGACCTTTCGGTCGGCATGATCTTCATCCTCGCCAATTGCCTGGCCTCCTATCTGCTGGTGGGCACGCCGCCGATGGTGGCGCTGGGCGTAGGTGGCGTGCTGCTGACCGGTCTTGCCTGCGGGGCGCTCAACGGCCTGCTGGTCATCTATGGGCGGCTGCAGCCGATCGTCATCACCATCGCCACCGGTGCGGTGTTCTTCGGCATCGCGCTGTGGATCAGACCTTATCCGGGAAGTGCGGACGACTTTTCATCTGATCTCGCCGATGCGCTGACGGGCAAGGTGCTCGGTGTGTTCCCGGCAAGCCTGCTGTTCCTTATCCTGCTGGTGCTGGTCATCTGGATCCCGTTCCGCCGTTCGGTCATCGGCCGAGCCGTCTATGCCGTGGGGTCATCGGAGCCGGCAGCCTATATGTCCGGCGTGCCGGTGATGCGGGCCAAGTTCACCGCCTATGTGCTGAGCGGCCTCCTGGCCGCCATGGGTGGCCTCTACATGACCTTCTTCACCTATTCAGGCGAAGCGTCGCTCGCCAATGGCAACACCTATACGCTGAGCTCCATCGCCGCGGTGGTGCTGGGCGGGGTGTCGCTGTTCGGCGGGCGCGGTAGCGCCATCGGCGCCATCTTCGGAGCCCTGGCCTTTCGCGCCATCGGCGACTTGCTCTTCGTCTTCGATTTCGATCCGCTGTGGCAACCGCTGTTCCAGGGCGTGGTGCTGCTGCTGGCCGTATCGCTCGGTGCCGCGCGTCTGTTCCAGGTGCGCAACCGGCTCGACCTGTTCACCTGAGGCGCCGATGACCACAGACAAACTCGACGCCCCCGCGACGTCCCGCACCAATTGGACCAGCCGCATCGACCTGCCGGTCGCCACGGCCTTCGGCTGCATCATCCTGTTGCTGCTGGTAGGCAGTCTCTATTCGCCAAACTTCCTGTCGCCTGAATATCTGCTGCAGCAGCTCAAGGTCGGAGCCTTCCTGGGCGTCATCGCCACGGGCATGATGCTGGTGATCCTGCTCGGCCAGATCGACCTGTCGGTGCCCTGGGCAGTGACGCTGGGCGCCATGATGGCGTCAGCCGCCACGGCCTATGGGCCGATGGGTGAGGTGTTCGCCATTCCGTTCGGCGTGCTCTGCGGCGTCCTGATGGGCTTGGTCAACGGCATCGGCGTCGCCTATCTCCGTATCCCCTCTATGATCATCACGCTGGCGGTCAACGCCGTCGCGCAGGGGCTGATGGTGGCCTATACCGGTGGCTTCGCCCCGCAGGACAGCGCCTCGCCGGCCATGCGCTATCTCGCAGCCGGCACAATACTGGGCGTTCCCAACGCCGTCATCGTCTGGGCCATCACCGGTGCCGTTGCCGTGTTCCTGCTCGGCCGCACCACCTTTGGCCGCGCCATCTATGGCATCGGCAACAAGGAAGCGGCGGCCTACCTCTCGGGCGTCCCGACACAGCGCGTGGTGATGATCGCCTTTGCGCTTTGCGGCGGGCTGGCAGCATTCGGCGGCGTGCTGCTGGCCGGCTATGCCGGCAAGGCGGCCCAATCTATGGGCGATGCCTATCTGCTGCCCGCCATCGCCGCCGTGGTGCTGGGCGGCACCTCGATCCTGGGTGGCCGCGGCAACTATCTCGGCACCGTCGCCGGGGTGATCCTGATCACCCTGCTGCAGTCCATCCTGTCGGTGATGCAGATCGCCGAATTCGGTCGTCAGATCATCTATGGCGCCGTCATCATCGTCATGCTGCTGCTCTATGGCCGGGAGCGAACCGGCCGCTAGCGCGCCTGGTGCCATGGATTTTCAGGACAGCCGGCTGCATCGAGGTCGAATGCCGGGTAGCGACGGTGCTGCTGGTGGATGACTCCACTTGCACGGTCGCTGGTCATGTGTTTGATATGCGGACATCCACAGGGGTGCTCCGTATAGCCGGGGCTGAGACGCGGGCGACAAGCTTGCAAACCCTATCAGCTGATCTGGGTAATACCAGCGGAGCGAGGCGGGCGATGTATTCTGGCGCACAGATTTCCCTTTATCCCATGGCCGGCGATTTTGTCGGCATCATCCTGGGCGCACTGACGGCGCTCGACCCCTATCGGGAGCGGCTGCAGGTCGATACCGACGACCTCTCGACGCTGCTGGTCGGGGCGCCGGAGGTGGTGTTCCCGGCCATGCGCGACCTTTTCGTTGCCGCCGCGCGCAGCGGCGAACACTGCGTGCTCCATGCCACCCTGTCGCGCGGCTGCCCCGGGGAGCCGGACGACGCCATCTGCCATACGACTCAATATGGCGGCCCGCATGAGCCGCTCGAGCAGCGGAAGACCGCGGCACTCGATGCGGTGGGCACCGCACCGGTCACCGCCATGCAGGCCGCCGCGCAGTTTTCGCTCTATGTGATGGGCACAGACGATCACATGGACGAGATCTATGGCTGCATCGATTTCCTCAAGCAGTCTGGCGTGTTCGGCCGCGCCAAGAACTTCTGCACGAGACTGGATGGCGATGCCGGCGCGGTCTTTGCCGCGATCGAAGCCGCGCTCTGCCGCTTCGGGCCTCCCCAGGGCCATGTGACGATCGACCTGACTGTGTCGGCGAACAGCCCGACGCCGCGCTAACGCCCTCCGTTTTTCGCGCTTTCAGGTCCTCATGTCCAAGCCACCGCGCTTTGCGCGACCGTTTTCGAGGCTGCTCGCCAATGCCGCTCCCGCCCTGATCGCGGTGGAGGCGCTGGTGCTGGCCTGGGAAGGCTACGCCGGCTTGTCCGGCATTTCGCCGACCACCCTGCCGACGCCGTCGCGCGTCGTCAGCCAGGCTATCGAACATCGCGGCGCGCTCCTCGAAAACACCATTCCCACGCTCGGTGCCACGGTGTTCGGCTTTGCCTTCTCGCTGGTCGTGGCCTTCACTTTCTCGGTTCTCATCGATTTCTTCACGCCGCTCCGGCGGGCGCTGATGCCCGTCTTCGTGGTGAGCCAGACCCTGCCGCTGGTCGCTATCGCGCCGCTGATCGTGCTGTGGTTCGGCTTCGGGCTGGCACCCAAGATCATGCTGGTGGCGCTGGTTACCTTCTTTCCCATGCTGGTCGCCCTGCTGCAGGGCTACGCGGCGACCGATCGCGATATCGAGGCGCTGCTCGCCTCGATGGGCGCGTCGCGGGCGACCCTGTTCCGGCTGGCCCGCCTGCCTTCGGCTCTGCCCTATTTCTTCGCCGGGCTCCGCATCTCGATCACCTATGCGGTGGTGGGCGCGATCTTTGCCGAATATGCCGGCGCGGCCAAAGGGTTGGGCATCTACATGCTCAACGCCAAGAACAATTTCCGGCCAGATCTCGTGCTGGCGGCCGTCTCGGTCAGCGCGGTGCTGACCTTGGCATTGTTCGGCGCCGCCATGGTCATCGAGCGCCTCGCTACGCCGTGGTCGCAGCGCGACAAGGGGCGCCGGCCATGAGCGCAACGCGGCTTGAACTCAGCGATGTCAGCAAGAGCTTTGATGGCCTGGCCGTGCTGGACCGCATCTCGCTGCAGGTCCGGCACGGTGAGTTCGTTTCCATCCTGGGGCCTTCGGGCGCCGGCAAGTCCACCTTGTTCCAGGTGCTGACCGGCGGGGTTGCCCGCGACGGAGGGCAGGTTCGTTTCGATGGCGCCGCCCTGGGCGATAACAGTCCCTTTGCCTTCATGCCGCAGCGTGACGCCCTGATGCCGTGGCGGCGGGTTGTGGACAACACCACCCTGGGGCTCGAAGTGCAGGGGGTCAGTCGCGTCGCCGCGCAAGCCAGGGTGACGCCGCTCTTTGCAGAGTTCGGGCTCGATGGCTTCGAGCAGCATTATCCCGCCCAGCTTTCGGGCGGCATGCGCCAGCGCGCCGCCCTGCTGCGCACCGTGGTGCAGGATCGCCCAATGCTGCTGCTCGACGAACCGTTCGGGGCACTCGATGCGCTGACCCGGTCAGGTATGCAACGCTGGCTGATGACGATGTGGGCGCAGCACAACTGGACGGCGCTGCTGATCACCCATGACGTGCGCGAGGCCGTCTACCTGTCGGACCGCATCTATACCCTTACCGCCCGACCGGCCCGTGTCATGCGTGAATTCGCCGTGCCGATTCCGCGTTCACGCCGCGACCTGGCATCGGCTGAGGCCAGCCAGATCGAGGCCGAAATTCTCCATACCCTCCTCAACCAGCAGCAGGACCCATAAGCATGTTCACCCGCCGCCAGATCATCGCCGTGGCGATGGCCACCAGCTTCGCCACCACGCCCGTTCTTGCCCAGAACACGCCGGTCAGCATCGCGCTCGACTGGACGCCCAATACCAACCATATCGGGCTCTTCGTGGCCCAGGCCGAGGGCTATTATGCCGAGGCCGGCCTTGATGTGACGATCCTGCCCTACAGCGACGCGGCGGCCGGCACGCTCGTGGCCAACAGGGTGGCCGATTTCGGGATAATGGGCACGGTCAGCCTCTATACCCAGCGTACAGCGGGAGCCGACCTAGTCGCCACCTACGCTGTGACGCAGACGGAGACCGGCCGGGTGGTGTTCAACGCCGATCGGGCCGACATTCAGCGCCCCGCCGACCTGGACGGGCTCACCTATGGCGGCTTCGGCAGCGCCTGGGAAACCGCCCTCATCAAGACTATCATCCAGCATGACGGTGGCGAAGGTGTCTTCGAGACGGTCACGCTGGGCACTTCGGCCTATGAGGCTCTGGCCAATGGTGCGGTGGATTTCACCCTCGAAGTCTATACTTGGGAAGGGGTGAAGGCCGAGCTCGAGGGCAAGGCTCAGCGTGCTTTCCGCTATGCCGATTTCGGTGTGCCGGATGAGCACACCACTCTGATCGGCTCCAGCCAGGCCTATCTCGATGCCAACGAGAAAACGGCCGCTGCCTTCATCGCTGCCACCCGGCGCGGCTATGCCTTTGCGGTCGATCACCCGGATACCGCCGCAGACATCATCGTGGCAGCCAATTCCGACATGCTGACCGACCGCGCCCTGGTCGTCGCCTCGCTGCAGGCGCTCGTGGAGGGACACTATCTGCGGACGAGCGAGGGCGTGCTGGGCACGTTCGACCTGGCCAAGATGGAGGCGATGGGGGCCTTCATGTTCGCTTCGGGTATGCTCATGGATGGAAATGGGACCGCGCTCGCCGTCGCGCCGGATTTTACGACCTACTACACCAATGCCTATGCGGCCGAGAAATAGTTGGCGGTCAACCGAAGGCTTTCCATGGTCAGCTGCAACCCGCCACCTTGGGCGCGCGTCTAGACTAGACGCTGACTCCGAAAAGGCGGCCAATAAGCGCCGTGACGGCCATGGCAGCCGCACCCCAGAACAGAACGCGTGCGGTTGGGCGCAGTTTTGGAGCGCCACCGGCCTGGGCGCCCAGCGCCCCAAGCCCTGCCAGGCAGATCAGCGTCGTCACGACAACGACGGGAATGATCGTGCCGGCGGGCGCCAGTACCGCCGCGATCAGCGGCAAGGCAGCAGCCACGGTGAAGGTCAGACCGGAGGCCAACGCCGCCTGCAGCGGATTGGCGCTATGGACCTCGGACAGGCCAAGCTCGTCCCGGATATGGGCCCCAAGGGCGTCCTTCTCGCTCATTTCCCTGGCAACAAGCGCCGCCGTTGCCGGTGAAAGACCGCGCGATTCGTAGATGGAGGCCAGTTCCGCTTCCTCCTCGGCGGGCGTGTCGATCAAAGCCTGCTTTTCGCGTACTATGTCTGCCCGTTCGATATCGGATTGCGAGCTGACCGACACATATTCCCCGGCCGCCATGGACATGGCACCGGCGGCAAGCCCGGCCACGCCCGCGATCAGAACGGCTCCGGGGCTGGGGTCAGCCGCTGCGACACCGACGATCAGCGACGACACCGAGACGATGCCGTCATTGGCCCCCAGCACGGCGGCACGCAGCCATCCGGAGCGGTTGATGAAGTGGATTTCCGCATGCGCGGATTGATAGGGCAGGGGCATTTGCTTTCACCATGGTGTGCGGTCGTTTGATGCGATTTCGTCTGAATGACTGCTCAGTGTCCTGCCTTGGGAAGCACCATCACGGCTTCGAAGCCATCAACGGCGTCCGAAGCCGGAGAATGCAGCGTCAGCGCGCCGCCCGCCTGCTCGAGAATGGAGCGCGCGATGGAGAGGCCCAGGCCGCTGCCATCCGCCGTGGTCGCTCCACGCACGAATGGCTGCCCCAGGCGGGCCAGCTCCGCTTCGGCGACCAGGCCACCCTCATTGCGAACACGCACAATCCCGTCTTCGAGCAGAATGTGCACCATTTCGTTGTGCGCACCATGCTTGAGTGCATTCTCGACAAGATTGCGGACGGCAATGGCAAAGGCATCCGGGTCCATGGGTGCCGCCAGATGGGCTAACTTGGTGTCGATCTGCACGCGGTCGTGCCAGTCGATGCTGGAATTGATATCCCGGACCACCATTGTCAGCACCGGCAGCAGATCGGTTTCAAGGTCCGATCGGGCGAAGCCGGCCTCGATACGGGCCATCTGCAGCAGTTTTTCTGACAGCGTCGCCAGGCGCCTCACCGCCGCTTCGATCTCCCGCAGTCGTTCGGCGCCAGGCCCGCTTCCAAGCTCCACGGCAAGCTGCTGTGTCTGCGCCAGGGCTCCCGCGATCGGCGTCCGCAACTCATGCGCGCTGCGCGCGGCAAACGAGCGCTCGGCATCGAGCGCCGATTTCAGCCGAGACAGCAGCGCCCCGACCGCCTCCGCGATCGGGGCAAGCTCGGCCGGATGGCCGTCCGAACCCAAGGGCTGCAGGTTTCGGCTGTCGCGTTGGCCAATGTCCTTCCTGAGCCGCTCAAGCGGACGAAGCGCGAGGCGCATGGCCAGCCAGATGCCGCCCGCCATCAGCGGCAGCAGGGCGAGCAGTGGCAGGCCCAGGGCGGCGATGCTGTCGCGCAGGCCAGTCAGGCGACGATCACTGGTCTCGATGACGAGGATGGAGAAACCGGTCCGCTCCTCGGTCAGGCTGAAGGTGCGATGCCCATCGATGTCGGCAAGGCCGTCGGGCAGGTTGGCCGGAACGGAGAACGCTGCTGCATGCTGGTCGCGCAGCACGATCGCGCCGGCCCGGTCGCGCACAAGGTAGGTGAAGCTGGAATCGTGCGGCGCTGGCCTGCCGCGCACGTCGCCATCGTCTTCGTCCCCTTCACCGTCTTCACCAACAATCGAGCGCTCGCCATCGTGCCGCTCACGCAGGTCGCGGATGGCAAGGGGCAGGAGCCGCTGCGCACTCTGCTGCAGGCTGTCGTCATAGGCCTCATTGAGCTCATGCTGCATGACGCCCACGGAAATGGCCGCGGCTCCAACCCAGAGCAGGGCCATACCGGCGGTGAGACCAAGCGCCAGGCGCAGGGCAATCGAGGGGCGCCGCTTCATGCGTTCACCTGGTAGCCGAGGCCGCGAATGGTCTGCACGAAGTCGCGCCCGAGCTTCTTGCGCAATCGGCTGACATAGACCTCGACGGCGTTGCTTTCGACTTCGGCGCCGAAGGCATAAAGGGAATCCTCGATCTCGGACTTCGTGACGATGCCGCCGCGGCGCGCCAGCAGCCGCTCGAGCACGGCCCATTCCCGCGCCGTGAGACCGGCCTTTTTGCCGTCAACGCTGGCAATGCGCCGGCTCAGGTCGATGGTGACGCCCGCCGAGACAATTTCCGGCGCTGGATTGCCGCCATAGCGACGGGCGACGGCTGCAATGCGGGCGCCCATCTCGGCCAGATCGAATGGCTTGACCAGGTAGTCGTCGGCGCCTGAATTGAGTCCCTCGATGCGGACGGCGACCTGGTCCTGCGCGGTGGTGATGATGACCGGAACCGTGTTGCCAGCGGAGCGCAGGTCCTTGAGCAGGTCGAGGCCGCGGCCGTCGGGGAGGTTGAGGTCGAGCAGCACCAGCTCGTAGGGGACGCCGGCCAGAGCCAGCCGGGCATCGTCGATCCGCTGCATCCAGTCGACCGCATGCCCGCTGGACAGCACATGGTCGCGGATTGCCGCGCCCAGGACATGGTCATCTTCGATCAACAGGACTCGCACGTTCCGGGCTCCCCCGAGACCTCATAGTGACCCAACCTTACACCAGGCTGAACAACAAACAGCCGCCGCTTCAGCCTGCCGTCAGCTTCGCATGATCCAGTGCCGCATCGAATAAAGGATCAGGAGCTCGATCATGAAGAAACTCGCCGCAATGCTGATGCTGGCAACCGCACTCGTCGCGCCCGCTGTCGCCATGGCCCGGGACGTCACCATTGAGACGAGCCTGGTGCAATATTCTGGCCATGCGGCCTATCTGGCGGTTTATCTCACCAATCCGGACGGAAGCTACAATTCCACCCTCTGGGTCTCGGGCCAGAAGTCCAAATATTACGGCGACCTGCGGGGCTGGGCCCGCGCCGCCTCTAGCGCCGGATCACTCAATCTCGACGGCATCACCGGTGCCAGCGTCGGCGGCGGCCAGACCCTGACCGTCCATGCCAACCTCGCCGACACGCTGCTCGACGCCGGCTATCAGATCCACGTCGATACCGCGGTCGAGAATGGCGGCCAATATGCCGACGACGCGGTGATCGCTCTCACCTCCACGCCCGCCACGGCAACCGGTACGGGCTATGTCAACACCGTCTCCCTCGGTCTTTAGCGAGGTATGGCCATGCGCCGCTTCCACTCTCTCGCCGGCCTTGCAGGCGCCGTGCTCGTCATTTTCATGGCGACCACAGGGTTCATCCTCTCGTTGCAGCCAATCGCCGATGCCCCGACCACGGCCCCCGCGACTGGTGACCTCAGCGTGGCGACGGTGGCCGATCGCGTGGCGCAGGACCTGCCTGGTGTCGAGCGGCTGGTGCGTTCGGCCTCTGGGCAACTCGTCGCCTATACGCTGGAGGATGGGGTGCGCAGCGCTGTCGTCGTCGATCCCCAGACCGGTCTGGCGAGCGGCGCCTACGAGCCTTCTCCCCTCTTCACATTCGTGACCGACCTGCATCGCTCCTTTCTCATGGGCAGCTTCGGGCATGGCATGGCCGGGTTTTCCGCCCTCGCCATCCTCGCGCTCGCCGTGAGCGGCATGCTGCTGCTGGTCGCCAAGATGGGCGGGTGGCGCAAGCTCTTCTCCAGCTCGCGGGGCACCGGCGCGCAGCGGCTGCACACCGAGCTGGCCCGCATCGGGGTGGTCGTGCTGCTCCTGACGTCGATGAGCGGCGCCTATATGTCGGCGGTCAATTTCGAGCTGCTGCCCGAGAGCGCGGCCGACACATTCTCGTTCGCCCCCGCCAGTGTGGGCACGACCGTTGCACCCATTGCGTCGCTCGATGCGCTCGCGGCTACCCCGCTCTCCGCGCTTCGCGAACTGAGCTTTCCGGCCGTTGGCGACGCGAGTGATGTCTTCACGGTGACCACGAGTGCCGGTCTCGGCTATGTCGACCAGGGCACCGGCGCAATGCTCGCCTTCACGCCCAATGACGCCTGGCAGCAGGCCTACGAGTTCATCTACCTGCTCCATACCGGCCAGGGCGCCCCCATGGTCGCGCTGCTGGTGGGCCTCGGCGCCCTGGCAGTACCCCTGCTGGCGCTGACGGGGACTATCATCTGGTGGACGCGCCGCAGCAGCACGCCCCGCATAGTCCATAACGCGCCCTGGCGTGATGCGGAGACCATTGTCTTGGTCGGCAGCGAGGCCGGCAGCACCTGGGGCTTTGCGGCCACGCTGCACGATGCCCTGCGGCAACACGGCCAGTGTGTCCATGTCGCTCCGATGAACGACCTGCGCGGCAGCTATCCCCGCGCCACGCGGCTGATCGTGCTCGCCGCAACCTATGGGGACGGCGCCGCGCCGGCCTCGGCGCGCCAGTTCCTGGGCAAGCTCGAACGCTTCGCCTCGACACCCAGCTTTTCCGTGCTGGGGTTTGGCGACCGCAGCTTCCCCCGCTTCTGTGGCTTTGCCGCCCAGGTTGATGGCGCACTCGAAGCCAGGGGCCTCCGCCGCCTCGTCCGGTTCAGTAGTATCGACCGCCAGTCGGCAGGAGACTTTGCAGAATGGGGCCACCTGCTCGGCGCGCAACTTGGCCTGCCCCTGTCGCTGAGCCATGTCGCCAAACTGCCGACGACCCGCAAGCTCGTGCTTGCCGATCGCACGCTCTATGGCGTGGAGGTCCAGGCGCCCGTCGCAGTGCTCAAGCTGGCCGCTCCCCAGACGCGTCTGGCCTGGCTCGGCGGTGGCCTGCCCCATTTCGAAGTCGGGGACCTGGTGGGCATCATCCCGCCCGGCAGCGACGTCCCCCGCTACTACTCCCTCGCCTCTTCATCGCGCGACGGCGTGCTGGAAATCTGCGTCCGCAAGCAATCGGGCGGGCTGTGCTCGGAATTCCTGCATGCGCTGTCGCCCGGTGACGCGGTCGACGTCTTCATCCGCCCCAATCCCGCTTTCCGCCCCGCACGCGGGCGCCGGCCTCTGATCCTGATCGGCGCCGGTGCCGGTGTGGCCCCACTGGCAGGCTTCGTGCGCCACAACCGCAACCGCCGTCCCATGCATCTGTTTTTTGGCGGACGCGATCCGGCCTCGGATTTTCTCTATCGCGATGACCTGAATGAGGCATTGGACGACGGGCGCCTGGCGTCGCTGAACACGCGTTTCTCCCGCGTCCTGGGCGGTGGCTACGTGCAGGGCCTGCTGATCGATGAGGCCGATGCCCTCCGCGACCTCGTCCGCCAGGGTGCCCAGATCATGGTCTGCGGTGGGCGCGACATGGCTGAAGGCGTGCGCGCCGCGCTCGACCTGTGCCTGGCCCCGCTTGGCCTTTCGGCCGCGGCCCTCAACCAGAAGGGGCTCTATCTTGAAGACGCTTACTGAGTTGAGCGAGCGGCCGCGTTTCGCCCCGATATCGGTACCCCTCGACCGGCAGGTCATAAGCGGCCCGACCATGGGCACGCGCTATTCCGCCGTGTTCTACGCTCCCCCGACTGCTGATCTACCCGAGCTGCGCCGTGAGTTGCAGGCGGCGGTCGATGCGGTCGACGCCCAGATGTCGACCTGGAAGCCCGACTCCCACCTGATGCGCTTCAACCGCGCTCCGACCAACTCCTGGTTTCCCGTGCCCCGGCAGCTCGCCACGGTGCTGGCGGCGGCGATCGATATCGGTCGCCAGTCGAACGGTGCCTTCGATATCGGCGTTGGCGATCTGGTCGCGGTATGGGGTTTTGGCGGCGGGAGCCAAAACCACCGAAATGACGACGTCGCCGCTGCGCGGGCAGGGGCAGGCATACCGGCCCATCTCTGCCTGGAGTTGGACCCAGGGCAGCGTCACATCCGCAAGCGCGCCGAAATATCGCTCGACCTGTCCGGCATCGCCAAAGGCTTTGGCGTTGACGAGCTTGCCGGCGTGCTCCTCGCACATGGCATCGCCCATTTCCTCGTCTCGATCGATGGGGAGCTGCGCGCATCGGGCGGCAAGCCTGACGGCTCGCCCTGGCGCGTCGCCGTGGAGAGACCTGACGTCGGACGGCGCGCGGCGCAGGGTGTGATCGAGCTGACCGATGGCGCCGTCGCCACATCGGGCGACTACCGACACTTCGTCGATATCGGCGGCATCCGCTACGCGCACACCATGGACCCGCGGCGGCGAATGCCGCTTGCCGATGGGCCGGCCGCCGTGACCGTGTTGGCTGAGACCTGCATGGCCGCCGACGCCTGGGCAACCGCTCTGCTCGTCCTGGGACCCGCCGCCAGCGGCGAGATCGTATCGACCTACGGGCTTGAGGCCCTGTTCACCGAACGGCCACCAGGCGTTGCAGCGACCACCACCCAACACCCCATATCCAAGGAGGACTGACCATGAACGCACCAACCATCCGACTGGCCATCGCGCTTTGCAGCCTGGGCGCTGCGCTCCCCGCTGCCGCGGCCGATATCCGTGGCCAATTGACGCCCGATCTCATCTACCAGCACTGCAAGACGGCCGGCGTCGGCAGCGAGATCGAAGGCACCTTCATGCTGCCCGGCGGGAGGGTGACTGGCACGGTGCTCTGCACCGAGGCCGATCTCGCTGCCTCCAACATGCTGGCAGCGAGACACGGCGATGACGAAGACGACGACGATCACGAGGACGACGACGACAACGATTGAGCTAACTCGAGCGGCACGCCGCTCGAGCACCTCGACGCCATGACTGCCGTCAGCGGACGACGCGCTTTCCGGTTTCGGTGTCGAACAGGTGCAGCAGGTTGTGGTCGAAGCCTATGCCGATGGTTTGACCGGGAGCCGCACTGATCCGCTCCCGGAAGACCCCGACAAGGTCCTGTCCGCCCAGGCTTAGCGTGACCTGGGTTTCAGAGCCGGTGGGCTCGATGACCACAACTTCTGCCAGGGTTCCTGCGGGGTCGAGGCGCAGGTGCTCGGGGCGTACCCCCAGGGTAATGGGGCCATCCGTGACGCCGGCTGGCAGGGTGCCCAGATCGATACTCGTGCCGTCGGCAAAGCGGAACTTGGATCCGGTAATCGAGCCATCAACGATGTTCATGGCCGGCGAGCCAATAAAGCCTGCGACGAACAGGTTGGCGGGGTGGTCGTAGAGTTCCAGGGGCGTGCCGATCTGTTCGATATTGCCTGAATGCATGACCACGATCCGGTCCGCCATGGTCATCGCCTCGATCTGATCGTGCGTGACATAGACCGTGGTGGTCTTGAGGCGCTGGTGGTTGAGCTTGATTTCGCTCCGCATCTGCACGCGCAGCTTGGCGTCCAGATTGCTCAGCGGCTCATCGAACAGGAACACGGTCGGATTGCGCACGATGGCACGACCCATGGCGACGCGCTGCCGCTGCCCGCCCGACAGGTGGCGCGGATAGCGCTCGAGGTAGGTATCGAGTCCCAGAATAACCGCAGCGCTGGTGACGCGGCGCTTGATCTCTTCCTTCGGCACTCGGGCGAGGCGGAGCGAAAACGCCATGTTTTCTTCGACGGTCATGTGGGGATAGAGGGCGTAGGACTGGAACACCATGGCGATGTCGCGATCCTTGGGTGCCAGATCGTTGACGACCGTGCCGGCGATTTCGATCTCGCCACCGGTAATGTCCTCCAGGCCCGCTATCATTCGCAGCAAGGTGGATTTTCCGCAGCCGGAGGGTCCAACCAGGATGACGAATTCGCCATCGGCAATGTCAATCGACACCCCGTGCAGCACTTCCAAGCTGCCATAGTTCTTTCGAACATCCCGGATCGTCACGGCACCCATCTTGTCCTCCCTAGATCGACTGTCGACGCTCACCCGCCCCGCATTTGCCGGGAGCGGTTGGTGACCCCAAAACACCGGACGCGACCATCTCGACAGCACTCCGCCCTCCCCGGCGGATAGCGCGGATCGTCGCATCCTGACTTCGTGTCTAATGGGATGGTTGGAGCTCATCAAGTCTTTTGTGGGACAAAAGGTTGACTCGGCGACCGATCATCTCCTAATTCTTGATGTATTCACCGCTAATGATGGGACAAAAGACCACCCGGCGGATGAAGCGTGTGGCGGAGCGGGAGGCTCCCTCACCCGGGAGGACGAGGCGCATTGCGAGGGCTTTCACGCCACCCAACGGGCTTGCGAGCGCTTGGCCATGTTTCAACAGGAGGAGACGGAAGCATGACGTCGAATAAATTCAGCCGCCGCGACGTATTGAGGACCGGCGGTGCCGCGGGCATCGGCCTGTGGGCAGCCAGCAACGGCTTGCCCGCCTTTGCGCAGGACGCCGCCCCGGAAATGGACTTGCCACAGGGCGCCGCCGGCAAGCTGACCGTGATTCACCGGACCGAGTATTTCGAAGCGGCACAGAACCTGTTCCGCGACACGGTCACCAAGTTTGCCGCGGCCAACAATTCCGAGCTCGATATCTCGACGACCAACCCGGAATCGTTTGGCGATTTCCTGGGCAAGATGTCGGCCGCCGTGCAGGCGGGCAACCCGCCGGACTTGGCCTATACCAGCAACGTCTCCGTGCCACAGATGCACCTTCTGGGTCTGCTCGAAGACGTCAACGACGTGGTCGAGGAGGCCATCAGCAAGTACGGCAACGTTATGCGCGGCATCAATGCCGAAAAGATCGGCAAGATCGACGGCAAGTGGATGGCAATTCCGTTCATCGCCAACACCACCGGCACGTTCTTCCGTGGCGACAAGCTGAAGGAAAAGGGTATCGATCCGCAGACCCTGGACACCTGGGAAAAGCGGCGCGAGGCGGCTCTGGCCATCTCTGACCCGGACAACGAGTTCTGGGGCTGGGGCCTTACCGTCAACCAGTCCGGCGACGGCTGGGGTGTGGCATCGGGTATCCTCAACGCCTTTGGCGGCCACTTCACCGACGAAACCGGCACCAAGGTGGAGTTCGACTCGCCCGAAACTGTTGCCGCCTACGAGTTCGTCCGCGAAACCTACGACCGCAACGGCAAATATGCCGCCATGCTGCCCCCGGGCGTCGAGAGCTGGGGGGACATTTCCAACAACGAAGCCTATCTCGCCGGCAGTATCGGCTATACCCACAACGCCTTCTCCGTCTATGCGGCGGCCAAGCGAGACAACAACCCGGTCTTCCCGGGCACGATCCTGCTGCGTCAGCCGAACGCCAACAACGGCGATAGTCGCGACGGTGGTGCAGTGGGTGGCTGGCTGACGATCTTCAAGGGTGCACCCAATGTCGATCTTGCCAGGAAACTGGCGCTCGAGCTGCTCGATCCGGCCAACTTCACCCCGATGTCCGCGGTTGCGGGCGGGCTGTTCATGCCGGCATACGAGAATCTGTGGACCGATGAACTGATTGCGGCCGACCCGAACTACGCGATCATCAAGGATCAGGTCAGTGTTCCTGAGCCCTTCATCGGTGCCTCCTGGCCCGCTCAGCCTGCGGCGCAGATCGACGCCATCCGCGCCCAGGGCGTGCTGGAACAGTCCATGGGCAACGTGATTGCCGGCCGCATGACCTCCCAGGAAGCCGTAACCGACGCGCACAACAAGATCGTCCAGATCTTCGAAGAAGGCGGCATCATGTAGCCGCAGGGGCGCGCGACGGGGTCGGGTTGTACCACTCCGTCGCGGCCCATCGACCAACCCGCGTCTGCGCCGCCTTCGGACCGCGCAGCCGCTTTCCCATTTTCGACCGGGGACATGGCCCCGCTGGAGTGTTGGCATGGAAGATCGGATGACCCTGGCGCTTGGGGCGAGAAGGCCGCGGACCACGAACAAAAAACGTCTGGAGAACCTCTTCGGGCGCGACTGGAAGGTTGGCTACCTGTTCGTCCTGCCGATGGTCCTCATCATGGCCTTGCTGATTTTCTGGCCATTCATCAGCGCCATTTTCATCAGCACTACCTCGCTCAACTTCCTGACCGGCGAGACCGCCAATGTCGGGCTGCGCAACTATCAGCGTCTCTGGACCAGCAGCGACTTCCTGCAGGCCATGCAGAATACCATCCAGTTCACCTTCTGGTCGCTGCTGCTGAAATTCGTCATCGGCATGACGGTCGCGCTCATCCTCAATAGCAAGCTGCCCTTCCGCAGCCTGCTCAGCGGCATCATGCTGCTGCCATGGATCGTTCCCGAGATTGTCACCGCTCTGGCCTGGAAGAGCATCTACGATCCAATGTTCGGCGGCCTTAATCCCATCCTGCAGGGGGCGGGGATCATCGATCGTCCGCTTGGTTGGCTGTCCGATCCCAACATGGCCATGGGCAGCATCATCTCGGTCAACGTCTGGAAGGGCATTCCCTTCTTCGTCCTGCTGCTGCTGGCGGGACTCAAGGCAATTGACCGCGAGCAGATCGAGGCGGCGCAGGTCGACGGCGCCAACGCCGTCCAGCGCTTCCGCAACGTAACCCTGCCCGGGCTGCGCTATGTGATCGTCGTCACCCTGCTGCTCTCGTTCATCTCCACCTTCAATCAGTTCGGCCTGCCCTTCCTGATGACCGGTGGCGGACCGAGCGGCGCCACCAAGCTCTATTCCATCCTGGCTTATGAGAAGGCTCTGGGCTCGCTGCAATACGGCCCCGGTATTGCGATCGCCTTCAGCGTAGCGCCCCTGATGGCTATCCTGATCTGGCTGCTGGCCCGCTTCATGCGCCACGATGACAAGCGCGACGGCGCGTCCGATCGTGGGCCCAGCTTTGCCGACCGCCTGCTGGCCGGCGGAACCGGGTTGGTGAACATCATCATCGATTTTATCTTCCTGCCGATCCAACTGGTATTTGCCGGGCTGGAATGGGCCGTGCGCAGGGTGCGGGTTGCCACCGGCCGATCTGCCTTGCAGCCGATCTTCCGGCAACAGGCGCGTTCCAATGCTGGCCCGATTGCGCGCCTGCTGGTGCTGACGCCGCTTCTGGTCTTCGTGCTCTTTCCCTTCTACTGGATCGTCACCACCTCACTCAAATCCACGACGCAGATCAGCGAACGCCGGTCGATCTTCTGGCCGGAACCTGCCACCACCGACCAGTACACCTCGCTGCTTCGTGATACACCGTTCCTGACTTGGCTCATGAACTCGGTATTCGTCGCCGCTGTCAGCACACTTGTGTCAGTCGCCCTGGCGTCGCTAGCAGCTTATGCGCTGTCGCGACTACGGTTTCGCGGCGCGGGTTTGCTGACCACCCTCCTGCTGATCACCTACCTGCTGCCTGGCACGCTGTTGTTCATTCCGCTCTACCAGACACTGACGACAATGGGCGTCATCAACAGCCACACGGCGCTCATCGTTACCTATCCGACATTCTTGTTGCCCTTCGCCACCTGGGTGCTAATGGGGTACTTCAGGTCCATTCCGGTCGAACTCGAAGAAGCCGCACGTATCGATGGCGCAAGCCGATTCTATATTTTCTGGCGCATCACCCTTCCCCTTGCCGCGCCCGCCATCCTGTCGGTGACCCTGTTTGCCTTTACCAATGCGTGGAATGAGTTCCTGTTCGCCTTCGTCTTCATCACCAGTGAATCCCTGCGAACCCTGCCCATCGGGCTGCAATCGATGGTGGTCGGCGACATCCTGCCCTGGGGCAAGCTGATGGCGGCATCGCTCCTCACCGCCATTCCGGTGGCCATCCTCTATGTCTATGCCCAGCGTTTCCTCTCCGAGGGGCTGACCGTCGGGGCAGTCAAGGGATGAACGAACCGTCTCGCAGGGGGAGAGCTGGCAGCGCGCTGAACGCCTCCATCGTGCGCAACTCGATCCCGTCGGCAGTCGACGCCATGGTGCTCAACATCCGTGGCCTCATCTCCGACGGAGGTCTGGGCGTCGGCGACAGCCTCCCGACCGAGCGCGAACTATGCGAGCGTTTTCAGGCCAGCCGAAATACCGTGCGCGAAGCCATGCGCATCATGAAGGCCTACGGCATCGTGTCCGTCCGTCCCAAGATAGGCGCCATCATCGTCGACGACCGGATGGAGCGGGCGCTTGACCTGTTCTCATTCAACACCCTGGAAATCTCGCGACGAACGTTCGACGATATCCAGGGCTTCCGCAAGCTGATCGAGGTAGGGTCGGTCGATGCCATCTTTGACCAGATGCGCCCCGACGACATTGCCGAGATGCGCAGCATCAATGCCCAGATGCGCGCCGCAGGGTCGATCGAGGAAGCATCGGAGATGGATTTCCACTTCCACCTTCGCCTGGTGTCGATCCTGGAGAACCGGGCCGTGTGCGACGTCTATCGCATCATGAAGCCCGTCATTATCCGCATCATGGAGCGGGCCAAGCAGTTGCAGGACTTTACGGTCGATACCTACGACCAGCACGCCGCCGTGGTGGATGCGTTGGCGATCCGGGATCGCATTCGATACCAATATGCTCTGCAGTCCCACCTCCAGGTGGGCATCACGACATTTGAGAATACTCAGGATATGGCGCCGGCATAGCGGGCGCCGCATGAGCGTCCGTGCCCGACACCAGGCAGGCAGTGGTCGCTCCATCTACCTGAGAGCAGTTTTGAGCAAGAGGCGGCGCGAACCAATGCGACCGTCCGGGAGAGGTCAATTGAAGATTACGTCAGTCAAGACGGCGGCGACGAGCGGCCATTGCATGCATCTGTGGGTCCGCATCGAGACCGATGCGGGGATCACGGGCCTGGGCGAATGCGTCCACGGAGGCCATCAGGCCATCGCCATCATCCAGCAGGAGCTGGCGCACAAGCTGGTCGGTCGCGATCCGTTCGCCATCGACGCCATCTTCGAGGACCTGCGCCGCAGCCTGGTCTTCGAGGGCGGCTTTGCCGGCGCGCTGATCACTGCCCTGACCGGCATCGAGATCGCGCTCTGGGACCTCAAGGGCAAGGCACTCAAGGTGCCGATCTATGAATTGATGGGCGGAAAGTTCCGAGACGACATCCGGGTCTATTGCGACTGCGAAGTCTCGCCTGGCATGAACATGGACGAGGTGCAGGCCGAGGTCGACCAGGTGCTGGCGGCCGGCTTCACGGCGCTCAAGGTTGATCTCGATATCCGCGCTTATGGCCATACCGGCAGCGAGACCGGCTGGTACGAAAAGGACAAGTTCAACATGACTCCCAACAAATGGGAGCATGACCGCATGGTGCAACTGGCCGAGATGGTGGTGAAAGCCGCGGGCAAGGGCGTGGAGGTGGCGTGCGACCTGCACACGCGGCTCGACAAGCACAGCGCCATTCGCCTCGCACGGGATCTCGAACATCTCCAGCTGATGTGGCTCGAAGAGCCCGTGCCGCCCGAGAATATCGACGTCATGGCCGAGATCACCCGCTCGACCTCAACCCCGATCTGCGCCGGCGAGAATCTCTATCTGCGCCACGGCTTCCGCAAGCTGCTCGAGCAGCAGGCGGTCGACATCATCATGCCGGACATCCCAAAATGCGGCGGGTTGTCGGAATGCCGCAAGATTGCCGAGATGGCGGACCTCTATTCGATCCCCTTCGCGCCGCACAACGTCTCGTCCCCGATCGGCACCATGGCATCAGCCCATGTCTGCGCCACCATCCCCAACTTCCTGGTGCTGGAGTTCCACTGGTTCCATCGCGACTACTGGTCGACGATTTCAGATGGCGGCGACATCATCAAGAACGGCAAGATCACCATGAGCGACCGGCCGGGCATCGGGCTCGAGCTCAACGAAGACGTGGCCAAGGCCCACCAGTATCCGGGGACCACCTGGTTCGCGTGACCGGGCCGGCGTGCCGCCAGAACTGAGAGCAGTCCGCCAGGGGCGGCCGCGTCACAGGGCCTCCCCCTGGCGTGGCCACTATTGGGCGGATTGCCGCATTGGCACGGCCTGCGAGGACAACTGCGTTGACTCTCGCTCGACAAGTTCGCACTCGACCTTGATGCGGCTGGGCGAGGAATGCAGTCCGCCGGCGTCATCGAGCAGCAGTTCAACTGCAGTGCGGCCCATTTCATACTGGGGCAGCACCAGTGTGCTGAGTGGCGGCCGCATGTATTGCGCGATCTCGCGATCGTCAAAGCCGATGACGGCGACATCGTCGGGCACCTTGTGCCCGAGTTCTCGCAGCGCGTCATAGCAACCGACTGCCATCATGTCGTTGGCACAGAAGATCCCGTCCGGCGGATTATCCAGCGCCATCAGTTCCATCGTCATCTCATAGCCGGCGGACGGCTCCCAATTGCCCGGCCGGACCAGGTCAGGGTCGAAGGGCACATCGTTGCTGGCCAGCGCCTGCTTGTAGCCCTTGAGGCGATCCCGCGCCGCGTCCACCCCCTGCTGGCCGTTGATGAAGCCGATGCGCTTGCGCCCCTGGCGCAGCAGGTGCTCGGTAGCGGTGCGTCCACCCAGAACGTCACCGGGCAGCACGGAGTGGTAGGCATGCTCTTGGTCGTAGCAGTTGACGAGCACCAGCCGGTGCCGGGCGAAAGCCTGCGGCAGCTGGACAACGCGGGTCAGGATGGTGCCGTAGATCAGGCCCAGGATCGGAACATTGCCGAGACCGGCGAGAATGCTGGTCTCGACGTCCGCGTCGGCGTGGCTGACGCCCATGAGCATGTTGATCCCCACTTCGAGAGCTTTGTCCCGGGCGCCCTCGAATGCCAGTGACGTCCAGGGATCGGTGATGGTCTCGTCGGCGATGAAGACTATCGTGGACTGTCCACCCGGGGCGGCGCGTTGGGCGCGGCGGACGAACTTGTAGCCCAGCGTCCGTGCCGCCTCGACCACCTTCCGGCGCGTCTCGTCGGCCAGCCGGCCACTCTTGCCACCGCTGAGCACGAGCGACACGGTCGCCTGCGAAACGCCCGCGGCCGCAGCGACATCCATCATCGTCGGTCGCCCCGTTGGTGAGCGTCGCTTGGAAGTCGTCACGGGCTTATGTCCTTGTCGATGGTGTCCATCCGGTGCCACCGGACGGCGAAGTGGAAGGGGTGCGAGTGTGCCGCGTCTGCGGCCCAGGTGGCATTTCGGCCACCATAGCGACCTCGTTTGCCAGCGTCACCAGACACCATGACCAAGTTTGGCAATTTTCCTCCCGGCGCCGTTATCCCTTGATTTTCCTCTCTGGCCGTCGGTCGGCCGCGCACTGTTCCGACCGGGCGCTCAGCTCGGCATCCCCAGAACAGCAGCGCTTTGATGATGATGATATTATCTTATGATGCTCGGTTTTATTATTCATAAAAAACAGTTTGCCACCGTTATGGGTGCTCTTTATCTATAAAAGAACACAGGAGCGACAACCCACTTGGCCACGATGAACAACGCAGACCCGGACCTGGCAGCGGCTCATCGCGAGCCGGCGAGTGTACTTTCGCTCTGGCTGAGCCTGCTCAGCGTCGGACCGATCGCCATTCTGCTCGCCCTCATTATACTGCTGAGCATGGCCTCGCCGCACTTCCTGACGCCGCGCAACATCTCCAATATCCTGGCCCAGACAGCGGTGATCTCGGTGGTCGCCATGGGGCAGCACCTGGTGATCCTTACACGGGGCATCGATCTGTCCGTCGGCTCCAACCTGGCTCTCGCCACCGTCACCGGCGCGCTGGTCTATCAGGCCACCGGCTCCACCATTCTGACCATCCTGACGATGCTGATGAGCGGTGCCGCTGTCGGCGCCATCAACGGCATCGTCTATGTGTTCGGCCGCCTGCCGCATCCCTTCGTGATCACCCTCGCTACCCTCAGCATTGCCAAGGGCACCGCGCTGGAGCTTGCTGACGGTCGCGCCATCCCCGGCATGCCCGAAGCGATCCGGTTCATCGGCGGCGACGCGGTATTTGGTATTCCCGCCTCTTTCTTCGTGGTGGCAGGGGTCGCGGCCCTGATCCTGGTGATGGCCAAGACCATGGTCTGGGGGCGTTGGATCTATGCGGTGGGCGGCAAGCCAGAGGCCGCCGTGCGGATGGGCATTCCTACGCGTGGCGTACTGGTTTCGACCTACATCATTTCCGGGCTGTGTGCCGGGATTGGCGCCGTGCTGCTGGCCGGACGCACCGATGCCGGCTCTCCCCTGTTCGGCAACCTGCTTGAGCTCGATACGATCGCTGCGGTGATCATCGGCGGCGCCAGTTTCCTGGGCGGCCGCGGCCATATCGGCCATGCCCTGGTGGGCGCGGTGATGATCGGCGTTATCCGCAATGCGCTGAACCTGCTCAATGTCGACATCTTCTTCCAGCTCATCGCCATCGGTGTCGTCATCGTGCTGGCGGTCGAGGCAGATGTGCTGCGGACCTATCTCGAAGGGCGTGTGCGGACCCTGCGCGCGGCGAGGCTGCAATGAACAACGACGTCATCCTCAGCATCCGCAATGCCACCAAGCGCTTCGGGCCAGTCCTGGCCCTCAACGACATCAGCCTGGACGCCCGGCGCGGCGAAGTGCTGGCCCTGCTGGGCGACAATGGTGCCGGCAAGTCGACGCTGATCAAATGCATCAGCGGCGTGCACCGGATCGATGAAGGGGAAATCACCATCGACGGCGTGGTCACCGCGATACGCTCGCCGGCCGATGCACGCGCCGCCGGCATCGAGACGGTCTACCAGGACCTCGCGCTGTTCGACAACCTGACCCCTGCGCAGAACTTCTATGCCGGGCGCGAGCTCGCCGGGCCGTCCTGGCTTCCCCTCGGGCTGCGATTTCTCCATTCGCGCCAGATGGACCAGGAAACCAGCCGCGTCCTCGACCGGCTCAAGGTCATCCTGCCCAGGAAAGACGCCACGGTGGCGCTGATGTCGGGCGGCCAGCGGCAGGCGGTCGCGGTGGCCCGCGCCAGTGTCTTTGCCCGCAAGGTGGTGATTCTCGACGAGCCGACCGCCGCGCTTGGCCTGCGAGAGTCGCGCAAGGTGCTCGATCTGGTGGCCCAGCTGCGCGACGAGGGCAATGCGGTGATCCTGATCACCCACAACATGGAACATGTGACCGAACTGGCCAGCCGCGCCGTGGTGCTGCGGCAGGGACGAAAGGTGGGGGAGATCATCCCCAGCAGGACCAACCAACAGGAGCTCGTCTCGATGATCGTCGGGGCGTGACACGACATTCGACGCACCGGGAGGGACGTCGATAAAGGGAGGCTCCGCCGGAGCCCATCCCATTCATCGGAGGAAGACATGAAACTGCGACCAATCATCGTGGGAGGGATGGCGCTTGCCTTGGCGCTGGCCGGCCCCGCCCTGTCGGCCGACCCCATCAAGATCGGCTTCATCACCAAGTTCCCGGTGGAGTTCTTCTCCACCATGGAGGAGGCGGCCAAGGCCTATGCCATTGCCAATCCTGACGTAGAAATCATCTACGGTCAGGGCGCTTCGGGCACCGATATCGAGGGGCAGATTGCCCTTATCGAATCCATGGTCACCCAGGGTGTGCAGGGCATCGCCCTGACCCCGGTCGATCCAACCGTCGCCCCGGCACTCGACCGGGCCATCGAAGCGGGCGTCAAGATCGTCCTCATGGACAACGACATTCCCGACTGGCTGGGCAAGACGGCCCTTGCCACCACCGACAACTACAATGCCGGCAAGATCGCGGGCGAATATCTCAAGACAGTGCTCAAGGATGGCGACACGCTCGGCATTCTGGAGGGCGTGCCCGGGGTTCCGGCCCTGGATGATCGCGTCACCGGCATGCTCAAGGGTCTTGCCGGCGGACCTGACGTCCAGATCGTCGGCAAGGGTGCCACCAACTGCACCCAGGAACTCGGCGTTTCCGCCGCCGAGGATCTGCTGACGGCCAACCCTGATCTCAAGGCCATCTATGCCGCCTGCGGCCCGCCGGCTGTCGGCGCCGCCCAGGCGATCGAGAATGCCGGCATCGCCAATGACGCCATCGTGCTGGTCGGCTTCGACGCCTGCTGCGGCGAGCTCGACAAGATCGTGTCCGGCCAGGAAGACGCCACCGTGGCCCAGTTCCCGGCCAAGATGGGTGAACTCGGCGTCGATGCACTGGTCCGTGCCATCCGCGGCGAAGAGGTCGAGGTGCTGGTCGACACCGGCGCTGGTCTCGTCACCGCCGACAACGTCGCCGACTTCCAGTAGCCAATCGCGGGGGGCCGGCTCGGCCCCCCGTCGCCACTTCAGGACATGCAAGATGAGCTTTGTTGACGCGCTAGAATGCAGCGAACCAGGGACCTTGCGGCTGGTGCGCCGTCCGGCGCCGGTCAGGGG
The DNA here is from genome assembly GCF_014860165.1 of Devosia sp. Taxonomy (GTDB): domain Bacteria; phylum Pseudomonadota; class Alphaproteobacteria; order Rhizobiales; family Devosiaceae; genus Devosia. Next base: position 86,255 of record NZ_JACZKG010000063.1, read on the forward strand.
CCCAGGGGAAATCCTCGTCCGTCCGCGCCGGGTCGGCATTTGCGGCACGGACTATCACATCTTCGAGGGCAAGCACCCCTTCCTCAACTATCCCCGTGTCATGGGGCATGAACTGGCGGTGGAGGTTGTCGAGGCCCCCGAAGATTCGGACTTTTCGTCCGGCGATATTGCCGTGGTCAATCCATACCTGTCCTGCGGCACCTGCATTGCCTGCCGCCGCGGCAAACCCAATTGCTGCACCCGGATCGAGGTGCTGGGCGTCCATCGCGACGGGGGCATGACCGAGCTGCTCAGCTTGCCAGCCGTCAACCTGGTGCGCTCCGAAGGGCTGAGCCTCGACGCCTGCGCGGCCGTGGAATTCCTCGCCATCGGCGCGCATGCCGTGCGTCGGTCCCGGATGCAGGCGGGCGACCATGCGCTGGTCGTCGGCGCCGGACCGATCGGACTTGGCGCTGCCTTGTTCGCGGCGCGCAGCGGCGCTTCCCTGACAATCATGGATCGCGATCCCGAGCGGCTGGCGGCAGCCACCGCCATGCTTGGCAGTGTCACGGCCGTCGTCGCCGATTCCGATGCCGACGCCCGGATTGCCGAACTGACTGGCGGGGACGGCTACGATATCGTGTTGGACGCCACGGGCAACCTGCAGTCCATCCAGGCTGGTTTCAGCAGCGTCGCTCATGGCGGAACCTATGTCCTGATCAGCGTGGTCAAGGGCGACGTCAGCTTCACCGATGCCGAATTCCACCGCCGGGAAATGTCGCTGCTGGGCAGCAGGAACGCGATGGCCGAGGACTTCTCTGCCGTCATCGCTGCCATCAGGGCAGGGGCAATTCCCGTCGATGCATTGATTACGCACCGCACCTCCCTTGCCGACGCCGCCGACAACCTCCCGCGCTGGGCGGTCCAGAAGCAGGGGCTCGTCAAGGCCCTCATCGAACTCTGAGGCGCCTCCCGCTGCCCCACCATCGCCGCCGGGAGGCGTCGCGCAGGTATGGTCGACAGGCGCGGCGCGCTATATTAGCACGCGAAACAGGTGTGCCATGAAGAGTGACACGGTTTACAAGGCTGCGTTCAACGACATGCTGCAATTGCTGGCCACGTCCAGCGTCGGCGTCGCCCTGCCGCCTGAACACGACCTGAGCCGCCATCTGGGGGTCAGCCGGACGACGGTCCGCAAGGTGCTCCTGGAAATGGCTGCGCGCGGATTCGTGGCCGGCGAGGGGCGTAGTCGGACCCTTGCGCATATGCCGCCGGAATCGGCGCGTTTTTCCGATGCCGAGACGCAGTCCACGTCCAGCCAGGTTGAGCGGCAGTTCATGGAGTGGATGCTGCGGGGCGATACCAAGCCGGGCACGCTCATCAACGAACTCGAGCTGGCCCGACTGTTCGGCGTGGGCACCACGGGCATTCGCGAATTCCTCAATCGCTTCCAGCGCTTCGGACTCATCGAGAGACGTCCCAATGCCGGCTGGCTGTTCAAGGGCTTCACCGAGGACTTCGCCATCGAGCTGTTCGAGATCCGCGAGATGTTCGAGATGCGCTCTGCCCTCGCCTTTGCGGAACTGCGCCCTGCAGCACCAATCTGGTCCCGCCTCAGGGCCATCGAACGGGAGCACCACGAACTGCTGGGCGAGATCGACGAGCGGTTCCACGACTTCTCCGACCTGGACAATCGCTTCCACCGGCTGGTGAACTCGGCCGTGCCGAACCGCTTCATCGACGATTTCTACGACATCATCACCTTCATCTTTCACTACCACTACCAGTGGAACAAGCGCGACGAGCGGCATCGCAACGAAGTCGCCATCAACGAGCATCTGGCCTACATCGCCGCCCTGTTCAGCCGTGACCGCGACCAGGTGAGGGCGGCGTGCAATCGGCACCTGTCTTCCGCCAGAATGACCATGCTGCGTTCTTTCGGCCGATAGCCGCCCGCGATGGGCTGCCCGGCAACCGACCTGCAAATGCTTGGCGACCTGCGGCAGGATGGGGTCTTGGGAACCGACCCAACAATGTGATCTATGAATACCGAGCTCCACTGTTCCGCGCCGTCTGGCCGCGGAACAAGGGCCGGCGCACCAAACGCTGGATACGATCGCATGGAAACGGCCACAATCGCCGGACTGCCACAGCCCTCTCGACTGCAGTCGGACCGCCTTAATCGCTCTTGCTTCTGCATAACGCTCGACCGCGAGGCCCTGCGGGATGCCGCGGCGCGCGAGGTGGGCGGCGGCGGGTTCTGGGACGATTTCGTCAAGACGCGCCCGCACCTCTTCTCCAACGTCCCGGTTTTTCTGCCGCCCGAGGATCTGGCCTTGATGGCCAGTATCGTCTCCGCCATCGAGGCCGCCGCCGGTCTCCCCGAATACCAGAGGGTATCGCTCGGCTGGGCTCCCCCTATAGCCATCCCCGACCACGGACCGGTCGGTGCGCTCATGGGCTACGACTTCCACCTGGGTTCAGACGGCCCAAAGCTGATCGAGGTCAATACCAACGCCGGCGGTGCATTCCTCAACGCCATTCTGGCCAGGGCACAACGGGCCTGCTGTGCCGAAGTCGAGCGGGGTTTTGATCTGCGCCGGCCCGACACCTTCGAAGCTGCTGTTGTCGGGATGTTCCAGGGCGAATGGCAGCGGCAGCGCGGCGAAGCGGTGTTGCGGCGCATCGCGATCGTCGATGACCGACCGCAGGACCAGTATCTTTACCCCGAATTCATCCTCGCCCGGCAGCTCTTGCTCCGCGCTGGAATCGATGCCGTCATCGCAGATCCGGCGGACCTGATCTACGCCGATGGTGTCATCAAATTTGACGGCCTGGATATCGATCTCGTCTACAACCGGCTCGTGGATTTCTCGCTCCAGCTGCCCGAGCATCTGGCGATGCGGCAGGCCTATGAGGATGGCACTGTTGTCGTTACGCCCAACCCGCACAACCACGCGCTCCTGGCGGACAAGCGCAACCTGATCTTGCTGTCCGACCGCGAGGCGCTTGCCCGCTGGGGCCTTGAAGCCAAGCATGTCGAAGCTCTCGCCGGCGTTCCCAACACCCGGCTGGTCACGCTTGAGAATGCCGACATGTTCTGGGCCCAACGCAATGGCCTGTTCTTCAAGCCCACTTCGGGCCATGGCAGCAAGGCGGTCTACCGTGGCGACAAGGTCACCAAGGGGGTCTGGGCGCAGATTGTGCAAGGGGACTACGTCGCGCAGTCCTTCGCGGCGCCCGGGGAGCGGATGATCGAGGTCGACGGTGTGCAGGTCGCACGCAAGATGGACGTTCGCCTCTACACCTATGGCGGGCAGGTGCTGCTGGCCGCCGCACGCCTCTATCAAGGGCAGACGACCAATTTCCGGACCCCGGGTGGCGGCTTCGCTCCCGTGCTGACGGCCTAGCTTGGCACCAACCGGGGCTGCTCGCGCACCCGCCTAGGGCAGGGGAACCACCGGCAGCGCGCGCTTGTGCATGGTGCCTGCATGGACCTGCAGGATGCGTGCGCGCGCCGCTTCGTCGATCGGGCGGCCCTCAAGAAAATCGTCGATCTGCTCGTAGGTGACGCCATAGGCGTCTTCGTCGGGACGGAGCGGCGCCAGGTTCTCGAGATCGGCTGTTGGGACCTTGCCGACCAGGTCGGGCGGCGCACCCAGATGGGAAGCCAGCGCGCGAACGCGCCGCTTGTTGAGACCGGACAGCGGCAGGATATCGGCCGCGCCGTCGCCGAACTTGGTGAAGAAGCCCATCAGCGCCTCGGCCGCGTGATCGGTGCCGATGACCAGCCCCCGCGTGGCGCCCGCTATGGCGAATTGGGCGATCATGCGCTGCCGCGCCTTGATATTGCCCAGGATGAAGTCCTCCCGGCCCGCATCGCCGATCATGAGGCCCCCCAGCTTGAGCGCCGCGAGCATGGCGTCGGCGGCCGGCTTGATGTCGACAGTGAGCACCTGGTCGGCGCCAATGGTGTCCAGGGCCCGCTGCGCGTCGCTTTCATCGGCCTGCACGCCATAGGGCAGTCGCACGGCGATGAACCTGGCCTCGTATCCGGACTGGCGAAGCTCCCCGACGGCGCGTTGTGCCAAGAGCGCCGCTGTGAGCGAATCCACGCCGCCGCTGATGCCGAGCACATAGGTTGTGAGACCCGAATCCCGCAGATAGGTCCCAAGGAATTCGGTGCGCCGACGCGCCTCGAGCGCCGCGTCGAAAACGGCGCTGACACCCAGGCTCTCGATGATTTCTTGCTGTTCCGTCAATGCCGACCCCGCCACAAATCCCATGCTGCCCACCAGCGGTGCCATGCCGCAAGCGTCCCGTCCAGAGCCCGCGCTGGACAGCGGAAGGCGCTAGCGGGCATTTCCCCCCCGGACGGCGGACAGGGCCTGGCTGCCATTCATGAAGTAGCGATCAAACAGCGGGCTGGTCGCGGCGCCGATGGCGCGCGCATTGCCCCCGACCACGCCCGCTTCGATGCGGGGCGCGATCAGTCCGCGCATATCCTGGTTGACCAGGTAGCGCCGCGTGCGCTCGACCAGCGCCTGCTTGACTGGCTCGGGGAAGGCGCCGTCAATCAGGATTGCCTCGAAATCGATGACCGCACAGACCGACAGGCTCGCCTTGGCCAGTTCCTGCGCGGTCTGGCCCAGCCAGGGCTCGACAAAGCGGCTGAGCCGGCTCCAATCTTGCGGCTGGCTCCACAGCTCCTGCGGGTCGATGCCGAATTCGGCGAGGCGCGTCTCCAACAGGTGGATCGAGGCGGTGTCGATCAGTTGCTGGCTTTCGCCATGTGGACCAAAGCTGCGCAATGAGCCCAGGGCGCCGGCATTGCCCTGGTGCCCCTGATAGACCGAGTGATTGAGCACCACGCCACCGCCAATAAAGGCGCCGACGAAGAAATAGGCGTAGTCGCGGAATTCCTTGCCGCGACCATAGATGTGCTCGGCCTGGCAGCCCGCCGTGGCATCGTTGACGACGCTGACCGGCAAGTCGGTGAAGCGCGCCAGTTCGGCGTGGAAATCCACGTCCTTCCAGGAAATGAACTCCTCGGTTGTAGCGCCGACCAGGTCATTCCATTTCCACAGCTCGAACGGGGTGGCGATGCCGACGCCGCAGATGCGGCCGATTTCGGCCGGTGTACAGCGGGTCAGGATCGATGCCATGCCGTCTTCGACAAAGCGCAGAATGGGCTCGGGCATGGGATATTTGTAGTGCAGCTGCAACTGGTCGCGGACCGTGCCGCGAAAATCGGTGAGCAGCAGCACGGTGCTGCGCCGGCCGATCTTGCAGCCAAAGGACAGCACACCGCCTTCGGCCAGGCTCATCGGTACCGATGGCTTGCCGACCTTGCCCTTGATCGGCATGCCGCGGCTGAGCAGGCCCTCTGATTCCATCTCGCGCAGGATGATCGACACCGTCTGCGGCGAGAGATTGGCCATGCGCGCCAGATCGCTGCCAGCGGTGGGGCCGTTGCGCTGCAGCAAGGTGAGCAGCAGCCGTTCGTTATAGTCGCGAACGCCACTCTGGTTCACACCGCTGCTGAGGGATCGGATGATTGTTGGGCCCATGCGGGCAACATAGTGGGAGCTTCGACGAGGCGGAAGGCAGATAAATAAATAAAGTAGATTTATATATTGACGAGGGGGTTTGAACTGGCCACCATAGGGGCGTCCAATCAGCGATAGGCCAGCGAGAGAGCGGGGAGGAGCCCAGTTCCACGTCGGCCAAAGGGAGAGAAAATGAACAAGCTGCTTCTGAGCACGGCACTGTGCCTTGCCGTCCTTTCGGTTCCCGCCATGGCGCAGGAGGTCTCGGCCTGCCTGATCACCAAGACCGACACCAACCCCTTCTTCGTCAAGATGCGCGAAGGCGCCGAAGCCAAGGCCGCCGAACTCGGCGTGGCGCTCAAGTCCTTCGCTGGCAAGGTGGATGGCGACCATGAAACCCAGGTTGCCGCTATCGAAACCTGCATTGCCGATGGCGCCAAGGGTATCCTGATCACCGCATCGGACACGTCAGCCATTGTCCAGGCCGTGCAGCAGGCGCGTGATGCTGGCCTGCTTGTCATCGCGCTCGATACGCCGCTGACCCCCGGCGATGCCGCCGACGCCACCTTCGCCACCGACAATTTCATTGCCGGTGAACTGATCGGCAAGTGGGCCGCCGGCACGCTGGGCGCCGAAGCCGCCAATGCCAAGATCGCCATGCTCGACCTCGCCGTCAGCCAGCCGACCGTCGACGTGCTGCGCGACCAGGGGTTCCTGCAGGGCTTCGGCATCGACCTGGGCGACCCCAACAAGTGGGGCGACGAAAGCGATCCGCGTATCGTTGGCCATGACGTCACTGCCGGCAATGAGGAAGGCGGCCGCAAGGCCATGGAAAACCTGCTCGCCAAGGATCCCATGATCAACGTGGTCTACACGATCAATGAGCCGGCCGCGGCGGGCGCTTATGAAGCGCTCAAGTCAATCGGTCGCGAGAATGACGTGCTGATCGTTTCGGTCGACGGCGGCTGCCCCGGCGTCGCCAACGTCAAGGATGGCGTCATCGGTGCGACTTCCCAGCAATACCCGCTCGACATGGCGGCGCTGGGCGTCGAGGCTATCAAGACCTGGGCTGATAACGGCAGCAAGCCGAGCCCGACCGAAGGCAAGGATTTCTTCGACACCGGAGTCAGGCTGGTGACCGACGCGCCGGTCGATGGCGTGGAGTCCATTGACACCGCCAAGGGCACGGAGCTCTGCTGGGGCTAAGGTCCGGCTTGTCTGACAGACATGAGGGGCGGACCGCGCGTTCGCCCCTCGCTTAGCAACTGGGAGGAGAACCCATGTCGAGCGAATCCGATCTGGACGCGGCCAATGTCGCGCGCTCAGAAACCGTCGCCACTTTCGATCATGAGCCGACAGGCCCGCTGTCGCGGCTCCAGCATGCGCTGCATAGCTCGCCCTCGCTGGTGCCTTTGATCGTCCTGGTGCTGTCGGTTGCCATTTTTGGTGCGCTGCTCGGCGGCAAGTTCTTTTCCACCTTCGCGCTGACGCTGATCCTGCAGCAGGTGGCCATTGTCGGCATCGTGGGCGCAGCGCAATCGCTGGTCATCCTGACCGCCGGCATCGACCTGTCGGTCGGCGCCATCATGGTGCTGAGCTCGGTCATCATGGGCCAGTTCACCTTCCGCTACGGCTTGCCGCCGGCTGTGGCCATTGCCATCGGCCTGGCCGTGGGCACGATGGTCGGCTTCATCAATGGCTGGCTGATCGCGCGCATCAAGCTGCCGCCTTTCATCGTGACCCTGGGCGTGTGGCAGATAGCGCTGGCCGCCAATTTCCTCTATTCCGGCAACGAGACCATCCGCGCCCAGGAAATCGAGACCAACGCCCCGCTGCTGCAGTTTTTCGGGCAGACCATCAATTTCGGCGGCGCGGTCTTCACCTATGGCGTGATCTTCTTCGTGCTGCTGGTGTTGCTCCTGGCCTATGTGCTGCGCCACACCGCCTGGGGCCGCCATGTCTATGCCGTGGGCGATGACGCCGACGCGGCCGAACTCTCGGGCGTCAACACCAGGAAAGTGCTGATCTCGGTCTATATGCTCTCGGGCCTCATCTGCGCCTTTGCCGGCTGGGCCCTGATCGGCCGTATCGGCTCTGTGTCGCCGACCTCGGGCCAGTCGGCCAATATCGAGAGCATCACCGCCGTGGTGATCGGGGGCATCTCACTGTTCGGCGGACGCGGCTCGATCCTAGGCATGCTGTTTGGCGCGCTCATCGTCGGCGTCTTCTCGCTCGGCCTGCGCCTGCTCGGCGCCGATGCGCAATGGACTTACCTGCTGATCGGCGCGCTCATCATTGCCGCTGTGGCGGTAGACCAGTGGATCAGAAAGGTATCGGTCTGATGGAACCCATTCTCAAGGCTCGTGGCCTCTCCAAGCGCTACGGCAAGGTGACCGCGCTCGACAATTGCGACTTCGACCTGATGCCGGGCGAGATCCTGGCGGTCATCGGCGACAATGGTGCCGGAAAGTCCTCGCTGATCAAGGCCCTGTCGGGCGCCATTACGCCCGATAGCGGCGAGATCTTCCTGGATGGACAGCCGGTCAGCTTCAACTCGCCCATCGCGGCCCGTCTGGCCGGGGTCGAGACGGTCTACCAGACCCTCGCCATGTCGCCGGCTCTGTCGATCGCCGACAACATGTTCATGGGCCGTGAACTCCGCAAACCCGGCTTCATGGGCAAGGTCCTGCGCCAGCTTGACCGCCCGGCCATGGAGCGGATCGCCCGCGAGAAGCTGAGCGACCTGGGGCTGATGACCATCCAGAACATCAATCAGGCCGTGGAAACCCTGTCCGGTGGTCAGCGCCAGGGCGTGGCCGTGGCCCGGGCCGCCGCCTTTGGCAGCAAGGTCATCATCCTGGACGAACCCACCGCTGCGCTCGGCGTCAAGGAATCGCGGCGCGTGCTGGAGCTGATCCAGGACGTGCGCGCGCGTGGCATTCCGATCATCCTGATCAGCCACAACATGCCCCATGTCTTCGAAGTGGCCGATCGCATCCATGTGCACCGGCTGGGCAAGCGGCTCTGCGTCATCGACCCCAAGGACTATACCATGTCCGATGCGGTGGCCTTCATGACCGGCGCCAAGGCCGCGCCGGGATTGGCCCTGGCCTAGCTGCGCGGCAGGTCGCCCGTGCTGCGGCCCCAGCGCACCATGCACTCGATGACGCGTCGCACCGGCGGCGCGTCATTGGGCTCGTCGATGATATCAGCCAGCGCGGCACTGACCACGCCGGGGCGCGGCGCGATGGTCGTGATGGCGTGGCTGTCCCAACTGGCCAGCGCCACCCCGTCATGCCCGACAATGGCGAGATCGGTGGGGACTGCAAAGCCCAGCGCCGCGGCCGCATCCTTGACACCGATGGCCATCAGGTCATTGGCGCAGATGACCGCATCGGGCCTAGTCCGCCGTAGCAGCAGGGCGGCTTCCTTGTAGCCGGAATCATACGAGTAATCGCCGTGCTCGACGATGTCGAAGGCGAGGCCATGCGCTTCGAGGGCCGCCGAAAACCAGCCCCTGCGTTGCTTGTCGACATGACTCGAGGCGCGCCCGCAGAGATAAACGAAGCGCCGCCGTCCCTGCGCCACCAGGTGGCTCACCACCTCGACCGTGGCTGCGCGGGCGTCGAGCCGCACATCGGACACATCGCGGCCGGCAAGCGGCTCGGATGAGGCGATAATGGGCACGGCCGAGTGGAATATGGCGATGGCGTCATCGATGGAAACGGCGTCCGAATAGAGCACCACATGATCGACCTGGTAGGTCGAGGCGATGCGCATCAGCCGGTTGCGATCCTCGTGGTCGGCGCAGCGCAGCACCAGCGGCAGGCGCTCCTGTTCCTGGAGGCGCATGATGAGCTGGTCCAGCCCCTCGGCCTCGGCCGGGTTGGCGACGGTATTGACCACCAGCGCCACCAGCCGTGACTGGCTGTTGTTGAGCACCCGCGCCATGGCATTGGGCCGGAAACCATGTTCGTCGGCCAGCGCCAGGATGCGGGCGCGGGTGGCCGGCTTCATACTGGAGCCCGCCGCAAAGGCGCGCGACACAGTGGCCGAGGAGACACCTGCGAGCCTGGCCAGTTCCACCGATGTCATGCTCTTGCGCCGCATCCTGCCCCGCTCTCGTCGCCCCCGGTCAGGGTCCGGTCACCTCTAGCGCAATCGCCTCGCCGTCGCGAGAGGCCGAAAGCTTGATGGCATCCCACAGCCTGGCAAAGCGCAGTCCATTGGCCACGGTGGACGGATTGGCCATCCGCCCGTCGCGCACCGCCTGGAATGTATGCATCGGCGTGTCGCGCGTCTCGCCTTCCTCGCATGGCTCTGCTACGCCGTCGATGCTCACCTCGCGCCACTTGCCCCAGGCGTCGATGCGCACGATCGCCCTGCTGTAGAACAAGGTGATTGCCGAGGCGCAGCCGGGCGGACCTTCGCCAGCGGCATTGAACGTCACCACCGCCCCGTTGGTGAGGCGCGCCGCCACTGCCGTCGCCAGGTCGACGGCAATGCCGCGATTGTTGGCATAGGCGGAGAGGCGGGCGAATTCGGCGTCGGCCAGCACGCATACGGTGTTCATCATGTGGGCGCCTGTATCGAACATGAAACCGCCGCCCGAAATCGCGGGGTTCTGCTTCCACTGTCCGGCATAATTGTCCTTCCAGCCTTCCCAGATCGAGGCATTGACGCTGACCAGCTCGCCGAACTCGCCGCGCCGGGCCCGGTCGCGCGTATCATGGACAAGGGGGGACAACCCGCCCTGGAAGGCGACGACCACTGTCCGGCCGGTGCGCTTTTCCGCCTCGACCAGCGCCAGCGCCTCTTCGACCGTGGTGACCATCGGCTTTTCCAGCAACAGGTCATAGCCGGCTTCGATCACGGCCAGCGCATTGGCGCCGTGGAACACATGCGGGGTGGAGACATAGACGGCGTCCATCTGCCCCTGCATGGCCGCGAGCATCGCATCGGCATCGCCATATTCGGCTGGTCGCGCCGCGCCTGCCGCCTCACAGGTATCGGCGAAGCGCCTGCGCGACACATCGCTGACCTCGGCCGTTGCGACAATGCGAACATCGTCCATTGCCGCCCAGCCCCGCGCATAGTCCGCCGCCTTGAGCCCGGCCCCGATCACACCCAGACGCAGAACCATAATCCCTCCCAATGAACACGCAGCCATGGCGGATAGCTAATGAAACAAACTCATTCAACCGCTACTTGCCAGCAAAATGTAAGCGTGTACATTCAGCCGCGTCAAGGTCGCTGACCGCGCCGATCAGGGAGAAAGTGAAGTGACTATCCGCCTAACCATCTGGAACGAAGGTCGCCACGAGAAGCGCGATGCTGATGTGGCCAGGATCTATCCCGATGGCATGGACGGCGCCATTGCTGGTGGCCTTAGCGATCGCGACTTTATCATAGAGCGCCGTTGCATCGACGACCCGGAGCAGGGGCTGAGCCAGGAACTGCTCGATCGGACCGACGTCCTCACCTGGTGGGGCCATGTCGCTCATGATGAGGTGAGGGACGACATCATCGACCGGGTGCAGCAGCGCATCCTTGCCGGCATGGGGCTGGTGGTGCTGCATTCCGGGCACCATTCCAAGATGTTCCGGCGCATGATGGGCACTAATTGTAACCTGGCCTGGCGCGAACTGCCCGAGGGCGACCTGGAACGCGTCTGGGTGACCAATCCCAGTCATCCCATCGCCGAGGGCGTGCCACCCTTTTTCGAGATTCCGCAGTCCGAAATGTATGGCGAGCCCTTCGACATCCCCGCCGCCGACGAGATCGTCTTCATGAGCTGGTACAAGGGAGGCGAAGTGTTCCGCTCCGGCCTCACCTTCTATCGCGGGCTGGGGCGCATCTTCTATTTCTCACCCGGCCACGAGACCTTCCCGATCTATCACCATCCCATGGTGCAGCACGTCATCGGCAACGGCATCGAATGGGCCATGCGGCCTCATTCGGGCGCGCGCAAACTCGACAACTGGCACCGCAAGGAGCCGATCCACCGTTAGCCTGGCCTACGGACCGCTACAGCCGCTGCCCGGCCGCATCGAAGGCCAGGCATGCGGCCGGATCGATGCCGACATTGACCACCGCACCCGCCGGAATGGCCGAATGGCCCTTCTGCTGGATGGTGATCTTGGCGTCGTTGCGGCCGGTTGCATAGACATAGGACACCCCGCCAAGCTGCTCGACCACCTGCGCGGTGGCGGTCAGGGCCGTGCCGCCGGTTTCGAGGAAATGCTCGGGGCGGATGCCCAGGGTCACCCTGTCGCCGACCTTGGCCGATGTGCCGCGGGTTCGCACCACGACCGGGCTGCCGTCGAAATCATCGGGCTGCAGCGTGGCAGTCTTTCCGTCGGTGGCGACCACGCTGGCGGCCAGGAAATTCATGCGCGGCGAACCGATGAATCCGGCCACGAAGATATTGTCGGGATTGTCGTAGAGATCGATCGGCGTGCCCTGCTGCTCGATCCGGCCGGCGCGCAGCACCACGATTTTGTCGGCCAGCGTCATGGCTTCCACCTGGTCATGCGTCACATAGACCATGGTGGCGCCCAGCTCCTGGTGCAGCTTGGCGATTTCGATGCGCATCTGCACGCGCAATTCGGCATCGAGGTTGGAGAGCGGCTCGTCGAACAGGAATGCCTTGGGCTGGCGCACGATGGCGCGGCCGATGGCGACGCGCTGCCGCTGGCCGCCAGAGAGCTGGCGCGGCTTGCGGTCGAGCAGGTCGTTGAGTTCGAGGGTGCGCGCGGCTTCCGCCACCCGGGCCGCGACCTGGTCGCGCGGCATGCCGCCCATGCGCAGGCCAAAGCCGAGATTCTGCTCGACCGTCATGTGGGGATAGAGGGCATAGCTCTGGAACACCATGGCGACGCCGCGTTCTGACGGGTCGAAGTCGGTAACATCCTCGCCCCCGATCAGCACCTGCCCGGCGCTGGGCTCCTCAAGGCCGGAAATGGTGCGCAGCAGCGTGGACTTGCCGCAGCCCGAAGGGCCGACAAACACCACGAACTCGCCATCGGCAATATCGAGATTGATGCCGTGCAGCACCGGCACTGCGCCAAAGCTCTTGTTGATTCCGCGCAGTCTCAGCTCGGCCATATCAAGTCTCCTCCAGTTCGTCTGCGCCGATGGTCTGGGCCACCTGGCGCGGCGTTCGGGCACTGCCCGTCCTCGCCCGCATTTAGTGAGCCATCAAAACTAAAAGGCAAGGTCTATTTGCCGTTCAACATCTGGCACCTCGCCACTGCCACCCGTCATCATTCTGATAACAAACAAGAAAAGATGATTTCGAGTTTGGACAGCGCTGCTGACCTAGCAGTGAGGCACGTACCTCTTGCCTATCTTTTACGGAATGCGTAGAAAGTATCAAGCGGGGAGTGTGCGGAGGATGCGCTTCCCTGTTGCAGCCAGGAAGGTCCGCAGAGCACCTCGAAAGCTGTCGTGAGGACATGAGGAGAAACCAATGAAGCGTCTTGCGCTTGCCGCAATGCTGGGACTGGCCTTGGCCATGCCTGTCCAGGCCCAGACTGTGGTCAAACATCTGCACATCACTTCCATCCCTGCCGAAGTGGAACTGATGAATTCCATCGCCGCCGATTTCATGGCGGCCAATCCGGACATCAAGGTGGAACTGCCATTCCTCGAAAACGAAGCCTTCAAGGCCAAGTTGACGACGCTGCTGCAGTCGGCCGATGCACCTGACGTGTTCCATTCCTGGGGTGGCGGCGTCTTCTACGAACAGGCCGCCGCTGGCGTGCTGCGTCCGATCGAGGACGTCCTGAGCGAAGAGGCCAAGGCCAATGTCGGCACCGCCGGCGTTTCCGCCTTCACCGCACCCGATGGCCATCTCTATGGCGTCGCCCGCGACGTCAGCGAAGTCGTGCTGTGGTACAACAAGGCCCTGTTCGAGCAGGCCGGTGTCGATCCGGCCAGCATGGCAACCTGGGAAGGTTTCCTGGCTGGCGTGCAGGCGTTCAAGGATGCCGGCATCACCCCGATTGCCATCGGCGCCAAGGACAAGTGGCCGGCCCACTTCTGGTGGTCCAAGCTGGTGATCCGCCTGGCCGGCCAGGAAGGCTTTGAAGCCGCTGCACGCGGCGAGGGTGACGGCTTTGCCGGCGAGGATTTCGTCAAGGCTGGCGAATACTTCCTCCAGCTTGCCGAACTCGATCCCTGGCAGGAAGGCTTCCTCGCCGCCACCTATGGCGATGCCTCCGGCCAGTTCGGCGACGGCCTCGCCGCCATGCACCTGATGGGTGACTGGGACTACGGCGCCATGAAGGACAACTCGGCCGACAAGCTGGGTATCCCCGACGAAGAGCTCGGTATTCTCCCCTTCCCGACCATCGAAGGCGGCAAGGGCGACCCGACCGACACGCTGGGTGGCCTGGGTGGCGTCCTGTTCTCCAGGAACGCGTCCGATGCTGCCGTCAAGTGGATCGAGTTCTTCAACAGCGTCGAGAACCAGGCCAAATACGCCAAGGATGCCTATTACATCCCGATCGCCAAGGGCGCGGCCGATGTCATGACCAACCCGTTCAAGGCGCAGATCGCCCAGAACATCGGCAATGCCCACTGGCATGCCAACTTCTTCGATCAGGCCCTGGGCCCCAATGTCGGCGGCGTCGTCAACGACGTTTCGGCTGAGCTGGCGGGTAGTGCCATGAGCGCGCAGGAAGCTGCCGAGCTCATCAAGGAAGCCGTCGACGACTCGCTCTGAGTTCGACACGGACGGCACCGGCGGACGGTTCATCCCTTCCGTCCGCCGGGTCGCCATCAAGGTTCTGCCAACAGGCAGGAATGCCCGCCTCCGGCAGGGCTCGTTTGGTCGGGGAGGACCGATATATGGCCAGTGTCGCCACCGGTGCAGACATAGCGACATCAGTCGGCCTGCGCCGCCGCCGCTTCATGGAGCGCAAGAGCCTGCTCGCGTTGCTGCTCTTCCTGCCGCCCGCGCTGATCCTGTTCACGCTCTTTATCGTGCTGCCGATGGTCGATGCGGCGACCTTCTCGTTCTTCGACTGGAACGGCTACGGCCCCATTACCGATTTCGTCGGCTTCGAGAATTACGCCGACGTCCTCACCCACCGCAATTTCGGCACTGCCGTTCGCAACAGCCTGATCGTGGTGGCGGTGTCCCTGGTTATCCAGCTGCCGCTGGCAATGTGGTGCGCCATCGCTCTGTCCGAGCGCGGCGTCCATATCAATGTGCTGCGCACCCTGTTCTTCCTGCCCTTCATGCTTGCCGAAGTGGCCGCGGGCCTCATCTGGAAATTCGTCTATGATGGCAATTACGGGCTGCTGCCGGCCATCGGCGATGGCATTGGCGTCGATATGCCCTTCGTGCTGGGCGACAAGCTCTGGGTCATCCCCGCCATCATGCTGGTCATCACCTGGAAATATTTCGGCTTCCACATGATGATCTTCATCGCCGGGCTGCAGTCGATCCCGACAGAAGTCATCGAGGCAGCGCGCCTCGATGGCGTCAGGAAATGGCAGATCGTCCGGCACATCAAGATCCCGATGATCCGCTCGGCCATCGTCATCTCGGTCTTCTTCGCCATCACCGGCGCGCTGCAGCTGTTCGACCTGATCATCCCGCTGTCCAATGGCGGCCCATCGCATTCGAGCCACACCATCGTCACCTTCCTCTACCAGTTCGGCATTCTGCGCATGAAGCTGGGCTTTGGCGGTGCCGTCAGCGTGATCCTGTTCATCGCCTGCGTGATCGTGGCTCTCGCCTATCGTCGCATTCTCTTCAGGGTGGAGCAGAACTGATGGTCGACGCATCCAGGAAACGCCAGTCGGTCATCTCGCCCATCCAATGGGTGACGCTGGCCATCGTCGCCGCCTTCGTTATCGTGCCCTTCTACACCACGGCTCTTGGTGGCTTCAAAGAGATCGGCGAATTGCGGGTCAATCCGTTCGGGCTGCCCGCCAGCTGGGATCCGGTGCGCTTCGTCGAGATCCTGGGCGGACCCCGCTATTTCTCCTCGCTGTGGAACTCGTTCCTGATCGCAGCCGGCACGGTCGTGCTGTCCACGCTCGTGGCGTCCATGACGGCCTTTGCGTTGGCCCATATCAAGTTTTTCGGCAGCAAGTTCATCCTGGGCTATCTCATGCTGGGCCTGCTGTTCCCCACCGCCACCGGCATCCTGCCGCTCTTCATCAAGATGCGCGACCTGGGCATGCTCGACAGCCACTGGGGCATCATCATCGTGCAGGTGGCGTTCAGCGTGTCCTTCTCGGTGCTGCTGTTCCACAATTTCTTCAAGGAGCTGCCAAAGGAGCTGATCGACGCCGCGCGCATGGACAATTGCGGCTACGTCAAGATCTACTGGTATGTGACCCTGCCGCTCAGCCTGCCGATCATCGCCACGGTCGGCGTGTTCAACTTCGTCGGCAGCTGGAACAGCTTCCTGCTGCCGCTGATCGTGCTGAACTCGGAAGACAAATACACTTGGCCGCTCGGCATCATGCAGTTCCAGGGACAATTCGGTTCCGACTGGCCGCGCATCCTGGCCTTCCTGACGCTGTCCATACTGCCGGCCATCGGCTTCTTCCTCCTGGCCCAGCGCTACATCATCTCCGGCCTGACCGGCGGCGCGGTGAAGGGCTAGGGAACTTCATCCGGCGTCAGCGCACAGCTGGCGCCGTCCGCGCCCCAGACGATCTCGACTGTCGAGTGGGTAATGCCATAGTCGGCCCGCAGGGTGCGCTTGACGGCGCGGGTGACAACCGCCACATCGCCGCCCGGTGCCAGTGCAATCTCCAGCGTCGCCACCGGCTTGCCCGAGGTGATCGACCAGACATGGACGTGGCGAACCGCCTCGAGCCCCGGCACCTGGGCGACCAGCGCCTTGCTCAAATCCTCGATCACCACATTGCCCGGCGTGCCCTCCATCAGGATATGCAGCGAGTTGCGGAACAGCGTCCAGGCACTGCGCAGGATGAGCAGGCTCACTAGCACCGACAGGATGGGATCAACAGGCATCCAGCCGGTCAGCCAGATGGTAACGGCCGCGGCAATCGCGGCGACCGAGCCGAGCAGGTCGCCCAGCACATGCACCATGGCGCCGCGGATGTTGACATGCTCCTTGTCGCCGCGCGCCAGCACCAGGAACACCACGATGTTGACGACGAGGCCCAGCACGGCGACGACGAACATCGGCCCGGCCAGCACCTCGTGTGGCGTCATGAAGCGCTGGATAGCCTCGTAGACGATCCAGCCGACCAGCGCGAAGAGCGTGACCGCATTGATCAGCCCGGCCACCACCTCCAGCCGCATATAGCCAAAGGTGCGCTTGCCATCGGAGACGCGACGCCCGAAGCGGAATGCCGCCCAGGCCAGCAGCAATGCCGCCGCATCGGTCAGCATGTGGCCGGCATCGGCGATCAGCGCCAGCGAGCCCGACAGCAGGCCCGCGACGATTTCGGCCAGCATGAAGCCGGCCGTCAGCAGAAAACCGATCAGGACCACGCGTTCATTGGCGGCATTCACCGCGGGAGCGTGGCTATGGTCATGATCGTCGTGGTCATCGGCGTGGCCCGATTGCGGCTGGTCAGCATGATCCTGATCGGGGTGCTCAAGATCGGCATGGTCATGGCCCGCATGATCGTGCCCGTGGCCCATGGGGCCCTGTTCCTTGCTGCCGTAAGCCATCACGCCTCTCCGTCGGATACTAACATATGAATACATATTCATATGTGAGGATCAAGGCAATTGCGGCACACCTCCTGCGGTCAGGTGTCGCTGTCCTCGCCATGCTCTTCCATAGCGTGCTCGATCATGTCGGCCAGCATCCGGGCGATATGCTCGTCTGCCGTCTCGTAGAACACCTGGCGGTTGCGCCGCGTGCCGCGCACCAGCCGCGCTGCCCGCAGCAGCCGGAGGTGATGGCTGACCAGAGATGGCGAGGCGTTGACGGCCCTCGCAATATCGCCCACGGCGATCGGCGCGCTCAGGCAGGCCAGCAGCACCCGTAGCCGGGTTGGATCGCCCAGCAGGCGATAGGTCTCTGCTATGACGGATATCTGGGCGTCGCTGGGACTGTTCACGGTAACGGACTCGACGGGGCTTGCTGACCCAGAGGTAAGGCGCTTCGGCTTTGCGCGCCAGAGGGTGGCCCCATCGGGCGCATTCTGCCAAGCTGTCCAAAACAATGGAGGGATCGACCATGGGCTTCCGCGCGCTGATCACCGACAAGGATGCGGCCGGCAAAGTCACCTCGTCCGTGCAGGTCCTGGAGGAAGAGCGTCTGCCCGAGGGCGATGTCTCGGTCGACATTGAATGGGCCGGTCTCAACTACAAGGACGGCCTCTGCCTCACCGGTGGTGGCGGCCTCGTGCGGGCCTATCCGCATGTCGCAGGCATCGACTTTGCCGGCACGGTGCGCGAAAGCCGGGATGGGCGCTACGCGATAGGCGACCAGGTGGTGCTGACCGGCTGGCGCGTCGGTGAGACCCATTGGGGCGGCTATGCCGAACGCGCGCGCGTCAATGCCGACTGGCTGGTGCCACTGCCTGCCGGGCTGAGCACGCGCGACGCCATGGTTGTCGGCACAGCGGGCCTGACGGCCATGCTCGCCATCGATCGGTTGGAAGGTGCGGGATTGAAGCCTGGCGCCGGCGAGGTGCTGGTGACGGGCGCGGCGGGCGGCGTCGGCAGCATCGCCACGGCGCTCTTGAGCAGGCTGGGCTATCAGGTCGCCGCGCTTTCGGGCCGGCCGCAGCATGGCGACGCGCTCAGGGCCCTCGGCGCCGCCAGCATCATCGATCGGAATGACTTCCTCGCGCAGCCCGACAAGCCGCTGGAATCGGCGCGCTGGGATGGCGCCATCGACAGCGTCGGCGGCGAGGTGCTGGGGAAGCTGCTCAAGCAGGTCAAATATGGCGGCGCCGTTGCCAGCTTGGGCAATGCGGGCGGCATCGCCCTCGAAACCACCGTCCTGCCCTTCATCCTCCGGGGCGTGACCCTCATCGGCATCGACAGCGTCATGCAGCCTTATGCCACCCGGGTCGCCGCGTGGAAGCGGATCGCCGAAACCTTCGACATCGCGGCCTATGCCGGCCTGGTGCGCGAGATGGGACTGGAGGAGCTGCCGGTGGCCGCGACGGAAATCCTGGCGGGTGAGGTGCGGGGCAGGGTGATTGTGAGGCCGGGGCTGTCGTGACGCGTGGTGGGGGTATTGGTAGATCGCCTCACCGATACCCCGCCGCCTGCAGCTCGAACAGTTCGGCATAGTGTCCCCTGAGGGCCAGCAGCTCTTCATGCGAGCCCGATTCGAGGATCGCTCCATTTTCCAGCACCAGGATCCGGTCGGCCATCCGAACCGTCGAGAAGCGGTGCGAGATGATGACCGCAGTCTTTCCGGCAGCCAGGCTCTTGAAGCGGCTGAACACCTCCGCCTCGGCCTTGGCGTCGAGCGCCGCCGTCGGTTCGTCCAGCACGATAAGGTCGGCATCGCGCATATAGGCACGGGCAATGGCCACCTTCTGCCACTCGCCGCCGGAGAGGTCGCGCCCCTTCTTGAACAGGCGACCCAACTGTTGCTCATAACCCAGGGGCAGCTTGGCGATCACGGCATCGGCAAGGCTCAGCGCAGCGGCATTCTCGATGCGCGCCATGTCGCCCTGGTCCTCCATGCGGCCGACCCCGATATTCTCGCGCGCGCTGAGGCTGTAGCGGATGAAGTCCTGGAAGATCACCCCGATATGGGCGTGGATATCGGCGACGCTGAGCGCCTTCAGGTCGATGCCGTCGATGGTGATCCGTCCCTCATCGGGGTCGTAGAGGCGGGTCAGCAGCTTGACGATGGTGGTCTTGCCCGCGCCATTCTCGCCCACCAGCGCCAGCGTCTCGCCCGCCTTGAGGGTAAAGCTGAGGTGCCGGATGGCCCAGCCATCGGTGTCGGGATAGCGGAAGCCGACATCCTCGAACACGATGCCCTCGCGGATCGGCTGCGGGAACGGCTGGGGATTGGCTGGCGACAGGATCGTCGGCTCGATCTCGAAAAAACTGAACAGGTCATCCAGATACATCGATTGCCCGGCAATCTGGGTGAAGCCGAGCAGGATCTTCTGGAACAGCCCGTTGAGCCGCAGGAACGAGCCCGAAAGAAAGGCCAGGTCACCAATGGTGAAGTCACCGCTGATCGTCCGCCAGACGATGAAGCCATAGGCGCCATAATAGGTCAGTGTCGAAATCGCCGAGAACAGAGCTCCCCACAGCGCCCGCTGCGTCGAGAGCGCGCGGTTTTCCAGGTAGATCGTGTGGGCCAGCTGCTTGAAGCGGGCAATGAGAAAATAGCCCAGCCCGAACAGCTTGAGTTCTTTCGCCGTCTCGGCGCTGGCGCCGATATAGCGGATATATTCGAGCTCGCGCCGCTCTGGCGTGCGCCAGCGGCTCATGAAATAGGCGAGCGTATTGAACCGCGTCTCGCCCCAGATGGCGGGCACGAAGCTCAGCGGCAGTAGCAGGATCAGCCACGGCGCATAGACGAAGAGGCCCGCGGCGAGCGTCACCACGGTGATCATGTCCTGCGCCTGCCCGAACATCTGGCTCAAGAGCGCATTGCGGCCGGCCGCCTGTCGGCGAGCCCGTTCGAGGCGATCCTGATATTCCGCCGATTCGAAATGCATGAGGTCGAGCCGTGCCGCATGCGCCATCAGCTCAACGCTGACCGTGTTGGAATGGAGTTCCGACAGCACCGAATCGACCAGTCCGGTGGCGCGGGCCAGCAGGTCCGAAGCGACAACGAGTGCCAGTTCCACCGCCATCAGCACCAGCACCGTCGAGAGCGCGCCGCTGGCCCACCAATCGGCAAACCCCGGGCCGGGCGCGGCAATGGTCGTCAGGCGCACAACCTCATCGATGATCAGCTTGCCCACATAGAGCATGGCGATGGGCTGCAGCGAGGCGACGAGGCGGAGGCCGACGCTGGCCGATGTGAGCGGCTTGCTGGTGCGCCAGATCTGGGCCACCAGGCGTCCAAGATGGCGGAGATTGTCGAGGCGCTCTCGGAAAGTAGGGGCTTTGTCGGGCGTAGGGGGTGGGC
>NZ_JACZKG010000064.1 GCF_014860165.1 Devosia sp.
TCCCAGCCTCCTGCGGCTTGAGGACTGAAGGGGAGGTTGCGACGGGGCCCCTTCGGTGCCCGCACCGGCGCGTCTAGACCTGGCCCCAGATGGATTCCGCAGTCTTCACCACCAGGTCGAGCTTGCGCCTCTGGTCGTCCATGGTGATGGAATTGCCTTCCTCGGTGGAGGCGAAGCCGCATTGCGGGGCGATGCCCAGCTGCCCGATATCGACATATTTGCTCGCTGCCTCGAACTTGCGCTTGAGGTCGTCGATATCTTCGAGTTCCGCCGTTTTGGTGGTGATGAAGCCGGGCAACACGCGCTTCTTGCCCTTGGGCAAAAGGCGCAGCGGCTCGAGCCCACCGGCGCGCTCCGTGTCATATTCCATGAAATAGATGTCGACATCGGTCTGGTTGAAGATCGCGTCGGCCGCCGGGTCATAGGCGCCTTCGGCCACCCAGGTGGATTTGAAATTGCCGCGGCACATATGCATGCCGATCAGCATGTCCCCGGGTCGGTCGGCAATGGCGTCGTGCATCATTTTTGCATAGCGGCCGATCAGCCAATCGGGGTCCTCGCCCCTGGCCTTGCGCTCGGCGCGGATCTTGGGGTCGCAAAGATAGGCAAAGAAGATATCGTCCATCTGCAGGTAGCGGCAGCCGGCGTCGTAGAAGGCGCTTACAGCGGCCTTGTAGGTCGCGGTGATGTCCTCGAAATAGGCCTCGGCGTCGTGCTTGTAGTCGTGGACGGCAATGTCAGCGTCGGCAATGCGGAAGTGGATCGCGCTGGGGCCGGGAATGGAGATCTTCGGCGTCACGCTGGTATTGGCGGCGACGAACTTGAAATGCTCCAGCATGGGGTGGTCGGCCGGAAAGCTCAGCCTGTCGGTGATCACAGGCACGTCGGCCTTGGTGGCCACGCCATGAAACTGGATGCCGCCGCCTTCGCGCTGGATGATGTCGAGCCCGTTGAGCATGCCCATGAAATCGAAATGCCACCAGGCGCGGCGGAACTCGCCATCGGTTACCGCCTTGAGGCCGGCATCTTCCTGCATGCGGATGACGTCGCGGATCGCCTCGTCCTCGATGGCGCGCAACTGATCGGCGCTCATGCCGTTGCCTTCGGCGCGTGCCTTGCGCGCCGCCTTGATGCTGTCGGGGCGCAGGAAACTGCCGACGATGTCGGCACGATAGGGCGGCTTGGCAGGTGCCATGAGTAACTCCTCCTTCGGGTGACCGTGAAGGTCAGGCAAGCGCTGAACGGTGCAGGGTACAATAGCGCGGTGATATTCCGTGTCACCCGGTTTCAGCCGCCCGCCGGCCATGGCGGCTGTCATTGACCCGTCACAATAGATCGATATATCTCGATATATGGAATCAACCGACGCCATTGCCGTTTTCGCCGCCCTGTCGCAGCCGACGCGGCTGGCGGTGTTTCGGCTGCTGATGCAGCATGAGCCGGATGGCGTGCCGGCGGGCATGATCGCCGCGCAGCTCGATGTGCCGCAGAATACGCTGTCCACTCATCTGTCGGTGCTCAATCGCGCCGGGCTGATCGCGGCCGAGCGCCATGGCCGCAGCATCAGCTATCGCGCCGAGCTGCATCGCGTGCGCGAGATCACGACCTTCCTCGTGCGGGACTGTTGCGATGGCCGGCCGGAACTGTGCGAGCCCGTCATCGCCGACCTCACCCCCTGCTGCAGCCCCAAGGAGGCAAGCCATGTCTGACCGCATTTATAACGTGCTGTTTCTGTGCACCGGCAATTCGGCGCGCTCCATCTTGGGCGAGGCCCTGCTCAACCATGTCGGCGAGGGCCGCTTCCGCGCCTTTTCCGCCGGTTCGACGCCCAAGGGCAGCGTGCACCCACTGACGCTGGAGACCCTCGCCACGGCAGGCATTGCCACCGATGGCCTGCGCTCCAAATCCTGGGAAGAGTTCGCCGTGCCGGGCGCTCCGGTCATGGATTTCGTCTTCACCGTCTGCGACAACGCCGCCAATGAAGCCTGCCCGATCTGGCCGGGCCAGCCGATGACCGCCCATTGGGGCCTCGAAGACCCGGCGGCGGTGGAGGGCACCGATTTCCAGCGCCGCGCCGCCTTTGCCGCCACGCTGCGCTACCTGCGCAACCGCATCGGCGCCTTCGTCAACCTGCCGCTGGCAAGCATCGACCGCATGGCGCTCAATTCCCGCCTCGAGGGCATCGGCGCCATGGATGGCACGACCACCAAATCCTCCAATGTCGCATGAGCACCCATACACCCGACGTGATGCCGTTTGATCTGCCGCGCCGCCTGGCGGCCGAAGCGCTTGGCACGGGCCTGCTGGTCATGGCGGTCGTCGGCTCCGGCATCATGGCGGAGCGGCTGACCGATGATGTGGCCGTGACCCTGCTCGGCAATACGCTGGCGACCGGCGCCATGCTGGTGGTGCTGATCAGCATGCTGGGGCCGATTTCGGGGGCGCAGTTCAACCCGGCGGTAACGCTGGCGGCGCTCCTGGGCCGACAGCTCGGGGCCGCGACGGCCCTGGCCTATATCGTGGTGCAGATCCTGGGCGGCGCAGCGGGCGCCATGGCGGCGCATGCCATGTTCGCCGAGCCGCTGCTGGCCTGGTCGACCAACGCCCGCACCGGCGGCGGGCAATGGCTGGCCGAGGGCGTGGCGACGTTCGGCCTGCTGCTGACCATCGCGGCGGGTTTGCGCTTTGCGGCATCCGCGCTGCCCTGGCTGGTGGGGCTCTATATCACCGCCGCCTATTGGTTCACGGCCTCGACATCCTTCGCCAACCCCGCGGTGACGCTGGCCCGCACGCTGACCGACAGTTTTTCCGGCATCAGGCCGGTGGACGCGCCGGCCTTCATCGCCGCCCAGCTCGCCGGCGCGCTGCTCGCCACTGTTCTGGCGGGCTGGCTGTTTCGACCCGATCAGGAGCTCCGCACATGACCGTCACCATCTATCACAACCCCGATTGCGGCACCTCGCGCAACACGCTGGCGATGATCCGGCAATCGGGCGTCGAGCCCGAGGTGATCGAATATCTCAAGGCACCGCCGAGCCGTGAGCGGATCATGGAACTGGTGGGTGCGGCAGGGCTGACCTTGCGGCAGGCTTTGCGGCAGAAGGACACGCCCTATGCGGAACTGGGGCTGGATAATCCGCAGCTCGATGATGGCGCCCTGCTCGACGCCATCGCTGCCCACCCCGTCCTGCTCAATCGCCCCTTCGTGGTGACCCCGCTGGGCGTGCGGCTGTGCCGGCCCAGCGAGGTGGTGCTCGAAATTCTCGAAAACCCCGATATCGGCCCCTTCACCAAGGAAGACGGCGAAGTCGTCGTCTTCGGTGGAGCGCGGCAGGCCTGAACCGGCTCAGAGGTTGTCACCCAGCCATGCCGTGGTTTCGGCGACGACCTGGGCGCCGATTTCGGGCTGGTCACTATAGACGCCCAGCATGTGGTCGGTGTCAGGGATGACCAGCGAGGACTTGGGGCCCCTGGCCAGGCCGAGATACTGCTCGAAATAGTTGACCGCCGGATCCTCGGCGCCGGCAACGGTCAGGAACAGGCCATCGAAGCCGGCAAAGGCCGCAGCCAGGTCGTGCTTTTCGACGCTGTCGAAGAACGGGGCATCGAGCGAGATGACGCGCCAGCCCAGATCGACAGTGTAATTGCCGGTGGAACGGGCCGTGTCGAAGGCCTCCTGGCCGAGGAATTCGACGAATTCGCCCTTGAGATCGCCCATCTGGCCCCAGGTGACGATGGCCGGATAGTGCTCCTGGTCCAGCATGGCGATGGCCGCGCCGAAGCTGTAGCCGATGACGCCGACGCGGTCCGGGTCCACACCCTCGACGGAAGCCAGGTGGGTGCGGGCAATCGCGGCATCCTCGAGCATGCGATCGATGGTGACCGAGGCTTCGCTGACGCCATTGCTGTCGCCATAGCCGCGGAAATCGATGCGCAGCGAGGCGATGCCGGCCTCGGCCAAAGCCGCCGCCTGGGCCGCGAAAATGCCACCGATCTCGTCGCGGGAACTGGCAAAGCCATGCAGCATCACCACGGCCGGGCCAATGGCGCCGCCTTCGGGGACAGACAGCGTCCCGACAATGCCCTGGTCGAGGGTGACGATGGTTTCGGCACCGAGCACGGGCTGGGCGGCGACGAGGGCCAGGATGGAGGCGGCGAGGACTTTTGCGGTGGTGGTCATGGCGGAACTCCTTGGGTTGATGGCCAAGGTTTAGCTGGAGGGTCCGCCGCGAGATTGAAGAAATCCGACAATGTTGGTGGGCGGGGAGCGGGACGCCATTGCGCGGCGTCGGACTTTTCTCGAATGCCATTGCGCAGCGCAGGGCGCAGGCTCGCCGAATGCATGAAATTCCCGGAAATGCTGTGCTAGCATCGCCCTAACTATTGCAGCGAGGCAGGCATGGACGACGTCATCATTCTGGGGGCCGGCATTGTCGGGGTGGCGACGGGTATTCACCTGCTGCGGCGCGGCCGCAGCGTCACGCTGATCGACAAGAATGCGCCCGGGCGCGAGACCAGCTTCGGCAATGCCGGCATCATCCAGCGCGAAGGTGTGCGGCCGCATCCGTTTCCGCGCGACCTCGCCATGCTGATGCAGGTGGGCCTGCACCTGAGCACCGCGGCGCGCTATGAGCCGCTTGCCTTGCCACGGCTGGCGCCGGCCCTGCTCAAATACTGGTGGGCGTCCTCGCCCGAGAGCTACCGCAAGGTGGTGCAGAGCTACGCCCCTCTGATCGGCCGCTCGATCGTCACCCATGCTGACCTGATGGCTGAGGCCGGGCCTGATGCCGAGGCGCTGGTGAGCAAATCCGGCTGGCTGCTGGCCTTCCGCAGCGACAAGGGTCTGCGCCACGAGGCCGAGAAGGCGCGGGCGGACCAGGCGGAATTCGGCATTGCCCACAAGGTGGTCGAATGGCCCGAACTCAAGACCATGGAGCCCAGTCTCAAGGGCGGGCTGGCCGGGGCGATCCTGTGGACCGATCCGTGGACGGTGCGCGACCCCGGGGCGCTGGTGGGCGAATATTTCAAGCTGTTCCAGCGACTGGGCGGCACCTTCGTTGCCGGCGCGGCTAGCGGGCTCACCCAGGATGGCGGCGTGTGGACCACGGAGGTCAACGGGGTCCGCCATAGCGGCAGGCAGGCGGTGATTGCGCTGGGGCCATGGGCGCCTGATGTGCTCGACAAATTGGGCTATCGGCTGCCGCTCTTCGTCAAGCGCGGCTATCACATGCATTATGGCACCGAGGGCGGGGCCAAACTCAACCAACTGATCCTCGACGCGGAAGTGGGCTATGTGCTGGCGCCGATGGCGCGCGGCATTCGTCTCACCACCGGCGCGGAATTCGCCATGCGCGACGCGGCGCCGACACCGATCCAGCTCGGGCGGGCCGAGAGCGCGGCCCGGGAATTGTTCCCGCTGGGCGAGCGGCTCGACCCCGAGCCGTGGAAAGGCGCGCGCCCCTGCACGCCCGACATGATGCCCATCATCGGCAAGGCGCCACGGCATGAGGGGCTGTTCGTGGGCATCGGCCACGCCCATCACGGCTTCACGCTCGGCCCGGCGACGGGCGAACTTCTGGCGCAGGCGATGACGGGCGAACAGCCGGCTATCGACGTCAGGCCGTTTGGCATGGAGCGGTTTCTCGGCCGCTAGGCGTGGCTTTACCGGCGCCGAGCCGGTATAGCATCGCCATGGCAGATAGTTATCGGGCGTGGCTGCGTAGCGCAGTCAAATGGCAGCAGATCGCGGTGATCGACCTGCGCGACCAGGACGGCATCGGCAAGCTGCTGCAGACCGCGGGCCTCAAGACCCTGGGCGAGGTGGATGCGCTCGAAGGTCCCGACCTGCTGAAGCTGCCGGGGATCGGCATCGGCGTAGTCAAGCGCATCCGCTCCATCATCAAGACCTGCAAGGCGGTGGAACGCCGGCGGCGGCCGACGGTGATCTCGCCGCGGCGGCTGGCCCGGGTGTTTCCGCAATAGCGCCGCGTCAGCCCGCCGCGAAGCTCGAATTGACATCCTGCGGCCGGATCATGCCCACCATGCGCCAGGCTGCGGCAAAGGCGAGTGTCGCCACCACCACCCCCAGCATATAGACCGGTATCACCGCCAGCTTGACGTCGGCGGCCGATGCGGCAACGGCCATGCCGCCCGAATTCGCCGCCACGCCGGCCAAAGCCGCGCCGATGGCATTGCCGGCCGATTGGGTGGTCGGCATCAGCGCCGAAGTGCGGTCACGCTCGGCATCGCTGGCCGCTTCCATCATGGTGAGGTTGAGATAGCCGTTGCAGGTGCCAAAGCCGGCGCCGATGATCAGCTGTCCCGCCACCACCACCGCAACCTGGTCCAGCTGCAGCCCGACCAGCACCAGCAGCAATCCGCTGCCGATCATGGCCGGCCCCAGCCGGATCAGCAGCTTGCGCGTTTCCTTGCTGCGCACATTGGCCACCGTGATGGCCGAAAAGCTCCAGGCCACCGCCAGCACAGCGGCTATGGCCCCCGCCGCGGTGGGCCCCTAGCCCCACATTTCCTGCACCACCA
>NZ_JACZKG010000065.1 GCF_014860165.1 Devosia sp.
TCGGGAGCATCTTCGATGTCGTTGATCATGAAGGCGTAAGCCACGGCCAGGATGTTCGCCAGGGTTACCGCCACCAGCCGCCAGTCGAGGAGTACGTTATTCGGTCGAGCTGCCAACAGCGCGCCGAGGATTGTCAGTGGAACGACAAACGGGATGTATTCTTTCCAGCGTGTCAGTTTGATGAGCCCTGCGAATTGTCTTCGCAATGAAGTTCTGTCCAAGTTTTTTACCTCCTTGTGCTCGAAAGATTCACAAAATAAGTGTCAGCTTAGAATAACACGTATTTGCTGCTGGCGTTGCGCCGGGAAAATATCCGTTGCTCGTCCGGATGCTGACAGAGTATCATAGCCCCATGTCGAAAACATGGTCAATCCTCACTCTCGCCGCGCAGTTGTTAGTGGCCTGCAGCACGATGGGTTCCCAACCTGCCACATTGCCATCACTGCCCACCGCGACGACAGTCCGCGTCGTTCAAGCCACGCCATTGCCCACCAGTGAGCGCCAGTTCCAACCGATTCCCACTACGCAAACCGAGGCCGCAGCATTGCAGGGGCAGGGTTGCGCAAGTGAACCCATCGGGCACACCCAACATCTGGTCGACGCGACGGTGAACTACCCGCGGCGTACCGCTCAGGTCAGTCAAATGGTGCGCTATTTCAACACCGACGTTGCCCCGCTAGAGGACATCGTTTTTACTGTGGAGGCCAATCGTTTTCCACAGGTATTTACGCTCGAAGAGGTGACGGTCGATCATGAGCCTGCGCCCGCCTATGAATTGACGGGCCGCCGCATGACGGTCACGCTGCTCGATCCGCTGCCACCGGGGTGTGCCGTCACGCTGGGGCTGCACTTCCGGCTCGATCTGCCCGGCGTTGGCGAGGGCATCATCGGTCACAGTGGTTACTTCGGTTTTACGGCGCGCCAGATCAATCTCGGTCACTGGCTGCCCACGGTTGCCTATCGTGCAAGCGGTGCATGGATCACGCGGGATGTCACGGTCATTGGTGAGCAGGTCGTCAGCGAGATCGCCGATTGGGATGTGACCGTGCACGTGCCGGATTCTCCGGTGGCTCTCAAAATCGCAGCCCCCGGCACGATGAATCGCCCGGCTTCCAATGCGTGGCGCTTTGTGCTGCCGGGCGCGCGTGAATTTGCGCTCAGCATGAGCACACAGTTCGAGACTCGCTCGGTCGAGGCGGCAAATGGGACGACTGTAGAACTTTTTTCGCTCGGCAGCACGCGCATCCAGACGGATCAAGGTCTGGTCGATGCGGCCGATCACTCCGCTGAGGTGGCCGCGCGCAGCCTTGCCATGTACAGCGACCTGTTCTCGCCCTATCCATACGACCGGCTCGTCGTGGTCGAGGGCGACTTCCCGGATGGCATGGAATTCAGCGGCCTCATCTTCGTCGGAGCAGGGTGGTTCGAACAGTGGCCGGGCACGCCGCAGTCCTACCTGACCATCATCACGGCTCACGAAGTCGCTCACCAGTGGTGGTATGCGGGCGTCGGCAGTGATCAGGCGCTCACTCCCTGGCTGGACGAAGCGCTGGCGACCTACAGCGAGTACATCTTCTTTGAGGAATACTATCCCGACCTGCGCGATTGGTGGTGGCAGTTCCGCGTCTACAGCTTCGTGCCGGATACCTTCGTGGCTTCCGAACCCGTCGATGCCACCGTCTACCAGTTCGACAATCTGCGCGCCTACATCAACGCGGTTTATTTGCGTGGCGCGCGTATGCTGCATGATCTGCGCGGTTCATTGGGGACGGATGCTTTCTTCACCTGGCTTGCGGCTTATGCACAGGCCGGCGCTGGCCGGGTCGCCACGCCCGATGATTTCTGGACGCTGCTCAGCGCCGAACAACGCACGCAAATTGCCGCTATCCGCGCCCGCTACTTGAGCGACGACTAGTACATCAGGGCGTAAATAGAGCCGGGAATGAGTAGAATGGGGCCATGTTGATGAAAGAAGGTGGCTCCATGCCCGGACGGAAGCCTGCGAAGATCGAGTTAAGCGAGAAGGTACGCCAAGAGCTAGAAAGACTGGTAGCGCGCCGCACGACCGGACAGCAAAAAGCGCAACGGGCGCGGATCATCTTGAAGGCGGCAGGAGGTAAAAACCATGCCGAGATTGCCAAGGAACTCAAGGTTTCAGTCGATATGGCGGCTTTGTGGCGAGGGCGCTGGTTAGCTCTGGAAGAGATAGGGTTGGATGATTTGAGTGTGGAAGAACGTCTGGAAGACTTACCGCGACCAGGCGCGCCGTCTCGGCTGAGTGCTGACCACCTGTGCCAGATCGAGCAGATGGCCTGCGAAGCGCCGGAGAAGGCTGGACGACCTATCAGCCAATGGACAGGCCGAGAGATTGCCGATGAGATGATGAAACGCGGCCTTGTGGCGTACATTTCGGCACGCCACGCGGCGCGCTTGCTCAAAAAGGGGGTCTCCAACCACACCTGATGCGCTACTATCTGACGCCTGAACCAGACCCACAATCGGACGAGAAGATCGCCGACATCAATCATCTGTATCAAACGGCCCAGGAACGCGTTGAGCGTGGAGAAGCAACCCTGAGTACCGATGAAATGACCGGCGTACAAGCCCTCTCGCGCAAACACCCGGATTTGCCGATGCAGAGCGGACAGGTCGTGCGTCGTGAGTTCGAATACGAACGGCATGGCACGCTCTCGTTCATCGTCAATTTTGACGTGGCCGCTGGACGGGTGGGCCAGCTCTCCTCTGGATCGACCCGCAACGAAGCCGATTTCCTGGCCCATATCCGTCGAACCGTTGAAGCTGACCCCAGCATAGTCCAATGGCACTTTATTGTCGATAATCTCAACACTCACCAGTCCGAGTCGCTCGTGCGTTACGTGGCCGATGAATCCGATCTCGACATCGACTTGGGGGGCAAGGGCAAATCGGGTATCCTCGTCTCGATGGACACCCGCGCGGCGTTTCTGTCCGATCCCACCCACCGGATTGTCTTTCACTACACCCCCAAGCACGCTTCCTGGATGAACCAGATCGAGATTTGGTTCAGCATTCTCTCTCGCAAGCTGCTCAAACGCGGCAACTTTATCTCGGTTGCCGATCTCAAGGCCAAAGTGCTGGCGTTTGTCGACTACTTTAACCGCACCATGGCAAAACCTTTTCGTTGGACTTACCAGGGCAAGGCGCTTGTCGCCTAATGCCGGGTTCTTTTACGCCCTGGTGTACTAGGCTCTATACATATCAAGCACCTGTGTGCCCCGTTCAAGGAGCGTATCCGTAGGCAGTTAACGAATGTCCCTCTCTTGTTTAAGGGATCAAGCAATTCAAGTTAAGGCGGATTAAAGCCCGTTCATTTCTGCGCGTGAGATCGACCACCCTGGAGAATGGCTCGCGCACACCCCACATCCGATTGGCAGTTCAACGTATGCAGGCTAAACTCGGCATCGATGCAAAAGTCAAACAAGAAGGAATCCAGGTGACAGAGTTCCGTCGTGTTGGCGTTTTTGCCCATCCGCTGCGCGCGCAGAGCGCCCCTCTTGCCCGCCAAATTGCGGATTCTCTCGAGGCACGTCAAATCGAAGCCTCGCTGCACACGCAGTGGGATGAGGACAGTGTGCGCGACAAGATCGCCGGGCTTGACGTGGTGATTGCCATCGGTGGCGATGGCGCCATGCTCCGAGCTGCACGAGTGTGCGCTGTCGCCGGCGTACCCGTGCTGGGTCTCAACATGGGCAGGCTGGGCTTTCTCACGGAGATTGCCGATCCTGACGCCTGGGAACCGGCGCTGAATCGTCTACTTGCGGGGAAGTACTGGATCGAGCAGCGGATGATGCTGCACACGCATGTAGAGCGCGGTGGACACTCCATCTGCGAGGCCGAGGCGCTCAACGACGTCGTGCTCAGCCGCTCTGCCATTACACGTATGGTGCAACTCGAAACATACATCGATGGCGGCTGGACGACCACTTACAATGCCGATGCCCTTATCG
>NZ_JACZKG010000066.1 GCF_014860165.1 Devosia sp.
GCTCCAGCGGCTGTCGAACCGGCCCCGGCGATTGCCGCCGCCGACCCGGCAGCGCCCGCAACGGCACCCGCCGCTCCGGTCGCCGTCGTCGCCAACGTCCCGCCCACCATCGACGCCATCGAAATCGAGGGTGACCGCACCTTCTTCGCCGGTGCCGGTCCGGAGGGCGCTACAATGCGGCTCTATGTCGATGATGCCTATATCGCTGATGCAACAGTGGAGGAGGGCCGCTGGCTGGTCGAGGCCGGCAAGGTGCTGACCAAGCCGGAGCAGCGGGTCCGTATCGATATGCTCCAGACGGGCACAGCCGACGTCGCCGCCCGCGCCGAGGTCGACTTTGTTGTTGAGCTTCCCGTCGAGGCCCCGATTGCAGTTGCGGCAGCCGATACCCCGGCAACGCCGACTCCCAGCGAGCCTGCTGCCACTGCGCCAGCGGCGCCCGCCGCCGAGCCGGCTCCGGTCGCCGAGCCTGCGCCTGCTACCGAGCCTGCCGCTGCCACCGAGCCTGCACCTGCCCCCGCGGCCGAGCCAGCCCCCGCTGCGGAGCCTACGCCGACTGCCACAGCCGACGTGCCTGCCGCGACTGACGTGCCAGCCGCTGATACGCCTGCAACAACCGAGCCCGCGCCGGTCACCACCGCGCAGGCTCAAACGCCGGCCGAACCTGCCCCGGCGGTCGAGCCAGCTCCGGCGCCTACAACCGAACCGGCTCCGGCGGCTGAACCGGCTCCAGCTCCCGCAACCGAACCGGCTCCCGCCCCGGCTGCCGAGCCTGCGGTGCCGACAATGGTCGCGGTCGCCGTCGGTGGTCCTGATGCCGAGCGCTTCGCCTCGGGCAAGGCCATCATCCGTCGCGGCGACAATCTCTGGACCATTGCGCGCCGCGTCTATGGCGAGGGCATCAAATACACCACCATCTACGACGCCAATACCGGCCAGATCCGCGATCCGGACCGCATCTATCCCGGTCAGGTGTTCGATCTGCCCAATTAAATGCGCACAAAATGGCCCGCCCTCCGGCGGGCCATTGATTATTTGCGCGTCACACCCCATTTTATCGTCAAATGACGATCAACCACGGCGAAGCAATGCGCGACGACGATATTGCCACCATCATGCGAGCAATGGGCCACCCGGTGCGGCTCAACATCCTGCGCATCCTGGCCAAGCAGGAGCGGGGCGAGTGTTGCTGCGCTGACGTGACTGATGAACTGACCCTGGCCCAGTCCACGGTGAGCCAGCATATCAAGGTTCTGCTCGATGCCGGCCTTATCGAACGCAAGCCGCGCGGGACGCGCAATTGCTACATCGTCCAGCATGACCGGTTGGCTGCCTTGGGCGACGCCTATTCCGGCATGATCGCGGGCTTCTCGCCCGCACCATCCAAACTGGAAGCGGAACCCGCCTGATGTCATCTGACAGCGCAGCGCCCAAGCCATCCGTTAGCGCGGATGAAGGATCATTGTTCTCTACAATGAAGAATCTCTGGTCCTATATGTGGCCGGCAGACCGCCCCGACTTGCGCCTGCGCGTGATATTGGCCATTGGCGCCTTGTTGCTCAGCAAGGTCGCCACCACCCTCATTCCCTTCGCCTATAAGGGCATTATCGACAGCCTCGATGGCTCGGCGCCCAATGGCGCGGTGATCCTCGGCCTCGCCGTGCCCATCGTGCTCGTCATCGCCTACGTCCTGGGCAACATCATCGACGCGGGCTTCCAGCAGCTGCGCGATGTGCTCTTTGCCAGCGTCGGCCAGCATGCCGTGCGCAAGCTGGCGCTGCAGACCTTCCACCACCTGCATCGCCTGTCGCTGCGCTTCCATCTGGCGCGCCGCACCGGCGGCCTCAGCCGCGTCATCGAGCGCGGCACCAAGGGCATCGAGACGGTGGTCCGTTTTGCGATGCTCAACATCGCCCCGACCATTGTCGAGTTCATCGTCACCGCCATCATCTTCGTTTGGCTGTTCGGCATCAGCTATCTTGGCGTGCTGGTCGTGATGATCTGGGCCTATCTCTATTTCACCATCAAGGCATCCAACTGGCGCATCGGCATCCGCCGCGCCATGAACGACTCCGATACCGATGCCAATGGTAAGGCCATCGACAGCCTGCTCAACTACGAGACGGTGAAATACTTCGCCAACGAGAAGATGGAAGCGGCGCGTTACGACGTCTCCATGGCCGGCTACGAGCGTTCCGCCATCCGCATCTGGACGTCGCTGGGCTTCCTCAACTTCGGCCAGGCGGTCATCTTCTATACCGGCTTCCTGATCATCGCCGTGATGTCGATCGTTGGGGTTATGAATGGCACGCTGACGCTGGGCGATTTCGTCCTGCTCAATACCTTCCTGATGCAGATCTATCGGCCGCTCAACTTCATCGGCTTCGTCTACCGCGAGCTGCGCCAGGGCCTCACCGATATCGAGGCGATGTTCAAGCTGCTCGATCAATCCCCCGAGGTCGAGGACGCCCCCGGCGCCAAGCCGCTTGCCGTTACCGGCCCGGTCATCCGCTTCGACAACGTCACCTTCCACTACGATCCCGATCGCCCCATCCTCAAGGGCGTGAGCTTCGAGGTCCCGGCCGGCAAGACCGTGGCCATCGTCGGCCCCACCGGCGCGGGCAAGTCCACCATCTCGCGGCTGCTCTATCGCTTCTACGACGTCACCGGTGGCTCGATCACCATCGATGGCCAGGACCTGCGCCAGGTCACGCAGGAAAGCCTGCGCTCGGCCATCGGCATGGTCCCCCAGGATACGGTGCTGTTCAACGACACCATCGGCTACAATATCGAATATGGCCGCCCCGGTGCCACCGCCGAGGATGTCCGCGCCGCCGCTGCCATGGCCCAGGTCGGCCCTTTCATCGAGTCGCTGCCCAAGGGCTACAATACCCCCGTCGGCGAGCGTGGCCTCAAGCTTTCCGGTGGCGAGAAGCAGCGCGTTGCCATCGCCCGCACCATCCTCAAGGCGCCGTCCATCCTCATCCTCGATGAGGCGACCTCGGCGTTGGACACCAAGACCGAACGCGATATCCAGTCGGCGCTCGATGTGGTGTCCAAGAACCGCACCACCGTCGTCATCGCCCACCGCCTCTCGACGGTGGTCAATGCCGACGAAATTCTGGTCCTGCGGGACGGCGTCGTCGCTGAGCGCGGCAACCACGTTGCGCTGCTGCAGCAGGACGGCCTCTACGCCCAGATGTGGAACCGCCAGCGCGAGGCCAGCGAGGCCGAAGAGAGGCTCCTCCAGACCGCCAATGACCCCGAAGGCTTCGTCAAGCGGGGCGTCCCGGCGGCGGAGTGAAGGCGGCTCATGCCGCCATCGCCATTTCGCTCTGGATGGCCGCCATTACCGTCGGCGCGTCGCGGCCCAGCCGGGCGAAGGCATGCGCCGAGGGGCCGTGCTGCATCGCGGACACCACCTCAAGCACGTGAGCGCCGATCAGCGGCCCCGTCACCCCGCGCTTGCGCAGAGCCGCCAGCCCATTCAGCACCGCTTCGCCCGATGGCGCCGCATTGTAAGGCCCACTGGGTCGGGGCAGGGGCGGCACATCCCGTTCCGAGCCGGCAACATCCTCGGCATTGACACCTGCTGCCATGAGCGCAGCGCGGTGCACGTCCCGCAGCGCCTCACGGAACGCGCCGGCGCTGATGCCCAGCTTGCGGAACACCCGCGCCGCTGATCCGTCCGGCAATTCCAGCGCCGCTAGCACAAAATGCTCGGCGCCCGGTGCCGGCTGGTGCTCGGCATTGGCAATCTGCTCCGCAGCCTCGCACAGGGTCTTGATGGTTCCCATGTCCCGGAACGTCTGGGTCAGCTTTTTCAACATGCTGGTGTCCTTCACGTCTTGATTGTCGGTGTGACGCTGGAGAGCCGCTTGTGTGCGGCCTGCTTGCTCACTCCAAGAGCCTGGGCGATGCGAGCCCAGGACCAGCCCTGCGCCAGCGCCTCGGCCACCGCCTTCCGTTCCAGCCTGTCGGCCATCAGCCGCAGGGCAACCACGCTGGCAAAGGCCTGCTCCGGATTGTCCGTCTCGGACGCGTCATCTGGGGTCTCATTCATGCGTCAACAATAGTTGACGACTGGAAGGCTGTCAACATTTGTTGACGATGGGTGCGGCGACCACAGCAACAAAAAAGGCCCGCATCGCTGCGGGCCTTTCGCGTTCATTCCGGTCAGCCTATTCGGCTGCTTCCGGCCGGCTGACCACGGTCACGCCATTCGCTTCCTTCTCCACCAGCCCCGCGTCGGGGCTGACGATATAGCGCTTGGTGCCATCGGCATCGGCGGGGATTTCCACGGCCATGCCGTCAAAGCCCGCCGGAACCGCGGCCGCCTGCGCGGCCCTGAACCTGGCCGAAGGATTGCGAAGGGCGCCGTAGACAGCGCCGATAACTCGGCCAATCCAGCCTCGCCACAGCACACCAGGCGCCACCACCATGACAGGCACCATCACCAGGGTCAGCGCGGTCGACACGAACAGGCCCGACACCAGCGCGGCGCTGAGATGGATGAACCAGGAGCCGGCGATACCACCCACCACGATCTCGCGACGGATGAAGTCGAACTCGACATTCAGTGCCATCGGAATCACGCCCAGTGCTGTCACCGTTGCGGTGAGCAGCACCGGCCGCACACGCTGGCTGATGGTCAGCAGCATCGCCTTGATCGGCTCGACATGTTCGTCGCGGTTATAGTGATTGTAGGTGTCGATCAGCACGATGCCGTTCTTCACCACAATACCCGCCAGGGCCACGATGCCCAGGCCCGTCATGATGGCCGAGAAGCTCATGCCGGTGACCACCATGCCCAGCAGCACCCCGCCCAGTGACATGATCACCGTCGAGAGCGTCACCAGCACCTGCCAGAAGCTGTTATACTCCAGCAGCAGGATCAGGAAGATCAGGAACATGGCTGCGCCAAACGCCGACACGATGAACGCATTGGTGTCGTCCACCTGTTCCGCCGCACCGCCATAGACGATCTCGACGGAGGACGGCCAATCCTGGGTGGCCTGCCAAGCCTTGATCTGCTCGATCTTGGCATCGGCAGTGACCGGTTCGCCGGCTGCATTGGTCGGGTTGAGGTTGGCCGCCACGCTCATGGCATAGACGCCATTGCGACGCGATATATTGGCCACCTTGGGCACGGCCGTGCGCTCGATGAAGTTGCTCACCGGCACCAGGCCCTGCGCCGTCACGATCCGCAGCGAGTCGAGAGCATCGAACGTACGTTCTCCCTCCGGCAGGCGGACGCGAATGTCGAGTTCGTCACCGCCATCGTCCGGCCGGTAGCTGCCGAGCTTCACGCCCGAGGTTACCAACTGCACATAGGGGCTCAGTTCCCGTACACCGATGCCATACTTGGCGGCGGCCTCGCGGTCGATCGTCACCTGCCAATCGATGCCGGGGGCAGGGCGACCATCCTCGATGTCGATCGTGTCGCCAAGATCGTTCTCGATATAGTCGCGCAGCTTGGCAACCGCAGGGCCGATGTCGTCATAAACCGTGCCTTCGACCCGCAGATTAATGGCCTTGCCGGCCGGCGGGCCATTTTCCTGGGCGGCGATCTGCACGTCGAGGCCCGAAATGTCGGCCACGCGGTCGCGGATATCCTGGAAGATCACCGCTGCCTTGACGCGCTCGTTATAGGGCAGGAGCTGCAGGTTGAACGAGCCGATCGTATCCGGCGGACCGCCCGAGCTCATCACATCCCCACCACCGCCGAAGCTCATGATGACGTCCTGGATGCCCTGCACCTGCAGGATTTCGTTCTCCACCTCGACCAGCATGTCGCGGATCTCGGCGGGTGAGTAATTGCCGCGCGTGATCACGTTGACGGTGCCGAATTCGGGCTCGGATGCCGGGAAGGCCTCGGTGGTCGGATTGCTGCCAATATAGAGCACGAACATGCCCACGATCAGCGCGAAGCCAACGCCCAGCGTCGGTATCGGATGACGGATCAGGTGCTCCATCGTGCGGACATAGACACCAGTGATCCCGCCGACCTTCTTGGGATCGAATTTGTCGGCATACATCACCAGGTCCGCAGCTTCCTTTTGCTTGGGATCGACATGGGTCGAGGCAATGAAGGCGCCGATGATGGGCATGAAAATAAGCGCGGAAACGAGCGAGGCGCACATCACCACGATCACGATGATCGGCAGGTAGCTCATGAACTTGCCAATAATGCCCGGCCAGAACAGCAGTGGCACGAAGGCGCCCAGTGTCGTGAAGGTGGCAGAAACCACCGGCACGAACATCTTGCGCGCCGCCATGATGAACGCCTCCTTCTTGGAGACGCCTTCCATCAGCTTTCGTTCCGCGTATTCCACCACGACGATCGGGTCGTCGACGAGCACGCCAACCGCCAGCACCAGGCCGAACATGATCATCATGTTGATGGTCATGCCCATGATTTGCACGACAAGGAATGCGATCATGAACGAGATCGGGATCGACATGCCGATCATGATGGCCGGGCGCACACCGAGTGTGGCAATGCAGGTGATCAACACCAGTGCCACGGCCGTCAGCACTGCGGCTTCCAGCGAACGGAACAGGCCCTTCGTCGAGTCCGCCTGATCGATCAGGAAGCTGGTTTCAATGCCTTGTGGCCAATCGGCGGTGAATTCTTCGGTCACCCGGCGCACGTCGTCGGAAACGGTGATGACGTTGGTGCCGAGCTTTTTGATGACCCCCAGCGTGATCGCCGTCTGGCCGTTCACATGCGAGTACGACGTCGCATCTTCGAAGGTGCGGGTGATGCTCGCCACGTCGCCAAACGTCACCACGGTGTCGCCAGAGGTCTTGAGCGGCAGCGAATAGACGTCCTGTGCGTTCTTGATCAGGCCGGGAACTTCGACGTTGAAGGAGCCCTGGCCGCTGTCCAGCGTGCCACCGGGCACCACCATGTTGTTCTTGGCCAGGGCATCGAACAGTTCGGCCGCCGTCAGGTTGTAGGCCTCGAGGCGGTTGAGATCGATGGTGACTTCGAGAACTTCGTCGCGCGACCCGCTGAGGGTGACGCTCTGCACGTCGCGCATGGTCTCCAGTTCGTCCTGCAGATCCTTGGCACGGTTGACCAGTTCGCGTTCCGGCACCGAACCATAGACGGCCACCGAGATGGTTGGCACGTCCGAGAAGGAAATCTCGGTCACCGTCGGTTCGGTCGCATCATCAGGCAGTTCGGCCGCGATGCCGTCCAGCGCCGCACGGATGTCCGCAAGTGCGGCATCCTTGTCGGCGTTGACGTTGAACTCGAGGAAGACCGAGGCGTGGCCGGTCGTCGAGGTAGCTGAATAGTTCTCCAGCCCGTCGATTTCCTTGATCCGGTCCTCGATGGGCTTGGCCAGCAACTGCTCGGCGTCGCGCGGCGCCACCCCGGTCTGGCTGACCGAGACGTAGAAGTACGGGATATCGATGGCCGGAAAGCTTTCCTTCGGCAGCGAGGTGTAGGCCGCGAGGCCCGCGCCCAGCAGCAGCACCATGACCGTCAGAACAACTCGCGGCATCCTCAGGATGCGTTCGATAAAGTCCAGCATGGTGTCAGCTCGCGGTTACGTTGGTGGCGTCGACGGCCTGGCCGTCCTTGACATATTCCTGGCCGACGGTGATCACGTCAGCCGAGGTGGGGAGGCCGAGCACCCACACGCCGTCGCGCGTGTCGCTGGCAATCTGGACAGGCACGAACTTGACGGCACCGCCAGCGACGATGCTCACGCCGAGCACGCCCTCATCATTCAGCGTCAACACTGATTGCGGCACCAGATGCGCGGGAGCCGAACCCATGTTGACCGTGGCGGTCGCAGTGATGCCATCGCGGATCGCACCACCAGCGTTGGGGAATTCGATCTCAACCGGGAACGAGCGGGTGGCGGCGTCGGCCGTGCTCGAGATGAACGTCACCTTGCCCGACACTTCCTGGCCGGTAATGGTCTTGATGGAGGCCTCAAGGCCTAGACGCGCCAGCGTGATGCGAGCCTCCGGTACCTGGCCGATAAACACCATCGGATCGAGCTGCACGATCGTTGCGCAGGGTTGGCCCATGGCGAGCATGGCACCGGCCGACACCAGCGGATCCTGGACGACGCCGGCAACCTTGGCACGGATTTCAGTGCGGTCCAGTTCGGCCTGGGCATTGTCGAGCCCCGCCTGTGCTGCGCTGATCGAGGCCTTGGCAGCGCTCAGTGCCACTTCGAGCTGGCGTGCCGTATTGGGAGCGGCAAGACCCTTGGCGCGAAGCTCGGCATTAGTGTCGAAGTCCGACTGGGCCTGCTCGAGCCCGGCCTGTGCCTGCTCGAGCCCGGCCTTGGCCTGGGCGACGGCGGCAGCGCGCGTGCCCTGGTCGAGCGTGCAGAGCAAATCGCCGACGGCCACATTCTGGCCCTTCGTGACATGCACTGTATCGACAACGCCTGCAGTCTCGGCCACCGCGCCAACCGAGGCCTTGGCCTGCGTCCGGCCCCGCAGCGGCACTTCAATCGGCATAGGCTTGGCGACATAGGTCGACGTGCGCACCGATTGTAGCTGGGTATTGGCGCCCAGATCCTGTTCGTTGCGCTGCGCGATGGTCAGGTGCGGGTCAACGGCATGTTCGGTTTCGTTCTGGGCAAGAACGCCCGCCTCGGCCAGTTGGGTCGCAACCGGTCCGTGTTCTTCGCCTTCGATGACCGAAATGATCGGCCGCTCGCCATTGCCAGGTCCGTTGCCGCCCATCACCAGCGTGCCGGTAGACAGCCATGCCCCCGCAAGAACTAGGATCAGGAAGGCAACGCCATAGGAAAACAGTGCACGCATTGAGATTCGCCCCTTTACTCAGCCGCGTCTTTTTTCGGCTCGGCTCGCGCCAAAGTGATCAGTTCGTGCATATGGGAGCGGATATGCCGTTCGGCAACCTCCATTACTGCACGTCCATAATTAATTACCCATGTGTCGGCAGCATTGCTCCCGCGCTCGGCGAAGGCCTCTTCAAGCCGGCGGTGGTCAGCTATGTGTTTTTCCAGGTATTCATTGGCCCGCGCCTCGACTAGGTCGCGCGGCAGAATATGTGCAAAGCGGGCGAACAGCAGGAACGGGCTGCGGAACACGTCCTCGCCAAGCGGTCCTGCGAGCTCCTCGGCAAAGGCCGTGCGGCCCTGGTCGGTGATCGAGTAGACCTTCTTGGCCGGCTTGCCGCTTTGCTGCTCGGTCCGGCTGACCACCAGGCCTTCGTCCTCTAGCCGGGCGAGGGCGGGGTAGATCGAGCCAAAACTCGCCTCGACGAAATACGAGCATTCGCCTTCGACGCAAAGCCGCCGGATTTCATACCCGGTTGCCTCGCCCTCATAGAGGATCGATAGACAAAGCGTTCTGACGTTCATGCGCTGGCTCCGCCGGGACATATGCCGGACCGATATATGCCGGTTCTGTATAGGTCCAGGATGAATCGCGCAAGTTCTCGAACCCAGCAGTTCGGGTAGATCAGTTAAGATCAGGTTGCATGGCTGGTTGCCAGGTCCAGCAGCCTGGTCATTTCCGCAGCGGCGCGCTGCGCCAGTTCGCGGCTCGACGCCGCCACAAAATATGGGTTGAGGAAGCCGAGGTCGCCCTTGCCATAGCGCATGCGCTGGCCGTCAAGCGTCACCACCGCGCCACCCGCTGCTTCCAGCACCGCCTGGCCGGCCGCCGTGTCCCACTCCGACGTGGGCGTAAATCGCGGATAGAGCTGCGCGTCGCCGCGGGCGAGAAGGCAGAATTTCAGTGACGAGCCGACCGATACATCGGCCTCCACATCAAGCGCCTCGCACAGTGCTGCAACCGCTGCATGCCCATGCGACCGGCTGGCCACAATGCGCAGCCGCTCCGCCGAAGCTACGGATATCCTGAGCTTTTCTTCGGCGATCCCGGTCCGCGTATTGCAGAACCACGCGCCCGTGGAGTCGCCGATGAAGGTTTCGCCCGTCACCGGCGCCAGCACCACGCCAAGCACCGGGACGCCATGCTCGACCAGCGCGATATTCACGGTGAACTCGCCGTTGCGCTTGATGAATTCCTTGGTGCCATCAAGCGGGTCGACGACGAAATAGCGATCGCCCAGCACGGGAATGACACCCGCGGCCACGCTCTCTTCGCCCAGTACGGGGATGCCGGTGGGCTTCAGCATATCGAGGATCACGGCTTCCGCCGCTGCGTCGGCCTCCGTCACCGGCGACCCGTCGACCTTGGCGACCGAGGCGATGGGCCGGGCATAGACATCGAGAATGACGCGCGCCGCGGCAATGGCGGCGTCCAGCGCCAGCGCGGTCAGGTCATGGTCGGTCGGCGCTTGCATGGGGACAGCCATCAGCGTTCCACCACCACGTCGAGGCCCAGGTCGAGGGGCTTTGCCGCCATCGTGATCTGGCTGGTGGAAATATAGTCGACCCCGGTTTCCCCGATCGAGCGCACCCGATCGAGCTTCACCCCGCCCGAGGCCTCGAGCCTGGCACGCCCCGCATTGACCGCCACTGCCCGGCGCAGGGTCTCATTGTCCATATTGTCGAGCAGTATGACCCGCGCCCCTGCGGCCAGCGCCTCTTCGAGTTCCGCCAGATTGGTCACTTCGATCTCGATGGCGACCAGGTGTCCGGCAAAGGCCTCGGCTGCCTGGTAAGCTGCCGTCACACCGCCGGCGACGGCAATATGATTGTCCTTGATGAGAATGGCGTCATCCAGCGAATAGCGGTGGTTGGCGCCACCACCACAGCGCACCGCGTATTTCTCGAAGGCCCGAAGCCCCGGCGTCGTCTTGCGCGTGTCGCAGATCTGCGCGCCCGTGCCGGCAACCGCATCGGCATATTCGCGCGTCAGCGTGGCAATGCCGCTGAGGTGATTGAGGAAGTTCAGCGCCACCCGTTCAGCCGACATCACCAACCGGGCAGGGCCCGTCACATCAGCAACCAAACCGCCCGCCGCCACCCGATCGCCATCAGCCAGGACAGGGGTAAACGTCACCCCGTCGCCAACCAGCCGAAACGCCGCCGCTGCCAGGTCGAGGCCGGCAATAATGCCGGGCTCGCGGGCCGACAGACTTGCGGTCGCCCATGCCGCTGGCGCTAACGTCGCCTGGCTCGTCAGGTCGCCGGCCAGCCCGAGGTCTTCCTCGAGCGCGGCGGCGACGGCGCGCTCCACCAGGAGGCGCGGCAATTGGGCTGGCAGGCGATCGGGGCGCGACATCGGCGAGGTCTCTCAAAAACTCGCGCTGATGTACGCGCGCCGTGCGGCACTGGCAACCTAGTGGTGTTGCCTGATGGTGTGATCAGCCTCGATGATGCCCTTGGTCAGGCTGCCATTGGCCGGATAGAGCGGGATTAGGCAGGCCTGCAACGCGTGGTAGATATCGGGTTTACCCACGAACAGCCGCGACGTCGGCGTCAGGTCTTCCTTGAGCTCGCTCAGCCAGCCGCCGCGCTTGTGGTCGATGACATGGTTCTCGGCATAGTCCCACAGCCTGCGATACCAGGCCTGGAAATAGTCGCCGCTGTCGAAGGCCGAGATATAGGCAGCCGCCCCGATTGCTTCGCTCACCGGCCACCACAGCTTCTCCCGCAGAACCGGCTTGTTGTCCCAGTCCAGCGTATAGAAGAAGCCGCCATGCACCTTGTCCCAGCCCAGCTCGATCGATTGCTGGAACAGTTCCCGCGCCGCGCCCGTCATCCATGACAGGCGCTTTTCGCCCAGCACCCAGAGCTGGTAGAGCAGCCGCGCCCATTCCAGCCAATGCCCCGGCGTCGTGCCCGATGGGCGGAACAT
This sequence comes from Devosia sp., assembly GCF_014860165.1. Taxonomy (GTDB): domain Bacteria; phylum Pseudomonadota; class Alphaproteobacteria; order Rhizobiales; family Devosiaceae; genus Devosia. The sequence goes on from NZ_JACZKG010000066.1 coordinate 11,773, forward strand.
CTCATTGCCCTCGTAATTCCGGTCGAGCACCCAGTGCTGGTCGAAATGCTCGGCCACCCGGTGGCCCAGGGGGATGGCGTTCCTGGCGATGATCAGTTCGGCAATGCGCTCCGCCTTGGTGAGGTAGGCGCGCTCTCCGGTGGCCTCGTACGCCGCCATCAGCGCTTCCGTCATGTGCATATTGGCATTCTGCCCGCGATAGGGCAGCAGCTGCGACCAGTCCTGGTTGTATTCATCCTTCACCGAACCGGTCTGCTCGTCCCAGAAGCGCGTATTGATGACCTCGGTCACGTCGGCGAGCATCTGCTCGGCCAGCGGGTGCCCCACCAGCTTGGCGCTCGATGCCGCCAACAGCACGAAGGCATGCCCATAGGCCTGCTTGGAGCCGTTGGTCACCCCGTTATCATCAAGGCCCCACACATAGCCGCCCCGCCTGGCATCGCGGTGCTTCTCCCAGATGTAGCGCATGCCGTGGTCGACGATCTCGTCCGATCCGGGCCGCCCGATCAGGCTGCCGATGACAGAGCAATGCACCATGCGCGTGGTGACATGGATCTGCCTGGTGGCATTGTCCCGGTCCAGCGGCGCACCATCGTCATCCAGTTCGAAGAAGCCGCCCTTGGGGTTCAGCGAGGGCGATTCGAAGAAGTCGAACAGGTTGTTGGCCTGCCGCATCAGGTACTGCCGGTGGAACGGCCGGTTCGGCCAGGGGCTCGAATTGGTCTTGGGCAGCGTCAGCTTGGCGTCGGTCATAATGGCTCCCGGCCGGGCAAGATCAGCGCGCCGGCTCCTCGGGTCGAGCTATAACCAGACAATAAGAACGTTGCAATTGCCGCAATCCACCATCCGCGCAAACTAGTTCGCCGGGATCTTCGCGTACCAAGCCTCAACCCGCGCCACCTCCTCGGCCGAGCCAAGGATCACCGGCACCCGCTGGTGAATCCCCGTTGGCACCAGGTCGAGAATGCGCTCCCGCCCGGTCGTCGACCGGCCCCCCGCGGCCTCCACCACCAGCGCCATCGGATTGGCCTCATAGAGCAAGCGCAACCTGCCGCCCTTGCTGGTGGTTTCGCTGTCCAGCGGATAGAGGAAAATGCCGCCGCGCATCAGGATGCGGTGAATATCGGCCACCATGGACCCCACCCAGCGCATATTGTGGCGCTTGCCGGCCGGCCCGGTTTCTCCCGCAACATTCTCGGCGACATAGCCGCGGGTAGCGGCATCCCACAGCCGCTCGCGCGCCGTGTTGATCGCATACTCCGCCGACGCCGGCGCCACGGACATGTTGTCCAGCGTCAATTGGAACGTCCCGTCCGCATCCAGCGTGAACACCGCTGTCGACGTGCCAAATGTCAGCACCAGGCTCGTTGCCGGCCCATAGGCCGCATACCCGGCCGCCAATTGCGCCGATCCAGGTTGCAGCAACCCTTTTGTAGCATCCAGAACCGAAAAAATCGTGCCCACGGTGACATTTACATCGAGGTTTGAAGAGCCGTCCAGCGGATCGGTCGCCACCAGAAACCGGCCCTGATTCTCGATGTGAACCGCTTCATCCAGCTCTTCCGACACCAGAATCGAAATGTCCGGATTTCGCCGTATGTGATTCAAAACAATGTCGTTTGAGATCACGTCCAGCGCCTTCTGCGCCTCGCCCTGCACATTGGTCTGCCCAGCCAGCCCCGTCTGCCCTGATATCGGCGCCAGCCGCAGGACGTCCGCGATTTCAGCGCTCGCCGTCGCCATGGTGGCCACCACCGAGGCAAGCTTGGGATCGACAGGTTGGGCGGCAAGCCAGTCGGAAAGCGTGGTCATGGGGCACTCGGCAACAGGGAAGGGTCCCCCACTCTCCCCATGTAGACATCGCGCGCAAGGCGACTTTGGCATGAGAGGATGAGCGCACCCCGCGACCCCGCAAACACAGACCGTCACCCTCGGGCCTGACCCGAGGGCTCTCCACTCAACGAACTTAGGAAGTGCAACGCCCTCGGGTCAGGCCCGAGGGTGACGATCTGTGGACTCAATCCAGTCCAGCCACGCCCGCCGCGCAGATTCCACCCTTGCAGGCCGCCGCGCCACACAACCTACTTCCACATGCCCCGCATCTGCGCGCCGATATCCATCTGTGCCGGGGCGGGTGACAGCCCCTCGATATAAGCCGGCTTCACCGGCGGCCACAAAATGTCCTCGAACAGGGGCACCATGGCCCGCGGAATGAACCGCGTCCGCTGCGCATAAAGGTGCTTGTCGCCATGCTTATGCTGCTGCGTCACGAAAAACCGCTGCGGCACGATCAGGTTCAGCTCGTCCCGCGCCCGCGTCATCGCCACATAGAGCAGCCGCCGCTCCTCCTCCAGTTCATGCGTTGAACCGGTGCCCAGGTCCGAGGGGATGCAGCCATCCACCACGTTGAGCACATGCACCGCCTTCCATTCCTGCCCCTTGGCCGAGTGAATGGTCGACAAGATGAGATAATCCTCGTCCAGCGAGGGCACCCCCGATTGGTCGCTGGTCGCATCCGGCGGGTCCAGCGTCAGTTCGGTGAGGAACCGTTCGCGGCTGGGATAGCCCGAGGCAATCTGCTCGAGCTGCAGGATATCCTGCATCCGCACAGCCGCGTCCTCATAGGCCTGTTCCATCAGCGGCTCATACCAGAGCCGCGCATAGCCCAGTTCCAGCGGCCAGCCCGCCTCCCTGCGCGACAGCCGCCCCATCATCTCCACCAGCCCGGTCCAGCCCTCGGCCGCCCGCGGCGGCGCCGGAATCTCGCCCAGCGCCCAGACCGGGTCCGGTCCAACAGCCATGGCGTCGAGCACCTTGCCCGCCGTGCCCGGGCCGACGCCCGGCAGAAGTTGCAGCACGCGGAACCCCGCCACCCGGTCGCGCGGATTCTCCGCCCAGCGCAAAATGGCCAGCAGGTCCTTGATATGCGCCGCGTCGAGGAATTTGAGCCCACCAAACTTCACGAACGGAATGTTCCGTCGCGTCAGCTCGATTTCCAGTGGCCCCGAATGGCTCGATGTCCGAAACAGCACGGCCTGGCTCTTGAGCGCCATGCCGCCCTCGCGCGCTTCCAGCACCTTGTGCACCACATAGCGCGCCTGGTCCGCCTCGTCACGCACCGTCACCAGCAGCGGCCTGGCGTCCGATTGCCGCTCGGTCCACAGGTTCTTGGTGAAACGCTCGCTGGCCATGTCGATGACGGCATTGGCGGCGGAGAGGATCGGCTGCGTCGAGCGATAGTTCCGGTCCAGCGTAACGATATCAGCCGGCGGATTGAACGCCGCGGGGAAATCGAGAATGTTCCGCACGGTCGCCGCCCGGAACGAATAGATCGACTGCGCATCGTCCCCCACGACAGTCAGCCCGCTGCCATCTGGCCGCATCGCCAGCAGCACGCTGGCCTGCAGCCGGTTGGTATCCTGGTACTCATCCACCAGCACATGGTCGAACCGCCCGGAGACCTCGGCGGCAATCCCGGGATCGGCCATCATGCCGGCCCAGTAGAGCAGCAGGTCGTCATAATCGAGTACGTTCTGTTTCTGCTTGGCCTCGACATAGCCGCCAAACAACTGTCGCAGCTCGCTCGCCCACATGGCGCACCACGGAAACGTCTCCTTGAGCACTGTTTCCAGTTCGCCCTGTGCATTGACCACGCGCGAATAGATGGCCAGGCACGTGCTCTTGGTCGGAAACCGGCTCTTGGCCTCGCTCATCCCCAGCTCATGCCGGACGAGGTTCATCAGGTCCGCCGAGTCTTCGCGATCATGGATGGTAAAGGCCGGGTCGAGCCCGATCTGGCTCGCATGCTCGCGCAGCAGCCGCGCGCCGATGCCATGAAACGTCCCGGCCCAGCTGAGCGCGTCGGTGAGTACGCCCGAACTCTTGCCCAGCACCTGCGCCGCGATCCGCTCCACCCGCCGGCTCATCTCGCTGGCTGCCCGCCGCGAAAACGTCATCAGCAGGATGCGCCGCGGATCGGCGCCATTGACCAACAGATGCGCCACCCGATGCGCCAGCGTATTGGTCTTGCCCGATCCGGCGCCCGCAATCACCAGCAGCGGGCCGGGCCGTTCCTGCCCAATGCCATGCTCCACCGCGCGGCGTTGCTCCGGGTTGAGGGCATCGAGATAATTGAGGCTGGCGAGCACGAATCGGGGACCTGTGAGCGGAACTCTCACCAAAGTCTATTCTGGTTTTGTTCGCAATGGGTGAATGCTTCGATGCCTGCTGCCCACGACATCATTCCGGCGCAGGCCGGAATCCATGTCCGAGGCTTGCCGCTACATCCAGCGTGTCGGATGGCTTCCCGCATGGATTCCGGTCTCCGCCGGGATGCCCCCCGTGATTTTGGCCTCAAACCTCCTGCGCCAGATCCGCCAGTAGCCCCGCCGCCACGCTCAACCGCGACACGGTCAGCGCCCCCTGGGTCAGCTCGGCCACCGCCGTAGCTGTTCGCCCGATCCCCGGCCTTGCCGTCCAGCCGCCAAGGCCGCCATCGCTCTTGAGCACGTCGGCTGTCAGGTCGCGTTGCGCGCGCATCAGGTTGGCCAGTGCCCGGTCCAGCGCCATGCGGTCGAACCGGTCGCTGAGCCGGATGGCCCGTCCCTGCTCGATCACCGGCCAAAGCTCGAAGGCCGTGAACACCCCGAAAAACGCCGTTGCCCCTTCGGCCACCGGCACACCGGAGCGTTCGCTGACCAGCACGATGTCGCTGGCATAGCTGAGCACCGACAGTTCCGCGATGCGCTGTGCCACCCCTTCCGGCACGCCCTTGGCCACCAGGTCCATCGCCCGCTCGGCCACGCCTTGCGCCAGCGACGCGGGCAGGGTGCTTCCCAGCATTGCCTTGAGCGTGGCCACGCCCGCCGCATGCCGCTCCACCAGTCCGGCCAATCCCTGCGTCACGTCGGCATTGCGCAGGAACCACAGGCTCTCCTGCCGCAGCAGGCTCATCACCTCGGCATAAAGCGCCAGTTGCACTTCGCCCGCGATCCTGCCGTCCAGCGCATCTATCGCTGCATTGAGTTCGACCAGGCCATAGGCATCGCGCGTGGCCGCGTAGGCCAGCGCCACCTCGCCGGGGCTGGCGCTGGTTGCCGCCATCAGATCGGTCACAAAGGCCGGCCCGCCGCGATTGATCATCGCATTGGCCAGCACGGTAGCAATGACTTCGCGCTTCAGCCGATGCCCGGTTACCGCGTCTGGGTAAGTCCTGTGCAGCGTCTCGGGGAAATAGCGGTAGAGTTCACCGGCCAGGTAGCCCTCGTCGATCGACTTGCCCTGCAACAGGTCCGCGTAAAACGTCAGCTTGGCATAGGCGAGAATGACAGCCAGTTCCGGCCTCACCAGCGCCGTCCCGCTCGCCGCCCTGGCGTCCAGCACGGTGTCGGCGGGCAGGAATTCCACCGCGCGATCCAGTAATCCGCGCCGTTCCAGCTGTTCGATAAGTTCGCGATGGTCGGGCAGATCGTGCAGACCGGCCCGCTGCGCCAGCGAGATCGCCAGGCCCTGCATGTAGTTGTTGCGCAGGCACAGGGCCGCGACCTCGTCGGTCATCGTCACCAGGAACCGGTTGCGCGCTTCGATGTCCAGCGTTCTATCCGCCAGCAGCGGCGCCAGCGCGATCTTGATGTTCACCTCGAGATCGCTCGAATTCACCCCCGCCGAATTGTCGATGGCGTCAGTGTTGATGCGCCCGCCGGCCAGCGCATATTCGATGCGTCCGCGCTGCGTCACACCCAGGTTTGCGCCTTCCCCTACCACCTTGGCCCGGACGTCGCTGCCGGTGATGCGGATCGCGTCATTGGCCCGGTCGCCCACATCGGCATCGGTTTCCAGCGAACTGCGTACATAGGTTCCGATGCCCCCGAACCACAGCAGGTCCACATCTGCCTTGAGGATTGCTGTCATCACTTCGGCCGGCGTCGCATGGTCTGCCGTGATCCCCAGCGTCGCCCGTATCTGGGGGGAGAGCGGGATGGATTTGAGTGACCGCGAAAACACCCCGCCACCCTCGGAGATCAGGCCCTTGTCATAGTCCTGCCAGCTGGAGCGGGGCAGGGCGAACAGCCGCTGCCGCTCAGCCAGGCTCCTGGCCGCATCGGGCTGCGGATCGATGAAGATGTCGCGGTGGTCGAATGCCGCCAGCAGCCGGATTTCGGGCGAGAGCAGCATGCCATTGCCGAACACGTCGCCGCTCATGTCGCCCACCCCGACGACGGTGAACGGCTCCTTCTGGATATCGCGGTCCATCTCGCGGAAATGCCGCTTCACCGCTTCCCAGCCGCCACGCGCCGTAATGCCCATCTTCTTGTGGTCATAGCCGGCCGAGCCACCCGAAGCGAAGGCGTCCCCCAGCCAGAAGCCGCGCGCAATGGCGATGCCATTGGCTGTGTCGGAAAAGCTCGCCGTGCCCTTGTCCGCCGCCACCACCAGATAGGGATCGTCCCCATCGCGCCGCACCACATCCCTTGGCGGCGCCACCTCGCCTTGCACGAGATTGTCGGTCACATCGAGCAGCGCACCGATGAATATCTTGTAGGCGGCGACGCCCTCCGCAGCGAAGGCCTCTCGCGCCATCCCCGGCACCAGCAGCTTGGGCACGAAGCCGCCCTTGGCGCCGACAGGCACGATCACCGCATTCTTGACCTGTTGCGCCTTGACCAGCCCCAGCACTTCCGTGCGGAAATCTTCCGGCCGGTCCGACCAGCGGATGCCGCCGCGCGCAATGGCGCCAAACCGCATGTGGATGCCTTCGACGCGGGGCGAATAGACCGAGATCTCCCGATACGGCCGCGGTGCCGCCATGCCGTCCACGAGGCCACTGTTGAACTTGATCGCGAGGGCCGGCATGCGGTTGCCCTCCGCATCGCGCTGGAACGCATTGGTGCGGACGGACGCCTCCACCAGGTTGAGAAACCGGCGGATAATCGTGTCCTCGTCCAGCGACGCCATGGCGTCGAGCGCCACGGCGATCCGCTGTCGGGCCGCCTCGGCGCTGGCCTCCCGGTCGGTTTGCCTGGGGTCATGCAGCGCCTCGAACAGCGCCACCAATGCCGATGCCGCCTCCGCCTGTTTGACCAGCACATTTGCGATGTAGCGCTGCGAATAGGAAATCCCGATCTGCCGCAGATAGCGCGACAGCGCCCGCAACAGGGCCGCGTCGTTCCAGCCCAGGCTCGTCCGCGTCACCAGCGCATTGAGCTGGTCGCTTTCCGTCAGCCCACTCCAAACCGCCAGCAGCCCCGCTTCGACCGCCGGGCCACGCGCCGCGACGTCGAAATCGCTGCCATCGAGCGGCTCCAGCACCATGTCGTGCAGATATCGCTCCACCCCGTCGCGCGGCACGATCGTATAGGTCCGCTCGTCGATCACCCGGAAGCCGAACGCTTCCAGCATCGGCACGCGGTCGCTCAGCGGAATGGCGCTTTCCCGGTGGTAGAACTTGAGCCCCAGCGACCCTTCGGTCCCGGTGCGCTCATAGAGCCGAACGGCTACGTCGGCGCCGTCGCCCAGCTCCCGCAACACGCCGATATCCACGAGCGCATCCTGCGCCGAATTGCGCGATTGGTAGGCCGGCGAAAACGCGCCGCGATAGTCGCTGATGCTGGCCGGATCATCGGCGGCGGCCACCAGCATGTCGCCGAAATTGGAGGTCAGCGCATTGACGCGGGCTTCCAGTTCCGCCCGCTCCGGCCGCGGCGTCGGCCCGGCTATGCGCCCGATAATGACATGCAGCCGCACCAGTTCCCCCTCGGGGAAATGCGGATAATAGGCCGAAACGCGCCCGTCATAGACCTGCGCCAGGTAGCGCGAGATCCGCGCCCGGGCTTCCCCGTCATAGCGGTCGCGCGGCACATAGACGAGCACGGAAACGAAATTGTCGAACCGGTCGATGCGCGGCAATACCCGCACCCGCGGCCGGTCATAGAGCCCGGCTATGGCCGTGGCGAATTCGAACAGCTGCTCGACGTTGATCTGGAACAGCTCGTCGCGAGGATATGAATCCAGCGCGCTCAGCAGCGTCCGCCCGTCATGCCCCAGCGGGTCGATGCCCGACTTGCGCATCACCTCGGCAATCTTGCGCCGGATGATCGGCACCTCGGTATGCGGCGTCGCCAGCGCCTGGGCCGTGAACAGGCCGACCACCCGCAATTCTCCGACGGCCTGGCCGTTCGCGCCGAAAATCTTGATTCCCACATAATCCAGATGGCCGCGCCGATGCACCCGCGAGCGCACATTGGCCTTGGTCACCAGCAGCGGTTCGCCCGAAGCCATGAAGGCGGTGTGCTGCGGCGTTGACTCGACGAAGGTCGGGCCGCTGCGCAGCACCTTGAATGCCGCATCCCGCAGGATGCCCAGGCCGCTATCGGCCACCGGCACCAGTCCGCCATCGGTCAGCTGATACTCCCTGATGCCCAGGAAGGTGAAATTGTGCTCGATAAGCCAGTCGAGGAAACGCAGAGGCTCGTCCTTCTGGCTGTTGGTGCTGGCCTCGAGCGTTCCGATCGCCCGGCGCAACCGCTCCAGCATGTTCTGCCAGTCGCGCACCGCGCGCGTCACGTCGGCCATGGTGGCCTCGATCTCGGCCGTCAGCGCCGCGATGTCGGCCACCGGATCGCTGTGGATGTGCAACACGCTCAGCGCCCGTCCGGTGCTCTCGCTCACCACGCCCGCGTCCAGCCGCACCACGGGGTGGGTGAACATCTGCACTGTGCCCCCGGCGGCCCGCACGGCCGCCAGCGCGCTGTCGACAATGAAGGGCATGTCGGGCGAGATGATATCGAGCACCAGCGGGTCGCCGGACCGGGCCGGTGGCGTGGCCGTCAGCCGGCTGCTGTCACCGGAATAGGCCATCAGGTGCCGGTAGGATTGTCGCAGCGTCGCTTCGAACTGCTGCGGCGTCTGGCGCTCCAGGTCCTCGCCATCCGTCGCCTGGATCGCCGCCTTGAAGAAGCGCGCGAAGCTGGCGTCTTCCTCTGTCAAAGCCGCGGCGCGGCCCAGCAATGCCGGCCGGTTCGATTGTCCCAGGTCCATTCAACGACTCTCCCACTCGCCCACGCAGTCTAGGCAGCCGCAGCGCATCTGTCTGCCATCCCTTCGCATGATAGCTCCGGCGCGCGATGGCCCGGTGACACAGCCCGGCTGCGCCTATGCGCATTTTCTCGCTTGGGCGCCAATTGCAGCAAACCGTTCTCCCGCGCGTCACAACGGCGCGAACCATCGCCTTGCGATACCCTAGTGATCTGGTAGTCTTTTAGTCATGCGATCTCAGCGGGAGACAGAGATGAAGAACGCGTCCACTTTTATCGCCTATACGGCCCTAGCCGCCGCGCTGGTGCTGGGTTTCGCGGTGACGGCGCATGGTCAGGATCGCACCCTGATCAATGTCAGCTACGACCCCACCCGTGAACTCTACCAGCAGTTCAACGAGGCCTTCATCGCCCACTGGCAGACGGAAACAGGCGAGACGGTCGCCATCGAGAACACGCATGGCGGCTCCGGCGCCCAGGCGCGCACCGTCATCGACGGTCTTGAGGCCGATGTGGTGACCCTGGCGCTCGAAAGCGACATCAACGCCATCTCCGATGCCAATCCCGCGCTGATCCCGGCCGATTGGCGCGGCACGTTCGAAAACAACAACGCGCCCTATACCTCCACCATCGTCTTCCTCGTCCGCAAGGGTAACCCCAAGGGCCTCGGCGATTGGGGCGACCTGATCAAGGATGGCGTCGAAGTCATCACACCCAATCCCAAGACATCAGGTGGCGCCCGCTGGAACCTGCTGGCCGCCTGGGCCTGGGCCAAGGCGCAGCCCGGCGGTTCCGATGAGACCGCGCAGGCCTTCGTGACCGACCTCTACAGGCATGTCCCCGTGCTCGATACCGGCGCTCGGGGCGCCACCACCACCTTCGTGCAGCGCGGCATCGGCGACGTCCTGCTGGCCTGGGAAAACGAGGCCTACCTGGCCCTCGAAGAACTCGGCCCCGACGCCTTCGATATCGTGACCCCCTCGGTATCGATCCTGGCCGAACCCCCGGTTGCGCTGGTCGTCGGCAATGCCGAAAACAAGGGCAATACCGATCTGGCCCAAGCCTATCTCGAATATCTCTATTCCGACGAAGGCCAGGCCATCGCCGCCGCGAACTACTACCGCCCGTTCAGGCCGGAAGCCGCAAACCCCGACGACATTGCCCGCTTTGGCGACGTCAACCTGGTGACCATCGCCGATTTCGGCGGCTGGCGCGAAGCCCAGCCCCGCTTCTTCGGCGACGGCGGCATTTTCGACCAGATCTATTCCGGCGCCCCCGCGCAGTAACGCCCTCGTCCTCCCAGACGTACAAGCGCCGGCCCCAGGGCCGGCGTTTTTGCGTTCCGATAGAGCCACTACCGGTCGTTGCCGTCGTCGTCGCGGACCAAGCCGCCCAGTTGTGTTTGCAGTTTCCGCAGAACGTTCAAAACCATGTTGTCGCAATCGTAGTGACGTCCGCTGACGTCCGCCTGGATCGACCAGGCGCCCGTCTCGTTCGCAGTTACATCGAGGTATGCCAAAACGTCGTCGACGGCGGCGTGCAGCAGCCATGGATCAGCCTGGCCTGGCAGCAAGGCGGATAACGCACCGCGGACATCTGCGATGTCGCCCGTTCCCTCGAGAAAGTAGCTCTTCATATCAATGAGCTCGGAGCTATCAATGCACCGTCGTCGGTTCGATCGGCTCCTGTTCCTCGCCACCGGCCGTGACCTTCGGCCCGGCCCAGAACACCAGATACAGCAGCTCTTCACCCGACGCGTCGGTGATCTCGATCGAACGCGGGATTCGCGTATCGCCCCCTGTGCTTGCTGCCTGTTCGACAATGGCTTTGGCCAGCGCCGCGGCATTGTGCTCCGCCGCCTCGATATCGGGCAATTCGCTGCCATCCGCATCGCGGATCAGTTCGTCATCGGTGCGATAGTGAAAGAAAAATCGGGGCATCTCGGCCTCCCTCAATGGGGGAAACGCAGCTTTCGGCGTGAGGGTTGCCGAAGCAGTTGCGCCAGCTTGGCAGTTTCGCGCCCCTCAGTCGAGCCCGCCGACGGCGCGATATTGGTGGCGTTGCCACAGCAGCGGCGCACGGCTCTCCGTCGTTTCCGCCTCGATGACTGCACCTGCAAACAGCACATGGGTGCCCGTCTCGATCGCCCCGATCACATCGCAATCCAGCGCTGTCACCGCCCCCAGCAGCATCGGGTGACCCGATGGCCACTGGCTCCAGCGGCCGGTGTTGAACCGTTCCTCCGGCGCCACCTGCCCGGCAAAGGCATCGGCGACCTCAGTCTGGTCATCGGCGAGCAGGGCGAGCGAGAATCCGCCAGTCTTGGCGATCAGGTCCGCCAGGCGGCTCATGATGTCGATAGAGATCAGGATGGTCGGTGGGTTGATCGACAGCGACAGCATCGAGGTGACGGTTCGTCCGATCCGCTCATCGCCCCGCCTTGCCGTCACCAGGCTCACCGTCGCCGCCATGCCGGACATGGCGGCCCGGAATTCCGCATTGCTCACCACGGGCTGCCGGGGTGGATGCAGTTTCATCGTGTCGGGCAGTTCAAAATCCGCCATTACCGCCGTCATACTCTCAGCACTTTCGATGAGCGACACGGCGCCCGAATAAACCACTACGCCATTCCCGCGCAGGCGGGAATCACCGTTTCTGGAGGTCACCGAAAGGTAAACCCCGCCTGCGCGAAACATTCAGGCCAGATTGGCTTCCGCAAACTCGTAATTGGCCAGCTTGTCGAGGAAGTTGGTCACGTAATCCGGGCGCCGATTGCGGAAATCGACATAGTAGCTGTGCTCCCACACATCGAGCCCCAGCAGCGGCTTGCCTTCTCCTGTCGCCAGCGGGTTGCTGCCATTGGGCGTCTTGGTCACCTTCAGCTTGCCGTCGGTGCCCAGCACCAGCCACGCCCAGCCCGAGCCGAATTGCGTCGTCGCCGCCGTTTTGAACTGCTCCTTGAAGGCCTCGACCGAGCCCAGGTCGCTCACGATCTTGGTCTCGAGCTTCCCTGGAAGCGCGCCACCCTTGGGCGATAGGGCATTCCAGAAGTGGATATGGTTCCAGTGCTGCCCGGCATTGTTGAACACCGGCGCCAGGTCAGCCTTGCCATTGGCGAAGGCTATGATCTCTTCCAGCGATTTACCCTGCAGGTCGGCATTCTTCTCCACGAAACCATTCAGCGCCGTCACATAGGCCTGGTGGTGCTTGTCGTGATGCAGCTCCAGCGTTTCCTGGCTCATGCCGCGTTCGGCGAGGGCAGCGTGGGAATAGGGCAGGGCGGGAAGTTCAAAGGCCATTATCGACTCCTGGGTTCGGTGCGGCATTGGCAACGCTTGCATTCGGTCGCCACGCCGGTTAATTTCCAAGTGATGACTTTGAAAACCTCTAGCGCTAATATGTCAAGACCGAACTTGGAAAATGTAGCATGGTCGCCCCGCAGCCCCGCCGAACGGGTCCTGATGGCGCTCAAGATGCATGGCGCCTTGTCGTCCGCGGCCGTGGGCGCCAAGCTCGGCACTTCAGGCGAAGCGGCCCGCCAGCAGCTTGCCCGCCTGGCGGAAGAGGGGCTGGTCGTTGCGAGCAGCGAGGCCAAGGGGGTAGGGCGCCCCACCCAGAGCTGGAGCCTGACCCCATCGGCGCAGGCGCGCTTTCCCGATACCCATGCCGCCCTCACGGTCCAGTTGCTCGGCATTATCAGCACGTCATTGGGCGATGCTGCGCTCGATACCATCATTTCCAGCCGTGAAGCGGAGACCCGCGCGGTTTACCAGACGGCGCTGGCCGCTCGCGCCAGCCTGCGCGACAAGGTTGCCGCGCTCGCCGATCTGCGATCCGCCGAAGGCTACATGGCCGATTGGCGCGAGGAGGCTGATGGCTCCTTCGTTCTGGTCGAAAACCACTGTCCCATCTGCGCGGCGGCGGTCGCCTGCCAGGGTTTCTGCCGCGCCGAACTCGATGTCTTCCGCGCCGTTCTCGGCAGTGGGGCCGAGGTCGAGCGCACCGAGCATATCGTCGCCGGCGGCCGCCGCTGCAGCTACGCCATCCGCGAGATTGACGCATGAGCGACGGCAACCCACGCCCGCCCATCGGCACCCGCCTTCAGCGCATCGGCTGGGAGACGCCCGAGGGCCTCGACGAAGCCATGATCCGTGCCGTCGTCGACCGCTTCTACGCCGATGCCCGTCGCGACCCGGTCATCGGTCCAGTCTTCAATCGCATCATCGCGCCTGAGGCCTGGCCACACCACCTCTCCACCATTGCCGATTTCTGGAGTTCCATGCTGCTCGGCACCGGTCGCTATGCCGGCCGCCCCATGCCCAAGCACATGGCGATTCCGGAACTGTCCGATGCGCACTTCATGCGCTGGCTGGCCTTGTTCCGCCGTACGGTGGAAGAACTCTGCCCACCCGACATCGCCGCGCTCTTCATCGAGCGCTCCGAACGCATAGGCAACTCCTTCCGCATGAACATCGCCATGCGCCGTGGCGAGGACATCACGACCATGAAGCCCCTCGACCGCGAAACGCCACTATGGTCCCCGCCGAAGTAGACGGTGGCAATTTGTGCGACGAGCTGCCCCAACCATCAGACGTCACCCTCGGGCTTGCCCCGAGGGCTCTGTACTTAGCCAGCTCTCCGCAAATGTAGAGCCCTCGGGTCGAGCCCGAGGGTGACCATCGAGTGTGGGCGGGCAGTCTCAACCCGGGCAGACGCCTCAGAATCTCCCCTTTCACTCTGCCGCAGAATTTTTTTCCGCCGCGCTTCTCGCAAACGCCACCGCCTCGCTTTGATAAAGTCGACCGGTCCACTAGGGTTACCGCCGCGAACCGGGTTGAGAGGTCGACATGAACAGCACTGCAACCGCTGCCGTCCGGGCTGCCGCTTGAGCGCCTCCGTCTCCTCCGTTGCACGCCGCCTCGGGCGCTTTCGCCGCCCCAGCGTCATTCCCGGCTTCGGGCTGACGCTCGGCTTCACGCTCACCTATTTCTCGCTGATCATCCTGATCCCGCTGATCGCCCTGGCGGTTCGCTCCGCGGGCCTCGGTCCCGAAGGCTTCTGGAAGGCCGCGACCGATCCCCGCGTGCTCGGCGCACTGCGTGTCAGCTTCGTTTCCGCGCTCTTCGCCGCGGCGGTCAATGTCGTCTTCGGAACGCTCATCGCCTGGGTACTGGTGCGCTATCGCTTTCCCGGCCGCCGCATCTTCGATGCCATCATCGATCTGCCCTTTGCCCTGCCCACCGCAGTCGCCGGCATTGCGCTGACCGCCATCTACGCGCCCAACGGCGCGATCGGCGCGCTCTTCGCGCCGCTGGGCTGGCGCATCGCCTACACGCCGGCAGGCATCATCATCGCCATGATCTTCATCGGCCTGCCCTTCGTCGTCCGCACCATCCAGCCCATCCTCGAAGAGGTGAGCCACGAGGTCGAGGAAGCCAGTGCCACACTCGGCGCCAGCCGCCTGCAGACGGTCACGCGTGTCATCCTGCCCAGCCTCATGCCCGCCATCCTCACCGGCTTCGCGCTCGCCTTCGCACGCGCGGTTGGCGAATATGGCTCGGTCATCTTCATCGCCGGCAACATCCCGTTCGTGTCCGAAATCGCGCCGCTGCTGATCGTCATCCGCCTCGAGGAAACCAACTATGCCGGCGCGGCCGCCATCGCCTCGGTCATGCTGATCATCTCGTTCCTCTTGCTCTTCGCCATCAATCTCATCCAGGCCTGGAGCCGACGGAGGTACGGTTATGGCAACTAAGCTCACCGCCCGGCGCAAGCGCCGCATTTCGCCCACCAGCGAAAGCCGTCCCGTTCAGTGGCTGCTGATCGGCATCGCCTTCCTGTTCATGGGCGTGATGCTGCTCCTGCCGCTCTACGCCGTGTTCCACGAGGCCTTCCTCAAGGGCATCGGCGCGTTCTTCACGGGCCTCGCCCACAAGGACGCACAGGCCGCCATCCGCCTGACCCTGCTGGTCGCCGCCATTGCCGTGCCGCTCAACGTGATCTTCGGCGTCGCGGCCTCCTGGGCCATCGCCAAGTTCGAGTTCAAGGGCAAGGCCTTCCTCATCACCCTCATCGACCTGCCATTCTCGGTTTCGCCGGTCATCTCGGGCCTGGTCTATGTGCTGCTGTTCGGGGCAGGGAGCTTTCTCGGCCCTTTCCTCAAGTCCTACGGCATCGAGGTGCTCTTCGCCCTCCCGGGCATCGTGCTCGCCACCATTTTTGTCACCTTCCCCTTCGTCGCCCGCGAACTGATCCCCCTCATGCAGGATCAGGGCACTGGCGACGAGGAGGCCGCATTGTCGCTGGGCGCCAATGGCTGGCAGACCTTCTGGCGCGTGACGCTCCCCAACATCAAATGGGGCCTGCTCTATGGCGTGCTGCTCTGCAATGCCCGCGCCATGGGCGAATTCGGGGCTGTCGCCGTGGTCTCGGGCAAGATCCGCGGCCAGACCACCACCATGCCGCTGCAGGTGGAAATGCTCTACAATGAATATAATGGCACAGCAGCCTTCGCCCTCGCATCGCTGCTGGCCATGCTTGCGCTCGTCACGCTGGTCTTGAAGACCGCGCTGGAATGGCGCTTCGGCCAGGAAATCGCCGCCGGCGCCAACCACTGATAGGATCTGGGTGTCTATGGAAGTTCGCGTCCAAAACGTGCGCAAGGAATTCGACCGGTTCCCGGCGCTGCATGATGTGTCGCTCGATATTCGCTCGGGCGAACTGATCGCGCTGCTCGGCCCGTCGGGCTCGGGCAAGACCACGCTGCTGCGGCTGATCGCCGGCCTCGAAATGCCCACCCAGGGCAAGATCTTCTTTGGCGACACCGACGCGTCCGAAAAGACCGTGCAGGAGCGCAATATCGGCTTCGTGTTCCAGCACTATGCCCTGTTCCGGCACATGACCATCCTCGAGAACATCTCGTTTGGCCTCAAGGTTCGCCCGCGTTCCACGCGCCCGCCGGCCCATGAGATCCGCCGCCGCGCCATGGAGCTGCTCGATCTGGTCCAGCTCTCCGGCCTCGAGAAGCGCTACCCCAATCAGCTGTCCGGCGGCCAGCGCCAGCGCGTCGCCCTGGCCCGAGCCCTCGCCATCGAGCCCGCGGTGCTGCTGCTCGACGAGCCCTTCGGCGCTCTCGACGCCCAGGTCCGCCGCGAATTGCGCAAATGGCTGCGCGAGATCCATGATCGCACCGGCCACACCACCGTCTTCGTTACCCATGACCAGGAAGAAGCGCTCGAACTGTCCGACCGCCTCTGCGTCATGAGCCAGGGCAAGATCGAACAGGTCGGCACCCCCGACACCGTTTACGATCACCCCACTTCGCCCTTCGTTTTCGGCTTCATCGGCGAATCCAGCGAACTCCCCGTCACCATCGAGAACAACGAGCTCTGGGTCGGCGGCCGCGCTATCGGCATTCCGGCCGGCGATGCCAGTCCGGGCAATGCACGCCTGTTCTTCCGCCCGCACGATGTCGAACTGATCGAAGCCGAAGCCTCGCTCGCCGGCGTCGTCAGCACCTCCCGGCGCGTCGGCGGCACCCGCCGCGTCGAGCTGGAAATCGGTGGCGCCGGTCACCTCGTCGAGGTCGATCTGCCCTTCGACCATCCCGCCGGAGACAAGACCCGCCTGGCCTTCCGCCCCCGCCGCTGGAAACTGTTCCCCGCGACCTGACGATCTCCACGCTCGCTTTGCGGCATTCTGCAGGACATCAGCAAGAAATCTGCCAGCATGCTGGCGGAAACGGCCGGCCTAATCGTCCTCCTTCACCGCCTCCATCGATACATGCGTGCTGGTATGGGCCACATGGGGCAGGGCGCTGATCCGTTCCCCCAGCACCTCCCGATAATCGGCAATGTCCTTGGTTCGCACCTTGAGCAGATAGTCGAAATTCGATGCAATCATATGGGCTTGCTCGACTTCCGGTATCGCGCGCACCGCCTTGTTGAACGCCATGAGCGCCGCCTTGCGCGTGTCGCTCAGCTTCACCTCGACAAACGCCACATGCGGCAACCCCAGCCGCCTGGGGTCGATCACCGCCCGATAGCCCAGGATATACCCAGCCCTCTCCAGCCGCGTAATCCGCGCCTGGCAAGGCGTTTTGCTGAGGTTTACCCGGCGGCTCAACTCCGCCACGCTGATCCGGCCATCCCGCGCCAGTTCATCAAGGATGTGCCGATCGATATGGTCCAAAGTCTCGTATGTGATAGTCTGCATGGGTGTTTATCCTGTCCTGGGCCAACAGGATAGCGCTTCATGCTACTCGTCGCCACAACATCAGGCGAAACGCCTATTGGACCTCTGGCATTCTCAACAAACCTCATGGTGAGCCTGTCGAACCACGAGGGCGTGGCATCGATCCAGCCACGACCTCCCCCTTCGACAAGCTCAGGATGAGGTCTACTGTCAGGCACTGAGGTTAGCCATGAACCCAAGCATCACCGACATCCGCACCACCCTCCGCGCCCGCAACCTCGCAGACGAAACCACGCTGGTCCGGGACCTCATTGCCGCCACCGGCCTCGACGATGCCGCACGGCAGGCCATCTCCACCCATGCCGAAACCCTCGTCACCACGGTCCGCTCGGGCAACCGTCTCGGCCTCATGGAGTCCTTCCTCGCCGAATATGGCCTGGCCACCGACGAAGGCGTCGCCCTTATGTCCCTGGCCGAAGCGCTGCTCCGCGTGCCGGACGCTGAGACTGTCGACGCTCTCATCCACGACAAGGTCGGCGGGTCCGACTGGACCGCCCATTTCGGCGCCTCGCCCAATCCGCTGGTGAACTTCTCCTCCTGGGCGCTGAGCCTCACCGCCGACGTCCTCGGCGATCCCGAAATCGGCCCGAAGAACGCCCTCCACCGCGCCATCGCCCGCCTGGGCGAACCGGTCATCCGCACGGCCGTCGCCCAGGCCATGCGCCTGCTCGGCAGCCAGTTCGTCTTCGGCCGCACCATCGACGAAGCCATCACAAACGCAAAAAAGCCCGAAGCGCTGGGCTATCGCTATTCCTACGACATGCTCGGCGAGGCCGCCCGCACCTCCGCCGACGCGGCCAGCTATTTCGACGCCTATGCCCGGGCCATAGCCAGCCTGGCTCCCCATTGCACCGCGCCCTCCGTCCGCGATAACCCCGGCATCTCGGTGAAGCTCTCGGCGCTCCACCCGCGCTACGAGTTCGCGCAGCGCTCCCGCGTCATGAGCGAACTCGTTGATGCGACTCGCAAACTTGCCCTCGCTGCCAGGACCGCGAATATGGGCTTCAATATCGACGCCGAGGAAGCCGACCGGCTCGATCTCTCCCTCGACATCATCGCCGAAGTCCTCGCCACGCCGGAACTGGCCGGCTGGGACGGCTTCGGCGTCGTCGTCCAGGCCTATGGCAAGCGCGTCCTGCCGCTGATCGACTGGCTCGACGCTACCGCAAGGTCCCTCGACCGCCGAATAATGGTCCGCCTCGTCAAGGGCGCCTATTGGGACGCCGAGATCAAGCGCGCCCAGGTGCTCGGCCTCCCGGGTTACCCCGTCTTCACGCGCAAGTCCTCGACCGACATCAGCTACATCGCCGCCGCGAAAAAGCTTTTCGCCGCCTCATCGATCTACCCCCAATTCGCCACCCACAATGCCCACACCGCCGCTGCCGTGCTTCACCTGGCAGCCAAGGCGGGCTGGGGACCGGACAGCTACGAATTCCAGCGCCTCCATGGCATGGGCGAGCGCCTTCACGAAGTCCTGCGCACCAATGCCGGCACCCGCACCCGCATTTATGCCCCCGTCGGCGCGCACAAGGACCTCCTCGCCTACCTCGTCCGCCGCCTGCTCGAAAACGGCGCCAACGGCTCGTTTGTCTATCAGGTCGCCGATGAGGACATCCCGGCCAGCGTGGTGGCAGAGGACCCGATCGCCAAGGTCCTCGCG
>NZ_JACZKG010000067.1 GCF_014860165.1 Devosia sp.
GGCTATATGATTAACGTGGCGGCTTATAAAAACGGTATCGGCTATGGGAAATGGACTCATATCGACGGTTTTTCACAGAGCATTATTCGTTATATCATTGAGTCTGAACGATAACGCGGGATGGTGAAGTCTGGTCTAACACACATGGTTCATACCCATGCACCGCAGGTTCAAATCCTGCTCCCGCAACCAAAAAAGGCCCAGCGAACTCGATGAGTTCCTGGGCCTTTTCCTTATGGGCAGGCATGATCGTGGGGCGGAGGGCAGGATGGCGGTTCCGAGTGCAGTTGCGGGTTTGCTGAAACGGCCGGCCCGGCTGGGCGACGCGGTCTATGCTGCGATCTTCGAGCGTATCATGGCGCTTGAAGTGGTGCCCGGAGAGCGGATTTCTGTCGATGCGGTGGCGCGCCAGCTGGGCGTGTCGCAGACGCCGATCCGCGAAGCGATGGGGCGGCTCGAAAGCGAGGGTCTGGTGCGCAAGACGCCGCTGGTGGGCTATAGCGCGACGCCGCGCCTGGGTGCGGCGGAACTCGCCGATCTCTATGAAATGCGGCTGCAGCTCGAGCCGTTCGCGGCGCGCAAATGCGCCGCGCTGATGCCCGATGCGGTGATCGAACAGCTTGAGGCGCTGTGCCAGGAGATGGCTGATCTGGCCAAGCGGGAGGGCCTGGCCGCCTATGCCCAGTTTGCCCAGCTCGACATGGCATTCCACGACCAGATCGCGGTCAGCGCCGGCAATGCGCTCGTCGCCGAGGCGCTAGGGCGGCTGCATAGCCATGTGCACCTGTTCCGCCTGCTGGCCGAGGCCAAGGCGCCGGCCGCGGCCAATGGGGAACACGAGGCGCTGGTGGCGGCGATCCGGGCGCGCGATGGCGACGGCGCCGAAGCGGCGATGCGTCAGCATATCGAGCGATCGCGGCGGCGGTTCGCCTGACCCAGAGGTCAGCAGGCACTGATCTAGAGATCGACAGGCGCCGACTCGGAGGTCAGCAGGCGACGACGTTGACCGCCAGGCCCGCCAGGCTGGTTTCCTTGTACTTTTCGCTCATGTCGAGCCCGGTCTGGCGCATGGTTTCGATGCAGGCATCGAGCGGCACGGCGTGGGTGCCGTCGCCCTTGAGGGCGAGGGAGGCGGCGGTGACGGCCTTGACGGCACCGAAGGCATTGCGCTCGATGCAGGGGATCTGCACCAGCCCGCCCACCGGGTCGCAGGTCATGCCTAGATGGTGTTCCAGGGCGATTTCGGCGGCGTTTTCCACCTGGGCCGGGGTGCCGCCCATGATGGCGCAGAGGCCGGCGGCTGCCATGGCCGAGGCGGAGCCGACTTCGCCCTGGCAGCCAACTTCGGCGCCCGAAATGGAGGCATTGTGCTTGATGATGCCGCCAATGGCGGCTGCTGTCAGCAGGTAGTCGCGTATCGATTGCGGACCGGCCGCGGCGTTGAACTTGAGGAAATATTTCATCACCGCGGGGATGACCCCGGCGGCGCCGTTGGTGGGGGCGGTGACGACGCGGCCGCCAGCGGCGTTCTCCTCGTTGACGGCCATGGCATAAAGGCTCAGCCAGTCATTGGCCATCAGCGGGGTCAGCTCGTTGCGCTGCCACTGGGCGTCGAGCTGGGTGAAGATGCTGCGGGCGCGGCGCTTGACGTTGAGCCCGCCGGGCATGATGCCCTCCTGGCTGATGCCGCGGTCGATGCAGGCACTCATAACGCCCCAGATCTCGTCTATGCCGCGATCAAGCGCCGCGCGGCTGCGGGTCACTTCCTCGTTGGCGCGCTTCATGCCTGATATGGAGAGGCCCGATGTGGCGGCCATGGCGAGCATGTCTTTGGCATGGGCGAAAGGATAAGGCACGTCGGCCTGACCGGGAGAGGCATGCTTGACCGCATCAAGCTCCTCGGCGCTGACCACAAAGCCGCCGCCGATGGAGTAATAGGCCCGGCGCAGCAGGAGTTGCCCGTCGGTGTCATAGGCGGAAAACTGCAGGCCGTTGGGGTGGCCGGGCAGCGCATTGCGCTTGTCGAATACAAGGTCCACTGCGGGGCGGAAGCGATAGGCCGGGTGACCCGGGGGATGCACGGTACCGGTGGTCTCGGCCTTGGCGACGATGGCGTCCATGGCATCGGGATCGACCGTCTTGGGGTCTTCGCCGCACAGACCCAGGATCACGGCGCGGCCGCTGCCATGGCCAATGCCGGTAAAGGCCAGCGAGCCATGCAGGCTCGCCGTCAGCGCGGCGGGGCGCGCATTGGTGGCGCGGGGCCAGTTGCCAGTCTTGAGTTCATCGAGGAAGCGTCGGGCGGCGGTCATCGGCCCCATCGTGTGGGAACTGGATGGGCCGATGCCGATCTTGAAGACGTCGAAGATGGAAAGGAACATGACTGCATTGTGCATGAAAGCGGCGTGCCAGCAATCGGCAGTGCGGGTCACTGTTTCGCAAACGGCAACAGTGCGTGGCCGACAGGCCGATTGCGCCGGTCACGGCGCTGGCCGATATGTGGTCGGGACAAATTATGGAGACCACCATGGCCGACTATCATTATCGCGAAGCCCAGGGCGCCGATGCACAGGCGCCGCTATTCTTGGTCTTTCATGGCACCGGTGGCGACGAGAACCAGTTCTTTGAGCTGGCGGGCCAGTTGCTGCCCGGGGCGCGCGTGATCGCCCCGCGCGGCGATGTCAGCGAGGGCGGGGCACTGCGCTATTTCCGGCGCACCGGGGAGGGGGTCTATGACATGGACGATCTGCGCCTGCGCGTCACGCAGATGATCGCCTTTGTCGAGGCGCGCCGGACCGAGGGCGCGGCGCGGCAGGTCGTGGGGCTGGGCTATTCCAATGGCGCCAATATCCTGGCGGCGGTGCAATTCGCGGCGCCCAGCCTGTTCGATGCCAGCGTACTGATGCATCCGCTGATCCCGTTCGCCCCGCCAGAGGCCGATTTCGGCGGCAAGCGCGTGCTGATAACCGGCGGCCGGCGCGATCCGATCGCGCCGGAGGCGATGACGCAGCGGCTGAGCGACTATTTCACCGGCCATGGCGCCGCGACATCGCTGGTGTGGCATTCGGGCGGGCACGAGCTGCGCCAGGAAGAGCTGGTGGCGGCGCGGGAATTTCTGGCGGCCGCGCGCTAGATGAGGCCGTGATCCCGCATGGCCTGTTCTTCGTCGGGCGTGACATAGCCAAAAACCTTGGCGGCGCCGTCGGCCGTGGTGACGAAGTAGAAGTTGGTGAAGGTAACATGACCGCTCTGGCCGGCCTTGTTGGTATAGGCAAAGTCCCAGTCAACGTCGGCGATGGCATGGCAATGGTCCAGCTCGGTCACCTTGAGCCCCTTGATGGTCATGTGCTTGCCACCGACAGCGCGGTAGCGGGCGAAGCCCTTGGGGATCATGGCGCGGAACTGCTCGTCATTGGCGCCGCCCATCACGCCGCGGGGGCTGGAGCCGACGAAGTAGGGGGCAAAGGCCGCGGCAACGCCGTCCACATCTTCACGAGGGGGATCCTGCAGGGCGTCGTCGCTGCGCTTGGCATAGGCGTCAAACAGCGCGCGGACCTTGGTTTCGAGCTTGGTCATTGCGGTCTCCTTTCCAGGCAGAGCAGGCGTCTCAGGCAAACGTGCAGGGCCGCCACAGGTTCACGACCGCGCCGCCCGGCAATGCCTTAACGAAGTCTTGACGGGTGCAGCCTAACAGTGTCGGGGCGGTCTCCCAAGGGCCGCCCATTGTATATGCGAGGCGCCAAATCAGCGGGCTTCGGGACACTATCGCCAGCAGCCTGCGGATTCGCGTGCTGATCCTGGTGCTGCTCGGCTTCGCCGCGGTGGCCGTGCCGGCCTATGCCGCATTCAACTGGATCGTTGCCTCCACCGTCGTCCAGCTGGGGACACTGTTCGCCGAAAAGCAGGTTCTCTACGATCGCCATCGCGGTCTCGAAGCGCTGATGCGCGAAGTGTCGCTGGCCGAGGCGCTGGCCGGATCGCAGTCGATCCGGGACTGGGCCAATGACGAAAGCGACGAGAATCTCAAGCGCCGCGGCATTGCCGAGCTCGAGCATTTCCGCCAGTCCTTCGCCGACAAGAGCTATTTCTTCGTTATCGACGCATCGGGCAACTACTATTTCAACGACGCGGCCAATGCCTATGCCGGCAGCCAGTTCCGCTACACGGTCAACCCCGACAACCCGCGCGATGCCTGGTATTACGCCACCGTGCAACTGGGCGAGGGCTGCCACCTCAACGTCGACAACGATGCCAACCTGCGCGTCACCAAGGTCTGGATGAACTGCGTCATCCGCGAGGGGCGGCGGGTGCTGGGCATATTGGGGACGGGGATCGATCTCACCAGCTTCATCCAGGAGGTGGTCAACGTCCCCCAGGTCGGCGTCACCTCGATGTTCGTCGACCGGCAAGGCGCGGTGCAGGCGCATCGCGACCAGGATATGGTCGACCTGCGCAGCCTCACCGCAGAGATGAGCGCCAAGCGCACCGTCTATTCCATGCTCGACAATGCTGGGGACCGGGCAGCGCTGCAGGCGTTGATGGACGAGGTCGCGGCCGGCGACGCGGTGGCGAAATCGCGTTTCATGACGGTCAGCGGCAGGCAGATGCTGGTCGGCGTCGGGTATCTGGATCGGCTCGGCTGGTTCAATGTCACGCTGATGGATGTCGATGCCATCATCGACAGGCGGCTCTTCCTGCCCATCGGCCTGTTGCTGGCGGCGATGATGGGCCTGACGGCGGCCATCCTGATGCTGGTGTTCAAGCGGCAGGTGCTCGATCGCCTGAAGCGGCTCGAGGGCGTGGTGCGCAGCGCGCGGCAGGGCGATTATGGCCCGGCGCTGTCGATGGGAGACGCGCGGCAGGACGAGGTGGGCCGGCTCTCGGCAGCCTTTACCGAAATGGCGGTGTCGGTGGCCGACCACACGCGCCTGCTCGAAGCGCGGGTGCGCGAGCGCACCGAAGCGCTGGAAACCCTGGCCTTCCGCGATGCCCAGACCGGCATCGCCAATCGCCGCGGCTTTGTCGCCGCCTATGCCGATGCAATGGCGGGGCAGCGGCACGGGCTGCTGCTGGTGGATATCGACCACTTCAAGTCGGTCAACGACAATTTCGGCCATGCGGCCGGCGATGCCGTGATCATCGAGGTCGCCCGCCGTATTGTCGATTGCCTGGGTCAGGGCAATATCTGTGCGCGCTGGGGCGGCGACGAATTCATCGTGCTGCTGCAGCACAGCGCACCCAATCTGCTGCGCGCCGCTGCCGCGGGCATCATGGCTGCCATCAGCGACCGGCCGGTGGAATTGCCGGGGGGCGGCCAGGCCATGGTGACCATCAGCGTCGGCGCCTGCCTGACCGAGCCGGGCGACACGATCGAGACTGTCACCGAAATGGCCGATGCGGCGCTCTACATGGCCAAGGGCGAGGGGCGCAACCGCGTGGTTGTCTTCGGCCCGGAGGTCGCCCCCGCCGGGGAAAGCCGCACCGCCTGACAGGCGAATGCCCACCGTTCGGACGGTTGACGCGGCGGCAGGCGCCTGCCAGCGTCAGCCCGGTTCCAGCCGAGGTTCAGCCCATGTTCCCGTCCCGCTTCCTGCTTGCCGCCAGCCTCCTGGCGCTCGCCATACTGCCCGCCACCGCAGCCAGCTTCGACTGTGCCGAGGCCAGCACGCCCTTCGAGCGTGCCATCTGCGACATTCCGGAGCTGTCGACGGCCGATGACCGCCTGGCCAAGTCCTTTGCCACGGCCACGGGCGGCCTGAGCAAGGAGTCGGTGGTGCTGATGCGGGGCGACCAGCGCGCCTGGCTCGATTATGCGCAGCGTGCCTGCACCGACGATGCGGAACCGCTGAGCCGGGGCAGCTATCCGGAAATGGGCGGCTCGTGCCTGGTGGAGAAATTCAACAGCCGCAGCGGGGCGCTGGAACAGAGCCGGATGATCGGCGGGCATCGGTTCTTCATCAAGTCGCTCTATGCCGCGCTGCCCGACCCCAATGAAGTGGGCAATCCCGATTCATACTGGAAGGTGGCGAGCCACGACGCCGTGATGCCGCAGCTGGAGGCGGAGGACCCATGGGCCGAGGCGTTCAACCGCTATGTCATGGACGAGGCCGCCCGGGACACCGAGACGCTGTCGCTGGCCGGGGCGAGCGATGTCGCAGACCTCGACGCGACCGCCGACAGCAGCCTCAATATCGCGGTCAAGGAGCTGGGCGGCACCAGCCGGATCACCCTCTCGGTCAATACCTACTGGTATGGGCATGGCGCGGCGCATGGCAACTGGAGCATCAGCTACCTGCACTATCTCACGGCCGAGCAGCGAGGCCTGCAGGCGGACGACATGTTTGCCGGCAAGGACTGGCAGGCGACGCTGCGCGACGCGGCCTGGGCGCAGTTGCAGACCGAGCATGCCGAATGGCTCCAGGTGGAGTCGCCGTCCGACATCGCCGAGATCGTCATCGATCCCGCCCGCTGGGACCTCTCCAACGACTATGGCCTGGGGATACAGTTCCAGCCCTATGAGGTTTCGGCCTATGCCTATGGGGCCCCGACGATCACCATCCCCTGGGAAAAGCTCGACGCCATCAAGGCCGAGACGCAGGACCAGGTGCGCTGGGGCTATTGATCAGGCGCGCAGGTCGGCCCATTCGGGGTGGCGCCGGAACTGGGCCACCACATAGGAGCAGACCGGGGTGATCTTGAAGCCCTGTTCGCGCGCGTCGGCGACGGCGCGGTTGACCAGCCTGGCGGCGATGCCACGGCCCTCATATTCGGGCGGAACGCCGGTATGGTCGATGGTGATGGTGCCATTGTTGGCCTTGCGGAAGGTCATCTCCGCCTCAAAGCCCGGGGCCAGGCGAATGAAATAGCGGCCGCTGACAGGGCCATCCTCGCGAAGGATGGAGGGTTCGGTTTCAGTCATGGAATCTTCCTTGCTTTGCGCCCAATGTGGGACGCCGGCCCGTAGGCCGCAAGGCTAGATCTTGATCGCGTCTTCCAGCAATTCGGGGAACATCGCGCGTTCGGCGAGGAAGGGATGAATGGCGAGGCCCGCCAGGATGTCCTTGAGTGCGAGGTCGTCCTTGCCCTGTTCCTTGTACATGACGGCGCGGCCGGCCAGGGCGCCGAAATGGCGCGGCTCCAATTCCAGCACCCGTTCGATGTCGGCCATCGAGTGCTCGAAATCGCGCAGCAGGAAGTAGATCGTGGCGCGCTGGTTCCAGGCTTCGGCATAGTCGGGATATTCGGCAACGATCTCGTCGAGCAGGGCGATGACGGCCGGGAAATCGGCATTCATGCGCAGGGCCAGCACGTCCTGCATACGGGCCGCAAGCACCGGGTCGGCGGGTGTGGTCCAGTAGATCCAGATCTGGTCGGTGATGGCCTGGGCAGTGGCGGGATCGGGCGCGACGCGAAGCTGGTCGAACAGCGCATCGAGCGCGGCCTTCTCCCGCTCGGTCTGGGCTGTTGCGGGCAGGATCAGGGCAATAGCGGAGAGCGGACCCAGAAGGGCCAGGACGATGCGGGAACGGTCAAGCCAGCGGCGCATGATGGGCGCAAGAGTGAGCTTCTTGCAGGCGCCCGGCAAGACAGCACTTCGTGATCAGTGCGCGGCGTCCTCGGCGCTCCAGCGTGCCTTGATGGAGCGGCCGAAACCGCCCAGCCAGGGGGCGAAGAACAGCAGGATGCGGCGGTGGTAATGCACCAGGATGAAGAGGGCGGCCAGGATCAGCGTGCCAACCACGATCACCAGTTCCAGCGACAGGCCGATGGATTTGAGCCAGGCGGTCAGCAGCATGCCCGGCAGGATATGGGCGGCGGCCCAGGCGAAGGCGGAGGTGACGTTGATGATGGTGAAGTGCCCGTATTTCATGCCCATGATGCCGGCAACGCCGGGGATCACGGCCTTGACGCCCGGAATGAAGCGCCCGATGAACACGGCCTTGCCGCCATGCTTGGCGAAGAACACCTCGCCGCGGGCGATCAGCGGCCTGTGGTTCCGGAAGGGCCACACTTCCTTGATCGAATCCTTGAGGAAATGGCCGATCGTGTAGGAGATGGCGTCGCCGATGATGGCGCCGATGACCGCGGCAAAATACACTTCCCAGAAGGGCAGGCGGCCCTCGGCGATGATGCCGCCGGCCATCAGCAGCACGGGCGTCGAGGGCACGAACAGCCCCAGGATGAAGACGGCCTCGCCGATCGCCACCGCGAAGATGAACCAGAAGGTCAGCCAGAAATTGCCAGAAATCGCGTCGAGAAAGCTCTCGAGATAGGCTGAGACGGTATGAAATATATCGAACATCGGGCGGTCTCGCTACACGGAGAGCGGTGCGCAATGCTCACCGACCGTTGACTTATGGCCGCTGAGGCGCTGAGGCTCAAGCACTATCACCCTAGAGCATAGCCATGACACTTGTTCATCACCTGATCGCCGACGGTCCGCGGCCCGTCGCCCCCTTCTCTCATGCCGTCGAAGCCGATGGCTGGGTCTTCCTGACGGGGCAGATGCCGACGGACCCCAAAGCGCCGGACGCGCCGCTGCCCGATGGCATCGAGGCGCAGACCATAAGGGTCATGGACAATCTCAAGGTGGTGCTCGCCGGCATAGGGCTGGGGCTCGAGCATGTCACCATGGCCCGCATCTACCTCACGCAGTTCGAGCGGGACTATGCCGATCTCAACCGGCTGTGGCCGAGTTTCTTTGAGGCCGGTAAATTGCCGGCGCGCACCACGATCGGCGTGACGGCGCTGGCGGTGGGGGCGCTGGTGGAGATCGACCTGGTGGCGAAACGGCCCTCTTGACCTCTCCCTTTGGGGGAGAGGTCGGCGCGCAGCGCCGGGTGAGGGGGCCTTTGCCCGGCTGTGGTGTGGAGGAAGGCCCCCTCACCCGACCCGAAGACGGGTCGACCTCTCCCCCAGGGGAGAGGTGAAGAACGTCTAGGCCGAATACGCCTTCACATTCTGCTGCTGCTCGCCCAGGCCTTCGATGCCCAGGCGCATGACGTTGCCGGGCTTCAGCCAGACCGGCTCGGGCTTGATGCCCATTCCGACGCCGGGCGGGGTGCCGGTGGAGATGATGTCGCCGGGCTGCAGGCTCATGAACTGGCTGACATAGCTCACCACATGGGCGACGCCGAAGATCATCGTGGTGGTCGAGCCGTTCTGGTAGCGCTTGCCATCGACTTCGAGCCACATCTTGAGGTTCTGCGGGTCGGCGACCTCGTCCCGCGTCACCAGCCAGGGGCCGATGGGGCCGAAGGTATCGCTGCCCTTGCCCTTGTCCCAGGTGCCGCCGCGCTCGGTCTGGAAGTGGCGCTCGGAGACATCGTTGATGACGCAATAGCCGGCGACATGGTCCATGGCGTCGGCCTCCTCGACATAGCGGGCCTCCTTGCCGATGACGACGCCCAGTTCGACTTCCCAATCAGGCTTGATGGCGTTCTTGGGGATGATCACGTCGTCATTGGGGCCGATGATGGCGCTCGTGGCCTTCATGAAGATGATCGGTTCGGCCGGGATCGGCGCGCCGGTCTCGGCGGCGTGGTCGGCATAGTTGAGGCCGATGCAGATGAACTTGCCGACGCTGCCGACGCAGGCACCGATGCGCTGGTTTGCGTCGAGCTTGGGCAGGACGCCGATATCGGTGGCGCGGATCTTTGCCAGGCCTTCGGGCGTCAGGGTCTGGCCGGCGATATCGCCGACCACGCCGGAGAGATCGCGGATAGTGCCGTCTTCGGCCAGGATTGCAGGCTTTTCCGCGCCCTTGGCGCCGATACGAAGCAGTTTCATGGTGGAGTATCCCTGTTGCCGTTAGCCTTGGCCATAGCGGCTAACATGTTAGTCTGTCGAGGGCGACCTTGGTGCAATCGGTTCGGTCGACGCCATTTCAAGCGTCGGGCCGAATAATGCCCTTCTTGAGCAGGACATTGCCATAGAGCCGGCGCTCGCCGGTCTGGACGATGGCATAGGCCTGCTTGACCCTGTCGTAGAAGGCGAAGCGCTCCAGCGAGGCCAGGTGCATTTCCGGCTCGTGCTGCTTCACGATGGTTTCGAACTGGTCCATCACGGGCTCGCGCTTGCTGGCATTGCCGACGACCTGCATGCAAAAGGCCGCGTCATCGACAAAGGTATCGAGCGGCATCAGCGTCAGCACGGCGTCGAGCGCGTCGGTGGCGCTCACCCCATCGAGGCGGATGAGGGCGGGGCCGGCTGAATCGGCCGGATAGTTTGCGTCGACAATGGCGATTTCGTCGCCATGGCCCATGGCACGCAGGATGCCGAGCAGGTCGGGGCCGAGAATGGGCGGAATGTTCTTGAGCATGGAATGGCCTCCCGGGCCGTTGTTATCCGAAGGGGAAAGAATCGCTGTCCAAACCGAGCGTAGCGCCGTCGGCGAAGAGAGCAGGATGTTCGCGAGCAAAGGCGAAGAGTTCGACCATCACCGCATCGATATGGGCCCGGATGGCCCTGATCGCCTGGCCCTGGTCCTGCGCCAGGATGCCGTCGAAAATCGCCTGGTGCTCGGCAATGGTCAGCGCCAGGCGTCGCGGCGTGATGATCAGTCGCCGGGCGCGGTCGAGATTGGCGCGTGCACTATCGATGATGCCCTTGATCTTGGTGAAGCGCATCGAGCGGAAGATGATGTCGTGGAAGTCGATGTCGATCTGGTGGAAGGCCTCGGCGTCGTCGCGCTCGGCGGCTTCGCGCTGGGCGGCCATATTGGCGTGCAGGGCCGCGATCAGATCGGCATCGTGGGCGCCGATAAGGACGCGCAGGGCCTCCGATTCCAGCGCCTTGCGGATCAGCATGTATTCGCGCACGTCGGCAATCCTGACCAGCGACACGGTCGAACCACGCTGCGGGGCGATATCGACCAGGCCCTCGATCTGCAGGCGCGCCAGCGCTTCACTCACCGGAAAGCGGGAGACGCCGAGTTCGGCGCAGATCAGCGATTTGTCGATGGCACTGCCCGGCGGCAGAGCCAGGGTGACGATGGCGTGGCGGATGGCGTTGGTCACTTCAGCCGTGACGTTTCCCCGCGCCAGCCCAGCGGGTCGTGTCAGAAATGAGTAGCGACTTGTATGGTTGTTCATGCTAACATGTTAGTTAGTGCCGTGGTGCTTTACAACGCCCGTCGCTGCCGATTGCGGGCGCAATCTGGCGGCAAACGGGGTCGGCGTAAAGCGCAGTTGAGACCCGACCCCCGAAAGTCCCCCGATCCATGTCTGAAACGATGACCCGCCCGCAGCCCCGCACGCTGGTGCTCAACCCCGCCGACAATGTTGCGGTGGCGCTTGCCAATCTCGATGTGGGCAGCGACACGCCGCAGGGCGTGCGCATCGTTCGCCGCGTCCCCAAGGGGCACAAATTCGCCCGCAGGGCGATTGCCGCAGGCGAGGCCGTGGTCAAGTTCGGCCAGATCATCGGCTTTGCCAGCGAGGCCATCGTGCCTGGCGACTGGGTGCATGAGCACAATTGCGGCATGGGGGGCGCCGATGGCAGCCTCACCCATGACTATGCCTTCAGCGAGGGTGCCATTGCCCCGCAGATGATCCCGGTGGCGCAGCGCGCCACGTTCGAGGGCTATCGCCGCGCCAATGGCAAGGTGGGGACGCGCAACTATATCGGCATCCTCACCTCGGTGAACTGCTCGGCCACGGTGGCCAAATTCGTTGCCGAGGCGATCAACCGCTCGGGCATTCTGGAGCAATATCCAGAAATCGACGGCGTGGTCCCGTTCGTGCATGGCACCGGCTGCGGCATGGAGAGCCGGGGCGAGGGCTTCGACATCCTCAAGCGCACGCAATGGGGCTACACCTCCAATCCCAATCTGGGTGCGGCCCTGCTGGTGGGGCTGGGCTGCGAGGTGTTCCAGATCGGCCGCATGAAGGAAATGTATGGCATCGCGGAAAGCGAGACCTTCCAGACCATGACCATCCAGGAGCGCGGTGGCACGCGGAAAATGATCGATTGGGGTGTCGAGAAGGTCAAGGAAATGCTGCCCATCGCCGCTGCCGCACGGCGCGAGACGTTCGACGCGTCGCACTTGACGTTGGCGCTGCAATGCGGCGGCTCGGACGGCTATTCGGGCATCACCGCCAATCCGGCTCTGGGCTATGCCGCCGATATCCTGGTGCGCAATGGCGGCACGGCCATTCTCAGCGAAACACCGGAGATTTATGGCGCCGAGCACCTGCTGACCCGCCGTGCCGTGTCGCGCGAAGTGGGCGAGAAGCTCATCAGCCGTATCCATTGGTGGGAGGATTATACCCGCCGCAACCATGGCGAGATGAACAACAATCCCTCGCCGGGCAACAAGCTGGGTGGCCTCACCACCATTCTCGAAAAGTCGCTAGGCGCGGCGGCCAAGGGCGGCACGACGCCGCTGACCGCCGTCTACGAATATGCCGAGCCGGTGACCGAGAAGGGCTTTGTGTTCATGGATACGCCGGGCTTCGACCCGGTCTCGGCAACCGGGCAGGTGGCGGGCGGGGCAAACCTGCTTGCCTTCACCACCGGGCGCGGCTCGGCCTATGGCTGCAAGCCGGTGCCCTCGATGAAGCTGGCCACCAATTCGGACATGTATGCCCGCATGACCGAGGACATGGACATCAATTGCGGTGATATCGTCGAGGGCGTCTCGATCGAGGACAAGGGCCAGGAGATTTTCGACCTGCTGCTCAAGATCGCTTCGGGGCAGCACACCAAGTCCGAAGACCTCGGTTATGGCGACAATGAATTCGTGCCCTGGCAGGTCGGGGCGACGATGTGAGCAGCCAGCAGAAGACGGTCGACTATATCGTCGAGCAGTCAGCCGGCGCCGGGACGATGACGGCGAAGAAGATGTTCGGCGAGTATGGCCTTTATTGCGACGGCAAGATCGTGGCGCTGATCTGCGACGACCAGCTTTTCATCAAGCCGACAGAGGTCGGGCGGGCCTATCTGGGCGAGGTCACTGACGGCTCGCCCTTTCCGGGGGCCAAGCCGTATTTCCTGATCGAGGGCGACCGCTGGGACGATGCCGATTGGCTGGCGGGACTGGTCAAGACCACGGCGGATGACCTGCCGGCGCCCAAGCCGAAGACGGCGAAGAAGGGGTGATGCGATGCGCGGCGCCCATGTGGTCATAACGGGCCGCGTCCAGGGCGTCGGCTTTCGCTATTGGGTCGAGGCAGAGGCGGTGTTGCGCGGCGTGACCGGCTGGGTGCGCAATCGGCGTGACGGGTCCGTCGAGGCGGTTTTCTTCGGCGAGGATGACGCTGTGGGCGCCATGCTGAAAGCCTGTTGGGATGGCCCTGATATGGCACGGGTCACCGCGGTGGTGGTTTCCGACACGGACGATGCGCCACCAGATTTTCAGATTCGCGGCACGGTATAGCGGCCTCGGGACCTGAGCCGATAAACCGAGCCCACCCGCTCGGTGCTGGCCCGTGCATCCCCCGCATCTCCCACCGAGTAGGACGCGATGCGTTCCAGCCGGTCGACCGGCAAGTCACGCCGGTCCGGATCGCCAACCAAGACGTCCATGCCCGCCGCTACGCAGCGTTCGAGAAAGGGCAGCATGCGCTGGCCCACTTCGGGATTGTAGAACACGTCGCCGGCGGCGATCAGGTCGAAGCCTCCAGGCGCGGGGCCGCCGATGTCGATATCGACGATGGTCAGATCCACGCCATTGGCAGGCGCGTTGAGCGCGATGGCGGCCTGGCCGTTGGGATCGATCTCGGCCGCGCTGGCAACGGCGCCTGCTTTGGCCGCAACAATGCCGACCAGCCCGGACCCCGCCCCGAGATCAAGTATGCGCCTACCCCTGACCGTCTCGGGATGCGCCACGAAGTGATGCGCCAGGGCCAGACCGCCCGCCCATTGATAGGCCCAGTAGGGCGCGGGCGGATCGTCGTCATCGGGATCGGCAAGCCGCGACAGGCGGCTGCCGGGATGGGCGGTGTAGAGCACGATATCGGGCAGTGACGGCACAGGCTCGAGTCGGAGGTTCTGCCCGATGAAGTCGGCAGGATTCAAGGCGTCTGCAATCCGGTGGCGCTCACATAGGTGGCCATGACAAACTGGCTGCAGGTGATGAAGAGCCGGTTCCGGCGCGGACCGCCAAAGACCAGGTTTGAGGTCTTGGCCCCGGTCTTGATGCGGCCGAGCAGGGCGCCGGATGGATTGTAGACATTCACGCCCAGCCCGGCGCTGGTCCAGACATTGCCCTCGGTATCGAGCCGGAAGCCATCGGGCAGGCCGGAATCCACGTCGGCGAAGACCCTTGGATTGGCCAGCCGGCTGCCATTGACGTCGAATTGCCGGATATGGGCCGGCCAGTCGGGGTCGTGGCTCTGGCCGGTATCGGAGACATAGAGGATCGACTCGTCGGGCGAGAAGGCGAGGCCATTGGGCTTGGCAAAGTCGTCGGCCACGACGGTCAGCGAGCCATCCTGGGGATCGAAGCGATAGACGAAGCAGCCATCCTGCTCCTGGGCGGACTTGTAGCCTTCATAGTCGCTGAGGATGCCGTAGGGCGGGTCGGTGAACCAGATGGTGCCATCGGACTTGACCACGACATCATTGGGCGAATTGAGCCGCTTGCCCTGGTGCCGGTCGACCAGCGTGGTCACCGTCCCATCGGGCTCGGTGCGCAAGACGGCGCGCGCGCCATGCGAGCAGGAAATCAGGCGGCCCTGGCGATCGCGGGTGTTGCCGTTGACGTAATTGGAGGGCGTACGGAACGTGGTGACGCCCAGGTCCGGCACCCATTTGAGCATGCGGTTGTTGGGGATGTCGCTCCAGACCAGGAAATTGCCGTCGGCGAACCAGACCGGTCCCTCGGCCCAGCGGCAGCCCTCATAGAGCACTTCGAGCGCCGCGATCCCGATCACCAGGTCGTAGAATTTCTTGTCGATAAATTCGAGCGCGTCGCCACCGATTGCCATGCCGTCCTCCCGGTCTGGCGTGCATATGACGGGATGCCAGCATGAGTGGCAAGACCCATGCCCAAGGTCGCATTGACGACTAACATGTTAGTTGCTAGGGCAGGGCAACACCGGAGCCCGACATGGCCGCACTCGATAAAATCCTCACCGTCGACGAGATGAAGGCCAAGGCGCGCCGCAGCGTGCCCAAGATGTTCTTCGAATATGCCGATAGCGGCAGCTATACCGAAGGCACCTATCGCGACAACGAGAGCGATTTCGGCAAGATCAGCCTCAAGCAGAAAGTCGCGGTCAATCTGGAGAACCGCAACCTCAAGACCCGGATGCTGGGCAACGAGATCACCATGCCCGTGGCCATCGCGCCGGCCGCGACGGGCGGCATGCAGATTGCCGACGGCGAGATCAAGGCGGCCAGGGCCGCCGAGAAATACGGCATTCCGTTTACGCTCTCGACCATGAGCGTCTGCTCGATCGAGGATGTGGCCGAAAACACCACAGCGCCGTTCTGGTTCCAGCTCTACGTGATGCGCGACCGCGGCTTCATCGAGCGGCTGATCGACCGCGCCAAGGCGGCAAAATGCTCGGCTCTGGTGCTGACGATGGATCTGCAGATCCTGGGGCAGCGGCACAAGGACATCAAGAATGGCCTCGCCACGCCACCCAAGCTCAATGCCTATTCGGTCTGGCAGATGATGCAGCACCCGATCTGGTGCGCCCGCATGCTCGGCACGAAGCGCCACACGTTCCGCAATATCGTGGGGCATGTGAGCGGCGACCATGACCTGGCATCGCTGTCGGCCTGGACATCGAGCCAGTTCGACCCGGCGCTGGACTGGGCCGATGTCAAATGGGTCAAGGAGCGGTTCGGCGGGCCGGTGATCGTCAAGGGCGTGCTCGATCCTGATGACGCGCAGGCGGCTATCGACAATGGCGCCGATGCGATCGTGGTCTCCAACCATGGCGGGAGGCAGCTCGACGGCGCGCCATCGACGATCCGCGTGTTGCCCGAAGTCGTCGACCGCGTCGGCCACAAGACCGAGGTCTATCTCGATAGCGGTATCCGCTCGGGGCAGGATGTGCTCAAGGCCCTGGCCTTTGGCGCCAAGGGCACCTTTATCGGCCGGCCGATGCTCTATGGCCTGGGGGCGGGTGGCGAGGCCGGCGTGACTCGCGTCCTCGACATCATCCACAAGGAGCTCGACACCACCATGGCGCTGTGCGGCGAGCGCGACATCCTCAATGTCGGCCTGCACAACATCTATTCGAACGACATCCCGCCAAGGAATGCGCCGGTGGCAAGAGGCGCATGATTGCCGCCGGGTCATTCCGGCGAAGGCCGGAATATCCATGCGGCGAAGCATCCACCGACTACATGCCTGGGACGATGCGGACATGGATCCCGGCCTTCGCCGGGATGACGCGGTGGTTGGGACGAGCTTTCGCTACCCCCGATAAGGCGGTCCTGAGCCGACGTCACCCTCGGTCAGCTGGCGGTAGACCGCGCCGGCCACCGCCTTCATCTGTTCGCCAGGGAGGGTGCCGACCACAGTGCAGGTGATGCGGGCATTGGCCCAGTAGAAGGCCTCGGCGCCGTCATGGCTGGCGAACTGGTAGGCCGGCGCCCTGTCCGGCAGGGCAGCCGTCACATAGATGGTCACGCGCTGCTGGGCGGCGTTTTCATACATCAGTTGCCCTGCGCGGCCGCCGGCATCCGGCTCGCCCGGCAGCAGGCGCCCGCCGACCAGGGTGAAGCCCTCTGCCGTCAGGTCCGGCATGCCCAGCGTCGTATCGAGCCGGTTGGATAGCCAGGAACTCAGATGCTCGCTGTCGTCCCGGCCCACCTCCACCGCGTGGCGGTTTTCGGCGACATAGACGGCGTGGGCATTGACGGCGTCGGCGATCAGCGTGGCGCTGGCGGGACGCGCCTCGAACAGGGGGCGGGCGAACCAGCCGGCACCAAGGCCGAGGCCGACGAGGACGATGGCGGCAGCGGCCCAGCCCCAGGAGCGGGTGCGGCGGCGGCCGATTTCGGCGGCAATGCGGGATGGCTTGAGCCGGACAGGTACCGCCTCCGCGCCGGCCGGGCCGAACAGCGTCCTGATGGCGTGGGCCTGGCGCTGCAGCAGGGCGACTTCGGCGGCAGCCTCCGGATTGGCAGCAAGGTAGGCGTCGACGGCGGCGCGTTCGGTTTCCGGCAACTGTCCGTCGGCATAGGCCATGAGCTGGTCGCGGCTGATCTCGCTCATTTGACGGTCCTCAGGTGCGGCTCGGCCGGCGTTCCGGTCAGGGTCCGCAGGGCGGAACGGGCCCGGCCCAGCCGGCTCATCAGCGTGCCCAGCGGAATCTTCAGGATCTCGGCGGCCTCGCCATAGGCAAGCCCCTCAAGGGTAACGAGCAGCAAGGCTTCCTTTTGCTCCAGTGGTAGCGATTCGATGGCGCGTGCCATCTCGGCCAGCGCAATATGGCCCGGCTGCGGGGCCGGGGTCGATGGCTCGGGGATGGTGTCGAAATCCACGGTCTCGCCCCGCCGATGCGATGCCCGCAGGGCATTGCGATGCAGATTGAGCAGAATGGTGAACAGCCAGGCGCGAACCGGTCCTGATGGACGGAACAGGCCGCGCCTGGAAATGGCGCGCTCAAGGCAATCCTGGACCAGGTCATCGGCCAGGTCGGCACTGCGTGTCAGCGCCCGGGCATAACGCCTCAGGGCCGGCACGCAGGCTTCGAGCTGATCGAGGAAAGTGTCCACGGATGGCCTGGAGGTTATTCGATGGCAAGATGCCAGACACCGCCGACGCCGTCACCGGTGATATCGCCGGGAGCCATGTCGTCCTTCCAGTAATACAGCGGCCAGCCCTTGTAGGCCCACATCTTGGTGCCGTCGGTGCGGTCGACGACAGTGAAATCACCCTCGGCCATGGCCGCGGCATCGGCCATCAGCGGTGGCCAGTTGGTGGCGCACTGATCGTAGCAATTGGTGACGCCGGGCGCGTCCTTGTCGAAAATGTAAAGCGTCATGCCATTGGCATCGGTCAGCACCATCTTGCCGCCGATATCGGTGGATTTGACGGCGCCGCCCAGATAGTCGGTGGCGAAGGCAGGCATGGCGAACAGCGCAAGCGCGGCAGCGCCGGCCAGGATCGAACGGAGTTTCATGGGATATTTCCCTCCATGTTGCGGGACCGTCGCTGCGGTCCTCACATCCATCAACACCGGGGCGAGGGGATTAATCCCGGCGTTGCGATAATTTTCGAGGATCAGTCGTCCGCCGCCATCAGGCCATGGTCGATGACATAGCGCGTCAGCCCCGCTGTCGTGCCGATGCCGAGCTTCTTCTTGATGTTCTTGCGGTGCGTCTCGACCGTGCGCACGGAAATATCGAGTTCGGCGGCCACGTCCTTGTTGGAGCGCCCGCGGGCGACGAGCAGCAGCACCGATTGCTCGCGCGTGGTCAGCGGCATGGCGGCGCTGGCCCGGCTGCCTTTCTGGAGGATGGCTTCGGCCACGCCCGAGGAGAAGTATGTGCCGTTGGCGGCCACGGCCTCGATCGCCGAAATGATCTCGGTCGGCGAGACGTCCTTGAGGATGTAGCCCGCGGCGCCATACATGACCGCAGTGGAAATGTACTCGCGGCTGTCATGCATGGACAGCATCAGCAGCCTTGTGCGCGGCAGCCGTTCGCGGAACAGTTCGATGGCATCCAGCCCGCTCAGTTCGGGCATGTTGATGTCCATCATCACCACATCGGGATTTTCTGTTTCGGCCAGGGCCAGCGCTGCATGGGCTGAGCGCACGGCACCCACCACCCGGATATGGTCGAAGGTTTCCACCACCGAGCGGATGCCCTCGAGCACCAGCGGATGGTCGTCGCAGATCAGAACTTTGATGGGGCGGTGGGTCATGCGGGGACGGGATCGGGCTTGCTGGTGACATAGGTGGATTTGGGCAGCCTTGCCCTGAGCGTGGTGCCGCTAGCGCTGGTGCGTACCTCGAGCGATCCGCCGAAATGCTCCATGCGTTCCTGCATGTTGCGCAGGCCCAGCCCCCGGCTGCGCTTGGCCGGCAGATGAGCAAAGCCCTGGCCGTTGTCCTCGATCAGCATCTGCGGGCCATTGCCGGCGCTGGTGATGACGACGCGCACCCTGGTGGCGTTGGCATGGCGTTCGATATTGGTCAGCGCCTCCTGCGCCACCCGATAGAGCGCCGTGCGGGCCTCGGGCAGGATCATGTTCTTGAAGGCGACGGATTTGAGTTCGACTGTCACCCCGGTGCGCTCGGCAAAGCTGTCCGTCAGGGCCTCCAGCGCCGCGGTCAGGCCCAGATCGTCCAGCATGCCGGGTCGCAGGTCATGCGAAATGCGGCGGACCTCCCTGATGGCAGTGTTGAGCCCCTGCCGCCCCCGCTCGATCACCTCAGCGGTGTCACCAGCGCCCGTGCGGACCTTGGTGGCGGCCAGATCGAGCATGTAGCGTGCGGCCACCATGGTCTGGGAGATGCCATCATGCAGTTCGCGGGCAATGCGGGCCCGCTCCTCCTCCTGGGTATCGACCACCCGCTGCGCCAGTTCCTTGAGCTTGCTGTCGGCCAGCCGCCTTTCGCGCAGGGTGATGAGGAAACTGGTGAGGAACACTGCAAAGACGATGGGCACGGTGATCGCCGCGACGATGATGAAGGTGGTGTCGATATGGCTGCGCAGGTCGGCCTCGGCCGCGGCGGTCTGGGCAAAGACATCGTCCAGGTAAACGCCGGTGCCCAGCATCCAGCGCCACTTGTCGAGCCCCACGGCAAAGGACAGCTTGTCGGCGACCTGGCCGGTCGAGGGCTTTTCCCATTTGTACTGATGCAGCCCGCCGCCTTCCTTGGCGCGCTCGATCAATTCGTAGATCACGCGGTTGCCATCGGGATCGGTCAGGTGCAGCCAGTTCTGGCCCTGCCGGAACGCCTGGCGCGGGTGGACGATATTCACCCCGTCATAGTCGTAGGCGAAGAAATAGCCGTCCGGCCCGTAGTCAAGCGCCGAGAGAATGGCCTGCACGCGGCTCTTGGCGGCCTCGTCATCGGCGTCGGCGGCTTTATAGATGTCGGCAATGGCCGAGACGGCCATGTTGGTCAGGTTGAGCAGCTCGCTTTCCTTGGCTTCCAGCAGGTTGCGCTCGAAGGTTGCGATGCTGGCCCGCGCCAGCTGGGTCGACTGCGAGGTGACGAGCGCGGTGATGGCCAGGATGGCCAGCACCAGCGGCAGTACCGACAAGACCAGGATCTTCTGTCTGAGGTTCATGATTGCGCCCCGGCTCCTCCTCTCGAGCACGCTATCCTAGCATGGCTGGGCCATGTCGATCTGCGTATTAGTGGGTAGACCGGCGACGAGAGTGCAGCGGCAGGTGCGGCCCGCTCTGGACACGTGCAGCGTGGAGCGCAACTCTGTCGCCGACACGAGTCCGCCCACGTGCCGGAATGGGAAACAGGCGGCGAGTCAAGACGCGCGGCATCAACGCCGCTCCTAGGGAGGAATCATGAAAAGACGCGAGTTCTTCAAATCGGCATCGGTTGCCACGATCGGCGCCGCCGCGGCCGCGACGCTGGCCACGCCAGCCATTGCGCAGGGCAATATCAATTGGCGCATGGTCACCACCTGGCCCAAGAACTTCCCGGGCCTCGGTGTTGGTGCACAGCGCCTCGCCGATCGCATCACCGCCGCTTCCGGCGGGCGCCTCACCATCCAGGTCTTCGCGGCCGGCGAAATGGTGCCGGGCCTGCAGGCGCTGGATGCGGTGATCGACGGTTCGGCCGAAATGAGCCATGGCGCTGCCTATTACTGGCAGAACAAGAGCCAGGCCCTCAGCTTCTTCACCGGCGTGCCCTTCGGCATGACCAGCCGTGAAATGAGCGGCTGGGTCCGTCACATGGGCGGCCAGGAAATCTGGGACGAGATCTACGACCAGTTCGGTCTGCAGGGCTTCCTGTCGGGCGATACCGGCACCCAGGCGGGCGGCTGGTTCAAGAACGAGATCACCGGCCTTGCCGATGTGCAGGGCCTGCGCTTCCGTACGCCGGGCCTGGGCGGCCAGGTGTGGGGCAAGCTCGGCGCTTCGGTGACCAACCTCGCTGCCGGCGAAATCTTCGCCGCCCTGCAGTCGGGCACGCTGGACGCCGCCGAATTCGTCGGTCCCTATAACGACCTGGCGCTCGGCTTCTACCAGATTGCCAAGAACTACTACTTCCCCAGCTTCATCGAGCCGGGCCTCGCCACCGAACTGGTTGTCGACAAGGCCAAGTTCGCTGCGCTGCCGGCCGACCTGCAGGCCCTGGTCAAGGATGTCTGCCAGGCCGAATACGACAACGTCGCTGCCGACTTTGCCGCCAACGACCCGCGTGCCCTGCAGTCGCTCATCAACGAGCACGGCGTGCAGATCAAGCAGTTCCCCGAGGAAATCCTCGAGGCTGGTGCCAAGGCAGCAGCGGAACTCCTCACCGAGATCCGCGAGAGCGGCGACGCCCTCACCAAGAAGACGGCCGAGAGCTTCATCGCC
Source organism: Devosia sp. (assembly GCF_014860165.1). Lineage (GTDB taxonomy): Bacteria > Pseudomonadota > Alphaproteobacteria > Rhizobiales > Devosiaceae > Devosia. The sequence goes on from NZ_JACZKG010000067.1 coordinate 21,461, forward strand.
AACCTAAATATCGTGCGCCAGAAGACCGAAGGCACGGACTCCCTGTTCCTGGCAGCCCGCCAGAAGTACTTCACGCTGAGCTAAGCCCAGGGCACAGCGCCAAACCTGACGGCCCCACCGCTTCGGCGGTGGGGCTTTTTGTTGGCCGAAGGTCGAGGGTCTGTCGCTGTGTCGTCGCCAAAGAGAAGGGCCCGGATGGTGATGCCATCCGGGCCCCTGGTTTCGTGAAGGCCTCGTGCCTCAGTGATAGATCAGCCTGGGCAGCCAGGTGATGAGATCGGGGAAGAGGAACAGGACAGCCAGCCCCATCATCTGCAGGAGTACGAAGGGTACCACGCCCTTGTAGATCATGCCGGTGCTCACCCGGGACGGCGCCACGCCACGCAGGTAGAACAGGGCGAAGCCGAAGGGCGGGGTGAGGAAGCTGGTCTGCAGGTTCACGCCCACCATCACGCCCAGCCAGATCGGATCGACGCCCAAAGCCAGCAGCACCGGCGCGGTGATCGGGATCACGATAAAGATGATCTCGAACGTGTCGAGGATGAACCCGAGCAGGAACATGATCAGCATGACGATGATGGTGGCGCCGATCGCCCCACCCGGCATGGACGAGAGGAATTCATGCACCAGGTTGTCGCCGCCCATCATGCGGAAGACGATCGAGAACACCGCCGCACCGAACAGGATGATGAAGACCATCGAGGTGATGGTTGCCGTCGAGATGACCGCCTGGCGCAGGATGGCGAAGCTCAGCTTCCAGCGCAGGGCCGTCAGGATGATGGCGCCCACCGAACCGACCGAAGCGGCTTCGGTCGGGGTGGCGATACCGGCCAGGATCGAGCCGAGCACGGCCAGGATCAGCAGCAGCGGCGGGATCAGCGCAACCACGACTTCCTTGAGCAACCCGGCCTTCTCTGCCTCCGGCACCGGCGTTGCCGGGCAGGATTTGGGGTCGGTGACGGCCTTGAAGATGACCCAGCTGGCATAGAGCCCCACCAGCAGCAGGCCGGGAATGATGGCGCCGGCAAAGAGCGCGCCCACCGAGACCGGCTCCGGCGCGAAGTTGCCCTTTTCCATCTGCACCTGGGCGTTGATGCCCGAGAGCATGTCGCCCATGAAGATCAGGACGGTGGAGGGCGGGATGATCTGTCCCAGCGTGCCCGAGGCGCAGATGACGCCCGTAGCCAGCTTGGGGTCATAGCCGGCGCGCAGCATGGCGGGCAGCGAGATGAGGCCCATGGTGACCACGGTGGCGCCGACCACGCCTGTCGAGGCGGCCAGCAGGGCGCCCACCAGGATCACCGAGAGGCCAAGGCCGCCGCGCAGGTTGCCGAACAGCTTGCCCATGGTGAGCAGCAGCTGCTCGGCAATGCCGGATCGCTCCAGCATCACGCCCATGAAGACGAAGAGCGGCACGGCGACCAGCACTTCATTGGTCATCAGGCCGATATAGCGGCCGGCGAGCGAACCATAGTTCGAGGGGTCATAGACACCCAGCCACCAGCCAACGAGCCCGAAGAGCAGGGCGGTGCCGGCGAGGGAGAAGGCGACGGGAAAACCGAGCATCAGCACGCCGATGACGCCCAGGAACATCAGGCCGGCGAGGATTTCGCCAATGAGAACGGGATCCATCAATGGGCTTCCTTGGCGTCGCGGGCGCCGTAGCGCAGGTCATCGGGCAGCAGGTCCTCGCGGTCGGCCAGCACCAGGATGGCGCGGGCGGCCATGGCCAGGCCCTGCAGCCCGACGAGAAGGCAGAACACCAGGATGAAGCTCTTGAGCACGAACAGTCCCGGCATGCCGCCAATATTGCCCGAGCCCTCATAGTAGCTCCACGAGCGCAGCACCGCGGGGGAGGTGTAGGTGTAGACCACGTAGATGAACGGGAGCAGGAACAGCACGACGCCGATCAGGTCGGCGATCGCCTTCCGCCGCACCGGGGCAGGCCGGTAGAAGATATCGACACGCACGTGGTCGTCGCGCATCAGCGCGAAACCGGCGACACCGGTAAACATGGCGCCACCCAGCCAGACATAGAGATCCTGCATCCACAGCGTCGATGTGCTGAAGGCGTAGCGCTGTACGACGACGCCGAAACAGACCAGCACGCAGCCCAGCGCCAGCCATGACAGGACTTCGCCGACAACGCGGTTCAGACCGCTGATCGTGCGGACAAGCAAAGCAAGAGCCTGCAATTTATCCTCCCCTCTCCCCCGGGACGTTCCCGGCATGCTTGAGCCGATTGTTCGGCATATTGCCGTGAGGTCACCACGGTTAGTCGCCTACCGCAAGATGCGCGGCATTGGCGCTGACCGATAGGGGAAAGCCGCCCACGCCACAACGGCGAGCGGGGACGAAGTGGCGCGGCGCCCGTAGTAGTGGGTAGGCGTGGCCGTGCCGCGGTCGAGCAGGAATGGCGCGCTGCCGCCTTCCGTCATTTGACAGATTTATTTGTCTAATGTAGCGTTGGGGCATGAGCGATGTATCATCTACGGTGCTGATCGAGGATGCCGACAGGGCGCTGCTGGCGCTCGATCCGGTCAAGCGCCGCCTGCTTGCGGCATTGCGCGAGCCCGGCTCGGCGGCAGGCCTGGCCAAGAAGCTGGCCTTGCCGCGCCAGCAGCTCGGCTATCACCTGCGGGCGCTGGAGCAGGCCGGATTGGTGCGACTGGTCGAGGAGCGCAAACGGCGCGGCTTCGTCGAACGGGTGCTGGTGGCCGCCGCGGACGCATTCGTCCTCGATCCCGCCATGCTGGGCGCCGGTTTGGCGGTCGATGCGCAGGACCGTCATGCCGCGGCCCATCTGGTCGAGGCAGCGGCGACGGTAGTCCGCGAGGTGACGCGCATGCGCGGCGCCGCCGAGGCGGCCGGGCAGCGGCTGCTCACCTTCACCATCGAAGCCGATATCGGCTTTGCTCAGCCGCAGGATTTCGAGGATTTCACCGGCGCCCTGGCCAAGGCCGTTGCAGAACTGGCTGCCCGTTATCCGCGGCTGCCCGACACGCGCGGCTACCACCTGGTCATGGGCGCCCATCCGGCCGTGGCCAACCAGCCGGCCAAGCCCATCAATTGAGGAGCATGCCATGAGCGAGAACCCCAGGCAGGTCATTGTCGACATCACCATTGCGGCACCCATTGAAGCCGTCTGGGCTGCCCTGCGCGACCCGGCGCAGATCGCCAACTGGTTCGGCTGGGATGCGCCGGGTCTCGCCGAGGAGATCAAGTTCATTTTCCAGGATGGCGCTGCTGTCGACGAGGCGAGACATGTCGTCGAGTTCAGCGAATGGGAGGGCATTCGTGACGTTGTCGAACTGACCCGGGACGGCAAGCAAACGCGCCTGCTGCTGACTCGCGCCGGCGGGGCACCGATCGACTGGACCGGCGTCTATGAGGATATCACCCAGGGGTGGATCAACTTTTTCCAGCAGTTGCGGCTGGCGCTGGAACTGCATCCGGGCGAGGACCGTCGCACCATCTTTCTGTCGGGGTCGAGCAAGCCCGGCATTGGCGAGCCGACGACGGAACTGGGCCTTGGTGAAGTCGCCGACCTGGCGCCGGGACAGGCCCATGCGGTTGGGCTGGGCACGGGCGACAGCGCCTCGGGCAAGATCTGGTACCAGACCCATTTCCAGACTGCGCTCACCGTCGAACAGTGGGGCAACGGACTGCTAGTCGTCACCGACAAGGGCATTTCCGACAGCCGGCTGCATGGCGGCGGCTCGGTGCTGCTCACGACCTATGGCCTGGAAGACACCGAATTCCGTGCGCTGGAGCAGCGCTGGAATGACTGGTGGTCCGCTCGCTATCCCAAGTCCTCGAACTGAGCATTCGCTCACGCCGCTGGTGACAGGCTCACCAAAAATGCTATGTCGCTGCCGACTGCGCTGGGAGGCACTGCATGTTTGTCGTTGGTGGGGAAAGCCTGATCGATCTCAAGGCCGAGGTGGCGCTGCCTGATGGCGCGCTGATCGGTCGCGACGGCGAAGGCCAGATCGTGATGACGGCCCATCCAGGCGGCTCGCCCTATAACTGCGCCATCGCGCTGGCCAAGCTGGGCAATCCGACGGGCTTCCTCTGCCCCATCTCGGCGGACGCCTTTGGCGACTATCTGCTGGGTCCGCTCAACGAGGCCGGGGTCAAGCCGCTGCTGACCGAGCGGGTCAGGGAATATACCACCCTGGCCGTGGTCAATTTCGATGCCAACCACAATGCCCGCTACGGTTTCTATCGTTCGGCCGATGGCGCCATCGAGGCGGCCAAGGGCATAGCGGCGCTGCCGGAAAAGCTCGATCTGTACCAGATCGGCGGCTTCTGCCCAATCAAGCCTGACGAGGCCGCCATCTGGCTCGAGATCGTCCAGGCGGCCATCGCCAGGGGCGCCACCATTTCCATCGACCCCAATGTGCGTCCGAGCCTGGTTGATGATTTCTCGGGCTACAAGGCGCGGCTCTCCACCTTCCTCGATCTCGCCCATGTAGTGAAAGTGTCCGAGGAAGACCTTGAGGCGCTCGACAGCGCCAAGGATATAGAGCAGCACGCCGCGGACCTGCTGGCGCGTCCCAATTGCCAGCTCGTCGTGGTGACGCTGGGCGACAAGGGCTCGCGCGCCTTCACCGCCGCGGGCAAGGCCCAGGCGGCGATCTATGCGCCGCCGGTCTTCGGTGACACCGTTGGCGCCGGCGACAGCCTGATGGCGGGTATTCTGTCCTGGCTGCACGAACGCGGGCTGCTCAAGCCCGGCAAGCTCGATGGATTGGGCGAGGGCGCACTCTCGGACATGTTGCGTTTTGGCGCGGTGGTGGCCGGCATCAATTGCGGCCGCAAGGGCTGCAAGCCGCCGACCCGCGCCGAGGTCGATGCCGTACTGACGGCGTGATGGTAACGCGCAGTTGATCCAGGCATAAGAAACCATCCGCCCCCACGGCGCGAATAGAGCGTAACCGATTGGTTCGCTTCTTGCTGCGGGGTTGCTGTGCTCGATCTGATCTTCGCCTATGCCGCGGGCCTGCTGACGCTGCTCAATCCCTGCGTATTGCCGCTGCTGCCGCTCATCGCTGCTGGCGCCGTGGCTCGCCATCCGCTGGGGCCGCTGGTCATGGCCGCTGGCATGGCGGTCAGTTTTACCCTGGCCGGCATGGGCGCTTTCGCCCTCACCCGGGCAACCGGGCTCCCGCAGGAGGACATCACCCTGGCGGCGGGCTGGTTGATGATCCTCTTCGGACTGGTCCAACTCATTCCTCAGGCGCAGGCCAGCTTCGGGCGCCTCGCGGGTGCTGCCGCCGGTGGCGGCACAAGGCTGATCGGCCAGGTGGAGGGCAAGGGGCTGCTGGGCGAGGCGCTCGGCGGCGCATTGCTGGGCCTGGCCTGGTCACCCTGCATCGGCCCCACCCTGGGGGCGGCGATCGGCCTGGCGGCGCAGGGCGAGAATCTGGGTTTCGCCTTTTCCATCATGGTCATGTTCTCCGCCGGTGCCGCCACGGTCATGCTGGCGCTGGCCTATGGCACGAGATCGCTCATTTCCGGGCGCAAGGCCCTGCTGGCGCGCATTACGCCGCATGCCAAGACCCTTCTGGGTTGGGGGCTCATCGTGGTGGGTCTCGCCATCGTCTTCCAGCTCGATCGACTGGCAGAGGGCTGGGCCCTGGCCGTGTTGCCTGCCTGGTTCACCGACATTTCCGTTAGCATCTAGCAAAGGACTTCCCCATGCCTGTCAGCCGCCGCTCCGCACTCGCCCTTATGGCAGGAATTGCTGCCTGGACGGTCATCCGCCCGGCCAGCGCCGCCACATCCATCATCACCTATAGTGAAACAGCCCTTGCCGAGCTCGCCGCGGGCAACCAGCCCTATCTCATCGACTTCTTCGCCACCTGGTGTTCCACCTGCGCTGCGCAGGAGCGGGTGTTGCAGGAGCTTGCCGAAGCCAGTCCGGCTTACGCGGCCATCCCCATCATCCGCGTCGATTGGGACCAGCACAGTCGGGGCGACCTTGTGCGCCAGATGGGCATTCCGCGCCGCTCCACGCTGGTGCTGATGCGGGGGACGACTGAACTGGGGCGGCTGGTCGCCGACACCAGGCGGGATGCCATCGCGGGACTGCTCGACCTCGCAGGCAGTTGATTTCCTTGGCGATTGCGTCCCGACTCCACCTCTGCTTGTATTGATTCAGGCAGGGCGGGGGCTTTCATGCGGCGTTGGCTGGTGGTTCTGGGTGTGCTCGCGGTCGTTGGTATCGGGGCCGCGGTCTATTTCCTCAAGCCGGTCACGGGTCCCGCGCGGGACCTGACGCTGGTCGGCGATGCCGAGCGTGGCAATTATCTGATCCGGCTGGGCGGCTGCATTGCCTGCCACACCGATGCGGCCAGCGGCCGCGCCTTCCTGGCTGGCGGCGCGGGGCTCACAACGCCGTTCGGCACCTTCGTGCCGCCCAATATTACCTCCGATCCCACAGCCGGCATCGGCGACTGGACGCTGGCGCAGTTCTCGGACGCGATGAGTAACGGCATGGGGCCGCAGGGGCACCTCTACCCGGCCTTTCCCTACGAAAACTACACGCGGATGAGCGACCAGGAGATAGCCGATCTCTATGCGGCGCTGATGGCGACCGAGCCTGTCAGCGAACCGGCGGCGGCCAGCCAGGTTCCATTTCCCTTCAATATCCGCCTCGCCATGGCGGGCTGGAAGAACCTCTTCTTCTCGCCCGCGCGGTTCGTGCCGGAAGAGGGACGGTCGGAGGCCTATAACCGGGGCGAGTACCTGGCCTATGGCCCGGCCCATTGCGTCGCCTGCCATACGCCGCGCAACGCCCTTGGGGCGCTGGACTGGGGCAAGGCCCTTACCGGCTCACCCGGCGGCACTGGAGGCAAGGCGCCGGCCATCACCCGCGACGCGCTGCTCGGGCAAGGCTACGACCAGGACCTGCTGGCGCAGACGCTGCTCGATGGCTTCACGCCCGGCTTTGATGTGCTTGGCGGACCGATGGGGGAAGTCATTGCCGATTCAACTTCCCAATGGACCGAGGCCGATCGCGCCGCGATTGCCGAGTACATGCTGACGGAGTGATCAGGCCCCGGCACGAATGGCGAGGGCTTCCTCCAGCGTCATGGTGGTGTGATGTTCCCAGCCCTCGTCGGTCTGCGGGAAATCGGTGCGGAAGTGCCCGCCGCGGCTTTCGGTGCGCTTGAGCGCGGCGGCGGCGACCATGGTGGCCGAGGTGGTCATGTTGAGATAGGCGCTCGTCACCTGCTCGGCCGTGGCCTCCAGATGGGCAATACGACGAAGGGCCAGCCGCAGGCCATCGGCGTCGCGTTCCACACCCACCAGGTCGGTCATGACACGCCGCAGGTCCTGCACGGCTATGGTGCCGCGCAGGACGTCCTCGGCCCGCTGGCCCTCTGCCTCGTCCCACTCTATGCCCTTGAACGGAGCGAGCTCCCTTGCAGGCTCCAGCCCGCCAATATCTTCGGCGATGCGCGCGCCGTAGACGGTGGCTTCGAGCAGCGAATTGGAGGCAAGCCGGTTGGCGCCATGCAGGCCGGTGCAACTGGCCTCGCCGCAAACCCAAAGGCCTGGCAGCGATGAGCGGCCGCGATCGTCCACCTTGACGCCGCCCATATGGAAATGCGCGGCCGGCGTGACCGGGATCATGCCGGCCACCGGGTCGATGCCAGCGTCCAGGCAGTATTTCGAAACCGTCGGGAAGCGGGTAAGGATGGCTTCGCCGAGCACCTGCCGCGTATCGAGGAAGACCTTCCGACCCGATTGGATCTGGCGGAAATTGGCGCGGGCGACCACGTCGCGCGGCGCCAGTTCGGCATCGGGATGAATTGATGGCATGAAGCGCTCGCCCAGGTCGTTGACGAGTATGGCGCCTTCGCCGCGCAACGCTTCGGTGGCCAGCGGGGCCGGGTCGGCACCGGTGGCGATGGCGGTGGGGTGGAACTGGACGAATTCGGCGTCGGCAATCAGCGCACCGGCGCGCGCGGCCATGCCCATGGCGTGGCCACGTACCCCGGGCGGATTGGTGGTGACGGCGTAGAGCCCGCCCAGGCCGCCGGCCGCCAAGACCGTGGCGCGGGCGCGGATGAAGACGGGCTCGGAATAGCGATCACCCAGTTTGCGGCAGAAGACGCCGACGATACGGCCATTATCGCGTGCCAGGCTCAGCGCGGTAATGCCTTCGACCACCCGGATGGACGGGGTGCGACGCACCTCGGCAATGATGGCCTGCATGATGGCCCAGCCGGCCCGGTCGCCCTCGACCTTGACAATGCGGTTCGCCGAATGGGCGGCTTCCTTGCCCAGTTCGTAATTGCCGAAATCGTCGCGATCAAAGGGTGTACCCCAGCGCGCCAGGTCCTCGATGCGGGCGGCGGCCTCCGCGGTGACGCTTTCGGCGGTGCCGTGATCGACAATGCCGGCGCCGGCCATTTCGGTATCCACCGCATGGGCGTGGCTGCTGTCGCCCTTGCCCACCGCCGCGGCCACGCCGCCCTGCGCCCAGGCCGACGACGCGCCCAGGCCGAGCGGCTTGGGCGACAGTACAGTCACCGGGCGCGGCGCCAGCTTGAGCGCGGTGAACAGACCCGCCAGGCCCGCGCCGACAATCAGCGCGCCATCGGCATTGAGCGTATTGTCGAAGGTGGTCATGGCTGGAGCGGCTCCGCTTGCAAGCTCTGTGGTTCTACGTAAGGTCCTTTCCCAGGGGAAGCTGGAGAGGACGGGTGGTCGTGGGCGGCGAAGACGGATTTGGCGAGGAGATGCAGAAGGGCTTTGCCGCCGCCGATGAGCTCGAAGCCTATACCAGTCTCTATCGCCTCGTGCTGGTCAGTTATGGCCATCGCTGCGCGCTGACCGGTGCACGCTTTGCCCCGCCCACCCTGTCCCTCCATCCCGACCTCGACGTCACCGCCATCCGACCGCGCGAGCAGGGTGGACCGCTCACCATCGCCAACTACCTGCCGATGCTGCATTCGTTGACGCCGGCCTTTCGCGACGGGCTGATCACCATCGCGGACGATTTCCGCATCCTCGTGCCACATCCGGACCTGCTGGATCGGGATACGCTGTCCGCGCTGCGTACCAGCCTGGTGCTGCCCGAAGAACCGCTCCGTCCCGGCGCGGAGTTCCTCGCCCATCATCGTCGCTACGCCCTGGGCGCCTAGTCGCCCTTCCGGCTCATCTCGATCATGCGCTCCACGGCCAGCCGCGCTGCCGGGATGATGGCAGGATCGACCGTCACTTCCTCGGTCATGGTGTGGAGGCTCCACAGCACGTTTTCGAGGTTGATGCGCTTCATATGCGGGCAGATGTTGCAGCCGCGCAGGAAATCAACGCCCGTGGTCTCCGACGCGACATTGTCCGACATGGAGCATTCGGTGACCATCACCACGCGCGGCGGCTTGTTGGTCTTGACCCAGTCGATCATGGCGGCGGTCGAGCCGGCGAAATCCACCGCGTCGATGACTTCGGGCGGGCATTCGGGATGGGCGATGATCTTGGCTGTCGGATAGGCGTGGCGCAGCTCGGAAATGTCTTCGGCCGTGAAGGTCTCATGTACCTCGCAGGCGCCGGCCCAGGTGATGACCTTCTTGGCGGTCTTCTTCGCCGTGTTGGCGGCAAGATACTGGTCGGGGATCATGATGACGGTGTCGCCATCGACGCGATTGACGATGTCGAGCGCATTGGACGAAGTGCAGCAGACGTCGGTCACCGCCTTCACCGCCGCCGAGGTGTTGACATAGGTCACCACCGGAACGCCCGGATATTTTTCCTTCATCATCAGCACGTCTTCGGCGGTGATGCTCTCGGCCAGCGAGCAGCCGGCGCGGCTGTCGGGAATGAGTACCGTCTTGTCCGGATTGAGCAATTTGCTGGTCTCGGCCATGAAATGCACGCCGCATTGCACGATGACCGACTGCTTGACCTTGGTGGCCTCGATGGCCAGCTGCAGGCTGTCGCCGACGATATCGGCGACGCCGTGATAAATCTGCGGCGTCTGGTAGTTGTGGGCGAGGATGACCGCGTCCTTCTCGCGCTTGAGCTGATTGATCTGGAAAATCAGCGGCGCATAGAAGGGCCATTCGATCTCGGGAATCTTGTCGCGCACCCGATCGAACACCTTCTCGGTGGCCCGCTCGATGGCCTTGGAGAATTTGAGGTCGAAGTGCTGGGACAGGATGGCGCGTGCCTCATCGAGGGGCGTCACGGCGTTGATCGTCTGCACCATGGTGCGTCTCCTCCCGAAGTCGTGGCGGAACCTAGGGATTTTTTCCGGGCTTTTCAATGAACGGGGTTGCGGGAATTTTGCCAAGCTCCTAACCGTTCCCCAACAGCACCGATGAGGACTGACCATGCCGCAAGACACCGCCGCCATCCGCTCCATCCTCTCGCTCGCTCCGGTTGTCCCGGTGATCATCCTCGATGATGTGAGCCAGGCGCGGCCGCTGGCCGAGGCACTGGTCGCCGGTGGCCTGCCGATCCTGGAAGTGACGCTGCGCACGCCCAATGCGCTCAAGGTGATGGAAGAGATGGCCAAGGTCACCGGCGCCATTGTCGGCTCTGGCACGGTGCGCACGGCGCTGCACATGAAGCAGTCGGTCGATGCCGGCTGCCGCTTCATGGTGTCGCCCGGCATTTCGCCGCGCATTCTCGATGCGGCCGACGATATCGGCATTCCGCTGCTGCCTGGCATTGCCACGCCCAGCGAGGCGATGACGGCGGCAGAGCGCGGCTATGGCTTCCTCAAATTCTTCCCGGCCGAAGCCAATGGCGGGGCGCCGGTGCTCAAGGCCTTTGCCTCGCCGCTGCCCGACATCACCTTCTGCCCCACCGGCGGCATCGATCCGGCCAAGGCCAAGGTCTATCTGGGGCTCTCCAATGTCATCTGTGTCGGCGGGTCGTGGATCATGCCGGCTGATGCGCTGGCGGCCAATGACTGGGCCCGCATCGAAGCCCTGGCGCGGGAAGCGAGCGCCTTGCGCGGCTGATGCGGCGGCTCGGGGCGGCACTGGCGCTGGCCGGGCTGATCAGCGCCCCGACTCATGCCGAAACCGTCCATGTCGCCGTTGCCGCCAATTTCACCGCGGTTGCCGAGCAACTGGCGCCGCTGTTCATGGCTGAGACCGGCCATGACGTGAGCTACAGCTTTGGCGCGACGGGTCTGCTCTACACCCAGATCAGCCAGGGCGCCCCATTCGAGGTGCTGCTCGCAGCCGATGCCGAACGGCCGCGCAGGGCGGTGGCCGAGGGGCTTGGCGTCGCGGGCACGGTCTTCACCTATGCCATCGGCGCGCTGGCGCTCTACAGCACCTCGCTGGACCTGAGCGACGGCAAGGGCGTGCTGGAAGCCGGCGATTTCGACAAGGTTGCGATTGCCGATCCCGCCACTGCTCCCTATGGCCGGGCGGCGCAGGAGACTATCGAGGCTTTGGGTCTCACCGATGCGATCACGCCCAAGCTGGTGACCGGCGAGAGCATCAGCCAGACCCTGCAATTCGTCGAGAGCGGCAATGCCGAAATCGGCTTCGTGGCGGCCAGCCAGGTAGTCGGCAAATCGGGCGTGTGGCTTGTGCCGGCCGATCTCCATGAGCCCATCCGCCAGGATGCGGTGCTGCTCAAGGCTGGGGAAGCTAATCCGGCCGCGACGGCCTTCCTTGATTTCCTGAGAAGCGATGCCGCCGTCGCCGTGATAGAAGCGTCGGGATACGTCATCGAGTAAACGGATCGTGGGATGAGTTTTGCCGATATCTGGCCGCCGGTCGGCCTGACGCTCACCCTGGCGACGATCAATACGCTCATCCTGCTGCTGCTCGGTACGCCCATCGCCTGGTGGTTGGCGCGCAGCAGGAGCCGGTATCGCGAACTGGTGGCGGCCGTGGTGGCCATGCCGCTGGTGCTGCCGCCGACGGTGCTGGGTTTTTATCTCCTGATCGTGCTCGGCCCCAATGGGCCCGGCGGCTGGATTGCCGGGCTCTGGGGCGGGCGGACGCTGGCCTTTTCCTTCACGGGCCTCGTCATCGGCTCGTTCTTTTATTCGCTGCCCTTCATGGTGCAGCCGCTGCGCAACGGTTTCGGCGCGATCGGCGAAGACGCGCTCGAAGTGGCGACGAGCCTGGGCGCCAGCAACTGGCAGCGCTTCTGGCGCGTGGCGCTGCCGCTGGCACGGCCGGGCTATATCACCGGCGCGGTGATGACCTTTGCGCATACGGTCGGCGAATTCGGCGTGGTGCTGATGATCGGCGGCAATATACCGGGCCAGACCAAGGTGATCGCCATTGCGCTCTACGACTATGTCGAGCGGTTGCAATGGGGCGAGGCGCATGTGCTGGCGCTGGGTATGGTGGTGTTTGCCTTTGTGGTGATCGCGGTGACGCTGACGATCGATCGTCGGGTCAACGTACCGATGCCCTAGCGCCTGGGCCCGTCCACCGCGCTCCACATGGCCTTGGTGATCGACTGGGTCGTGTCGAAATAGCCCTTCCACGGATCGGGCTGTTTCGCCCGTGCGGCGGCGTCGGCCAGGGTGAACTGGTTGGCGGCCTTGACAGTCGCCAACTCGTCCCAACTGACCGGCACCGCCGCCGGTGCACCCTGGCGGGAGCGACTGGACCAGGGAGCGATGGCGGTTGAGCCGCGCTCGTTGCGGAGGTAGTCGATGAACAGCTTGCCCTTGCGCTTGGCCTTGCTCATCGTGGCGACGAAGCGGTCGGGCTCGCGGTCGGCGAGGCGCTGGGCCAGGGTCTTGCAGAAGCCTTTGACCTCCGGCCATTCGGTCGTCGGGCGCAGTGGGGCAATGACGTGGATGCCCTTGCCGCCGCTGACCAGCGGGTAGCTCTGCAGCCCCCAGGCTTCGAGCTCCTTGCCGATATCGACCGCGGCGGCGCGGATATGCTCGAAGCCGAGCGCTTCGTCGGGGTCGATGTCGAAGATGATGCGCTCGGGCTTCTCGACATCCTTGATGCGCGACCCCCAGAGATGCCATTCGAGCACATTCATCTGCGTGCCGGCGATGAGGCCCGCCAGGTCCTCGATATAGAAATAGTCTTCCTTGCTGCCATCCTTTTCGGTGATCATCACCGACTTCATGGCATCGGGAAATCCCCCAGTGTCGTGCTTCTGGAAGAAGCAGTATTTGGCCCGCCCCTGCGGGCAGCGCAGCAGGCTCAGCGGCCGCTTCTCGACATAGGGCAGCATGCGCTCGGCGACGGCCGCATAGTAGGCGACCAGGTCGGCCTTGGTGACGCCCTGGCCGGGATAGATCACGCGATCGGGGCTGGTCAGCCTGATGCCGGCCGCCTCGGCGGCGGAAATGCCGGCCTTGCCGTTCAGCGGCGTTGCGGCATTTGGGGCTGCGGCTGGCTTTTCCATGCGCACGTCTCCCGCCGGCTTGTCCTCGCGCAGGGCAAGGAAAGACGGGTGGCGCAATATGCCATCGGGGGTGAATTCGGTGTAGCCGATTTCGGCCACCAGCTCCGGCGCCACCCAGCGCGCTGTCCGGGCGATGGCACGGGGCGCGTTCGCGAACGGGTTGGTCTTGCGGGCGCGGCTGTCGAGCTGCTGCTGCAGCTGCTGGGCCAGTTCCATATTGAAGCCGGTGCCGACGCGGCCGCGATAGATCAGCTTGCCGTCCTCCCAGGTCCCCAGCAGCAGGGAGGCGAAGGTCTTCTTCTTGCTTGAGGGCGACCAGCCGGCGACGACGAATTCCTGGCGCTTGCCTGCCTTGATCTTGAGCCAGGTGCGGGTGCGCTCGCCGCGATAGGGGGCGTCGGCCTGCTTGGCGATGATGCCCTCATGACCCTCACGGGAAACGCTGTCGAACACCTTCTGCCCATTGCCGGTGACATGGGCGGAGAACTGCACCAGCGAGGATGACTCCAGCTTGCCGAGCAGCTTCTCGAGCCTGGCCTTGCGTTCGATCAGCGGCAGCCGGGTGAGGTTCTCGCCATCGAGTTCGAGCAGATCGAAGGCAAAATAGGTGAGCGGGCCGCCATTGGAGAGGTGCTCCTTCAGCGTCGAGAAATCAGTGCGGCCCTTGTCGTCAAAGGCGCAGAGCTCGCCATCGATGAGCGCGGTGCCTTTGGTGATGCGGGCCAGTGGTGGCACGATGGCCTGAAACTGGGTGGTCCAGTCCTTGCCGGTGCGGGTAAACAGACGCACCTGGTCGCCCGCGACGGCGGCGAGGCACCGATAGCCGTCATATTTCATCTCGAAGACCCAGTCTGAGCCTTCAGGGACTGATGTCACGAGGGTCGCCAGCTGCGGCTCGCGGAAGGCGGGCAGGGCGCCGCGCTTGGCCTTGGCCTTGGCCGGGGCTGGATTGTCGGCGGTCTTGTCGTCGTCGGAATGCCAGACCGCGTCATCGGGTGTCTCGGTCTTCTTCTTCGACTTCAGCCCCTTGGCAATGCCGTCGAGGTCGCGGCCAGTGGAAACGGACTTGGTGAAGCGTTCGGTCAGCGTCGCCTCGTCCCTGGCATAGTCATCCTTGTGCTTGATCAGCAGCCAGTTCTCGCGCGGCGGGCCGGATTTTCGCTTGCTGTCGCGGCCCTTCATGTGGACGAGCACCCATTCGCCCTTCATGCGGTGGCCATTGAGCTTCATCTTGAGATCGCCCTCTTCGAGCCCCGCATGCGGATCACCGATCGCCTCCCAGGTGCCCTCGTCCCAGAGCATCACCGTGCCGCCGCCATATTCGCCCTCGGGAATGGTGCCTTCGAAGCTGCCATAGTCGAGGGGGTGGTCTTCGACGCGGACGGCGAGGCGTTTGTCGGCGGGATTGTCCGATGGCCCCTTGGTCACCGCCCAGCTCTTGAGCACGCCATCGAGCTCGATGCGGAAATCGTAATGCAGGCGGGTGGCGTCATGCTTTTGCACGACGAAGCGATAGCCCTTGGCACTGCCGGCAGCGGCTTTGCCCGATGGCTCCTGCGTCCTGGTGAAGTCGCGCTTGGCCTGGTATTCGCGCAGCAGGGTGTCGGCTTTGCTGGCCATGAGCTCAGCTCGCCTTCTTGCGCGGGGCAGCCTTCGCCTTGGCGGCGGGCTTCTTCGCCGGGGCCTGCTTGCCGCCTTCGAGGGAGGATTTCAGCGCCGCCATCAGGTCCACCACGTTGGACTTGGTCGGCCTGCTCTCGGGCGGCTCGTCCCTGGCGGTGATCTTCCTGCCCTTGTTCTTGAGCTTGCGGGCGATCAGCTCGCGCAGGGCGCTTTGATAATGGTCCTTGAACACCTTGGCATCGAATTTGTCGGTCTTCTTGTCGATCAATGCGGTGGCGACCTCCAGGAGATCCGCATCGGCCTTCTTGGCCGGAATGTCGGAGAAATAGGGATCGGCCTTGCGCAGCTCGTCCTCGTAATGCAGCGTTTCGAGCAGCAGGCCCTTGCCGGCCGGCTTGATGGCGACAAGGTATTCCTTGCCACGCAAAGCAAGCTGGCCGAGCCCGACCTTGTCGGCCTGCCGGAGCGCATCGCGAATGACGATGAAAGCGTCTTCGGCGAGCTCGTCAGACGGCACCATGTAATAGGGCTTGTCGTAGTAGAGCGGATCGATCTCGTGGCTGTAGACGAACTGGGTGAGATCGAGCGTCTTGCGGGTCTCCAGCTTGACCGCGTCGATCTCCTCGTCGGTGAGCAGGACATAATCGTCCTTCTCATATTCAAAGCCCTTCATGATCTCGTCCTTGTCGACGGGACCGATGCCATCCACCACTTTTTCGTAATGGACAGGCTTGCCTGAAGGCTCGTGAATCTGGCGGAAGCTGGGCTTGGCGTTGGCTTTGGTGGCCGTATAGAGTTCCACTGCTATCGACACGAGCGAGAGGCGCAGCTGGCCTTTCCAGATAGGGCGTGAAGCGGGCATGGCGGGGCTCTTGGCGACGGGAAGATGCCGCTGCAACGGTTGCGGGCGGGGCTTTGTTCCGCCGGCCGGCGTTGCGCGCCGGCATGGGCGACCCTAAGGTCGGCGCCATGAAGGACAAGGGAGAATCGGCGATGGAAATCTTTGAGGGCCTGGCACTGGACGGGCTCAGCATCACGCTGATCGGCCTTGGCATCCTGGCGCTGCTGGTGCTGTTCGCGGGAGCGAAAACGGTGCCGCAGGGCTACAACTACACCGTCGAGCGGTTCGGCAAATATACCCGCACGCTCAAGCCCGGCCTCAACCTGATCGTGCCGTTCATCGACAGCGTCGGCAAGAAGATCAATGTCATGGAGCAGGTGCTCGACGTGCCCCACCAGGAGGTGATCACGCGCGACAATGCCTCGATCACCGCCAAT
The DNA here is from genome assembly GCF_014860165.1 of Devosia sp. Lineage (GTDB taxonomy): Bacteria > Pseudomonadota > Alphaproteobacteria > Rhizobiales > Devosiaceae > Devosia. The sequence goes on from NZ_JACZKG010000067.1 coordinate 37,727, forward strand.
GGCGTGACCTTCTACCAGATCCTCGATGCGGCGGCGGCGGCCTATGAGGTGTCCAACCTCGAAAACGCCATTCTCAACCTGACCATGACCAATATCCGCACGGTGATGGGATCGATGGACCTGGACGAGCTTTTGTCCAATCGCGACGAGATCAACCATCGCCTGCTCAAGGTGGTGGACACGGCGGTGTCGCCCTGGGGCGTCAAGATCACCCGCATCGAGATCAAGGACATCGACCCACCCAAGGACCTGGTGGATTCGATGGGGCGGCAGATGAAGGCCGAGCGCGAGAAGCGTGCCGCAATCCTGGAAGCAGAAGGTCGCAGGCAATCTGCCATCCTGCAGGCAGAAGGCGCCAAGCAGGCCCAGGTGCTGGAAGCCGAGGGCCGCAAGGAGGCGGCGTTCCGCGATGCCGAGGCGCGCGAGCGCTCGGCCGAGGCCGAAGCCAAGGCAACCACGATGGTCAGCGATGCCATCGCCAGCGGCAGCGTGCAGGCCATCAACTACTTCGTGGCAAACAATTATATCGAGGCGCTGGGCAAGATCGCCACCTCGCCCAATCAGAAGGTGCTGATGCTGCCGCTGGAGGCCGCCAGTGTCATCGGCTCGATCGGCGGCATTGCCGAGATCGCCCGCGAGACCTTTGGCGGGGCCGCGCCGTCGACCCCAGTTCGTCCCAGCCGGCCACCATCGGCCGGCCAATCGTAACGGAGGCGGACCATGCAGGTGATCGACTTCATCGCGGGCAACGGGCCCTGGGCCTGGATCGTCGCTGGGTTGGTGCTGCTGGCGCTTGAGCTGGTGGTACCCGGCGGGTTCCTGCTGTGGATGGGGATTTCGGGCATCGTCACCGGCATCGTCGCGCTGCTCTGGGCTATCGGCTGGCCGCTGCAATGGCTGATCTTTGGCCTGCTGTCGCTGGTCAGCATTGCGATCTGGGTCCGCTGGACCCGCAGCCGGCCGGCGCCGACGGACCGCCCCTATCTCAACCTGCGGGCCGAACATCTGGTCGGCCAGGAGGCGGTGCTCGAACAGGCGATCGAGCAGGGCTTCGGCCGGGTGGTGCTAGGCGATACGGTTTGGCGGGTATCGGGCGCCGACCTGCCGGCGGGCCAGCGCGTGCGCATCATTGGCAATGAGGGCGCCGTGCTCAAGGTCGAGGCGGTCTGAAAACCGGACTGGCAAGCATTCGTTAACCATAAGGTGGAAGGATCGCCGCGAGCCGGTGGCACCATGCCGCGGGCCGATTTGGGTTGGCGGAGAGCATCTTGCCCTGGTGGTGGCGGCAGACAGCAAGGCATGCAGGCGCCGCGGCGCTGTGCACGCTCTGCCTTGCCTTGCCCGCGCTGGCGGCATCGGACCATTCGCTCGGCGATGGCTCGGACACCGACAACGAGCGGCTGTTGCCTGGCGTCTATCCCAGCGAGCCTGTGCTCGACAGCGGCGAATGGCTGCGCGAGCCTTACGATCCGTTCTTCGATGTCGACTGGTCGGTGGCGCTGCGCGGCAGCTATACCAAGGCGACATCGGGCGAGCGCTTCGACATCCTCCTGGTGCCGACCATCGGGCTCGAGCATATCGGCAGCCGCTCGGCGATCAATTTTGACGCCAGCGCCGAAATCGTGCGACCCAGCGATGGCGGCAATATCAGTGTTACCGGTCTGCGGCTGGGGCTGCAGACGGGCTATGACCTGGACAGCGTCACCCGTCTGACCGGCAATGGCAGCCTGTCGCTGACGCAGGCGACAGCCGGTTCGCCGGGGCTGGCCAGCAATATCGCCATTGCGCCGCAGACGATCAGCGGTGGTGGCGATATCGGCGTGACGCGGCAGTTCGGCCGCTTCAATGTCGGTGTGACCGGCGCGGCGCAACGCCATGTGTTCGGCCCGACGTCGCTGACATCGGGCGTGGTTACCGACAATTCGGAGCAGAATTACTGGGCGCTGGATGCGGGATTGCGCGTGGGGCTCCAGGCGACGCCGATCTTCGAGGTGTTCGGCCAGGCTGGCGTCGGACGCGACATCTTCGACCTGCCTTCGACGGCGTTCATGGCCTATCCCAATGCCTCCGACGCCACGCTCAAGGCTGGCGTAACCGGGCGCTGGAGCACGATCCTGGAAGCGACGGCCTCGGCCGGCGTGGGGCTGCGGCGCTTTGATGCGGCGGGCCTGGGCGAGGTGGTCACCCAGCTCTACGACGCCAGCGTCACCTTCACACCCGACCCGACCTGGCGCATGACGGCGGGCTTTGCCACCACGATATCCCCGCCCGGACCCAATGGCGGGGGCACGACAAAGGTGGATTATGCTGCCACTGCCGAGGTGGCATACACGGTCAATTCATGGCTGGCGCTGCGAGCGCTGGCCGACTGGAACAGCGCGCGCTTCGTCGGCAGTGCCAATACCGAGACCGGATACGGCCTAGGCGCGGGAGCCGACTACAAGGTCAATGCCCACACGGCCCTGTCGGCCGACTATGACTACGACCATTCCGAAAGCAGCAGCAACGGCGTGCGTGACGCCCACCGGGTAACCGTGGGCATCACGCTGTCACGCTAGGGTCCGGCACCCCCTTCAGGCGAGGGGGCTAAAGCTGGTCTTCGAGGTCGAGCTTGCGCAATTCCCTGAGGAAGCCCGGGCGGATGTCGTCGCGATCGAGCGCATAGACGACATTGGCGGTGAGAAAGCCGATCTTGGAGCCGCAATCGAAGCTCTGGCCCTGATATTTGACACCGGTGAAGCTCTGGCTGCGCATCAGCGTCTGCATGCCGTCGGTGAGCTGGATTTCCCCGCCGGCGCCGCGCGGCTGGTCTGCCAGCAGGTTGAAGATTTCCGGCTGCAGGATATAGCGCCCGGAGATGATGAGGTTGGAGGGCGCTTCTTCGCGCTTGGGCTTTTCCACCATGGCGGTGACCGCAAAGCCGTTGTCGGCACCTGCGCCGCGGGCGATCACGCCATAGGAGGACACTTCGCTCTCGGGGACTTCCTCGACGGCGATGACATTGCCGCCGGTTTCCTCATAGGCGTCCATCATCTGCTTGAGAACGCCGGGCACGCCCTTGAACAGCATGTCGGGCAGCAGCAGGGCGAAGGGGTTGTCGCCCACGATATCGCGGGCACACCAGACGGCGTGGCCGAGGCCCAGTGGCTCCTGCTGGCGGGTGAAGCTGGTGCGGCCGGCCGAGGGCAGATCCTTGCGCAACTCCTCCAGTGCCGCATTTTTGCCGCGCGCTTCAAGAGTAGTCTCGAGCTCGAACTGGCGGTCGAAGTGATCCTCGATGACACCCTTGTTGCGACCGGTGACGAAGACGAAGTGCTCGATGCCGGCTTCGCGCGCTTCATCGACCGCATACTGGATCAGCGGACGATCGACGACGGTCAACATTTCCTTGGGGAGGGCCTTGGTTGCAGGCAGGAACCGGGTTCCGAGGCCGGCAACAGGAAATACGGCGGTTCTGACGCGCTTGGGCAAATCGTGCACTCCATGCTGGAATTGGCGTAAAGCTATCTCAACGTCTCTGCAATATCACCAAGGCAAACAAGCAATTGAAATTCGGAGTTAATCCATGGCTGTTCTGGTAACCGGCGGGGCGGGCTACATCGGTAGTCATATGGTGCTGAACCTGGCCGATGCCGGCGAACAGGTCGTCGTGCTCGACAATCTGGTGACCGGGTTCGACTGGGCAATCGATGGCAGGGCGATATTCGAAGCGGGTAACGCCGCGGACATCGATTTCGTTCGAAGCCTGATCGACAAGCATGGCATCAGCGAGATCGTGCATTTTGCGGGATCGATCGTGGTGCCGGAATCGGTCACCGACCCGCTCAAATATTACGGCAACAACACCGCCACGTCGCGCAACCTCATCGAGGCTGCAGTCAAGAGCGGGGTCAAGCACTTCATCTTTTCCTCGACGGCGGCCGTCTATGGCATGACTGGCCTGGCGCCCGTCGTCGAGACGACGCCGCTCAATCCGATGTCGCCCTATGGCCGGTCCAAGCTGATGACCGAGTGGATGCTGGCCGATGTCGCGGCGGCGCATCCGATGACTTTCGGCGTGCTGCGCTATTTCAACGTGGCCGGGGCAGACCCGGGCAAGCGCAGCGGCCAATCGACGCCGCTGGCTACCCATTTGATCAAGGTGGCCTGCCAGACGGCGCTGGGGCAGCGGGCCAAGATGGACATTTTCGGCACCGACTATGAAACCCCCGACGGCACCTGCGTGCGCGACTATATCCACGTCACCGACCTCATCGCGGCCCATGCCCTGCTGCTCAAGCATCTGCGTGGCGGCGGCGAGAGCACCACGCTCAACTGCGCCTATGGACAGGGTTACTCGGTGCGGCAGGTGGTGGAAACGGTGCGCGAGGTTTCCGGGGTCAACTTCCGGGCAGAGGAGGGGCCGCGCCGCGCCGGTGATCCGGCCTCGATCACGGCGACGGGCGAAAAGGTGCGGAGCCTGCTCGGCTGGGTGCCGCAGCATGACGATCTCAGGGAAATCGTCGAATCCGCCTATTGGTGGGAGCGGCATCTGATGACGCGCAATCGCTAGCCTGCGCTAGCCAGACGCGGACGCGCGGTGGTTGCGAAGCCTTGGAGACCCGTTCGATGCGTTTGATGTTCCTGCTCTTCGTCCTTCTTTCGACCCCGGCTTTCGCCCAGCCCATCGAGAGCTTTGGCAGTTTCATCGCCGGCTTCCGGGCCAAGGCGCTGGCGGCGGGGGTGAGTACGTCGACCTATGACGGCGCCATGGGCGGGCTGACGCCCGACCCGCGCGTGCCGGATCTGGTAACCAGCCAACCCGAATTCACCACGCCCATGTGGGACTATATCGAAGGCCGGGTCACGTCAGGGCGGATCGAGCGCGGCAAGGCGGCGATAGCGCGCAACCAGGCGCTGTTTGCCGCGGTGGGCGAAGCCTATGGCGTCGACCCGTTCGTGCTTGGCGCCATCTGGGGCATGGAGACCGACTACGGCGCCGTGCTCGGCAATGAGCAGTTGATCCGCCCCATCGTGCGGGCCCTGGCGACGCTGGTGCATCAGCGGCGCACGCGGCTGGTCGAGGACGAGGCTGACCTTATCGCGGCCCTGCTGCTGGTGCAGTGGGGCCCGCTCGATGCGCAATCGCTGGTCGGCTCCTGGGCCGGGGCCATTGGGCATCTGCAGGTCAATCCGTCCAATGTAGTGGCGCATGGCACGGATGGGGACGGCGACGGGCGGGTGGACCTGCACAACTCGCTGGCCGATGCGCTGGCGACCAGCGCGCGGTTCCTGCGCGGACTGGGCTACCAGCCCGGGCTCGACTGGGGCATGGAAGTGGTGGTGCCTTATGGGTTCGATTATCTGCTGGCGACGCGGACGGAGATGCGGCCGGTATCGTTCTTCGCCGAACGCGGGGTGGCGCGCGTGGCCGGGCGGCAGTTCGCCGACCCGAACCTGCCGGTCTTCCTCTATGTTCCGGCCGGCAAGGACGGTCCCAAATTCCTGATGACGCAGAACTATCTGGTGCTCAAGGGCTACAATTTCTCCGACAGCTACGCCATGAGCGTGGCGCATATGACCGACCGGCTCAAGGGCGGCGGCGGCTTCGTCGATGACTGGCCGCGCAATACGGTGTTCCCCAACCTGTCGGAGCGACGGGGGATCCAGCAGGCGTTGACGCAACTGGGACTTTATGACGGTGCGGTCGATGGACGGCTGGGACCAATCAGCCAGGCGGCCTATGCGCGCTTCCAGGCGGCACAGGGCCAGGTGGCCGACGGGTTCATCACCCGGGCTGCCTATGAGGCCCTGGTGGCGGCGACACGGTAACATGATGGGGACGCCGATGGCGCTGCCAAGGCAGTTTTGCTAGAGGGTTGGGGTCGTTGCGCGGGAAAGCCATGATCCGCCTGGTTGTCGCATTGCTGGTCGGCCTGCTCGTCTTCAGCGACGTGGCGCCGGCCTATGCCCAGAGCGACGACACGCTAATTGTGGCGCAGGAGGCAAAACGGCGGACATTGTTCGATCTGCTGTTCGGCGAACCCGAGCCCGAGCCGGCACCCGTGCAGCAGCAGCAGGCGCCCCGGCAACAGGCGCCCGCCGCCTTGCCGCCGCCCAAGCCGCAGGTCGAGAAGGCGCCCAATGCGACCCGGCTGGCCGTGTTCGGCGATTCGCTGGCAATCGACCTTAGCCGGGCGCTAGAGCGCTTCTACGCGGAGGACCCCAACCTGGTGGTGATCGACCAGGGCGTCAGTTCCTCGGGCTTTGTGCGCTACGACTATTTCGACTGGGACGCCGCCATCACCGAACAGATCGCGGCCGACAGTTTCGACCTCGCCGTGGTCATCATCGGCATCAACGACCGGCAGGAAATCACGGTCAATGGCGAAACCTATGACTCGCTGACCGACCCATGGACCGCAGCCTATCAGGCGCGCATCACCAGCTTCCTGGGCAAGCTGCGGGCGGCGCGCAAGCCGGTGATCTGGGTGGGCCTGCCGCCGATGTCCAAGACCGAATATTCGGCGGCAATCAGCCAGATCAGCAATATCCAGCGGCTGGCGAGCTTCTCGGGCGGGGCGGAATTTCTCGATATCTACGAGCGCTTCCTGGGCGAGGACGGCAAGTATTCCTCGCATGGCCCGGATGTGAACGGGCAGAATGCCCGCATGCGCAAGGATGACGGCATCCACTTCTCCAGCGCCGGGGCGGACAAGCTAGCCTTCTATCTCAGCCAGACCATCCAGTCCTTCTATCGCGGCGGCGGCGTGACCATGGCGATTGCCGATCCGCTGCTGGGCACGGACGCAGCAGCGATGCTGCGGCCGCCCTATCAGGGGCTGGGGCAGATCCGGCTGCTCGAGGTGGCCGGGGCGGTGATCCCGATCAGCCGGGTGCCGCAGCGGGCGACGGAACTGGTGACCGCCGTCAATGTGCCGCCGGGCGCGGTCCCCTTCACCCTCGAGCAATTGGTGACCGCGCCGATCGGCCGGGTCGATGCGTTCGGGGTCGGTTTCGACCCCGAAGCCGAGCCGGTGGAGAACGAGAGCGGGCGCTAGGCGGGCGCGCGCTGCCCGATGGCGGCCAGCAGCGCGACGGCGTCCGGATCGGGCTTCTTCTCGATGCGGCGATAGAGCCGGCCGTCGGGCGTGCGGGCCAGCATGTGAGCGTCCACCAGCGAGCGGCGCAGCAGGGCGTGGTCGCCGAAACTGTGGGCGTCGATGATGAACTGGTTGATCTCGCGTTCGCTGAAACGCTGCTCGGCGGGGATGCGGGACCAGATGACCCAGAGACAGAGTGTCTGGTGGTTGGTCCTGCTGGGCCAGCGGATCATGACACCGGCCTCGTTGAAATGGCGCAGCACCTTTTCGACGCGGGCATGGTCGACCCGCTCTAGGGGGGGCTCGGTGGTGAGCCGAGCCTGCGCCTCGGCATCGGCGCGCAAATGCTGGAAATTGGCGTGGCCGCTGGCCCGGGCCAGCATGTTGAGCATCTCGACATGGCTGGGGGCGTGGTCGAGCTTGCCGAGCTGCTCGCGTAGCGAGCGGGCGATTGCGGTGATATCAGTGGCGGCGAAAGGGACGTGAAGTTTGGGCATGACAATCCTCATCGGGTGCCAATGCGCAGAGCGCTCGTCGGTCGCCGGCTTACGATCAGGCACCCATGGGGATGGGGTCATGGTCAGAAGTCTGGAACTGCAGGTTTAGCTCCCCTGATGGGGCGGCGACGCCTCGGTGAACTGCAGACCGTGGCGTGGTTTTACTCAGGCATTGGGGGGAGCACAAGGCCCCCTCACCCGGCCTGCGGCCGACCTCTCCCCCAAGGGAGAGGTGAAAAGCGGTCAGCCGGTAAAGCGGACGGCGCCGATATGGGGGAGGTTGCGGTTGCGCTGGGCGTAGTCGATGCCGTAGCCGACGACGAATTTGTCTGGAATATCAAAGCCGATCCACTTGGCGACGACGTCGGTTTCGCGGCGGCTCGGCTTGTTAAGGAGGGCGCAGACTTCCATGCGGCGCGGATGGCGGGTGCCGAGGATTTCGAGGACATGCTTGAGGGTGTAGCCGGTGTCGACAATGTCTTCGACGACCAGCACGTCGCGTCCGGCGATCTCGCCGCGCAAGTCCTTGAGGATACGGACTTCCCGGCTCGATTCGGTGGAATTTCCGTAGGAGGAGGCTTCCATGAAATCGACCTCGACGGGCAGGTCGAGTTCGCGCACCAGGTCGGCGATGAAGATGAAGGAACCGCGCAAGAGGCCGACGACAACGAGTTTGTCGGTGTCGGCGAAGTGGGTGGAGATGTCCTTGGCCAGCGCCTCGACACGGGCCGCGATGGCCTTGGCGGAGATCAGTTCGTCGACGGTATAGGGCTTGGTGGTCATGCGGATTCCGGGTCACGCGAAGGCGGAAAGTGTTAGCAGACTGTTAGCATGGGCGGTAGCGGGAGGTGAATCCAGGGCGGACTGCCAGTCTTCGCAACAGCCACCGGTCGTCACCCTCGGGCTTGACCCGAGGGCGTTTCACTTGCCATGCGTCGTCCAAGTGCAGAGCCCTCGGGTCAAGCCCGAGGGTGACGACCGGTAGGGTGGCGGGCTCCTGCCTTTGTCAGGCACCTCAGCGCGGCAAATCGGTCTTGCCCATCAGGTCGAAGTCGATGGAGCGGGCGGCCTGGCGGCCTTCGCGGATGGCCCAGACCACGAGGGACTGGCCGCGGCGCATGTCGCCGGCGGCGTAGACCTTGGGGACCGTCGTCTTGTAGCTCAGCGTATCGGCGAAGAGATTGCCGCGCTTGTCGAGCTGGGCGCCCAGTTCGGTCAGCATGCCCTCATGGATGGGGTGGGCGAAGCCGATGGCGAGCAGGACCAGATCGGCCTTGATGACGAATTCCGTGCCGGGAATGGGCTGGCGCTTGCGATCGACGCGGGCGCATTCGACGCCGGTGACCTGGCCCTTGGCATTGCCGATGATCTTCATCGTGCCGGCGGCGAATTCGCGGATGGCGCCTTCGGCCTGGCTGGAGGAGGTGCGCATCTTGACCGCCCAGTTGGGCCAGTTGGTCAGCTTGTTCTCGAGCTCCGGCGGCATGGGGCGGACGTCGAGCTGGGTGACGGCAATGGCGCCCTGGCGGAAGCTGGTGCCGACACAATCGGATGCGGTATCGCCGCCACCGACCACCACGACATGCTTGCCGGCGGCGGTGAGCTGCACCTCGGAGGACACATCCTCGCCACCCAGGCGACGGTTCTGCTGCACAAGGAAGGGCATGGCGAAATGGACGCCATTGAGATCGGTGCCTTCGCTATCGACGGCGCGCGGCTTTTCCGAACCGCCGGCCAGCAACACGGCGTCGTGGCGCGACTGGAGGTCGGACAGGGGTGTGTTGACGCCAACATTGACGCCATAGTGGAAGGTGACGCCCTCGGCTTTCATCTGCTCGACGCGGAAGTCGATATGGTCCTTTTCCATCTTGAAATCGGGGATGCCGTAGCGCATCAGGCCGCCGGCCTTGGGCTCGCGCTCATAGACATGCACGTCGTGGCCGGCGCGGGCGAGCTGCTGGGCGGCAGCCAGGCCAGCCGGGCCGGAGCCGACAATGGCGACCGACTTGCCGGTCCTGTGGGCGGGCACCTGCGGCTTGATCCAGCCGCTCTTGATGGCGCGGTCGGCAATGGCCTGCTCGATGGTCTTGATGGCGACGGGCACGTCTTCCAGGTTCAGCGTGCAGGCTTCCTCGCAGGGAGCGGGGCAGATGCGACCGGTGAATTCGGGGAAGTTGTTGGTGGAGTGGAGGTTGCGCGCAGCTTCCTCCCAGTCGCCGTTATAGACCAGGTCATTCCAGTCCGGGATCTGGTTGTTGACCGGGCAGCCGGTATCGCCGTGGCAGAAGGGCACGCCGCAATCCATGCAGCGCGCCGCCTGATCGACGATGCGGCCTTCACTCATCGGAATGGTGAACTCGCCGAAGTGACGGATGCGATCGGAGGCCGGTTCGTACCGGGGCTCTTCGCGTTCGATCTCGAGGAAGCCAGTTACCTTACCCATGTCGTACCCCTAATTGCCTGCCGAAAAGGCAGGTAGTCCGAGTTCTTGTTCGCAGGCGGCAATCCAGCGCGTCAGCGCCGGCCGCCCGATCAGATCGAAGCCCGCCTGCGGCGACTGGCGCGTATAGGGCAGGAGGGCAATGTCCGCGATGGTCACTGCATCGCCGACGAGGAATTTCTGGTTCGCCAGCGCCTGTTCGAGCCGGTCGAGCGCCTTGTTGGCGCGGGCGACAAGCGCCGGGTCGAGATCGGCTGTGGCGACCTTGTCATAGACGACACGGGCGCGGGCCACGGCGACCGTGGGTTCGTGGCTATACTGTTCCCAGAACAGCCACTCGTCCACCTTGGCCGCCGCGTAACGATCGGAGGGAATGAAGCGCGAGCCATGCGCCAGGTAGCGCAGGATGGCGTTTGACTGGGCCAGGGGACGGCCGTCATCGAGCACGACGACGGGCATCTGGCCGGCCGGGTTGAGCGCCAGGAATTCGGGCGTGCTGGTGCCGCCCGAGCGGGCGAGCACTTCATGCCAGACATAAGGCATGCCGGTGGCGTCGGCGATGAGCTTGACCTTGAGGCAGTTGCCCGACCCAAGGTCACCGTAGATGTGCAGCGTCATTCCGCTGCCACGCCCATGCTGCCGCTGGCCCGCTTCTTTTCCATCTCCTTGATGGCGCGGCGATATTCGACTGGCATCACCTTGACGAATTTCGGGCGCATCTCGACCCAGTTGTCCAGGATGAACCGGGCGCGGTCCGACCCCGTATAGTGCAGGTGGTTGGAGATGAGCTGGTGCAGGCGCTCGTCGTCATGCTTGGTCATGTCGCCGGAGATGTCGACGCGGCCATGCCATTCGAGATCGCCACCATGGTGGTGGAGCTTCTGCATGAGCGCTTCTTCCTCGGCAACCGGCTCGAGATCGACCATGGCCAGGTTGCAACGCTCGCGGAAGGTTTCATCCTCGTCGAGCACATAGGCGACGCCACCCGACATGCCGGCGGCGAAGTTACGGCCGGTCTGGCCGATGACGACGACAACACCGCCGGTCATGTATTCGCAGCCATGGTCGCCCGTGCCTTCAACGACTGCGATGGCGCCGGAATTGCGGACGGCGAAGCGTTCGCCGGCAATGCCGCGGAAGTAGCATTCGCCGGCAATGGCGCCGTAGAGCACGGTGTTGCCGACGATGATCGACTTACTCGGCTCGAAGCTCACCTTGTCGGAGGGACGCACGACGATGCGGCCGCCGGAGAGCCCCTTGCCGACATAGTCGTTGGCGTCGCCCACCATGTCGATGGAAATGCCGCGGGCGAGGAAGGCGCCGAAGCTCTGGCCAGCGGTGCCGGTCAACTTGATCGAAATGGTGTCGTCGGGCAGGCCCTCATGGCCATACTTCTTGGCCAGGGCACCCGAAAGCATGGCACCGGCCGAGCGGTCGCGGCTGCGGATGGGCAGCTCGATCTGCACGGCTTCGCCGCGCGCCAAGGCAGGCTCGGCCAGCTCGACCAGCTTGCGGTCGAGCACCGATTCCAGGTGATGGTTCTGCAGCTCGGAATGATAGAGCGTGTCGCCGCCGATCGGCTCGGGCTTGTAGAAGAGCTTGCTGAAGTCGATGCCTTCGCTCTTCCAGTATTCGGACATCTTGCGCTGGTCGAGCAGGTCCGAGCGGCCGATGAGCTCGCGCAGGGTGCGGGCGCCCATCGACGCCATCAGGCCACGCAGCTCTTCGGCGATGAAGAAGAAGTAGTTGATGACATGCTCGGGCGTGCCCTTGAAGCGCTTGCGTAGCACCGGGTCCTGGGTGGCGACGCCAACCGGGCAGGTGTTGAGATGGCACTTGCGCATCATGATGCAGCCCGCCGCGATCAGCGGCGCGGTGGAGAAGCCGAACTCGTCGGCGCCGAGCAGGGCGCCGATCAGCACGTCGCGGCCGGTCTTGAGGCCGCCATCGACCTGGAGGACGACGCGCGAGCGCAGGCGGTTGAGCACCAGGGTCTGGTGGGTTTCGGCCAGGCCGATTTCCCAAGGGCCGCCGGCATGCTTGAGCGAGGTCAGTGGAGAGGCACCCGTGCCGCCATCATAGCCCGAGACGGTGATGTGATCGGCGCGCGCCTTGGCGACGCCGGCCGCGACCGTGCCGACGCCGACTTCGGACACCAGCTTGACCGAGATATCGGCCTGCTCATTGACGTTCTTGAGATCGTAGATGAGCTGGGCGAGATCTTCGATGGAATAGATGTCGTGGTGCGGCGGCGGGCTGATGAGGCCCACGCCGGGCGTCGAGTGACGGGTCTTGGCGACGATCCAGTCGACCTTGTGGCCGGGCAGTTGCCCGCCCTCGCCGGGCTTGGCGCCCTGCGCGACCTTGATCTGGAGCTGGTCGGCATTGACAAGATATTCGGTGGTGACGCCGAAGCGGCCGGAAGCGACCTGCTTGATGGCTGAGCGCAGCGGGTTGCGCGAGCCATCGCTGAGGGGCTTGTAGCGGTCGGGTTCCTCGCCGCCTTCGCCGGTGTTGGACTTGCCGCCAATGCGGTTCATCGCCTGGGCCAGGGTGGTGTGTGCTTCGCGCGAAATCGAGCCGAAGCTCATGGCGCCGGTGACGAAACGCTTGACGATATCGACAGCCGGCTCGACTTCATCAAGCGGCACGGCTTCGCCCAGCGGCTTGATGTCGAACAGGTTGCGGATGGCGAGATAGCCGTTTTCGCCCGAGTTCACGCGGTGGGCAAAGCTGTTGTAGCGATCCTGCGCCGTCTCGGGCGACTCGTCCCGGGTGCGAACGGCGTGCTGGAGGTCGGAGACGACATCCGGGCTCCAGGCATGCTTTTCGCCACGGATGCGGTACATATAGTCGCCGCCGACATCGAGCGCCTTGCGCAGCACGACATCGTCGCCGAAGGCGTCGCGGTGACGCCGGACGGTTTCCTCGGCCACTTCGGCGAGGCCAACGCCCTCGATGGTGGTGGCCGTGCCGAAGAAGAAGCGCTGGACGAATTCGGTCGATAGGCCAACGGCGTCGAAGATCTGGGCGCCGCAATAGGACTGGTAGGTCGAAATGCCCATCTTGGACATGACCTTGAGCAGGCCCTTACCGACGGACTTGATGTAGCGATAGACCACTTCGTGGGCATCGACCTCGGCCGGGAATTCGCCTTCGGCATGGAGGGCCGAGAGCGTTTCGAAGGCGAGGTAGGGGTTGATGGCTTCGGCGCCATAGCCGGCCAGCATGGCGAAATGGTGCATTTCGCGGGCTTCGCCGGTCTCGACCACCAGGCCCGAGGAGGTGCGCAGGCCCTTGCGGATCAGGTGGTGATGCACGGCGGCGGTGGCCAGCAGCGCCGGGATGGCGATGCGGTCGGAGGCCACGAGCCGGTCGGACAGCACGATGATGTTGTACTCGCCGGCAATGGCGGCCTCGGCCTTCTCGCAGATGGCGTTGATCGCCGCTTCCATGCCCACCGCGCCCATATCGGCGGGGTAGGTGATGTCGATGGTCTTGGTCTTGAACTGGTTGTCGGCCATGTCACCGATGGCGCGGATCTTTTCGAGATCCTCGTTGGTGAGAATGGGCTGGCGGACTTCGAGACGCTTCTCCTTGGAGGCGCCGGCCAGATCGAAGATGTTGGGGCGCGGGCCGATGAAGCTGACAAGGCTCATCACCGATTCCTCGCGGATCGGATCGATCGGCGGGTTCGTCACCTGCGCGAAGTTCTGCTTGAAATAGGTGTAGAGGAGCTTGGACTTCTGGCTCAGCGCCGAGATCGGCGTGTCGGTGCCCATCGAGCCGACGGCTTCCTGGCCCGTGGTGGCCATGGGCGCCATCAGGATCTTGATGTCTTCCTGCGTGTAGCCGAAGGCCTGCATGCGATCGAGCAGCGACTCTGACGTCACCGGGGCCTTGGGCTCGGTTTCGGGCAGGTCTTCGAGCACGATCTGGCTGCGGGCGAGCCACTCGGCATAGGGGTTCTTGGTGGCGAGGGTGCGCTTGATCTCGTCATCGGAGATGATGCGGCCTTCTTCGAGGTCGATCAGCAGCATGCGGCCGGGCTGCAGGCGCCAGCGCTCGACGATGTCCTCATCGGGAATATCGAGCACGCCCGACTCGGAGGCCAGCACGACATGGCCCTCGCGGGTTACGAGGTAACGGGCGGGGCGCAGGCCGTTGCGGTCGAGGGTGGCGACGACGTAGCGGCCGTCCGACAGCGACATGGCGGCGGGGCCGTCCCATGGCTCCATCAGGGCGGCGTGATATTCGTAGAAGGCGCGGCGCGTCTCATCCATCAGCGGGTTGCCGGCCCAGGCTTCGGGGATCAGCATCATCGCCGCATGCGGCAGCGAATAGCCGCCGCGCACGAGGAATTCGAGCGCGTTGTCGAAGCAGGCGGTGTCGGATTGGCCCTCATAGGAAATCGGCCAGATCTTGGTGATGTCGTCGCCGAACAGGGGCGAGGACACCGAGGCCTGGCGGGCGGCCATCCAGTTGACGTTGCCGCGGATGGTGTTGATTTCACCATTGTGGGTGGTCATGCGGTAGGGGTGGGCCAGCTTCCAGGAGGGGAAGGTGTTGGTCGAGAACCGCTGATGCACGAGCGCGATGGCGCTCTCGAAGCTCTCGTCGGAAAGGTCCGGATAGAAGGCCTTGAGCTGGGCGGCCAGGAACATGCCCTTGTAGACCAGCGTGCGGGCCGACATGGAGACGACGTAAAAGCCGTTGTCGCCGTTGCTCTCGGGGACTTGGGCATAGACGGTGTTGGAAATGACCTTGCGGACGATCAGCAGCTTGCGCTCGAACTCATCGAGCGTGACGCCTTCGGGGCGGGCCACGACCATCTGCTCGATGATCGGCTGGGTGGCGATGACGCCTTCGCTCAGGGGCGAATTGTCAGTCGGCACGATGCGCTCGCCGAGCAGCGTCAGGCCTTCGCGGGCGAAGACGCCGCGGACGGCTTCGGCGCAGCGGTCGCGCAGTTCCACGATGTTGGGATAGAACAGCATGGCCACGGCGTAGTGGTGCTTTTCGGGCAAAGCGAAAGGCAGCACCTTGCTGAAGAAGGCATGCGGGGTCTGCACCAGGATGCCGGCACCGTCGCCCATCAAGGGATCGGCGCCCACGGCACCGCGATGCTCGAGGTTCTCGAGGATTTCGAGACCCTTCTCGACCACTTCGTGGCTGGGTCTGTTCTTGATGTTGGCGATCATGCCGATGCCGCAGGCATCGTGTTCGTTGGCCGGATCATAGAGACCCTGGGCCGCGGGACGACCAGTTTCGACACGGCGACCGTGCTCGATCAAGGTCGTGCGATTGGCTTTGCTCGTCGTGACCGGGGCTTGGGATCCGTTCCGCGCGTCTGCCATGGCATGTTCCTCGTTCTTTGTGTCGCGCCCGTTGCCGGGCTCTGTCGCTATGTCGTGTGCATCCTGATGATGCCGGTTCCCCGGCGGGCTGGATGCGTCTCGTCCTCTGGTGGGCGCGTTATTCAGGCGGGTCGTACTACAACAGTACGGCTCGAAAGAGCAAACGCATCCATGCATGGGGAGTGGCGCTGCATCCAAATGGCCACTCAAACTTCGGACTATATTAGTCCCGCCTATCCGTTTCCGCTCATGCAGAGCGGGCCAGCCGGACCAGCGTGCGCGCTGGCCGCGGAGAGCGGGGCGACGCGTCAGATAGGACAGAAGTGCTGCCCTAACATCTGCACATTTGCATAATTCCAAACTGTCGGCAAGCGCCTTTGCCACGCTTCCGTCACATAAAATAGGACTTTGCCAATTTTCGTGTAGGAAACGATAGGAATACCCGAGATGCCGCCGTCACCAAAGCGCTGACCAGACAACTGTTTCTGGAGGCGGGTCAGCAAATTATCAGACGCCTGAACGGATTTGGCTAGGGCGTGACGACGTCGACCTCATTGCCGTTCATGTCATAGGCGACGCGGCCGCTGGTCCAGCCGTCGTCCAATCCGGCGCGGACTTCCACCACAAGGCGGTCGTCCTCGGGGGTCATGAACAGGACCGAGCGTGAAATCGTGTAGCGGAACACGGTCATGCCAGGCATGCCCATGCGTTCGATGGTGCGCTGTTCGAGATCGGCCAGCATGCCCGCGTCTAGCGAGGCGACGTCAGCCAAAGTGAAGGGGCGATCGAGCGTGGGGCCGAGCGGGGTACCCGCCATCATCGATTCGTCCCGGGTCATGGAATCGGCGTCGATACGGATTTCGGCGATCTGACCGGGATTTTGCGGGTCTTCCATCTGCACGAGGGCCTTGGTGTCATCGATGAAGATTTCCGCATAGCGGGCATTGGGGCCGAATTCCTCGCTGAGGCGGGCCAGCGTATTGGCGACCGTGGCGGGGGCCAGCCATGGGCCGAGCTCGGCCTGCTGGCCCTGGGGCAGGATGATATCGACCACCTGGGCATTGGCGGTGAGGAACACGGAGCCGACACCGCCGCCGGGCTGCGCGAAATGCACTTCCCAGAGCGGGATGAGCTTCTTGCTGGTGCGGGTGGTGGGCATGGTGCCCTCGATCTCGGTGATCAGGGCCTTGGGCAGGGCGAAGGCATTGATCGCCGCGTTCTTGATTTCGGGCAGCCGGTCGAGCGGCAAGTCGGCCAGCGGGAAGGGCTTGGTGTCGCCCATGCCCAGGGCGGTGAAATTGGGCATGCTGATGCCGGAACGGACCGTCTGGCCATCCCAGTAATAGTCGGTGGTCTGTTCGGGATCGGTGGCGTGGTCGGCGGTGATGGCGACATCGTCGCTGCCAATGGTGATGTCGTGGACCAGGGCCGTGCCGATCTCGTCGGCGAGCGCGGCCTGGGCCTCCGCCATGGGCCAATCGTTGGTCTTGAGGAAATCGTCGGCATAAGCGCCAGGCGCCAGCAACAGGACTGCGGCGCAGCCGAGATGAGCGGGGCGTAGGCGGTGAAAGGGCGAGTGCACGGCAAGCCTCCCAGGGCGCAGGACGAAAAGTGTAGCGCAAAACTGGGTCTTGCACACTGACTGGCCCATGAACGGGTCGTTCAGGCGGGCGCGGGTCTAGGCAGCACGCAAAAGGCGCAGCCCTTGCGGACTGCGCCTCTATCGTCACCTGGAGGTGAAGGTATCGGTCGACGCGGCTACCGACGCCGAAGAAGGCGCGGTTGTCGACGCTGAAGGCAGCGCGACTAGTTGACCGACTTGTCTTCGATGGTCGGCTGGGTGCCGGCATTGATCTGGATGGTGCGCGGCTTCTTGCTCTCGGGCAGTTCGCGCTTCAGTTCCAGATGCAGCAGGCCGTTTTCGAGGCTGGCGCCGTGGACCTCGACATAGTCGGCAAGCTGGAAGCGCAACTCGAAGGCGCGTTCGGCAATGCCGCGATGGAGGAATTCACGGGCCTTGTCAGCGGCCTCGGCGGGCTTGGCACCCTTGACGACCAGGCTGTTTTCCTTGGTCTCGATGGCGATGTCGCCATTGGCAAAGCCGGCGACGGCAATCGAGATGCGGTAGGCGTCTTCGCCGGTGCGCTCAATATTGTAGGGAGGATAGGTCTTGGCCTCCTGCCCAACGAGCGTGTCGAGGCGATTGAAGACGCGGTCAAAGCCGACAGTCGAACGATAGAAGGGGGAAAAATCGATGGTCTGCATGGTCACATTCTCCGTAAAGCAACGTGGATGTCCCGGTGGTCTCGACAGCGCTCCCAGCATTAGGCGAGCGGATGATTTCGAGGTCGGGGTTCCCGGAAAGTCCGGCGAACGAAGCAGATATGGGAGGGGATTTTTCCGGTTCAAGGGGGTGCTTTTGCCGCGATATCGCTGCGAAACGGCAAAGATGAACGGAAAATGAACGGGGCTGTCCGTTGGAGTTCAGGCTGGGTGGCTTAGAACACGGTCAATGCGGTCCATCACCCGCCCCCCGCATGGACCGTATACAAGGACCGGCACCTCCCAGGAGGTGCCGGTTTTCCTTTTTCAACCTCTCTGAGCTAAGACCAGTGCACTCATGAGAGGTCGCCCATGAACGCCGTCGTCGATCCCAATGGACCCAGCCTGGTCAACATTCCGTCCAACCCCATGCCGGAAGGCGGGCGGGTCGGGTTTTTCAAGACCTCGGACCGTGTGCAACTGCGCTATGCGACATGGCTGAAGTCGGAAGGGCCACAGCGCGGCACGATCTGCCTGGTGCAGGGGCGCACCGAGTTCATCGAGAAGTATTTCGAGACCATTGCCGACTTGCGGCGGCGCGGGTTTGCGGTGGCGACATTCGACTGGCGCGGGCAAGGCGGGTCGGACCGGCTGATCGGCAACCGCAAGCTGGGCTATGTCGACAAGTTCGAGGATTACTGGACGGACCTGCACAGTTTCCACGGCGAAATCCTGCTGCCGGACTGTCCGCCGCCCTTCTACCTGGTGGGCCATTCGATGGGCGGGCTGGCGTCGCTCCTGGCCGGTGCCAATGACCGGATGATGTTCGACCGGATCTTCCTGTCGGCGCCGATGCTGGCGCTCGACCGGCAGCCGTTCGGCATGGCCGGCATGGCGCGGCTGGGCGAGACGCTGAGCTTTCTGGGCCTCGGCCACATGCCGGTGGGGCGCAAGGCCGACAAGCCCATGTCGGAGGCGACCTTTCCGGGCAATCCCCTGACCGGGGACCTGATCCGCTACATGCGTTCGGTCGATACGATCAGGGCGCGGCCAGACCTCGAGATCGGCGTTGCCACGGTACGCTGGGCGGCAGCGGCGTTCGGCGCCATGGCCGAGGCAGGCCAGACCAATTTTGCCGCCCGCATCCGCGTCCCGCTGCTGATGCTGGCGGCGGCGCGGGACGAGGTGGTGTCGACTGCGGCCATCGAGCAGCTGGGACTGCGCATGCGCACCGGGCGGCATGTGGTGATTGCCGGCGCGCGGCATGAGCTGTTCATGGAGACCGACAACATCCGCGGCCAGGTCCTGGCGGCGTTCGATGCGTTTATTACCGAGCAGTCGACTTAGGCACCGGACCAGCAGTCGTCTCCCTCCCCCTTGTGGGAAGGGATCAAGGGTGGGGGTGTTTGGCCCGGATATCGAGGCTCTCACCCCCACCCAGCTACGCTACGACCCTCCGGGTCTAGCTTCGCTTCCCTCCCCACAAGGGGGAGGGAGGTCGACTGATGGCTCCGTGATCATCAGCTCGCATTGACCAGCGCCAGGGCCTTTTCCAGCAGTTCGGGCGTCGCGGCGGCGACCACGTCGCCGCCGGAAGTGGGCTCGCTGCCGTCCCAGCAGGCGATGGCGCCGCCGGCTTCGCGGATGATGGGGATGAGGGCGGCGATGTCGTAGGTGTTGAGGCGCGGCTCGATGACGATGTCGGCATGGCCGGCGGCGAGCAGGGCATAGCCATAGCAATCCATGCCGAAGCGCTGCAGGCGAGTGGCTGCCTCGATGGCCTCCCACTTGCCCCAATGCTCGCCCTTGAAGAGGTTGGGCGTGGTGGTGAAGACGCGGGAAGGCGCCAGTTCGGTCTGGCCGCTGGTCTGGATGGCGGTGGTGGTGGTCCCGCCGCGGCGATAGGTGGCGCTGCCGGGCGTGGCGAGGAAGGTTTCACCGATGAATGGCTGGCTCATCAGGCCGGCAATGGCGACGCCATTATGGGCAAAGCCGATCAGCGTGCCCCAGACGGGGGCGCCGGAGATGAAGGCCCGGGTGCCGTCCACCGGGTCGATGATCCAGCAATAGTCGCTCTCTCCGGTCGATCCCCATTCCTCGCCGATAATGGCGTGGTCTGGAAAATCGCGGGCGATAATGGCGCGGATCACGGTCTCGGCGCCGCGATCGGCTTCGGTAACCGGATCGAAGCCCACGGCATATTTGTTGTCGATGGCCAATGTGGTGCGGAACAGGGGCAGCGTGTGCGCTGCGGCGGCATCGGCGGCGGCCAGCAGGGTGGCTTCGACTTTGGCGAGATCGATGGTCATGGGGCGGGTCCGGGGGGCCACGACCTCGTGGTTCGACAAGCTCACCATGAGGTCATACTGAGGGTATGAGTTCTTACGCATGCACTGATAGTTCCGCCACCACCAATCGTCACCCTCGGGCTCGATCCGAGGCGTTTCACTTGCGGAAAAGTGCGACAGTGTAGAGCCCTCGGGTCAAGCCCGAGGGTGACGATCCAGTTTTGGGTGGGCCCGGTGGTTGGGACCTACTCCGCCGCTTCCTTTTCGACCACGGGCTGGCCGCCCACCAAGGACACCAGGTCGAGGCCGATCAGGGCGAAGATCAGGCGGTCGATGAGGCTGCGGATGGCTTCGAAGCCGTCATTCTTGGCCAGGGTTACCTCGTTCATGTAGAGATGCCTGCTGATCTCGATCTGCAGGGCATGCACGCCATGCTGCGGGCGGCCATAGGTGCGGGTGGCAAAGCCGCCGGCATAGGGGCGGTTGCGCGCCACCTTGAGGCCAGCGCTGGCAAAGACCGTCTCGACCAGGTCGACCAGGCCCGGGGCGCAGGTGGTGCCATAGCGGTCGCCCAGCACGATATCGGGCGCGGCCTTGTCGTTGGAGCGGGTGATGCGCGGCATGGAATGGCAGTCGATCAGCAGGGCCACGCCGAAGGCGGCGAGAGCTTCGCTCAGCAGCTTCTGCAGGGCGGCATGATAGGGATGATAGATGCCCTCGATGCGCATGCGGGCGTCTTCGATGGTCAGCCGATCGCGATAGATGGGCTTGTTCTCGGCGACGACGCGGGCCAGCGTGCCCAGGCCCGCCGCGACGCGCGGCGAGGTGGTGTTGAACCGATCCGACAGCGGCTCGACGAACATGGTGGGGTCGAGTTCCCAGGGCTCCCTGTTAACGTCGAGATAGGCGCGGGGGAAATGTGCCCGCAGCATGAGGGCGCCAAGATGAGGGGCGCGGGCGAAGAGTTCATCGACCCAGGCATCCTCGGACTGGCGGATCGAGAGATGATCGAGCCGGGTCATGGCGAGGAAGCGTTCGGGATAGACGCGGCCGGAATGGGCGGAATTGAACACCAGTGGTGCTACCAGCCGTCGCGGCCGGATGGTTTCGAATGCCGGCTGATCCCAATAGTCGGACCGCAAGGTGCCTCCCAACAGGCGTCTTGAGCCGACGCCGCACTGATTTGCCAGTCAGTTTCGCGCTTTGCGGCCGGCTTGTCCAGATTGTCGCACAAATTGCCAGCAGAAATGACGGGGCCGGTTCACCCGAGGTTTGCAGGACAGCAAACTTCGCTTAAACATGATCCCCTATAGTCCGACTCATGATGCGCCGTGTGGCGCGTCGTTCAGTTGTGCCACGCGCCCAAGCCGGATGACCCATCCGGCCGCGCCAGTCGAACGGCCGGAGCCCTAGATGAAGCGAATTCTGCTCGCAGAAGACGATAACGACATGCGGTCCTTCCTGACGCGTGCGCTCAAGAACGCGGGCTATGAGGTCGTGTCGTTCGACAATGGGCTGTCAGCCTATGAACGGCTGCGCGAGGAGCCCTTCTCGCTGCTGCTCAGCGATATCGTGATGCCGGAAATGGACGGGATCGAACTGGCGCGGCGCGCCACTGAACTCGACCCCGATCTCAAGGTGATGTTCATCACCGGCTTTGCCGCGGTGGCGCTCAACCCCGACAGCGACGCCCCCAAGGATGCCTCGGTGCTGAGCAAGCCGTTCCACCTCAAGGATTTGGTGAACGAAGTCGAGCGGCTGCTGGCGGCCTGACCAAACTCTACTGCGGCGGCCGTCTGACGCGGCTTTCTGCGCTTCCGGTGCTCACGTACTGATGTACGCTCCGCTCCGGTTCTCGAAAGCCACGCCAGTCGACTCGCCACAGCGAGTTTTGTCTCCCCACAAAGCTTGGATGACCCTCTTGACCCCTTCGGGGTTTTTATGGTCTATCCGCGCCACTGGACGGGCCTCGCGGCTCTTCCATCCCGGAGAGATGGGCGTATAGCTCAGCGGGAGAGCACCTCGTTGACATCGAGGGGGTCACAAGTTCGATCCTTGTTACGCCCACCATCTCTCTAAAGACTTCGCCAATGGCGACGGGAGTATAGCTCAGCGGGAGAGCATTCGCTTCACACGCGAAGGGTCACAAGTTCAATCCTTGTTACTCCCACCATTTGCCTTCGATCCCGGTGAAGGCGGTCTGCAAATACCAAATTGCTGCGCTTCCGATGCTCACGTGCTCATGCACGCGGCGCTTCGGTTCTCGCAATCCGGCATTTTCGCCTCGCCTTGACCGGTTCGAAGGCAAATGGTGCGGACTAACCGCTCCACTCCCCGCACCACCGACGCGCGTTGGGTGTGGCCGCGGGAGCGACTGATCAGTCCTCGACAAAAATCTCTGCGTTGCCGTCGATGAAGTCGTCGAAGAGCACGGTGGTGCTGTCCGCGGTGCCGAGGACGAAGGCCATCTGGCCGGGGCCGGTGAGGCGGCGCATGGGGACGTTGGGCTGGTCGACGCTGCAGGAATAGTGGTTGCCGGCCAGGGTGGTGAAAGGCAGGCCGCGCCAGGTGGCCGTCGAGGTCAGGTGGACGTGGCCGGCAATGACCTGGCGAATATCGGGGTGGGTCTTGAGGGCGGCGATGAAGGCATCGGGTTCAAGGATGCGGATATTGTCGGACTCGATATGCAGCGCATTGGCATTGTGGTGGAGGATGACGATGACCGGGCGGTCCATGGCTTCGGCCAGTCGTGCCTTGAGCCAGGCGATCTGGGCTTCGGACAGGACGCCATCGACGCGGCCGGGCTCGGAGGAATCGAGCAGGATGATGCGGTAGCCCTTGAGGTCGATTGTTTTGTCGACCTTGCCGGTCTCGGCGGCGATGTAGCCGTCCCCGAAGACGGAGAGGAAGCTGTCGCGATCATCGTGATTGCCCAGGGTGATATGCACCGGGATGGGCAGGCGGGCGATGATGGCCTTGAGGTGTTCATAGGCTGATGGTTGACCCAGATCGGCGAGGTCGCCGGCCAGGACGCAGAAGTCGGCGTCGCCATAGCGGGCGATGACGGCATCCACGGCCTGCTCCAGGCGCGCGCCGGTATCGAGCGTCATCGACAGCTCGCCCTGCGGCATCACATGCAGGTCGCTCATGACAACGAATTTCAGGGTCATTTTATGCCTATGGTGCGGTCCGCGCTTTTCCTAACGCTAGTGCATGACCGACCCGTGACGCCACTGGCGGCGCGGGTTCACCACATGGTTTGTTTGGCGCGCTCGGGCCATGCCTGGTCATAGGCCTGGCCGCCCACCTGGTTGTCGGTCATGGCGGCGAGGATTTCGCCCGGCGTGGGCAGCGTGCTGGTATCGATATGGCGCTGCGGGTTCCAGAGTTCGGAACGCACGATGGCGCGGGCGCACTGGAAATAGAGCTCGTCGATCTTCATCACGATGACTGAGCGCGGCGGCTTGCCCTCGACCGCGAAACTGGCCAGCAGCTCCGGGTCGATGCTGAGATGGGCGCGGCCATTGGCGCGGAAGGTGGTGCCGGAGCCGGGCAGCAGGAAGAGGAAGGCGACGCGGGGATCGCGCACGATGTTGCGCAGCGAATCGATGCGGTTATTGCCGCGCCGGTCGGGCATCATCAGCGTCTCGTCGTCATGGACGCGCACGAAGCCGGGCTGATCGCCGCGCGGCGAGCAATCGATGCCCTCGGGGCCAACAGTGGCAAGGGCGGCAAAGGGGCTGGCCTCGATCAGCCGCCGATATTCAGGCGTCATGCGGTGGGCAACCTTGACGGTGGAGGCAGCGACCGGGGCAGGGGTGTAGAGCGCTTCGAGCTGCTCGATGGAGGTAACGATGGACATGGCGAGCCTTTGGCCTACGATCGGCGCGAAAGTGATGCAACGCGCGGTATGGGCGGGACGTAACCAATCCTATATCTGACGCGAATGACAGGGCGACAAAAGGAGTAATTTCATGGACACCCATGCCTTTAAGGTGACCCGCACCGACGCCGAGTGGCGCGCCAGGCTGACGCCTGAGCAATACCAGGTGATGCGCAATCACGGGACCGAACGGCCCGGCTCCTGTGCGCTGCTGTATGAGAAGCGCGCCGGGACGTTTTCCTGCGCCGGCTGCGACAGCCCGCTGTTCGAATCCAAGCTGAAGTTCGAGAGCGGCACGGGCTGGCCGAGCTTCAACGATCCAGTGCCCGGCTCGGTGGAAGACACTGTCGATCGCAGCCATGGCATGGTGCGGACCGAGGTGCATTGCGCTACCTGCGGCAGCCATCTGGGCCATGTGTTTCCCGACGGCCCGCCGCCGACCGGGCTGCGCTATTGCATCAATGGCGTGGCGCTGAATTTCACGCCCGCTGCGTGAGGTTTTCGGCCAATCTCTCCATGCTTTACCCCGAGCATGGTTTTCTCGAACGGTTTGGCGCCGCGGCGGCCGATGGCTTCCGCGGCGTCGAGTTTGTTTCGCCCTATGAGTTTCCGCCCGAAGAGGTGGCGGCCGCCGCCAAGGCGGCAGGTGTCGAGGTGGTGCTGTTCAACTCGCCGGCGGGTGACTGGGCCAAGGGCGAACGGGGCATTGCGTGCCATCCCGGGCGGGAGGACGAATTTGCCGACGGCATCGAGACCGTGCTGCGCTATGCGCGGGCGCTCGGTTGCAAAAAGGTGCATGTGATGGCGGGCATCGTGCCATCAGGCGCCGATCCAGGCGATGCGGAATGGGCACTGGTGGGTAATCTGCGCCTCGCGGCGGCGCGGCTTGGCGCACATGGGATCATGGCGTTGCTCGAGCCGATCAACCAGGTCGACATGCCGGGATTTGCCGTATCGACGACGGACCATGCCGAGCGCGTCATGGCCAAGGTCGGCCACGACAATCTCTGGCTGCAATACGATTTCTACCACATGGAAATGACGCAGCGCCGCGTGTTGCAGACATTCGAGCGGCTGCTGCCAATCATCGGCCATGTGCAGATCGCCGATGTGCCAGGGCGGCATGAGCCGGGCACCGGACGGATGGATTATCCGGGGATTTTCGCCGGGATCGAGCGGCTGGGTTATGACGGCTGGGTTGGCGCGGAGTACCGGCCGGTGGCGGGGAC
>NZ_JACZKG010000068.1 GCF_014860165.1 Devosia sp.
GCCCACCCACCGGGTCATTCCGGCGAAGGCCGGAATCCATGTCCGGCAACCTCCGCAAACACCGTGTTAGGGCGACATGCGGACTTGGATCCCGGCCGAAGCCTGTCCTCGGGCGCGAAGCGACCCGGGGGCCGGGATGACATTGTGGAAAATCAAATCGCCGCAAACGTCACTTCGCCTGCGCTTTCCAGCGCCAGGTCGAACGTCACTTCGCCGGCGTGATCGGCGGCAAATTCCAGCGCAACGATCTGGAACGGCCCCTGCACCGTGCCGAAATCGGGGATGATCAGCTGCCAGTCCCGGATCGTGCCGGCAAAGAACAGCGCGCGCACCTGAGCGTCCGATGTCGTGTCCTTGAACACGCCCGCGCCCGTCACCGAAGCGCGCTTCACCCCGCCGCCGGCCAGCAGTTCCCGCCACCGTCCGGCGCTTTCCTGGTCGGTCGTATCGACGGTGGAGGCATTGAAGGCCAGCGCCCGCGTCCGCAAACCCGCCACCGTCAAAAAGCTCCCCGACCCCGTCTGGTCGAGCTTGAGCAGCATATTCTTCCCGCTCTGAGCGGCCATTTTTTCGCCTTTCTGGAATTACCCCGCACTCAATCCCTCGGCTCCTGCCCTCCCTCCCCCTGAGGGGAGGGTAGCGTAGCTCGGCCCGGAGGGCCCAAGCGGAGCTTTGGTGGGGGGCGCTTTATGGTCACCCCGACGACCCTCACCCTCGTTGCCTCCCCTCAAGGGGGATGCGCAGGAGCCGCAAATGCTGTCAGATTTCCTCACTCAAGAACCGCAGCCCCACCGCGGCCCGTGCCAGCCCGGTATCCTTGTCGATTACCGTCTCCGTCCGCATATGCTCGCGATGCGTCACCGTGATCGCTGACGCCACGAACGCCATCGCCACCTCAACCACCCGTTCGGCCATATCCAGCGCCCGCTTGCGGCTGGGCTGGTCGCCCCAGCAATGCAGCAGCAGCCGGTGCTCCTGCCCCGGCGTGCCATCGCCGTCGCGTTGGATCACATCGTGTCGCGCGATCACCACATAGGGTGCCGGCCGGCCCTTGGGCGCGGCGTCGAACACGCCATCAGCCCCGACAACAGCCACCAGCGCCGCATCACCCTTGAGCGCCGTCACCAGCGCCCCCTGCAACAGGCTGATCGGATGCATCGCCCTACCCCGTAAAGCTGGTTTCGCTGCAGGCGCAGCTGAGATAGGCCCGCCGCCCGTTGAGGTCGGCAGCGCTCACTACATCAAGGTTTCGCCCGCGATAGACGATCCGGTCGCCCGGCTTGATGTCATTGCGGAAGCGCAACACCACGGCATGGGAAATCTCCACCGCGCGCCCATCAGCGCTGGTGCCCTGGCGCCCGGTCAGCGAGCGCACCCGCGCCCACAGGCTCGTCACCGGCACGAACATTGCCACATGCCCGCCCTCAGTCTCCCCGGTCATCTCGCGACGCTTGAGCTGTATCCGGTCGGTCAACGTGCCCAGCGGTGGGACCGCCTCGCTCACAGCCGCACCCGCTTGTAGCCGGCCACCATGCGGTCAAAGCCCGAGGGCACCACCGCCCCCGACCCGGCCACGATCACCGCATCACGGTGCTCGAACCAGTAGCCAACCAGCAGCAGCAGTGCCTGGCGGATATCGGCTGGCACCTCCACCGGCTCGGTCCCGAACCCGGCCACATAGTCGATCTCGATCCCCTGCCGCTCCCGCAGCACCGGCATTCCCGCCACCGTGGATGGCAGCAGCAGCCGATCCGGCTCACTCATGAACTGCGCCAGGCCAATCGCATGGGCACCGCCCACCTCGTCGAACGCGGTGATCTCCGTCACCGCCATGAACGGCGCGACAGGCAATTTCACCTGCCCGTTCTCCGGCCAGCAATCGAGCACTACCCGCCAGCTCTGCGCCAGCAGCGCCCGCCCCGTCACGCCCTCGACATGCAGCCGCGCCGCCCCAATGAGCGTCGTGATCAGCCCGTCCTCGGCACTATCGTCGACCCTGAGAAACGCCTTGGCTTCGGCAAGCGAAACCGGCTCCTCCGCGGGCCCCGCGAGAAGGTATGAAGTCATTGTTCTGCCTTTTGATTTTAGTCGAGCCCGCTCTCAGTCGTCACCCAGCGCCCTTTGCGGGAGAAGGGAGTTCGGTCGTGGGAACTAGAGGCGAGATGACCCGCCCTTGCGTCGCCAAAGGAACTTGGCTCTATTTGTCGTTGTGCCAAAGGTTACGCTTGATATTCCTGCCTACATGGCGGCAACGGCAGTCGGCTCCGTTGTCATGGCGCTTCTTTGGTCGGTGATCAGTGGTCTGAACCTTCAAGGACCAGGCGCCATACTGATCGTTTTTTTTGGCCTTATCTTCAGCCTACCGACAATGCTCTTCATGATGCCGGTGACCTTCGCCGGCATTTACCTGGCAAATCGCTTTGGCTGGCGACAAAGACGACAATTCTTCATATTTGGAGCTGTTGCACCGCTCGTGACTGCGGCCGCAATGCTGCCTTTCCTTCGACCCTCATATGACTTGGCCGGATTGTGGCTTGCCGCTCCCGCGCTCGCCCTCAGTGGTGGACTGGCGGGCCTCACGTATCGGTCTACCCTAGGTCGTTACAGACCGGGCGGGACGACGTTGACCTGACCATCGAGCCCGGGAAGGCGTGTTGTCTCCATGTATTTACGCTTTCCCGTAGCCTCTCGCCTACCCGTTAGGAGGGCACCGCGCCGCGAAGGAAAGTCCGTCAGCCTGAGTCAGATAGAGTGGAGGCCCGAGCACCGGAGCGGAGCGTACACTAGGTACGTGAGCACCGGAGCGCAGGGCCTTCGCTCTAGCTGGCCAGGATCACGGACCTTACGAAGCGGCGAACTTCAGCAGCTTGATCGCGTCGTAGTCCGCAATCCCGCCACCCACGCGCTTGGTCGTATAGAACAGCACATAGGGCTTGCTGCTGAACGGGTCGCGCAGCACGCTCACGCCCTGGCGGTCGACGATCAGATAGCCCCGCTTGAAATCGCCGAACGCAATCGACAGCGAGTTGGCCGCGATATTGGGCATGTCCTCGGCCTCGACCAGCTCAAAGCCCATGAACCGCGCCTTGCCGTCCGCTGTCAGCGCCGGCTGCCACAGGTAGTTGCCGTCGGCATCCTTGAGCTTGCGCAGGGCGCCCTGCACCTTGCGGTTCATCACCCAGGATGCGTTCTGTCGGTAGCCGGCCTTGAGCGCATAGACCAGGTCGATCAGCACGTCGCTGGCATTGCTGGCCGGCAGCGCGCCGGCCGTGCCGGTGGCGATATAGCCGAGATTGCCCCAGCTCCAGCTGGCTTCCGCCACCGTGGTCGCCGCCAGGAACCCGGTAGGCTTGTTGACGCCGTTGCCGCTGACGAAGGCCGTGGTCTCCTGCGCCGCGAAGGCCGCGTTGACCTCGTCGGCGATCCACTGGCCGACATCCACCGCCGCGTCGTCGAGAAAGGCCGAGGTGGCCGCCGGCATGGCATAGAGTTCCATGGTCGGGTAGCTGAGCTCCGCCAGCGTCTGCGAGTTCGTGGTCGGCCGCGCCGCCGTCTCGCCCACCCAGCCCGTCGCCGGGCCAGTCACCGAGATGGGCCGCTTGTAGACCGAAGCCGATACCTGCCGCACGCCAGCAATGGCGCGGATCGGCGACACCGCCGTCATCAGCCGGGTGATTTCCGTCTCGGTTTCCGGCGGCACCACATAGCCGCCATCGGCATTGACGCCCACCGACAGCGCCTTTTCCTCGCCGCGCTTCACATAGGAGGCGAACGCCTCCTTGTATTCGCCGTCGGCCTGGCGCGCCTTGCCATCGAGCAGCGGACGGGCGCGGTCCACCAGCGCCCGGTCCATCGCCGCCTTCTGCCCGTCGAGCACGGCGTTGAGCCGATCGAGCTTGCCCTCGAGCAGCCCATCAGGCGAACCGCGCTTTTCGATCTCGCCCAGACGCTGGTCGTTGGTGCGCTTGAACTCCTCGAACGCGGTCGAGAATTCAGCGAAGAGCGCGGCAACGTCGCTCCCCGCGCCGGCCTTGGTTTCAAGGCCGTCACTGGTCATGTCCATGTCGGTGTCCCTATCGGTTGCGGATGGTGTTGGTGGCGGCCACGATGGCGGCGCCGGTCGAATAGCCAGAGGGCGCAATGCGCGCGTCCTCCATCATCGGAAACGTCACGATCGATATCTCGAACAGGTCGATCTGCCACAGCTTGCGGTGCCCGCCCTCGCGGGTGGCCTTGACGGTGCGGAAGCCGATGGAAAGCCCATCCAGCGCCCCGCCCTCGATCAGCCGCCGCAGCGCATCGGCCCGCTCCACGCCGGGCACCAATCGCCCGGCGACGAACAGGCCATGCCCGTCCTCGCCGATCGCATCCCAGGTGCCCACGGGCTCCTTGGGGTCATGCTGGAACAGCAGCCTGATCCGGTCTCGCCGCTTGGCCAGGCTCTTGCTGAACGCCCCCGGCATGACGATGTCGCCACCGCTGTCCAGCCGGTTGAAGATGCTGGCATAGCCGGCAAACCGTCCCTCGGCATCGATGGGAATACCCGCCATCAGCGCTTGCCCGGCTTGGCCTCAGCCGCCTTGCCGGGCTTGGCCAGCGTGCCGGCCAGGTTCCAGGCAAACTGCCGAAACGTCTGCTGCGCATTCTGCAAATTCTGTTTGCTGGCCATGGCTTTAGTCATCCTTCCTGAAAAGTCGATTCAGAGACGCGATCTCCTGCACGAAGTCGTTGAAGTGTTGATTCACCTTCGCCATCTCGCGCAGCGACCACACGAGGAGGGCACTCGCGCCGGAGGCCCAAAGGAACAGCGCCAGATGCGCGAGATCACCCCGCTCGATGACGGTTTTTGTCAGCTCGTCCATGGGAACTCCGGGCAAAGAAAAGCCCGCCGAATGGCGGGCCTCCATACGATGGTCTTGCCTGATGCTGGCTAATCAGGCAGCAAAGGATGGGCCCCGAAAAACGCCGCGTGCTTGAGCAACAGTTCGATCTCAGCCTTGCTCAGAACGGTGTCGGGGTATTCCGGCCGCGCCGCCCACTTGCGGTCCAACCCCAACGCGACCTCATACATTTCCTGCGGGAGTCGCGCCGTAGAGACGATGGTGACAAACCCTCCGTCAGCGTTGACCGATGTCTTGCCGTCCCGGCCGAAACGGAACGACATCTGGGTAGTGACATGGCGCGCCAAAAAGCCGCTTTGATCTACCTCGTACACCAGCAGAAGCTTTTCCTGGCCGCCAGCACCAAGCCCAAATATGACATCGCCAACCCTGACGGCACTAAGCGCCTGATCTCTGAATGACATCGGAGTCCTCATTATCGAATGCCCGGATCGAAGCCGCGCAGGATTTCAAGCTGCTCGTCGCGCGGCAGACTTTCGATCCCTAGGAGCTTCACGGCGCAGTCCAAGCATAGCCTCCGTCCGCCGATCTTGATCCATCCAGTGGTTCCATAAGTACCGCCGGATTGGCAACCTCCAGAAAATCCATCGCACCGCGGGCTGGAGATCGCCACGCGCACACGATCTTCGACCCATTGCCCGCCAACCGATGTACCTGCGGGCGCTCGGGGCTGGTCCGGCCGATACCTTCTTTCCAAAGCATCGACCAGTAGGCGCAATTTGATCTCAAACGTTGCGGACCGGACTCCTGCCAACAAAGCCAGGAAGCTCGAAGTGACTGGTCGCTCCATCACTCACACCCCCAGCATCGCCCGCTTCTCCGCGTCGCTCAGAAACTCCGCCCCGCCCACCCGCGTCCAAAGCGCCGCCCGGTCCTCGGCCAGCGCCTCGACTCCATCGAAATCCGGACTGATTACCGCCCCGCCGAACCCCGGCGACAGCCAGTTGCTCAGCTCCTCGGCCACCCGCACCACCAGCGGGATCAGGGTCTGCCGCCACAGCGCCCGGTTGGCCTCGGCCAGGTTGGCATAGGTATTGTCGCCGGGTATGCCGAGCAGCATGGGTGGCACGCCGAAGGCCAGCGCGATATCGCGCGCCGCGGCATGCTTGGCCTCGATGAAATCCATGTCGCGGGGACTAAGCGCGATCGTCTTCCAGTCGAGCCCACCCTCGAGCAGCATCGGTCGTCCGGCATTCGCGGCGCCGGAAAAGTTCTGCTCCAGTTCTTGCTTGAGCCGGGTGAACTGGTCCTCCGTCAGGTTCTGCCCCGCCGCCGAATAGACCAGCGCGCCCGATGGCCGCGCCGCATTGTCGAGCAAAGCCTTGTTCCACTGCCCCGCCGCATTGTGGATATCGAGGCTGGTCTGCGCCGCCTCGAGCGGTGCCATGCCGTAGTGATCATCCAGCGGATGAAACAGCGCCATATGCAGCACCGAGGGCACAGGCGCCTCGTCCTGGCGCAGCCGGATCGTCCGCCCGCCGGCGGTGTAATCATAGGCCATGGGCCAGCCATCGGCCCCGGCCACCACCTTCATGCGATCGGGCCGCAGCCCGAAGATCCCGCGCACCTCGCCATCGACCACGCCGGCCTGGAGATAGGCATTCCCCGCCGTCTGCAGATAGGCATAGACCGCCTCGAGCAGTTCCCCGCCCGATTGCCGCCCATTGGGCCGCGCCAGCAGGGCCGCTAGCGGATGCTCATCCACCCGCCTGCCCCCGTCGCTGACCACCAGCGGCACCCGATTGGCCGTCTCGGCGATCAGCCGCACGCAGCGATAGACCACCGGATTACGCGCAAAACCATGGTTCACGAGGCTCGCAAATCCCCGATTGCTCCAGGTCGCCGCCCCCAGCTGGCTGAGGCTCAGCAGCGTATGCCCGGCAAACGATTTCCGTTCCCCAGGCATGTTCGTCCGCCCGCCCAGCAGGCGGCTGATCCAGTTCGGCATGTTCTTGTTTCCCCAGCCTAAAGACCGCGTATCCGCGGCCGCATGTCGTTCAGCAGTTCCGTCACCGCCCAGACCAGCGCATCGACACGGTCTGGCGAGTGCCCGTCGCTCCTGCCGTCCACGCCGAACGCGCACATCTCGTCTTCCAGGGCCGTCAGCCCGTCGACATGGTGCACCAGCCCGCGCCCATAGAGCGCCGCGACCGGTTCGGCCCGCAGCCATTTGCCCCTGCTGGCCCGCACCTCGCGCACCGGCACGTCAGTATCGATCTGCGCGATCACCGCTCGCACCAGGTCGCCCCCCTGGTTCACTTCCACCACGATGGCGTCGGCCCCATGCGCCTCATAGGCCGCCACCGCCCGCCGCGCCCAATCCAGCGGCCGGACCTGCCGGATGCTGCAATCCTCCAGCACCACCACGCCCTCGCCGACCCGTCCGGCCACGACAATGCCGCAGGCATCCGACCGAACCGTCCCTGTCACTGGCGGATCGACCGCCACGACAATCCGCCCGATCTCGCCGCCGTCAAAGCGCCGGAACATGCCGCGCTGCCACAGCGCGCCCGGATCGTCCTCGATCAACTCGCCATCGAGCTCCTGCCGCCCGAGCACGGACCCGCGATAGCGGCCTACGACATCGCTCAGAAAATCCGGCGCCAGGTGGGCATGGTTATCCTCGGTGCGCATCCGGCTGATTGCCGTGCGCGGATCGCCAATCAGCCGCTTGATCAACCGCGTCGGCCGCGGCGTGGTGGTGGCCAGCTGCCGCGGCTTGTCACCAAGCCGCAGGCCGAATTGCAGCATGTCCCAAGCCGCCTCCGCATTGGGCCACTTGGCCACCTCGTCGCACCAGGCGGCGGCAAATTGTGGCCCGCGAAACCGGTCCGGGTCGGAGGCCGACATCAACGTGGCTTCGACGCCGTTCGGCCAGGTCAGTTGATGCCCGCGTAGCGTTGGCCGTTCCTCATTCGGGCAGACGCGAAACAGGCCACTCTCGCCGCGGACCATGATCGCGAGAGCCTCGCTCATGGTCTCGCCCACCAGGGCGATTGGCGAAACGCCTTGCGCCGCGAGGTTGCGGACCCATTCGGCGCCGGTCCTGGTCTTGCCGCAGCCGCGGCCACCCATGAACAGCCATGTCGTCCAATCGCCTTCGGGTTCGCGCTGTTGTTCATAGGCCCACTTGGACCACTCGAAATACTGCGCCTCAGCTTCCTCATCCGTGAGACGCCCGACTTCGGTGGCGCCGTCGGCGTCTTCGGCAGCGCCGTCAGCGTCGCTTGTACTGGTCAATGCGCTTGGCCAATTTGTCCCGGAGATCGCGCATATCCTTCTGCTGTGAAGGGCCGCCATTCTCGGGTATGTCATCCTTGACGCTGCTGAGTTTGTCGAAATTCTTCACCAGTTCCGTCAACTGCTGAGCCTCCTTGTCGCCCAATGTCGCGCCGGTCTCGTTGGCCAGCTTGGCCACCTGCCGTTCCAGCACCGCAAACAGGCGATCGCGCGTCGAACGGTGCCGATCCGCGTTCGCCTCCTGCCGCGAGAGCCAGCACTCCCTGCGCCAGCGATACTCAAAGCCGCCTTTCGACACGCCGAAGCGCGCGCAGATGCTCTTGATCGTTTCATCGGTCAGTTCATAGGCGCACCGCACCGCCGCCCAGTCGACCTGCGGCCGCTTTGCCTGTTCATCCATGCCAATGACTCTTCTGTGATCGCCTCGACGCGGGTCGCCGCCGGCAGTCCAGCCGGTCCGCTTGGTGACCCAATTTGGTGACCATGCCTGAACTATAGCCGATCACCGTGACGCGGGGATAAGTCGGGCGAACATTCTCTCAAACGGCCACAAACTGGCGCGTTCCCACCGGCCGTCACATCGGGGCTTGACCCGAGGGCGTTACACTTTCTGACCCTGGCAAGTGCAGAGCCCTCGGGTCGAGCCCGAGGGTGACGAATCGAGTTTCCGGCCCCAGCTCAAACCACAAACAAAAGACCCGCCCCGCTTCCGCAGGACGGGCCGACACGCCGGGAGGCATGAAATCACAGGCGGACGAAATCGACCTTCTGGCAGGCGATCAGCTGGCAACCGCGCAGGCTCAGCTTGTTCTGGTTGACCAGCGTCACCGAACCCGAGACAGTCTGGCCGGCATATTTCACCGTGCCGCGCCATTTGTTGGCGGCCGTCGCCCGGGCGCCCTGCACCACATGCTTGTTCAGCAGGGCCAGGTTCTCCGGGGTCTTGGCATCGCTGCGCAGCCAGATCAGCTTGGCGCACAGCTCGGTGCCGTCGCCACAATAGCTGACCGAATAGCGCGACTCTCCGGTCGTGGTCTGCCAGGTACCGACAGGGGTCAGGTCCTGGGCGAAGGCGGGGGCCGCGGCACAAAGGGCAAAAGCCGCGGCGGCGATGGTCTTGATCAAAGTCATGGTCATCTCCTCGACGGCGCCGCGGGCCGCGCCCGACATGGCGTGAATGATTGGCTGACCGAGCAAATGCCACCGCCCGACTGAACCGATCGAGAATTTGCCGTTCAGATTGGGTTCATGTTTCTCTTCACCTCTCCCTTTGGGGGAGAGGTCGGCGCACAGCGCCGGGTGAGGGGCATATTTTTGGCTCGGTGCGCGGGGAAGGCCCCCTCACCCGACCCAAGAGGGTCGACCTCTCCCCCAAAGGGAGAGGTGAAGAATCTCACCCGAACTTCCGTGCCGCGTCCATCGCCAGGCCCAGTCCGACACTGCCCAGAACGTCCGTGCGCACCAGTTCCGATTCGGGGAACAGCGCCCGCAGCCGGTTGGCGATGACAGGCACCTGCGTCGAACCGCCCGTCAGGATCAGGCTGTCGATCGCCCTGCCCACCACCCCTGCCCGTCGAAGCGTTTCGGCAATGGTATTCTCGATGCGCTCGACCGAATGGTGCAGCGCCTTGGTTAGGTCGGCCTTGGTCATTTCCGTCTCGATCCGGCGGTCGCGCACCGGAAAGGCGAAGTCGGTGGCCTCGGCATCCGACAGGGCGATCTTGGCCGCCTCGACGGCACCCACCAGCCGGTGCCCAAGCCGGTCCTCGATCAGCTCAATCATCATCCCCACGCGCTCGGGCGCCTGCGCCTCGCGCTGGGTGCCGCGCAGGTCGCGCAGCGTCTGCGCGTTGTAGAGCCGGTTGATGCGGTGCCAGGTGGAGAGATCATAATAGGGCGCCACCGGCAGGTGCCGCTTGCCATCTGTTGTCATGGTGCCCAGGCCCAGCTCGGGCATCACCCTGCCCATCGACAGCAGCCGGTCGAAATCGGTGCCGCCGACATGCACGCCCGCCGTCGACAGGATATCCTGGCTGCGGTCCACCGCCTTTGCCCGCTCCGGCGAGACGCGGATCACCGTGAAGTCCGAGGTGCCGCCGCCCAGGTCGACGATCAGCGCCAGCTTTTCGGACCGCACCTGCCGCTCATAGTCCAGTGCCGCCGCGATCGGCTCGAACTGGAAGTCGACATGGCGGAAGCCCTGCGCCCGCACCGCGCCTTCCAGCTGGCTCTGGGCCGCCGCGTCGGCCACCGGATCTTCGTCGACGAAATGCACCGGCCGGCCGCAGACCACGGTATCGACCGCGCCGCCCAGTTCGGCCTCGGCCCGCCGCTTCAGCTCGGCAATGAAGATGCCCAATATATCGATGAAGCCATAGCTGCGCGCCTTGACGCGCGTGGTGTCGCCGATCAGCGAGGTGCCCAGCACGCTCTTGAGCGAGCGCATCAGCCGCCCTTCGGCGCCGGTGACATATTCGGCCACCGCCTGCCGGCCGAAATGGATGCTGTCATCCTCGAAGCCGAAGAAGATCACGCTGGGAATGGTCTCGCGCCCATCTTCGAGCTTGAGCAATTGCGGCACGCCGCCGGAATCGCGGCGGGCAATGGTGGAATTGGACGTGCCGAAGTCGAGGCCGCAAACCAGGGTCATGACATTGCCGTCCATCATGGGAATGCGCCGGTGGCGCGAGGGACGGGCTTCTTAGAGACTCAGTGCTGCGAAGGCAACCTCAAGCCGCGCGCGCCGGCTTCTTCTTGCGCTCGAGGGCGGGCCGGAGGTCGACGCCCTCGATGCGGCCCATGCCGCGGCGCCGGGCCTTTTTCAGCGCTTCGGCCGCCGCTTCGAAGAATTTCCGGTCATAGCCGCCATGCGGATTGGTCACCGCCAGGCCCATGCTCAGGGTGACGATACCGGCATGGCTTTCCTTGTGCGGCATGGCCAGGTCACGAATGGCCTCGGCGATCTTGGCCGCGATGGCGCGTGCCATCAGGGCCGGCAGGTCGGGCAGCACGACGACAAAGCCGGCGGCCCCCAGCCGCAGGCAGCTGTCACTCGGCCGCGGCAGGTTCTCGGTTATCGCCTGCATCACGGCCAGCAGGCACTCGTCGGCCACGTCCCGGCCATAGGCGGTGAAATAGTCGGCGAAGCGATCGATCTCGATCACGACAAGGCTGATCGATACGCGTCGCGCCGCGGACTGGCTCCAGCCGTGGCTCAGCTCTTCCTCGATCCGCGCGCCCAGCCTGGGCTTCATGCCCATCGACCGCGCAATCGCTGCCTTCCCATAGGCCGGCGCCCGCTCCTGCCGCACCGGCCGCAGGGCGCCCAGCGCCGCGCGCACACGCGTCCAGAATGGTTCAGCCTGATCTTTGGTAATCGCGGTATCAGTCATGGTTGCCGCCGGTCCTGGGCTCGCGCACGGCAGGATCAGGCCACAACATGGTTAACGGTGTGTGAATTTTGGCGTCGTTTGTCCTGTACCAATTGACAGCTGGGCAGATTTGGCCAGTTCAAAACTTGGTTTGTTTCTCATCTTTACCAGGCTATAACCTGGTACTGATTTGCTTTGTGCCAGGCTATAACCTGGTAATTGACCAGAGAAGACCAGGCCATGGCCTGGTGGAGATATCGAAATGACCTGGAATCGCAACCTGCAGCGAGCGAGACGCAGTTTGGATAAAAAGCTCGGGGTATTTCAGCCGGCAACGCAGCATCAACCGCCAGCCAAGGGATGGATACGCGCGCTCAGGGACTCGGTAGGCCTATCCTCGGCCCAGCTTGGCAATGCCCTCGGCGTTCGATCGCAGTCTGTGGATGACATGGAAAAGGCCGAGGCGAGCGGCAGGATCAGTCTGGATACTCTGCGGCGCGTGGGCAGGGCCATGGACTGCACGCTGGTCTACGCCCTTGTCCCCAACACCTCGTTGGAAGCCATGGTGGCAAGGCGTGCCGAGGCGTTGGCAAGAGCCGCCATTACAGGTGTCTCACACACTATGGCGCTGGAGGATCAGCAGGTTGAAGGCGAGTTGCAGCAGCAGATTGCCGACTACATCGAAGACCATATCTCTGAACGAGACCTGTGGCCTCGAAAATGACGGACATTTTTGCGGGACCGGCGGGTTCAACCCCACTGCCACCTGAGGACCAGCGCGGCCTGCGACTGTCCTGGATCACCACGCGGCAGGAGCTTAACGAGGCCGAACAGGTCAATATTCTGGCGGGACGCGCCTGGGCCATGCGCAGCCGCGTGGACCTGACCGCGGAAGCCTATCTGATGCGGCTGCATCAGCGCATGTTCGGCGACGTCTGGTCTTGGGCAGGCAAATATCGGGTACGCGAAACCAACATCGGCGTCCTGCCTTACGAAATCCCCACCAGGCTAAGAGAATTCCTCGGCGACATTACCTACTGGCTGGCTCACGAAACCTACCCGCCCGACGAACTCGCCGCTCGCTTTCACCACGGCTTGGTTCTGATCCACCCATTCCCCAACGGCAACGGCCGCCACACCCGCCTCGCCGCCGACCTGATGTGCCGGCAACTCGGGCAGACCCCCTTCACCTGGGGACGGAACAGCCTCGATACGGCCGGTGAGACTCGCCAGAACTATCTCGCCGCGCTCCGGTCGGCCGACCAGCACGACCTGGCGCCGCTGCTTGCCTTCGTCCGCAGCTAGAGCTGCTCGGGCGGTTCCCATTCGGGCCAGTCGACTGCATGGTCTTCCCATTCGCCCGGTGCGATGTCCTGCTCGGCGAAAGTCCGCCCGCGCGCCGAGACGCCGACATCCACCACCGTCTGCGGATCGCCCGAGACCAGCGGGTGCCACCAGGCCAGCCCCTTGCCCTCCGCAATGCGCCGGTAAGCGCAGGTGGTGGGGATCCACTTGATCTCGGTGACATTCTGCGGCGTCAGCTTGATGCAATCGGGCACCTTGGCCTGCCGTCCGGGATAGTCGGTGCAGGTGCAGTTGTCGCCATCGAGCAGCTGGCAGCGGACATCGGAGGTGATGAGCACCCCGGTATCCTCATCCTCGAGCTTGATCAGGCAGCAGCGGCCGCAGCCGTCGCAGAGCGCTTCCCACTCCGCCTCAGTCATCTCGTCGAGGGTCTTGTCTTCCCAGAAGGCCATCTTAATCCGTTGCTGCTAAGGCTGTTGCCGGTTTGCCCTTGTCGGCGGACAAGCGCAATCATATTCCAGCGATTGTGTTGCGTTGATCGCCACATGCGGACAAGAGTCCGTGAATCCGAGGACGTTTGGTGCAGGATCCGTTCTATACCAAGGAAAAGCGCAAGAAATCGGGCGGCATGCTTGCCGCCGATGCGTGGCTCGATTCCTCGCTCTATGAATTCTGGCATGCGCTGGGCCGCGCCTATACGCGCTTCCAGGATTTCATGAGCATCTTCCACGTCGCCGGCATCCGCCGCTTCCTCGTGGAAATCCTCAGCGACGGCTTCTCGTTTTTCGCCATCGGCTGCGTGCTGATGACGGCTCTGGCTTTGCCCGCCTTCGACGCCACCGCCTCGGGCGAGTATAACAAGGCCGAAGACTATTCCGTTGTTTTCCTTGATCGTTTCGGCACCGAGATCGGCCGCCGCGGCATCCGCTCGGACGATTCGGTCGCCCTCGACGACATGCCGGACTACCTGCTCAAGGCCACCCTCGCCACCGAGGACCGGCGCTTCTACGAGCATTTCGGCATCGACGTGGTCGGCACATTGCGCGCTCTGATGAGCAATGCCCAGGGCGACAATTCCACCCAGGGCGGCTCCTCGATCACCCAGCAGCTGGCCAAAAACCTGTTCCTCAGCTCGGAGCGAACCCTCGAGCGCAAGATCATCGAGGCGTTCCTGGCCGTCTGGCTGGAGTGGCACTACAGCAAGGACGAGATCCTCAAGCTCTATTTCGATCGCGCCTATATGGGCGGCGGCAATTTCGGCGTGGTGGCAGCCTCCGACTACTATTTCGGCAAGAAGGTGCAGGACATCAACCTGGCCGAGGCCGCCATGCTGTCGGGCCTGTTCAAGGCCCCTACCCGCTATGCGCCGCATGTCGACCTCGCCGCCGCCCGTGGCCGCGCCAATCTGGTGCTCTCCAACATGGTGGCCGCCGGCTTCCTCACCGAGGGCCAGGTCACCGCGGCCCGGCGTCATCCTGCCACCCCGATCAGCCGGGCGGCCGATGCCAATTCGCCCAACTATTTCCTCGACTGGGCCTTCGAGCAGTCCAAGCTGCTGATCGAGCAACAGGCGCATGCGACCAACAATTTCGTGGTGCGCACCACCATCGATACGACCCTGCAGAAATATGCCGAAGAGGCCGTGATCTCGACCGTGCTCGAACAGGGCGAGCGGTACGACGTCACTCAGGCGGCCATGGTGGTCACCGACACGTCTGGCGCCATCCGCGCCATGGTCGGCGGCATGGACTATGGCAAGAGCCAGTTCAACCGGGCCATCGTCTCCACCCGCCAGCCCGGCTCGGCCTACAAGATTTTCGTCTATTCCGAGGCCCTCGAGCAGCTCGGCCTGACGCCATCGGATATGATCACCGATCGCCCGGTCTGCATCGGCGACTGGTGCCCGCAGAATTACGGCCGCAGCTACAAGGGCACAGTGACCCTGGCCTCGGCTTTGGCCCAGTCGCTCAACACTGTGCCGGTCACGCTCTCGATCAAGACGGGCCGCGATACCATTGCCGCGCTCAGCCACCGCATGGGCCTGCAGGCCGATTACCCGGTCACCCGCTCGCTGGCCCTCGGCGTGGCCTCGGTGTCGGTGCTCGACATGACCTCGTCCTACGCGGTGCTGGCCAATCAGGGCTACAAGACCCCGGCCTATGGCATCACCCGCATGACCACGCTCAATGGCGAGCAGGTATTTGAGATCGATCCCGATGCACCGCGCGAGCGCGTGCTCAGCGAGACCACCGTCGCCAACATGAATTTCATGCTGCGTGGCGTCATCACCGGGGGCACTGGCCGCCGCGCTGACGTGCCCGGCGTCCCCGTGGCCGGCAAGACCGGCACCACCTCGTCCTACCGCGACGCCTGGTTCTGTGGCTACACCGGCAATTACGTCGCCGCCGTCTGGTTTGGTAATGACGACTACCACCCGACCAACAACCTGACAGGCGGCACGCTGCCCGCCATCGCCTGGCAGAAATTCATGGCCTATGCCCATACCAATATCGACATCAAACCGGTCTTCGGTGTCGATTTCGTCATCGAGCCGCCCATCGTGGCCGAGGCCGATCCAGAAGCCCTGCCCGAAGAAGTCATCCAGCGCCCGCCCAGCCTGACGCCCGGGGCCGCCCGCAAGCTCGTCGACCTCGCCGACCGCTTCGCGGCCACGCTAGAGGCGGCCGAACTGCCTTTGGATCAGGCCAGCGTGCCGGTGACAGATGAGAGGCCCGCCTTGTAGTCGTTGACTACAATGTAGCTTTCAACTACGTTCGATCCTCATGAAGCCGATAACGTTCAAGCCATCGGCTTCCAGAGCGCTTCGCCGAATGCCGGCGAACACGGCCCAGCGGATCGTCGGCAAGATTGAAGCTTACGCGGCGGACCCAGCTTCGCAGCGGAACAACGTCAAGGCGCTCAAGGGTACCGCGGCGATCCGACTACGTGTCGGCGACCGGCGGGTCATCATTCTGGATGGCGTGGTGCTCGACATCCTCGATATCGGGCCGCGTGGCGGCATCTATGACTGAATGGAGGTTCCGATGAACGAGATGATCACCATTACCCGTGCGGAGTACGACCGCCTGCGGGAAGCGGCAGAGAACCTTGCCGATTTCGAGGCCTATTCGCGAGCTATGGCGGCTAACGAGGAGTCCATTCCGGCCGCGGCGGTCAAGCGCATGATTGGCGGAGAGAGCCCCGTACGGGTCTATCGCGAGTTGAGGGAAATGACACAGACCGCGCTGGCGAAGGTATCGGGGGTCAACCGCGTACAAATCGCCGATATCGAGGCAGGTCGCAGCAAGGGCTCCATCGAGACCATGCGCAAGTTGGCCGAGGCCCTTCGCTTGACCATCGACGATCTCGTTTGATCCTCCGGCCAACCTTGCTACAAGCGAGGCAGCCACTCCGCGCGCAGGTCTCGCCGCCCATGCCGTCCTTTGCCTCTCCGAGCTGCTAGACCGTGCGTTTCGTCTTCTATCTCCTCATGATGATCGCAGTGGCGCTCGGGGTCGGTTTCGGCCTCAGCTACTACGCGTTGACCGACGGGCGCCTGTTCGGCGTGGCCCAGGTCGGCCCATGGCATGCCTGGCCCGATGTCGGCGCCCATACGCCCAATCCCTATACGCGCGGCCATCTCGCCCGCACCGCCGCCTTCGAGCTGGGCCAGTCCGAGGGGCTGGAATTCATTGCCGCCATAGATAGCGACGGCGAGCCGCTGACCCGCGACTGCGCCTACCGCATCGAGGGCAAGACGCCGCTGGCGACCTTCTGGACGCTGGTGGCGGTCGATGAGGACGGCATCAATGTCGCCGCGCCCGATGTCGCCGCCGCCATGCGCAGCAGCGGCATTGCCCGGGCCGATGATGGCTCCATCATCATCAATGTCGGCACAAGCCTGTTGCCGCAAGACTGGCTGGAACTGACCGGTGAGGGACCGTTCAAACTGGTGCTGACCCTCTATGACACGGCCGCCTTTTCCGGCTTCTCCAGCGATGCCTCGATGCCATCGATCATCCGGGGGGATTGCGCATGATCCGCCCCCTGCTCTGGATTCTGGGTGGCCTGGTGCTGGGTGGCATCATCCACATCATCGTCATCCTCACGCTGCCTGCGCTGGCCGAGCAGTCCGTCTGGAGCCGGGTGGCGTCGCTTGAAGCCGACAATCGCATGGCCATCCTGCCGCCCGTGGTGGCCGGCGAGCCCAATCCGCTCGGCCTTGATCCGGAGCTGGTCTATGGCCTGTGCCGGGTCGATCTCGCCAATGGCCCGGCCTATGTGAGCGGCGTGCTGCCCGATGCTTTCTGGTCGGTCGCACTGTTCAATCCGGCGGGCATCGTCACCTATTCGACCACCAACCGCGACGGCATCGGCCAGACGGTCGAGCTGGGCATCTTCAACGCCGCCCAGACGCGCCTCTTGGCCCAGCAGCAACTCGATATCGCCGAAGGGCTGCTCGTGGTGGAATCGGCCAGCGACAAGCTCCTGATCCTGGTCCGCCTCGCCCCACCCCACCGCGCCATGCGGGTGCGCTTCGAGCAGGAATTATCGGAAGTGGAGTGCGGCACGCGGGGGTGAGGCGTGCCATATCTGGTGTGGGGTGGAGAGCAGACTGCCTGACCAAAGCAGACGTCCAAAGATTGTCATGTTCCAGGCCACGAGCCTGAGCGGACAGCAAGTCCCTGCCCTGCGGAAGCGCTGCGCCGAGGTGTCTTGTCGAGACGTCGTGCTCGGGATTGATTGGTCAACGCCTGCGAACAGTTTGGCTTTCAAACCCAAATTGAACTATTTGACACTTGCGCGACGTGCCGTCCGCACGCATGGAAATGCCGGCCAAGCCCACCCGGGGCCGCGTAATGATCAAAAGAGGACGGCTGGTGTCCGCGACGACAGATAACAAACGCCTCACGACACGCGACATCCATGCGCTCCGCCGCAGCGGCGAGAAGATCGCCATGTTGACGGCCTATGACCATGTCACCGCCGCGCTGGTGGACCAGGCCGGCGTCGAAATCATCCTGGTCGGGGACAGCCTGGGCAATGTGGTGCTCGGCTACGAGACAACGCTCCCGGTGACGCTGGACGACATGATTCGCCATGCCGGGGCGGTCTATCGTGGCACCACAAGGGCCATGGTGGTGTGCGACTTGCCCTTCGGCACGGCAAAAGATCCCGAGACGGCCTTGGGCAGTGCCATCGCCGTGCTGCAGCAGACCGGTTGCCAGGCGGTCAAGATCGAGGGCGGCGGGGCGGCTGCGCCGATCGTGGCGCGACTGGTGGAGCAGGGCATCCCGGTGATGGCGCATATCGGGCTGACACCCCAGGCGGTGCATCAGCTCGGGGGCTATTATCGCCATGGCAAGGACGCGCCAGCGGCTCAGGAACTGATCGCGGCGGCACGCGAGCTGCAAAAGGCTGGGGCATTCGCCATCGTGCTCGAATTCATCGTGCCCGAAGTCGCGGCGGAAATAACCCAGATGCTGGATATACCCACGATCGGCATCGGATCGGGGCCCGATTGTGCCGGGCAGGTTCTGGTGATCAACGATCTGATCGGGCTCAATGTCGGCCCGGTGCCTGGTTTCGCCAAGCCCAAAGCGGATGTCGCCGGCATAATCCGACAGGCCGTCGGTGAATATGTCGCCGAAGTTAAGGCGCATCCGAAGGAACCGTCCATTGGCTGAACACTGGCTGCTGCTCGATATCGGCAATACCCACACCGTCGCCGGACTGTTCCAGCCCGATGGACAGAGGATCGCCGAGGTGCGGTTCCGCACCGATCCGCAATGCACTGCGGACGAATACCGCATGCAATTGCGCCAACTGTTCAGCGACACCCTGGGGCAGAACGTCTGGGAAATGGCGGACCGCGCCATTCTGTCCACCGTCGTGCCAGCGCTCGAGGCCACCGTCACCAAGGCCTGTGACGCCGTGCCGGTGCTGTCCGTCAATGCCCGGCTGAAGCGTGATTTCGAACTCGACCTGCCGCATCCCGAACAGCTCGGCGCCGACCGGCTCTGCAACGTCGCGGGCGCGTTGAGCCTGGTCAAGGCGCCGATGCTCATCGTCGATGCCGGGACAGCCACCACATTCTGCCTCGTCGATGTCAGACAGGCCTATATCGGCGGCGCCATCGTGCCGGGATTGGACACGAGCTGGCGGGCCCTGCAGGCGCGGGCGGCCAAACTCTTCTCGGTTGAGCTGATCCGGCCAGACAATGCCGTCGGCAACACTACCGAACTGCAAATCCAGAGCGGCGTGCTGCAGGGCTACGAGGCGCTGATCGAGGGCATGGCCGACCGGCTGCTGCGCGATGCCGGCTTCGCAGAGGCCACGCTGATCGCCACGGGCGGCTGCACAAGACTGATTCGCCTCTCCGACCGTTTCCGTATGGAGCCGGACCTGACGCTTCTGGGCCTCTTCCGCTATGGGCAGCTGAATGGCTAGCAACATCCTCATCGCCGTCACCGGCAGCATCTCGGCCTACAAGATTGCCGATGTGGTCTCCGAACTGGGCAAGCGCGGGCATCAGGTGCAATGCATCCTGAGTGAAAGTGCGGCACAGTTCGTGACGCCATTGGTTCTGGAAACGTTGAGCGGGCGACCGGTCAAATCCGCCTTGTTCGGGCCCGGCGTATCGGGGACCGAGCATATCGACCTGGCGCGCTGGGCCGATGTCTTCGTCGTGGCGCCAGCCACCGCCAATGTCTTGGCCAAGCTGGCCCTTGGGCTGGCCGATGACCTGCTGACCACGGTGGCACTGGCAACCACCGCCCCCATGCTGATCGCGCCCGCGATGAACACGGTGATGTGGGACCACCCTGCCACCCGGCAGAATCTGAAGACGCTGGTGGATCGGGGCGCCGCCGTGATCGACCCGGCGGCAGGCACCTTGGCCT
Organism: Devosia sp.; assembly: GCF_014860165.1. Lineage (GTDB taxonomy): Bacteria > Pseudomonadota > Alphaproteobacteria > Rhizobiales > Devosiaceae > Devosia. The sequence goes on from NZ_JACZKG010000068.1 coordinate 19,720, forward strand.
GTGGTGAGGTCGGCGTTGGCAAGCTGGCACCAGTGGCCGCCATCGTCGAGGCGATCGAGGCGGCGGTCGTGGTGCCGAATCGGGACCTGACCGGGGTCAAGGTCCTGATTACAGCCGGCCCGACGACGAGCCCGATCGACGCAGTGCGCTATATCACCAACCATTCGACCGGCCGCATGGGCGCCGCCATGGCCGAGGAAGCGCTGCGGCGCGGTGCCGAGGTGCGCTATGTGCTGGGCGTGGACAAGGGTGTGGTTCGTCCAGTGGTGCCCAAGGGCAGCGCCGACCGGCTGACGCTGGTCGAGGTGCGGACCGCCGAAGAGATGGCAGCGGCAGCGCTGGGTTTCCTGCCCGACGTCAACGGAGTTATCGCAACCGCCGCCGTACTGGATTATCGCGTAGCCAACCCGGCCACGAGCAAGCTGAAGCGGGCGGCGGAGGCCACTGTCCTGGACATGGTCCCGTCGGTCGATGTGCTGGGCTCCCTGCGGGCTGCAGCCACCGACCAGTGGTTCCTGGGTTTTGCCGCGGAAACCGACAATGTCGAAGCCAATGGCCGCGGCAAGCTCGAGAGCAAAGGGCTCGATTTCCTGTTCGCCAATCCGGTCGCACGGGTCGGCGAGACCAGTGAAACCGGCTTTTCGGTGCCGACCAATGCCGGCACCTTGCTGCGTCGCGACGGCGACGCGGTCAGCCTGCCTGTCATGAGCAAGGCCGAACTGGCGCGGCGCCTGTGGGATCTGATCGTATGACTGTCATATTGCGAACAGTGGGTGAAGTGCGGGCCTGGCGCGGCGCGTTGCCCGCGGGTCGGACGGTTGGCTTCGTGCCGACCATGGGCGCGCTGCATGCCGGCCATATCAGCCTCATGGCACTGGCAAAGAGCCGCGCGGCGGTGACCATTGCCAGCATTTTCGTCAATCCGCTGCAGTTCGGGCCCAATGAGGATCTGGCGAAGTATCCGCGGCCGATCGAGAAGGACCTGGCCTTGCTCGAAGCCGCCGGTGTCGATGCACTGTTCTTGCCCGAAGTGGCCGATCTCTATCCCGAGGGTGCATCAACCTTCGTGGTCGAGGAGAGCGTATCCGGGCCCATGTGCGGCGCGGCACGGCCTGGGCATTTCCGCGGTGTGACCACGGTCGTGCTCAAGCTGTTCAACATCGTGCAGCCTGATCTGGCTGTCTTCGGGCAGAAGGACGCGCAGCAATGCGCCGTGATCGAGCGGATGGTGCGTGATCTCGTTATCCCGATCGAAATCGTGCGTGGACCGATTGTCCGGGAGTCGGATGGCTTGGCGCTGAGTTCGCGCAATGTCTATCTCAGCCCCGAGGACCGTGCGGCGGCACCCCTGATCCATACCAGCCTGCAAGCTGTGAAAGCGGCATTCGATGCGGGCCAGCACGATGCCGGTGCCCTCGCGGCGATTGGTCGGGCCGTTCTGGGCCAAGATCCGAGGTTCACGGTACAGTATTGGGACGTCCGCGATCCAAAGAGCCTGGCCGTCATCGACAATGTTGGAAGAGGCGGCGCGCTACTCGCCGTCGCGGCCTATCTCGGAACCACAAGGCTGATCGACAATATCGTCGTGAGCTAGTCCGGCGCCAGCAGTGAACAGTTGGTGGTCGAGACCTCGCAAATCCTTGTCCAGCGGAGATCACTCTTTGGTGCATGCCTAACTGGCGGCTGGCATGTCGCTAAAGCCGGAGACACTCCCATTGGTGGCCAAGGCAGCGACGGTGGCTAGCCGACATGGGCTCAGGAGGGCATTGCGGAGGTAGAGCTCGGAGGGCTCAACGTCATCCATGGCCCGGACTTGTGCTCGGGGGCCTTGGCCGAGGTGATCGCCACTTTCGAGCCAAGGAGTATTACCACGAGATGACGGCGGCGGAGTTTGCGGACGAGGCCGAAAAAACTGGGACGACTTAACTATCGTGGACTCACCCCAGGCGGTGCTTGCCGGCACGATCCAGAGTGGTTGTGCGGTAATGGTGTGTGCGTGGTTTGCCTTCCTAATTCCAGTTCTGGCGCCGATGTTCCCAAGGCGACACCTTGCCATCCGCATCGGCATCAGCCGCTTCGTGATGAGCCTGCGCAGCGCCGAGGAATTCTTCCTTGGAGACCTTGCCGTCGCCGTCGGGATCCATGCCGGCAAAGCGCTCTTCCTTGGCCTGCTGCATTGCCGCCTGACGGTCGGGATTGTAGCCCATCTGCGGCCCCATCCGGACGGTCATGTACTCCTCCACGGTCACGAACCCATCGTCGTCGGCGTCCATGGCGGTGAAGACCTCGTCGGCCGCCGAGGCGGCTTCCTCGGCGCTGATGACGCCGTCCTCGTTGACATCGACCATGGTGTAACGGCCACGGCCGGGCTGACCCATCATGCCCTGGCCAAAACCGTAGCCGGGTCCCGTCATCATGCCTGGACCAAAGCCATAGCCGGGCATCGTGCCGTAACCTGGGCCGAAGCCATAGCCGACCTGCGCGAGAACCGGGGAGCCGGCTAGCGCCGACGCCACCAGGGCGGCGGTTCCGATTGCGAAGATGCGTCTCATGTCTATCTTCCTTATGTTGATAGACACCTCTTGTAGGGGGCGGGAGCCAGGTAGGTGTTGATGCAGGTCAATTCACCGGCGGCGGCACTGCTCTCCTTCTCGACCGGCGAGAACTGCCATCCCGCAATCTTCAGCGGGCCGCCAGCTTTCAGGGAATCGAAAAGCGACCTGAATGGCTGAAATGGGGTCGAAGCAGCCGCTCCGCAGACGGCACCATTGCGCCCACCCGCCAGCCCGCCCAGCGGGTCGCTGTCACCTATTCCGCCGAATAGCCACGATCGACAGCATTGCGGCCACCGCGATCGTCGCCCGCTGCGGTCCGGCGCTACGCTGTCCACCCCGGCCCCAAGTCCGCGGTTACTTCGGCAGCACGATTTCAGTGTCGCCCAGGTGCTGAAAGCGTGACGGTATCACGACCCCGCCGCCATTGTAGCCGGCGCCGGGGCTGGCGCAGAAGTCGCGGCGATTGGCCCGGTCCACATAGACCGACATGCGCCGCAGCGCCTCGTCCACCGCCAGCGACTGCTCGTGAGGAGTTTCCACCAGCAGGTTGTCGAGCGCGTAGCCGTAACTCGAATGGCGGTAATTGAGCGCCCGCACGAACCAGTCGATGAAGGCATCGTTCTCGTATCGCCGCGCGGCGACTTCCTCGCCGATCCGGGGCGCCAGGTCGTGACCGAGCGTGCCATAGGCAATGGCGCGCTGCCGGTCGATTTCGATCACCTTGCAGATGACAGCGAAGGTAGTGGGCAGGGTGTCGATATCGGCCGTGATGTGACGCCCGACGGTCGAGTAGCGGGTGCGCGAGGACGCGTATTCGGTCCGGCTCAGCCACTGGTAGTAGCGCTCGATGGTGAAGCTCTCGTCGCGCGGACGGACGATGCGGGTGCGCTGCAGTTCTACCGCGCTGTCGAATTGCCAATCCTTGGCATGGGCCGCGACGAGGAAACGCCAGACGCGATCATGCATCTCGTTTTCCTGGTCGGTCTTGTTGAAGCTCGAAACCGGCTCGCCACGGTTGGCAGCAATGAAGTCGCCGGCCGCCGGCATAGCCGTATCATGCGTCCAGCTTGGTGCGGCGCGGCCGAAATCGCCCACCGGGCGCGCCACGCAGCCGGCCAGCATGGCGGTCAGGGCCAGGGCCCCGGCCAGGCCAACAAACTTATCCACGCTTGCGCTTTGGCCGCGTAGGATCGAGCCTGGTATTTGGCGGCTGCGACGTCCCGCGCTCATAACGCACCCCGGTAAAAATCAGTATCTGGGCGTCGCCGGGCTTCGTCACTCTTGAGGTGACGGCTTTTCGCCGCTGATCGAATTTGACGAGCTTTCCCAAGCTGTCCTCCAGTTGCTCGCTCCCCCATTCCCATTGGAGGCCACGGTTCGCGTTGCAAATCGGTGGTGTGACGCCCTCGCACCCCTTGCTCATGACTGCATTAAGAGATCGTCAAGGTTAACAGTCTGCTAACGAATTGGCGGCAAGAGTGAATGCGCATCGAATGTGATGCGATTCCGAATAGACGGTTGCCCGGACATGCTTGGTTTTCAGCCTTACGAGACGTTTCAACTGCTCATTGAGACAGGCGGCGTCGACCGTACGAATACCCTGCTGATCGCGGCCTGCGATGCCTATGCGCGGCGCGGCAAGCCGACCCCTCCCGAAATGGAACAGTTCGAAGCCCTGGCCGGGCGGCTCTTCCCTATTGCCGGACCGCAGGCCCGCGCCAAGGGCGCAGCCATTCTCGGGCGGGCCGAAATGCTCTCCCCTGCCCTTGAGCAGCTGGTGGTCGACAATATCGGCGAGGACCTCAACGGCTTCCTCGCTGGCGCGACCGAACTCTCCGAGCCCACCATGCTCGAGATCATCGCTCGCTATGACGTGCCGGGCGCGGCCACCATCGCGGCGCGCGACGACCTCAGCAATGTCGTGCTGGCCAAGCTGTTCCAGATGAATTCGCGCAAGGTTTACCGGGCCCTGGCGTCCAACCTCGCCATCGTGCCGCGCGGCGCCTATCTCAGCGCCCTGGCCCGTTCGGCCCAGATGGACCACCTGGTCGCCGAGTCGCTGGCCAAGCGCAGCGACTTCGATGCCGCCCTGCTGGCCCCGGCCTTCTTTGACCTGTCCGATGTCGATCGCGTCAAGGTCATCCAGGCCTTTGCCCATCGCGAGACGCCCAAGGCGCCGATCAGCAAGACCATCGAGCAACTCACTGTCGCCAATCAGGAACTGACCAAGGCGCTGATGAAGCTGTTCTCCGAAAACCGCCGCCCCGAGGTCACGCGCCTGTTGTCCCAGATCACCGGGCTCGACGAAGTGCGCTGCGGGCAGATTGCGCATGATGTGACCGGCGCTTCGCTCTTTGTCATCCTGCGCGCCTTTGGGTGCTCGGCCTATGACGGGCTCAAGGTGCTGATCCATGCCACCAGCCATGACAGCGAGCGCTCGCGGGCGCTGGCCGATTTTGCCACGCTGTTTGGCAATGTCTCTCCGGAATCAATGGCTTACCTGATGAGCGCCTGGCGCGGCGAGGTGAACCTGCTCGAGCTCAACAAGCCCGAATACAAGCCCTTCACCGAGACCAGCCGCCGTACGCCGAGCAACACGCTGGCTCCGGCGCACAACCCGGTGGTCGACCAGGCGATCGAAGCATTGGCGCGTATCGGCGCGCGGCGTGCCGGCTGATTGCCGCAAGATTTCTTGAAGTTTGCTTGAAGCTTGCCTGCTAGATGACTTCGATGCCGAGGTCATCGCCGCGCAGGTCGATGCTCAGGACCCACAGGTCGGGATCGAACTCGACTTCGCGGGCGATGCGGTCGGTGACCTTGGCCGGCTCGACATGATCAAAGCGGCGCTGGAAGACCAGGCTGGCATCGTCCTTGCGGCTGGCCATCGGGGCCGGCGTGAACAGCGAGCGCGTGCCATCGAGGTGATCCACCTCGATGAACACCTGACCGGCAATGGGGTCGCCGCGCCGCGCCACCACGCACATGTGGCCCAGGTCGTTGTGGCGCCTGACGAAGACCCCGCACCATAGATCGCTGCGAAGCGTGCTCACCTAGATGGCGGCGCCAGCCTGGCGCAGCAGGTCGACGAGATCGGGCTTCACCTGGCCTGTCACTCGGTAGCTGTGAAAGTTCTCGAACTCCCGGATGGCCTTGGCGGTCGCATCGCCTGGATGGCCGTCGATCGAGCCGTGATAGAAGCCCAGGCTCGCCAGCCCCTGCTGGATGGTGCTGACCAGTTGCACATTGTTGGCCGGTGCCACCGTCGTCGCGGCCATGGGCTCGAGCGAGGCGACCTGCACCGGGGCCGGCATCTGCTGCGTCGAGGTCGGGGCCAGCGATAGGGCGGGAACGGGCTTCACGGCCGGTGCGGGCGGCGTGGTCCGGCCGCCATCGACGGCGGCCACAATGGAATCGATGGTCTGGGCGGCGGCATTGCCGATCGTGTCGACGGCTTCATCCACCGGCGACAATGTCGGCAAGCGCGCCACCACCCGATCGGGCTGCGGCGCCGGTTGCACGGCCGCCTGTGGCTGGGCGACAGGCTGCACCGCAACGGTCTGCTGGACGATCGGGGCCGGCTGGGCCACGGGCACCATGCCAGCTGCATCGGCCCGCAGGATCGCATCGATCACGTCGGGCGTCAGAGCGCCGGTCGGCTCGAGGCCATTGCGCTGCTCGAAGGCGCGAATCGCATTGGCGGTCATCGGGCCATAGAAGCCATCGACCGTGCCATTGAACAGGCCAAGCTCGGCCAGTTTCTTCTGCACGGCGAAGGCGTCGGTATTGCCGACTGGAGCCGTTGGAATTGCCGGCGGGACAGCGGCAACACTACCTGTCGTTTCCTGCGTCACATCAGGCGGCGGGGCGACGAGGACGGCGCTCTGACGCTCCGGCGCCGGCATGGGCTGGGGCGCGACCTCGTGCTGCACCACTGCAACATCCATGGCCGGGGCGAAGAACGGCGACGGATGCCGCGCCGTCTGGAAATAGAGGGCATTGCTGGCGGCCAGTGCCGTCAGCGTGACCAGCGCCAGCATGCCAGTGGAAGCCAGCGGCGCCCGCATGTAGCGTGAGAATAGCCACAAGCCGGCGCGGCCCAGCGAGGCTGCGACGGCGCTACCCGCCAGCAGAGGCAGGCGCGAAAGGGTGGTTGCGGTCATAGCGCTTTTCTTTTTTCGTCTTGCCATGAATGGATCTGAGCAGCGGCCGGTTCTTTGCGGAGTGGTGTGACCGAGGCAGTTTCCTCGGTCTTTGTTGCCGGACCGTTTATGGGCAGCAAAACAGTGACGGTTGTCCCCGCCCCAATTTCGGACATCGCCCGTAGCGTGCCCTGGTGCAGATCGACAAGACCCTTGACGATGGAGAGGCCGAGCCCCGTGCCCTCGTAGCGGCGCGACAGTCCGTCCTGCACCTGGAAGAAAGGCTCGCCGATTCGGGTCAGCGCCTCGGGCGCCATGCCGACGCCCTGGTCGCTGATCGACAGGTTGAGGCTCTGGCCCTGGCGCTTGAGGCTGACCGTCACCCGCCCGCCCGGATGGCTGAACTTGATGGCATTCGACAGCAGGTTGAGCAGGATCTGCCGGCAGGCACGTTCATCGGCGACCAGCAGGGGCAGATGGGGAGCAATTTCAGTGACCACCGTGACCTGCTGCTTGCTCGCCATGGCCTCCACCATGCCCAGGCAGGGCTCGATCATATCTTCGGCCACGAAGGGTTCGGTCTGCAATTCGAACTTGCCGGCCTCGAGCCTGGACATGTCGAGCAGCATGCGCACCACTTCGAGCAGATGCTTGCCGCTCTGGTGGATGAGGCCGGCATATTCGCGGTGCGTAGTCGACAGCTCGCCGCCAATGCCTGACGTCATCATTTCGGAGAAGCCGACCACGGCGTTGAGCGGTGTGCGCAGCTCGTGGCCGATGGTGGCGAGGAAGCGCGACTTGGCGGCCGAGGCTTCTTCGGCGGCGCGACGCGCCTCTGCCATGGCGATCTCGTTGTCCTTGCGGCTGGTGATGTCGCGGAACAGCGCCACCACTTCATGGCGCAGGCCGGCGGTCTCGGCGTCGAGCACCGGGGAAAGACTGACTTCCACCCAGATGAAGCGCGGGACACTGGTTGCCGAATGCGGATCGTCCTGGCGCATGCGCACTTCGATGGTGCGCGACTTGCCGCCCTGGTTGGCGTCGGCGAAGGCGGTCAGGTAGGCCGGGCGATCCAGCACATGCAGCCGCTCGCCCAGACCACCACCCGACAGTTCATAGCGGCGGCAGCCAAACAATTGCTCGGACGAATAGGAGGCCAGCAGGATTTCGCCGTCGCTGGAGAAGCGGATGACGCCATCCTGCACGTGTTCGATGAGGTGACGATAGGCGGTGACCTGCGCCTTGTCGTGGACTTCGTAGGCGGTGTTGATGCGGTTGGCCGTGTGCGCCACCACGCAGACGCTGACCACGAAGGCGGCGAAGGCCGTGGCCATCAACGCGGCCGCGCCGACAGGAATTGCAGGGATCGAAACGGCTGTCGCGAGGCCCGCAATCGCCAGCAAGCCGGCGAGCAGTAGCCAGCTCTGGCGCCGCAATTCCCGGCGGCCAACAAGCGATGCCATGATCGGCGCCATGGCGGCGATGGCGAGCCCTGTGTCGCCAAGCCGACTATCGGCCAGCGTCAAAAGACAGCCGAGAATCAGCAGGACATAGACCTGCCCGGCCGCCGCGGCTTCGAACAGCTTGCGCTGATGCAGCGACAGGGTGGTCATGCCGCCAGCCAGACCCAGGGCGGCGACGGCAAAGGGGAAGGCCGTGCCTGTCACCAGGCCGTATACCGCGAACGGCATGGCCAGGGCACTGAGCAGGATGAGGATGCGGGCATTGTTGGCGAGCGTCTTGCGGCGCAGCATTTCCGGGCGGTGGCCGGTGCCGGCAACGGCCAGGGACATCTCTTTGCTTGCGCCAAAAGAGAACAGCCTACGCATTACGCATTACTCACTATCACGACGCCAGCAGTCATAGATGCCAGGGAAGACACGGGGTTATCCCGGGAGCACCATTCGCGCCTGAATGGCTTCAGGTCTTGTTGCCCTCACCCTGGGTCCAAGAGTTGAAGGCGAGCTTAAATCCCATCGCTGGCAGAGCCTTAAGGGTAAGCTGGGCTGGCCTTTCTCGGGTTAGCGTAAACAAGGTGTTGCCCTGCCGAAGACCGGTTCGGGCATTTGTCTCAAATTTTACAGAAATGTCCCAGCCGCGCTTAAGGGGGCCAGCCTAGTCTGGGCAAATGCAGGTCGACAGGCATCTGCAAAGGTCTTGGAAGAAGCTATGTTTCTGGTCGTTCGCTCCGTTTTCTGGCTGACAGTCGCCTATATGGTGATCAAGCCCGGCGTCGACATCGCCGATGCCCAGCGGCTTTCGAGCGAAGCGATGGCGGCTGGCCAGCAGGTCATTTCCGAACAGATCCAGGCTATCGAATGCGACAGTTTTCAATGCGTAGGCGGCAAGGCTGTCATTGCCGCCGCGCTCCAGTCTTCCCCGCCCGTCGGCACACCCATGCATGAGTCACCGACGATTGTTTCGGCCCCGATCCCCCGACCTCGGCCGGACTGGGCGGGATAGCGGAGGCCCACCCCGGGCCCCGAACCAGACCCCAGGGACCGCGTCACTTCCCCAAGCGACGCACTCCAGCGATCCCTGGCCCTAGCCGCAGGCACGCTGCCCCGTGCTTGCGGCTTTTTCTTTCGATCGACCCGCGCCTTGCTATCGACACGATAAGCGCCTACATACTCGCCATACGTTTGAGCTACATGGCTATCTGATCCCCGGTTTACCGGTCTTCGTTACCCCCTGTTTTTGAGAGCGTTTAGGCCTGCCCGGCATGTTGCCAGGCAGCAATGATGCTTTCCGGCTTTTGCTGGGGCACGATACGAAAGATACCGCCATGATCACCGGCACCGTAAAATTCTTCAATTCCACCAAGGGCTTCGGCTTCATCTCGCCCGAAGACGGCAGCAAGGACGCTTTCGTCCATGTGTCGGCTGTCGAGCGTTCGGGCCTGCAGGGCCTGTATGAAGGCGACAAGGTTACCTATGAGCTCGAGACCGGCCGTGACGGCAAGGCCTCGGCTGCGAACCTGACGCTCGTCAAGTAAAGACCTGTGCCGGGCCCGCTTCGGCGGGCTCGGCCACCGCTTCGCGCCGTTGGCGGAAGCATAGACAAGGCCCCGTGGCACAGCCCGGGCCATCAGAGACATCAATGACATTTCCAGACTTCAACGCTCGCGCCGAGCTTTATCTCGGCAGCGACCGTAATACTGCAATCGCGCAGGGCGCGCGCCGCTTTGCCAGCGCCGCCCAAGCCATCCGTTTCGCCTTCGAAGAAGCGGCCCCCGTCAGCCTCCATGGCGCCATGCTCAAGGTCGACGACGCCACCTATGCGGGCGACGACCTCGCCGCGCTCTATCGCAGCGCCGCCTTCCCACTGCCACGCCGGCAGGACATCAAGCGCGCCCGGGCACGCCGCGCCGCCCACCGCCACAACTGGTCGCCTGCACAGGCCCACACTGCGCCGGTCCGGCAACACGCGGCCATGGCCTGACGGTCAACGACCGGAGCGGCGGACAATGCCGCTCTGGTAATGGCGTCGTGCTTTGACTAGATAGTCGGGCATGAACGAGCCCCAAGCCTTCCAGGACATTGCCGAAAACCTCTCCTTTCTCGACGATTGGGAAGACCGGCTGAACTACCTCATCGAGCTCGGACAGGCCCTGCCTGACATGCCGGAGGTCGACAAGACCGCCGAGAACAAGGTCAAGGGCTGCGTGTCCAATGTCTGGCTGGTGTCCAGCGCGGACCGCTCCAGCGGCGCGGCTGTCATGAGCTTCCGGGGCCAGTCCGACGCCATCATCACCAAGGGCCTGGTGGCCGTGCTGCTGGCGCTCTATTCGGGCCGGCCGGCGTCCGAGATTGCCGAGACCGACGCTATCGCCTGGTTTAAGGAGATCGGCCTGAGCGAGCATCTGGGCATGCAGCGCTCCAACGGTCTGGTGGCGATGGTCAACCGCATTCGCTCCGAAGCCAAGGCGCTGAGCTGAGCTATTCGGCTGCGGCCTGGGCGGCCGCGGCTGGCCGACGGCCGCCGAACACGCTATTGGCAAGACCCAGGACCGGCCGCTCGACGAAGCGGTAGACAAGCAGCCCCGCCACGGTGCCGCCGATGATCGACGCCAGGGCGACGACATAGTCCGCCCAGATATCGGCTGGGTTCAGCAACGTGAACGCCAATCCGGCCAGGACCGCCACTTCGTAGATGTGGACGAGATAGATCGAATAGGACGCATCGCCGATCTGCTCGAGCAGGGCGACGCGCGGCAGGCTGCGCTCGAAACGCACGGCCAGCAGCACCAGCACCGTGGCAAACACCACAAACCCGGCAAAGGCAAAGCCGTCCTCGACGAAACTGCCGCGGTCGACCGCAAAGCCCTCGGCCAGGCCGAGCATGGCCAGGACCAGCGCAACAGCGACGCCAGCCCGGGAGAGCGCGCCGGCCTGACCGCTCAACGTCGCCAGCCCCAGCCAGGCCCCAGCGCAGAAGGCCAGGGGCATGAAGCTGGTATAGAATTGCGGGATGGCCGCCTGCGGCTGCAGCAGCGCGCCAAGAGCGGCCAGCGCCGTGAACGCCACCGTCAGCCATATCACGCGCGCCCTGGCGCCCAGGAAGGCCAGCAAGGCGAAGCAGACGTAAAAGAAGACTTCGTAATTGAGCGTCCAGCCGAGCTTGTAGAGCGGATGGATGCCGCCGCTTGCCGGATTGTAGAAGGGGATGAAGAGCAGCGACGACAGGAGCTGGCCGGTGTCATAGACCGTGGTCTTGAACAAATGCGGCGCCAGCAGCGCCAGGGCCGCGGCAAGCACGGTCGCCCCCCAATACATTGGCACGATGCGGATGAAGCGACGGCGCAGGAAGCCGACGGCGGAGAAGCGGCCCTCCCCCGTCACCACCACCATGATGAAGCCGGAAATGACGAAGAACAGGATGACGCCGAGCCAGCCCAGCCGGCCAAAGGCCAGGTCGCGCTCGAGCAGCGGATAGAGCAGCGCATGCGAGGCCAGCACCAGGACGGCAGCCAGCCCGCGCAAGTATTGAATCGAGATGAACTTGTGCTGCATGCTGTCGTTCTACCACGACAGACATGCAGCAATTGTTACCAATCAGCCTGCACTTGCCGCGTCCTCTGCAATCAGGGGCAGGCGCTCCTCCAACCAGTGGCGGGTGCCGGTGCCAGAACCCGTGGCCTGCGCGGACAGGCCGAACTGGCTGGCCAGTTGGTCGAGGCCGATGCGGAGCACCAGCTTGGCGCTGCGCCGGGGCCAGCGTCGCTCGGTCTCGATCAGTTGCAGGCCCTTGCCCAGGCCGCAGACATCGAAAAGGACGCCCCAGCAATCGGCCGGCAGCGCCGAGGCGATCCGGCTGAGCCGCAGCCGCGCGTCCGCCGCGCCGTCCGAGGCGGTTTCGACGCCATTGCCTGACCTGGCCCGACCGCCGACATTGGCGAGATCATAGGACATGGTGACTCGCGGGGCGAGTTGCGCCCACCGCACCAGTTGCTCGAGGCGTTGGGCCGCCGCAAGGTGATGGGGGGCGAGAAAGGCCGGTCCGGCGCCGTCGCGGTTGCCTGCCAGCCGGGACAGCACATCGTCGTCGCGCGTGCTAGCCATGGGTCCCTGCCCCCGCCTGGATCTGCCGCTCAAGCGCGCTGACTTCGTCATCGAATTGCGGGTTGTCGCGCAGGTCTTCGATCAGAGCACAGGCGTATGAGACAGTTGTCCTATCCCGCCCGAATATTTCGCCGATCTCCGTCAGGGTGCGACCGAGAATGACATGGGACAGGTACATTGCCAGTTGCCGGGCCCGCGCGACGGGCGCCCGATGACGGCGGCGAGTCGTAAACATCTGCAACGGGACATTTTTCTGCCGCGCTACCAGCGCGATGACCTGGTCGCAGGGACCGGTCGCCGTCGGCCGCCGGCGGGCGGGCCGATATGCTCCAAGGGTGGAGGGAGAGTCGTGCATCTGCGGGCCTCATCACGTACAAGGAATTTATTCCTAGATACTGCGATGAGTAAAGCCCGACGGGGATAAGTGGGGTGCACAAAATCAAACGGCCGCCTCACGGCGACCGTTTGATCTCATTTGTCGCCGGGGCCCGGATGGGCGCGACGTCTCGTAGCGGAAGAAGCGTCAGGCGGCCTTGCGACCCAGGCCATTGTCCTTGGCCAGCTTGGAGCGGGTGGCCGAGTAGTTGGGGGCAACCATCGGATAGTCGGCCGGCAGGCCCCATTTCTCGCGGTATTCTTCCGGCGAGAGATTGTAGTGGGTGCGAAGGTGGCGCTTGAGCGACTTGAACTTCTTGCCGTCTTCGAGGCAGATGATGTAGTCGGCAGCGACGGACTTGCGCACAGGCACTGCAGGCTTGAGTTCCTCAACGGGAACCTGGACCTCGTTGTTCTGCAGAGAGCGCAGAGCCCCGTGAACGTCGGCGATAAGCTTGGGCAAATCGGTGACGTTTACGGAATTGTGGCTCACATAGGCTGAGACGATTTCGGTGCTGAGCTCGATCAGGTCGTGCTCGTAACCGTTCGCCGCGCCGGCGGTGTCACTCATTTTTCAACCTTTCATTGTTCTTATTGGGCCGCAACGGTGTGTAGTCACGGCCATGATTCATTCCTATGTCTGTTTAATGCTGTCCGCAACCCAAAATGGTTCGATTAACATGCTACAATAGGGGCAATCATGCGTCAGGATTTTGGCCGGTTTTAGACTTGAGTTCATCGACGACCATATTCATGTGCAATTGATCAGTGGTGCGATAACTTGCCCTTGCTAAGAGATGAGCCGCAACGGGCGTGGTGAGCAAAAGAAATACAAAGCCGACTATTGCCCGCAGCGCCACGCCGACATCGCCGCTCACCACTGCAACCGCGATCAGCACCAGTCCGGCGCCCACCGGACCCGCCTTGGAGGCGGCATGCATCCGGGTGAAGAGATCAGGCAGGCGCACGACGCCGATGGCGGCGATCAGGCTGAACACAGCCCCCAGCAGAAGCAGCCCGCAACCCGCATAGATGGTGATAGCGGCAATCATGGGGCTTCACCGCGGGGATTGGGCCGGCGGGTCAGCACGTAGCGCGCCAAGGCGATGGTGGCGAGAAAACCGAGCAGGGCCAGCGCGATGGCAATGTCGAGATAAAGCATCTGCCCGGTGCGAATAGCGAGTGCGCCGACGAAGCCCATGGCCACCACCGTCATCAAATCCAGCGCCAGCACTCGATCGGCGAGTGTGGGCCCGATGATGATGCGCACCACCGAGACCAGCAGCGCCAGTCCCAACAGGATCAGGGCAATCAGCGTCGTCCAGTGCAGGACATCAGCCGGTGTCATGCATAGACCTCCCGTACCTTGGCTTCAAAGCCGGCAGCGATATCGGCGATGAGGGCCTCGCGCGTACTGAGCGTCAGCGTGTGGACATAAAGCAGGCTGCGGTCTTCACTCACATCGACGCTCAGGGTTCCTGGCGTCAGCGTGATAAGGTTGGCCAGCAAGGTGATCTCGGCATCAGACTTGACGCTGAGGGGGAAAGCGATGATCGCCGGCCGCAGGACCGATTTCATGTCGGGCGTCAGCACCACGATTGCCACGCGCACCGCGCTGACGCCCAGTTCGTAGAGAAACAGCAGGGCCAGCGCCGTCACGCTGCGGACCTGGCGCAGGCGCCGGCCGCGGGCAAGGTTGCGGCGCAGCAGCAGCACAGCGACCGCGCCGATGCCGGCGCCCAGCAGCAGGTTCAGGCCGCTGAACGTGCCGGTCATGGCCGCCCAGATCAGCGCCAGAATAATGACGATCATCATCGGGTTCATGGCGAGCCTCCTGCCAGGCCAACAGCCGCAACATAGCGGGCGGGATCGAGCAGATCCGGTGCACCCAGGCGCAGGGCCTCGAACAGACCATTGGGCCAGAGGCCGGCCGCGACCACCACGGCCACAAGTGCCCCTGCCGCCCCGAAGCGAAGCCATTCGCCCTGGCGGGATGCGACCGCGGGGGCAACAGCACCCTCGGGCGCCGAGCGCCAGAAAATATGCGCCCAGAGGCGCGACCCGGCAATCAGCGTCAGAATGGCATTGAGGATCAGGGCCATCGCGACCAGCCCGCCCGACCAACCCGCTTCAGCCAGCCCCGCCTGCAGCAGCAGCAGCTTGGGCCAGAAGCCGAGAAAGGGCGGCACGCCCGCCGTTGCCAGGACCAGGGCGAAAAACAGCATGGAGACCGGCGCGCTCGCCGCATAGAGCCCGCCCATCCGGCGCGTGTCGGTCTCGCCGGTCTGGCGTTCGACGAGGCCGGCGACGAGGTAGAGCGCCGTCATGGTCAGAATGGCGTGGAACACGTAGAGCCCGGCGCCGCTGACGCCGGCCAGCGACGGAATGGCGATGCCTGCCAGCACCGAGCCGACGCCACCGATGACGAGGAAGCCGATGGCTCGCCGCAGATTGGTCTCGGCGATGGCGCCCAATGGGGCGATCAACAGCGTCGCCAGAGCAACGGCAACGAGCACCGGCTCGAGCAGATCGCGGCTGGCCGGCAGCAGCACGACCAGCGAGCGCAGCATGGCGTAAACACCGACCTTGGTGAGCAAGCCGGCGAACAGTGCCGAAATCACCGCCGGGGGCGTGTGATAGGCAGCCGGCAGCCAGGCATTGACCGGGAAGGCGGCGGCTTTCATGCCGAAGGCCAGCAGCAGTAGCGCCGCCACGCCCGCCATGGCCGCGGGGTTGGCTGATGGCGCCACGCGCAGGATATCGGCCATGTTGAGCGTGCCGAGCAGGCCATAGAGCAGGCCCAGCGCCAGCAGGAAGAAGGTGGTGGCGAGAAAATTGAGGAAGCCGTACTTGACCGCACCATCGAGCTGCGCTGGACTTCCGCCCAGCACGATCAGCCCAAACGAGGCGATCAGCATCACCTCGAACCAGACATAGAGATTGAACAGGTCACCTGTCAGGAACGAGCCGGTGACGCCCGCCAGCAGCAGCAACACCATCGAATGGAAGCCGTCGCGGCCATCGTCGGCGCCCCGCTCACCCTGCGCGTAGACCAGGACCGCCAAGGTCACGACCGCGGCAGCCAGCGCGAAGCCGGCACCAAAAATGTCGGCGGTGAAACTGATGCCGAATGGCGGCAACCACTTGCCCATGGTCATGGAAAGCGGGCCGCTGTCGAGCACGCGCAGCAGCAGGGTGACCTCGCAGGCGATGACGCCCACCAGGATGAGCAGCGAGAACATGAAGGTCAGCCGGCCGGAGCGGCGCAGCATCAGGGTGGCGGCAGCCCCCATCAGACACAGGACCAGCGGCAGCACGACCACCCAGTCAGCGGCGGCGGTCATGGTCTCGATCATGGCGGATGGCACCAGTTCCGCCATGTCAGTAGCTCAGCGGCGGGTTGGGCGCATCGACCGGCTCAGCCACGCGCATGGTGTCGGTATTGTCTGCATCGAGGCTTTGGTAGGCGCGGAATGCCAGCACAAGCAGGAAGCTGAACATGGCAAAGCCAATGACGATGGCGGTGAGGATCAGCGCCTGGGGCAGCGGGTTGGCAATGACCCCGTCAGGCTGGTCGAGCCCCGGCGGCACGATGGGTGCGGCCCCACGCGTCAGCCGGCCCGCCGTAAAGATCAGCAGGTTCACCCCGTTGCCCAGCACCACCAGCCCCAGCAGCATGCGGATGACCGAACGGGACAGCAGCAGGTAGACGCCCAGCGCCACAAAGCATCCTACGAGGGAGGCGAGTACGTATTCCATCAAAGGTCCTCCTCGCCCTCGCCTTCGAGCGCCAGCGCGATCGTCGCAATGGTGCCGAAAACCACCAGGTAGACCCCGATATCGAAGACCAGCGGCGTGGAGAGCGGCAAGGTGGTCTGCCCGAGTTCGAGATAGAGCCAGATGCTGGTCATGAATGGCGAGCCGGTAAACAGCGACAGCAGGCCGGAGAGGCCGGCGATGAACACGCCAAAGCCGGCAATGGCCAACGGGTCCAGACGCAGGGCGCGCCGCGCCGCCTCGGCACCGGTTGCCATACCCAGAATGGCGATAGCTGAGGCGGCAATGAGGCCGCCGATGAACCCGCCGCCGGGCTCATTGTGACCGCGCAGGCAGACATAGACCGAAAAGACCAGCATGATCGCGACGATCAACGGCGTGATGGTACGGAAGATGACCGTGTTCATGATGCCGCCTTTTGTGACCGCCGGGAAGTAGGAGCGGGTGGAACCGGTCGTTTTGGCCCACGACGCAACAAGGCCATGACGGCAATGCCGGCAGCCATCACCACCGAGATTTCCCCCAAGGTATCAAAGCCGCGATAATCGACCAGGATCACGTTGACGATATTGTGCCCATGGGCAATCGGCACGCTGGTGGCAGCGAACAGGTCCGACAGCCGCGTATCGAGCGTCCCCGATAGCACCACCATCAGGAACAGGCTGACACCGGCCCCGCAAACCAGCGCCAGCGTGCCGTCGCGGGCCAGGTCCTCAAGCTGCCGGTGATCGCGTTCGTCGAGCCGCAACCGGGTCATCACCAGCGCGAGGATCACCACCGACAGGATTTCCACCATGAACTGGGTGAAGGCGATATCCGGCGCACCCAAGAGCAGGAAGATGAGAGCCACGGCCGTGCCTTGAATGCCCAGGGCGACAATGGCCACAAGCCGGTTGGGGGCGAGCAACACCGCGCCGAGCCCAACCAGCGCCAGGGCGATGATGCCCCATTCGTAGAGCTGCAGATCCGGCCAACTCAGCTTGGCCGACCAGTCACCGAGCTCGGCGGTCGGCAGCAGCACGTCGTAACCGCCAAGCATCAGCACTGGCAGGATCAGCGCCAGCGCCAGCGCAGCGAACACCGTAACCAGGTAGACTTCGAGCCGGCCGTGATGCAGCAATCGGGTCACTGCACCCGAGAAACGGATCAGCCCGAACATCACGACATCGAACACGGTGTCGGCCGTCCAGCCAAGCGCCGCCTCGAAGCGCCGCGCCAGCGTGCGAACCGCCGCCGCCTGAAGATAGACGAGATAGCCCAGCACCCATGTGGCCACCGACAGCCAGAGCAGGACGCTTGCCGGATTGATCGCCAGCGACAGATGGCTGCTCACCGTCTCGCGCAGAATGGCCAGCGTACCGGGTTCGAGCAAAGTGTGGCCCAGCCAGTCGGGCATGACTCCGGCCACGATGCTGGCCGCTCCGAGAACGATGGGACCGACAAGCATGGCGATGGGCGCTTCATGCGCGGATTTCGGCGTCGGCAGAACCGGTCCGAGGAACGGCTTGACGAGCACCAGCATGGCCAGGCCAGCGAGCATGGCATTGCCCGCCAGGAGCACCGCCAGCACGGCAATGTCGGGCCACTGCCCGGTTACCAGTCCCAGATACATCTCTTCCTTGGCGAAATAGCCAAGCGTCAGCGGCAGACCGATCATTGTCAGGCTGGCCAGCGCAGCAGCGATGAAGGTCACCGGCATGCTGTCGGCGAGCCCCCCGAGCACCGTGATGTCGCGCGTGCCGGCCTCATGGTCGATGGCGCCGGCCACCATGAACAGGCCCGCCTTGTAGAGTGCGTGGGCCACGAAATAGAGCAGCATGGCAGCGATTGCCGCCTCGGTCCCCAGCCCGATCAACAGGACGGAGAGCCCCAGCGAGGCGATGGTGGACTGCGCCAGCATCTGCTTGAGGTCGGTCTGGCGTAGCGCACCGATGGCGCCCCACAGCAGCGTCGCGCCGCCTACGCAGACAAGGATCAGCGTCCATACCTGCGTGTCGCCAAGCCATGGCGTCGTCCGCGCCAGCAGATAGACACCGCCCTGCACCATGGTTGCAGAATGCAGAAATGCCGAAACCGGGGTCGGCGCTTCCATGGCGTTGGGCAGCCAGAAATGGAACGGCACCTGTGCCGACTTGGTGAAGGCTGCGGCGAGGAAAGCGGCGAGTACCAGGCCATAGAGGCCGCTGGCGCGAATCTCGTCACCCAGCGCGCTCATGTCCCAGACACCGGTGAGTTGATGCACCAGGATGGCGCCGACCAGCAGGCCCATGCCACCGATATTGGTGATGACCAGCGCCTGGATGGCGCCGCGACGGGACGCTTGCCTGGTATGATCAAAGCCGATCAGCAGGAACGAGGTGACCGAGGTCAGCTCCCAGAACATGAACAGCGCCAGCATGTTGTCTGCCAGAACCAGGCCCAGCATGGCACCCATGAAGGCCAGCAGGAACGCAAAGAACCGCCCTAGATGGGGGTGACCTTTGAGGTAGGCGCCGGAATAGAGCACGATCAGCGTGCCGATGCCGGAAATGGTGAGGGCAAAGGTCAGGCTCAGCCCATCGACGACGAAGGAGAGGTCGAGCCCGTAGGTCGGAATCCAGCCGATACGCGCCGATATCGCCCCGGTTGATATGACCGGTTCGACCATGGTCAGCAGCAGCAGGAACAGACCTGCGGGCACAAGTGCCAGCACCCAGCCGGCAAAGGGCCGGGCCGCGCGTTGAACCAGCGGCGCCAGCAAAGCGGCGACAAATGGCGCGATCGCCACCAGCGCTATGCTTGCATCCATGCCAGGCCCCAACTGCAATACTCCCCGCGCCGACTCTATGGCCGGACTGGCAAGACCTTAACGATTGAGCCTTGGCGAACAAGACAAAACGGGGCCTTATCCCGTCCCGCCGCCGTCGCCTCCCCAGTTATGCGGATGAAGACGCCGCTCCATCTCCTCCGACGGCGAAGAGGTCGTGACCCAAGCCCCTTCCCATCCCTGCTACCTCGCCCTATGTGAATGAACCCGCCTCACGGATCATCCCATGACCAAAGCCACTCCGCCCGTCGCCACCAGGAAGCCGCATGTCGTCACGTTCCACGACATCCGGCGCGAGGACCCCTATCACTGGCTGCGCGCGGCAAACTGGCAGGAGGTGATGCAGCAGCCCGAGACGCTGGATGGGGAAATCCGCGCCTATCTCGAGGCCGAGAACGCTTTCTACGAGGCCGAGTTCGGAGAGCCGACCGCGGCTTTGCAGGAGACGATCTACAAGGAGATCCGCGGGCGCATCAAAGAGGATGACAGCGGCATTGCCTCGCCCGATGGTCCGTTCGCCTATAATTCGCGCATGCTGGAGGGCAAGCAGTATCCCCAGATCGTGCGCACCGCCCGCAATGGTGGTCCCGAGACGGTGCTGCTCGACTGCAATGTCGAAGCTGGCGAGGGCTATTTCGGCTTTGCCGGGGCCGAGCATGACCGGTCCCACCGCTACCTGGCCTGGGCCGCCGACCGCGCGGGCTCGGAATATTATGACATCGTCATCCGCGACCTCGAGACCGGTACGGACAGCGCGGAGGTGATCAAGGACACTGCCGGCTCCTATGTCTGGAGCAATGGCAGCAAGGCGATCTACTATACCGAATATGACGACAACCACCGCCCCTATCGGGTGCGGCTGCACGTCATCGGCACCGGCCAGGCCAGCGATCCCATCATCTTCGAGGAAAAGGACCCGGGCTTCTTCGTCGGCGTCGGCCGCACCCTCAGCGACAAGTTCATCGTCATCGATGCGCATGACCACCAGACATCGGAATGCTGGCTGATCGATGCCGAGCTGGGTGGCGCGCCGCGCCTGGTCGCGCCACGCGTCACCGATCGCGAATATGACATCGATGAGCGCGACGGCGTTCTCTACATCCGAACCAATGCCGATGGCGCCGAGGACTTCAAGGTCGTCACCGCTCCGGTCGACAATCCCGGTGCCGAGAACTGGACCGATCTGGTGCCGCACCAGCAGGGCGTGCTGATCCTCGACACTGTCGTCATCAAGAACCACCTGCTGCGCCTCGAGCGCCACGAGGGCCTGCCGCGCATCGTCGTGCGTGACCTGCGGACCGGCAAGGAAGAAACCGTCAAGTTCGACGAAGAGGCCTATTCGCTGGGCATGTCGGTCGGCTACGAGTTCGACACTTCGGTGTTCCGCCTGACCTATTCATCACCCACCACGCCGTCGCGGACCTACGACGTCGATCTCGAAACCGGCATCCGCACGCTGCTCAAGGAGCAGGAAGTGCCCTCGGGGCATAATCCTGATGACTATGAGACGCGCCGGCTCTTTGCCACCGCCGCCGATGGCGAACTGGTTCCGGTCACCGTGCTCTACCGGAAGGGCACCAGGCTCGACGGCTCCGCCCCGGCGCTGCTCTATGGCTATGGCGCCTATGGCATGTCGATGCCTTCGGCCTTCTCGATCTCGGCCCTGTCGCTGGTCGACCGCGGCTTCGTGCATGCGACCGCCCATATCCGGGGCGGCATGGAGAAGGGCTATCGCTGGTATGTGCAGGGCCGCCGCGAGCACAAGTCCAATACCTTCACCGACTTCATCGCCGCGGCCGAGATGCTGATCGACAAGGGCTATACGTCCAAGGGCCGCATCGTGGCCCAGGGCGGCTCGGCCGGCGGCATGCTGATGGGCGCCATAGCCAATCTGCGGCCCGATCTGTGGGCCGGCATCCTGGCACAGGTGCCGTTCGTGGACGTGCTGAATACCATGCTCGACGAGACCCTGCCGCTCACCCCGCCCGAATGGCCCGAATGGGGCAATCCGCTGGCCTCGGCCGAGGACTATGCCCGCATCGCGGCCTATGCGCCCTATGAGCAGGTCGCGGCCATGGACTATCCGCCGATCTTCGCCCTGGCCGGGCTCACCGATCCGCGAGTCACCTATTGGGAGCCGGCCAAATGGGTCGCCAGGTTGCGCGCAACCAAGACCGGCACGGCGCCATTGTATCTGCGCACCAATATGGGCGCCGGTCATGGTGGTGCATCCGGCCGCTTCGACCGGCTCAAGGAAACGGCGATGTGCTACGCCTTTGCGCTGAACGCCGTCGGATTGGAAGGATCATTTCCCGCCAACTGATTGTTGCAGCGTCATAATCGGCCTATACCAAGGCCATTCCCCTCAGCGTCTATCCCAATCGGAGGCCACAATGTCCACCAAGTTCACCCTGCCGCCCCTGCCCTACGCCTATGACGCGCTCGGCCCCTATATGTCGGCGGAGACGCTCGAATACCATCACGACAAGCACCATCAGGCCTATGTCACCAATGGCGAGAAGCTGCTGGAAGGTTCGGGCCTCGAAATCCTGCCGCTCGAGGACATCGTCAAGGAGAGCTACGGCAAGAATGCCGGTCTCTTCAATAATGCCGGCCAGCACTACAACCACGTTCACTTCTGGAACTGGATGAAGCCCAATGGCGGCGGCAACAAGCTGCCAGGCAAGCTGCAGGCGGCCATCGATTCCGACCTTGGCGGCTTTGACAAGTTCCGCGCCGATTTCATCGCCGCCGGCACCACCCAGTTCGGTTCGGGCTGGGCCTGGCTGTCGCTCAAGAACGGCAAGCTCGAAGTCAGCAAGACCCCGAACGGGGAGTCGCCGCTGGTCCATGGCGGCAAGCCGATCCTGGGCGTCGATGTGTGGGAGCATTCCTATTACATCGACTACCGCAATGCCCGCCCGAAATACCTCGAAGCCTGGTTCGACAACCTGGTGAACTGGGACCATGTCGAGCTGATGTTCGAAGAAGCCAAGGCGTAGTGCCCACAGATCCTTCCTGTTCTCACCGGGTCATTCCCGCGAAGGCGGGAATCTTTGTTTGCTGAGCCATCCAAAACGGAGATCCCCGCCTTCGCGGGGATGACCCGGTGACACAATATCCAGCCCGCTCGCGCCCCGCGCCGGCGGGCTTTTTTATCCCCCGCCATCCACTTTTCCCCAGCCATTAGCCATTTCGCCAGCCCCACCCTTCAACGCTCCAGCGAGCCGTGGTAACGGTCTGTTTACCATTCGGGGGGACGTCATTGTCAGAGCCGACCAAGGTCGTTGCCATCATTGCGGCGAATACCGCGCTATCGTCATTGCTGGCGATGGTGGTGGCTGGCGACTCGCATCTCAAGGTGCGGCAGTTCGATAGCGACATCGACCTGGTTGCCTATATGCGCATCGCCCCGCTCCACATGCTGGTCTGTGATTTCGATCGCGAGGGGCGTCCGGCCTATGAGATGGTCGAGTCCATCCGCCTCAACCACACGCTGATCAGCCAGGACGTGCCCGTCATCGCCCTGACACGCACCATCACCCCGCCGATGCGCCACCAGGCCATCAGCGCCGGCATTGACGAAGTTATCATCAAGCCGATGTCGCCGCGCCATCTGCTGCAGCGCATCCAGGCGCGGCTGCGCAGCCGCAGCGTCGTGGGGGTGCTTGGCGGCTATCGCGGCCCGGAACGGCGCAACCGCATGCCCATGCCCGCGCCGCAACCGGTACCGACCCGCCGCAGCAGCGACAACGTCGTCCCGCTCTTTCCCGACCGCCGCAAACCGCGCCATCCCGGGCTCGACGGGTAGGCTTCTCTCACCTCTCCCTTTGGGGGAGAGGTCGACCCTCTTGGGTCGGGTGAGGGGGCCTTTACTGGATGCAGTGCGAGGGGAAGGCCCCCTCACCGGCGCTGTGCGCCGACCTTTCCCCCAAAGGGAGAGGTGAAGTGCTACCGCGCTTCTGTCACCAGCCGGAGCAACCTGGCCCACAGGTCCTCGATGGAATCGGCGAACTGCACCGCCCGGTCATAGCCCGGCAGGCCCGGGGACAGCACGTCGGCGGCGTAGCCGCGCATGACTTCGTAGGCCCGGTGGCGGTTGAGCATGACGACCGGGGGCGTGCGGCCCTGTGCCTTGGCGGCGGCCCAGGTGCCAAACAGCGCCGAAGCCGAAGCCAGCGAGCCGGGCAGAGCCACATAGGCCTCGGCCCTTTGCACCATGCGCGCCAACCGGTCGCTCTTTTCGGGCAACACGTCCATGGTCACGCCGGCAAGGGCGGGCGGGAGCGTGATCGATGCATCGGCGACGATTTCGACGCTGCCACCGGCGGTGCGGGCCGCGGTGATCAGCGGCACCGGGATGATGCCGTTTTCGGCGAGACAGATGATGCGGGCGCCGCGCTTGGCGAAATAGCTGCCCGCCTGGCTCATGATCGAAGCCCGCTCGGGATCACCCGGTCCCTTGTCCGAGGCGAAAACGGCAATGACCGGCGCTGAGATGGCGGGCTCCAGCATGCTCATCGTCCCCGCTTCAGGCCGCCGAGGATGCCGCGGACCAGCGCGCTGCCGAGCCGGTTGGCCACGGTCCGGGCCAGCGAGTTCATCGCGGCCTCGGCCGGCGTCTGCCGGTTGGAACTGCGGCGTGGCGCAGCGTCCTGATAGGTGCGCTCGGTCTTGCGCAGCTCGTCGTCCTGCCGCTGCCGTTCCTCGGCCAGCTGCCGGTCCCGGGCGCGCCGGGCCAGGATTTCGAAGGCGGATTCGCGATCGGCCGGATTGTCATAAAGACCCGCGACCGGCGAGCCAGCGATGATGGATTCGCGTTCGGCGGGATTGAGCGGGCCCACCTGCGCCGATGGCGGGCGGATCAGCGTGCGCCCGACAATGGAGGGAATGCCCTTCTCCCCGAGCACCGAGACCAGCGCCTCGCCGATGCCGAGCTGGGTGATGACCTCCTCGGTCGAAAATTCCGGATTGGGGCGGAAGGTCTCGGCCGCGACACGCACCGCCTTCTGCTCGCGCGGCGTATAGGCGCGCAGGGCGTGCTGCACCCGGTTGGACAACTGGGCCAGCACCGTTTCGGGAATGTCGACCGGGTTCTGCGTGACGAAGTAGACGCCCACGCCCTTGGAGCGCACCAGCTTGACCACCTGCTCGACCTTGTCGATCAGCACCTTGGGCGCGTCATCGAAGAGCAGATGTGCCTCGTCGAAGAAGAAGACCAGCCTGGGCCGATCTGCGTCGCCGACCTCCGGCAGTTCCTCGAAGAGTTCGCTCAGCATCCAGAGCAGGAACGTCGCATAGAGCCGCGGTGCTCGCATCAATTCGTCTGCGGCAAGGATCGAGATGAAACCGCGCCCATCGCTGTTGGTCCGCATCAGGTCGGCGATTTCAAGCGCCCGCTCGCCAAAAAACGATTCGCCGCCCTGCTGTTCGAGCACCAGCAATGCCCGCTGGATTGCGCCGATGGAGGCCGTGGTCACATTGCCGTAGCGGGTCGAGATTTCCTTGGCCCGTTCCTGGATATCGACCAGCAGTGCACGCAAGTCCTTGAGGTCGAGCAGCAGCAGGCCTTCGTCATCGGCCAGCTTGAAGGCGATGTTGAGCACGCCTTCCTGCGTGTCGTTGAGTTCGAGCAGGCGGCTGAGCAGCAGCGCGCCCATTTCCGAGATGGTGGCGCGGATCGGGTGGCCCTGCCGCCCGAACAGGTCCCAGAAAATGACGGGGAACACGTCATCCTTGAACTCGGCGAAGCCGATATCCTGGGCCCGCTGGGTCTGCCAGCCCTGCGCCACGCCCATCTTGCCCACGCCGCTCAGGTCGCCCTTGATGTCGGCGGCAAAGACCGGCACGCCGGCGGCCGAAAATCCCTCGGCCATGACCTGCAGGGTAACCGTCTTGCCGGTGCCGGTGGCGCCGGTCACCAAGCCATGGCGATTGCCATATTTGAGCGCGAGGTATTCCGGATGCGTGCTGGTGCCGAGGAAGATCTTGTCGTCAACGAGCATCGCGCCGCCATCCTGTGAGTTGGGTTCTTATAGCCGCCCCCGTCCCGGCGGGACAACTCGTAACTCTGTTTTCCATTGCCAATGGCGGGATCCGGCCCGGCGCGGCACAATGGCGGCATGATGAAAACCATGCTTGCCACCCGCCGTAACGTCCTCGCAGCGTTTGCCGTGATGGCCGCCACCCCGGCGGCACGCGCCCAATCGGTGCTCGATGCGACCACGCTCGGGCTTGTGGAAGGTTCGGACGCGGACCAGAGCGACATCCTGCAGCATGCGCTCGGCCGGGCGGCCGATAGCGGCCAGGTGCTGCGCCTGCCCCGCGGCACCATCTATGCGCAGGGGCTCGACCTACCCGGCAACCTCATTGTCGAGGGCGTTCCCGGCAGCACCACGATCGCCTCCATCAGCGGCGGCACGATCGGCAGCATTCACGAGCATAATGCGCTGGTGCTGCGGGATATCATCTTTGCCGGGCGCGGCACGGCCGAAGGGACGCAGGGCCTGCTTTCCCTCGAATATGCAGACAACATCACCCTCGAGCGCTGCGCCTTCCGCGGCGCGCCGGGCATTGCCGTCAGCATCGTCGACGCCGCAGCCACCATTCGCGACTGTGAATTCGACGACATCGGCGATGCTGCCATCCACGCCATGGACAGCCGCGGGTTGCTGATTTCAGGCAACCGCATCGATGGGTGCGGCAATGCCGGCATCCGCATCTGGCGCGGCGAAAGCGGCCCCGACGGGTCCATCATATCAGCCAATCGCATCGCCAATATCGACTGGCGCGGCGGCGGCAATGGGCAGAACGGCAATGGCATCAACGTCTACAAGGCCGATGAAGTCATCATCGCCGACAATCACATCGCCGACTGCGCCTTCACCGCAATTCGTCTCAACGCGACCAATAACAGCCAGGTCAGCGGCAATACCTGCCTGCGCTCGGGCGAAGTGGCGATCTTCTCGGAATTCGAATTCTCGGGATCGGTCATCGCCAACAACATCATCGACGGCGCTGCCACCGGGATCTCCATCACCAATCTGGATAGTGGCGGCCAGCTCGCGGTATGCCAGGGCAATATCGTGCGCAATATCGCCCCGGCATCGGCGGTGAACCCCGATACCATCCCCATCGGCATCTTCGCCGAGGCGGAAACCGCCATCACGGGCAACACCGTGCAGGGCGTGCCGGGTGTCGCCATCGCCGCCGGCTACGGCACCTTCCTGCGCAATGTGCTGATCGCGGGCAATGTGATCAGCGAGAGCGATATCGGCATCGGCGTCAGCGTGGTGGATGGCGCCGGTAGGGTCCATATCGGCGGCAATGCGATCACGGCGCGCCAGCATGCCGTGGTGGGCCTAGCCTGGACCGATATCGTGGAAGCCGATCTCGCCGGCAATGCCGAACGCTATCCCAATGTTTCGCTGGGCAGTTAGCCTACCGTCCGCATCTCGCCCACAGTGGCGCCGCGCACGTTCTTGATGGGCTGGTGCGCCAGAGTCTCGATGAGCGCACGCTGTTCGGCATCGGGGTCGGCAAATTTCAGCAGCACACCGGCCAGCATGGCGTGGGAGGCGGCCATGTTGCCGTCGTCGCATTTGATGGCGTAGCCCCAGCCCTTGTCGCGGATGGCGCCGCATTGCACGCCTTCGGCGCCGCCCTTCTGCATCAGCCGGCCCTTGAAAGCCTGCATCAGCAGGGTGTCGGGATGGTCGGTTCCGGCCACCAGATGCGGATGGGACGTGGCGGCATCGAACAGGCGACGCGCGGCCGTGGCCAGTTCATCGGGCAGGCCCTTGCCGGTCGACATCCGCGCAAAGCCATAGGCGAAGGCCCGCAGGGGCGCGGCGAAAGTCGGAATCGAGCAGCCGTCGGTGCCGCACTTGCCTTCGGTCAGGCTCTCGCCGATTACCGCTTCCACGGCGGCGCGAACGACCTTCTGCACTTCGTGTTCTCGCGAGACATAGCCGGCCGTTGGCACGCCCATGGCCAGGGCCACGCTCAGCATGCCTGAATGCTTGCCTGAGCAATTGTTGTGCAAGGGGCTCGGCTCCGCCCCGGCCGCCCGCAGCGCCTCGCGGGCCGCCGCATTGGTGGGCGCATGCGCCCCGCATTCGAGGTCCGCTGCCGACAGGCCAATGCGGGTCAGCAGGCCATTGGCCGTAGCAACATGCTCGGCCTCGCCATGGTGGCTGGCGCAGGCCAGCGCCAGTTCTTCCTCGGTATGATGGAACTTGCCTTCGGCATGACGCGCAAAGATCGGCAGCGCCTGCATGGATTTTATCGCCGAGCGCGGAAAGATCGGGCGCTCGATGTCGCCGGCCGAAGCGATGATCTTTCCATCGGCATCGACCACCACATAGGCGCCGCGGTGGCGGTTCTCGACCCAGTTGCCGCGGATGGCTTCGGCAAGAATGGGATTGGCTTCCATCATAAAAAAACTCCGGTCCAGGCCGTTCTCACGAACAGCGCAGGACCGGAAAAGTCAACAGAGCATGGGAAGGAGGCAGGCACGAAACTCGCATCGGCGAGGGTGGAGACCCGACATGGCTTGTGGCTACGATCTGCGGCGATGGTTGAACCGCAATCCAGCCGGGTCTCCGCCGCCACCGACGACGACTGGGACTAGAGGTCCCAGTCGTGGACGACGGTCAGGTAGCGCGAATTGACCCAGCCGGCGGTGTCCTGCGCCCCGACCAGGCACCAATCGGCACCGGACTGGGCCTCGATGCAGCGCTCGACCCAGACATGGCTGCCGGGATTGAAAGCGCCGATCTTCTGCGAATAGGAGGCGGGCCACTTGCGGACATTGAGCTTGTCCCAATGGGCCACGCCGGTCACCTGCGCCAGCTGGTCGACCTGGTAGCCGGCGGCCATGGCGGGCTGCACGGCAAAGGCGCCAGCTGCGGCAATCACGAGGCCGCAGAGCGCGGCGACCAGAACTTTTTCCTGTTGCTTGTTCATTTTGTCCCCCCGGGACAGTTCGGTTGTTGGGATCACCCTGCCCGATACGATTTGAACTGATCGTGAGAGCGTCGTTCAGAAACCGTTCATCTTGCGGGCAGGGTTGGGTGCCATTGCCTCAGCGCAGGGTGCGCTGGTGGACGTAGAGGGCGATGCTGCCGTCGCCGCCAAAGCGCAGCGAGACGACGTCCTGGTGGTCGTAGCCTTCGGCGGTCAGCGCCGACATCAGCGTGGCATTGTTGGCGATCGGCAGGCGCAGCGTGCCGACATTGCCAGAGGTGAACAGCCAGCCGTAGTCATCGCGCCCGAGAAGGCCGTCCTCGCAGACCGGGATCAAATAGACATGACGGTCCTGAATGGCTTCGATGTGCGCGCGGGTGACGCGCGGCATGTAGTTCAGCTGGTAGGAACATTCCTCGTCGCTCGAGGAGACGGGCTTCTTGGGGTGATTGGGCGCGGCGATGTTGAGCGCATTGCTGGGAACGATGGTGGCGGCGGTGGTGAGGCCGATGACGAGGGCCAGAACAGTGGTCTTGAACATTTGATGTCTCCTGGTTTGGGCCGCGTTGTGCAGCCATGTCGATGCGTGTGATCGACCGTGAGACGAGTTCTGCGCCTTGGCGGTTGAACCGGCGCTGAGACGCCCATTCATCATTCGTTTACCTGTCAGGGGCGCGCTGGACCGTTGGCAGCGGCGACGTTCCGGCATAGGCTTGCGACCACAACAACGAAAAATCGTATGGAAATAGAGGAGGTTCGCATGGCCAAGGTTCTGGTAACGGGCGGAAGCGGCAAGCTCGGGCGCGCGGTGCTGCGCGACCTGGTCGCGCATGGCTATGATGTGCTCAACATCGATCAGCAGGCCCTGCCCGAGCCCATCTGCCCCAGCGTGCGAATCGATCTGACCAATTTTGGTGAGGTGGCCGCGGCCATCCTGGGCGGCGTCGATGAGCGCAAGGGACCGTTCGATGCCGTCGTACATCTGGCGGCGATTCCAGCGCCCGGGCTCGCGGCCAACGCCCGGACTTTCGCCAATAATGTCCCGACCACCTACAATGTGCTGGAGGCCAGCCGCCTGGCGGGCATCAAGAACATCGTCTTTGCCTCGAGCGAGACCGTGCTTGGCCTGCCGTTCGATACGCCGCCGCCCTATGCGCCGGTGGACGAGGAATACTATCCGCGGCCGGAATCCGCCTATGCGCTGGGCAAGCTGCTCGATGAAACCATGGCGGCCCAGTTCTGCCGTTGGGACCCGGAGTTGCGCATTGTCGGCCTGCGGTTTTCCAACGTGATGTATCCGGAAGATTATGCGGCCTTCCCCCGCTTCGACGCCGATCCGCGCAGCCGCAAATGGAACTTGTGGGGCTATATCGATGCCCGCGACGGCGCTCAGGCGGTTCGCCGCTCGATCCAGGCTGATTTCACCGGCTTTGAGGCCTTCATCATCGCCAATGCCGATACGGTCATGAGCCGCTCCAATATGTCGTTGCTGGCAGAGGTTTTCCCCGATGTGCCGGCCAAGGGCAATCTCACGACCAACGGCACCCTGCTCTCGATCGAGAAGGCCAAGCGGATGCTAGGCTATTCGCCGCAATATAGCTGGCGTAACGAAGTCAGCGCGAAGGGCTAGCGCCCAAGCGACGCCAACTTTGCATACGAATTGTGCACATATGGCCCTTGTGCTTTTTCTGGGCACCGGCATAAGTGCGGCCGATGTCCAGCCCCGACCTCTCAGTTCTGATCATTGACGAGAACCGCATCCGCGCGTCCATCATCGAGGATGGCTTGCGGGAGGCCGGGCATTTTCGCGTCGCAGTGATTCACGATGTCAACGAGGTGGCGCGGACCATCGAGGCCACCAAGCCCGACGTCATCGTCATCGACCTGGAAAACCCCAAGCGCGACACGCTGGAGCATTTCTTCTCGCTGTCCCGCGCCATCCAGCGGCCCATCGCGATGTTCGTGGATCGCTCGGACGGGGCGATGATCGAGAAGGCCGTTGAGGCCGGCGTCTCCGCCTATGTGGTGGACGGGCTCAAGAAGGAGCGCGTCAAGCCGATCCTCGACATGGCCATCTCGCGCTTCAATGCCTTCTCCCGCCTGACGCGGGAGCTCGAGCAGGCACGCAGCGAACTCGAGGACCGCAAGATCATCGAACAGGCCAAGGGCATTCTCATGCGCACCCGCAGTCTCAGCGAGGCCGATGCCTATGCCCTGCTTCGCTCCACCGCCATGAACCAGAACCGGAGAATGGTCGACATCGCCCAGAGCCTTGTGACCGCAGCCGATCTTCTCGGCCCATAGGAAATCGCCATGCCCCTCACCCATCTGACCGCTGGATTCCTGCCTCTGTTCGACAGCGTGCTCCTGGTGCTGGCGCAGGAGAAGGGTTTCGCGGCGGCCGAGGGGCTGGAGCTGCATCTCATCCGCGAAACGAGCTGGGCCAATATTCGTGACCGCGCCGCCATCGGCCATTTCGACATCGCCCAGATGCTGGCGCCCATGCCGCTGGCTGCGAGCCTCGGCCTGACCCCGATCGCCACGCCGATGATCACTCCGGTCGTGCTGGGCCTGGGCAACAATGCCATAACGGTCAGCGCCGATCTCTGGAAGGCCATGGCCGATCAGGGCGCACAAGGCGACCTTGCGGCAGGCCCCGCTGGCGCCGCGCTTGCCCGGGTCGTAGCCGGTTCGTCGCGCAAGCTGCGCTTTGGCGTGGTGCATCAGACCTCGTCCCACAATTACGAACTGCGCTACTGGCTGGCCGCGAGCGGCATCATGCCGGACCGTGACGTGGAAATCGTCGTGCTGCCGCCCCCGTTGCTCCCGGATGCGCTGAGTACGGGCGGTATCGACGGCTATTGTGTCGGCGAGCCGTGGAACAGCATCGGGGTTGCCACGAAGGGCGCCCATATCGCCACCGTCAAGGCGTCGATATGGCAGTCGAGCCCCGACAAGGTGATCGGCATGCGCGCTGCCTGGGCCGACGAACATCCCGACCAGGTGTCTGCCCTGATCCGGGCCATCTACAATGCCGGCCTATGGTGCGCCGATCCGGCCAATCAGGATGAGGCCGCGCGCATCATGTCCGGCGCCGCTTATCTCGACACGAGCAGCGAGATCGTCGCCCGGGCTCTTTCGGGCATGCTCGACATCGGCGGCGGCGTAACCCGCCAGGTTCCCGACCACTTCATTCCCCACGCCTACGCCGCCAACTTCCCATGGAAGAGCCACGCGCTTTGGTACTATTCCCAGATGGTGCGCTGGGGAGAGGTCACCGCCAGCGCCGAAAATGCTGCGCTGGCTGCTGCCTGCTTCCGCCCCGACCTCTATCGGACAGCACTGGCACCCGTTTCGGCCGCTGTGCCCGCCGCCGACTACAAAGCCGATGGCGCCCGTGCAGAACCCGGCGAGATCGAAGCGCTCAATGGGCGCCTGACGATGGGCCCCGATCTGTTTTTCGACGGAAGGATTTTTGATCCCACCGCCGTCGACGCCTACATCGCCTCGCAGCGCCAGAGCGGCTAGAGTTCGCGCTGCAATGTTGGGCAGCCCTACAAAGTTGCGTCAATATTAGGCAGTTTGGCGAGCTTTTGGGCCATCAGGCGCCACCACGGCTCTCGCCCCAGTGGAAGCCAGGTTCTCTCAAATTGCTGATCCGGCTCAATAATCCTGCACACAGCCGACTTGGCACGCTTCGTGCAATGTCTTCAGCGAACGAGCTCCTCCCAAGACGCTCTTCAAGTCGACGTTCCAAAGATGGGACGTCTCCAGGCAAAGCTGCCAACAGGTTCCCGCAGACGGTCATCAAGACCGGGTGCGTCGGCCCGTTGGCGGCTTTTTGTTTTTCCTATCGGTGCAGATGGAGAACTACATGACGCAGACCAAGATCAACAGGCAGTCCACGCCAACCCGGCGGCGGTTGGCTCCGGCCCTCGCCGCCGGCCTTCTGGCCGCCTGTGTGATGGCGCCGATCAGCGCCCGGGCCGAAATGCTCGATGTCGAGAAAGACGAACTGAAGTTTGGCTTCATCAAGCTTACGGATATGGCGCCCTTGGCCATCGCCTACGAGCTGGGCTACTTCGAAGACGAAGGCCTGTTCGTGACGCTGGAGCCGCAGGCCAACTGGAAGGTGCTTCTGGATGGCGTGATCACCGGTCAACTGGATGGCGCGCATATGCTGGCGGGGCAGCCACTGGCCGCCACCATTGGCTATGGCACGGAAGCGCATATCGTCACGCCATTCTCCATGGACCTCAATGGCAACGCCATCACTGTGTCCAATGCCGTCTGGGAGCTGATGAAGCCCAGCCTGACGATGGGTGCCGATGGACTGCCGCAGCACCCGATCAGCGCTGAGGCCCTGAAGCCGGTGATCGAGTCGTTTGCGGCCGAAGGCCGGCCGTTCAATCTGGGCATGGTGTTTCCAGTCTCCACCCACAACTACGAGCTGCGCTACTGGCTCGCCGCCGGTGGCGTGCATCCGGGCTTCTATTCGCCCGAGGATGTGTCCGGCCAGATTGGCGCTGAAGCCTATCTGTCAGTGACGCCGCCCCCGCAGATGCCTGCTACCCTCGAAGCAGGCACTATCGACGGCTACTCGGTTGGCGAGCCCTGGAACCAGGCCGCCGTCTTCAAGAAGATCGGCGTTCCTGTCATCACCGACTACGAAATCTGGAAGAACAATCCCGAAAAGGTGTTCGGGATGACCGCCGAGTTTGTCGAGCAGAACCCCCAAACGGCTATTGCCGTGACCAAGGCCCTGATCCGCGCCGCCAAGTGGCTGGATGAGAACGACAATGCCAATCGTGGCGAGGCGGTCGAAATTCTCGCCCGCTCCGAATATGTCGGCGCCGACGCCGCCGTCATCGCCAACTCAATGACCGGCACCTTCGAATACGAGCCGGGCGACAAGCGCGACGTGCCCGACTTCAACGTCTTCTACCGGCACTTCGCCACCTATCCCTACTATTCGGACGCCGTCTGGTACCTCACCCAGATGCGCCGCTGGGGCCAGATCGCCGAAGACAAACCGGATGATTGGTATGCGGAAATCGCCAAGTCGGTCTATCGCCCCGACATCTACCTGGAGGCAGCTCGCCTGCTGGTCGAAGAGGGCATGATCGAAGAGGCCGACGTGCCGTGGGACAGCGATGGCTATCGCGCTCCTACCGCAGACTTCATCGACGGCGTCTCCTATGACGGCCGCACGCCCAACGCCTATATCGACGGCTTCGCTATCGGTCTGAAGACCGGCGAAACCCCCTGATACCCAAGAGAGCAAGGCCGGGCCCCGTTCGGTCCGGCCACCGCAACGCGACGAAAACAGGATGAAGACCATGAGCATCGCCAGCGACGTTTCCGATAAGGGCCGTTCCGACCGGAGGCGCCAGAAGCTATTTGCCGGTATCAATCGGGCTGCGGCCTGGTTGAGTGCCCTCGGGCTGGGCTGGCTGACGCCATTGCTGAAAATCGCGGCGGGCGATGACCCGCGCGAACAGCTGGGCGAGCTGCGTGACAGCCTCCTGTTCCCCCTGATGGGCATAGTCCTGTTTCTGACGGCCTGGGCAATGCTGGCGCCGCAGGTGCAAACCTCGCTAGGTGCCATTCCAGGCCCGGCCCAGGTTTGGGAACAGGCTGGGGCCCTTTGGCAGGACCATATTGCAGAGCGCGAGAAGGAGACCTCCTTCTATGCCCGCCAGGACGAGCGCAACGCCGAACTGATTGCTGATGGACGGCCCGAAGACGTCAAGTTCCGCAGCTTTACCGGCAAGCCGACCTTTCTCGACCAGATTCTGACCTCCCTCAAGACCGTGGGGCTGGGCTTCCTGATCGCGACCGCAGTCGCAGTTCCCCTGGGGATCGCATCGGGCCTCAGCCGGCCGTTCAATGGTGCGCTCAACCCGCTGGTCCAACTATTCAAGCCGGTATCGCCCCTGGCCTGGCTGCCCATCGTCACCATGATCGTCTCGGCGGTCTATGTTGATGTCAACGAAGCCTTCCCCAAGGCTCTGATCATTTCGGCGGTCACGGTCACGCTCTGCTCGCTGTGGCCGACGCTGATCAATACCGCCCTGGGCGTCGCCTCGATCGACAAGGACCTGGTCAATGTCGGCAAGGTGCTGCAGCTGTCGACCGCCACAACCATCACCAAGCTGGTGCTGCCCTCCGCACTGCCGCTGATCTTCACGGGTCTGCGCCTGTCGCTCGGTGTGGGCTGGATGGTCCTGATCGCCGCCGAAATGCTGGCGCAGAATCCGGGCCTGGGCAAGTTCGTCTGGGACGAGTTCCAGAACGGTTCGTCCAACTCGCTGTCCCGCATCATGGTTGCGGTCCTCACCATCGGCATCATCGGTTTCATGCTCGATCGGGTGATGTTCACGCTGCAGACCGCCTTCACCTTCTCCTCCAATCGCTAGGAGAGCGCAGTGACCAAGACCATTCTCCAGCTTTCCGATGTCTCCAAGCACTATGGGGAAGGCGCCAAGCGCACCGACGTGCTGACTGGCCTCAACCTGAATGTCCAGGAAGGCGAGTTCGTCGCTATCCTGGGTTTTTCGGGTGCGGGCAAGACCACGCTGATTTCGATGCTGGCCGGGCTGATCGAGCCCGACCAGGGCGGGATCATCTTCCGGGGCCGCGAAATCGATGGCCCCGGCCCCGAGCGCGGCGTCGTGTTCCAATCCTATTCGCTGATGCCCTGGCTGTCGGTGGGCGGCAATGTGGATCTGGCAATCAACGCCGTGCACAAGTCCATGAGCCGCGCTGATCGCCTGGCGCTGCGCAAGCGCTATATCGACATGGTCGGGCTTTCTCATGCCGTCGACCGGCGGCCTTCGGAACTGTCAGGCGGCATGCGCCAGCGCGTGGCGGTTGCCCGGGCCCTGGCCATGCAACCCGAAGTGTTGCTGATGGACGAGCCGCTTTCGGCGCTCGATGCCCTGACCCGTTCCAAACTGCAGGATGAATTCGCCCTGATCTCGGAGGCGGAGAAGAAGACCATCATCCTGATCACCAATGATGTGGATGAGGCCATCCTGCTCGCGGACCGAGTTATTCCCCTCACGCCTGGCCCCGGCGCCACTTTGGGCCCAAACTTCTCTGTTGGCATCGAGCGGCCGCGCGATCGCGCCGCACTCAACGGCGATGACCGCTTCATCACCCTGCGCCGGGAGATCACCGAATATCTGATGGATGTCGGCGCCGGGCGCAATGTTTCGGGCGAGCGGGACGTCTCGCTGCCCAATGTCGTGCCGATCGATCGGGGCAAATCGGCGAAAATGCCGGAGGCCTACGCCAAGGCGGCAGCCTCGCCAACCAAGGCCGGCTACGTCGAATTCTCGCAGGTATCGAAGGTTTACCCGACGCCCAAGGGACCGCTGACGGTGGTCGATCGCTTCGACTTCAAGATGAAGAAGGGCGAATTCGTCACGCTGATCGGTCACTCCGGCTGCGGCAAGTCCACGGTGCTATCGATGGTCGCGGGCCTCAACCCGATCTCATCAGGCGGCATCGTACTCGACAACCGCGAAGTCGTTGGCGCCGGCCCCGACCGCGCCGTGGTGTTCCAGGCGCCGTCGCTGATGCCGTGGCTCACCGCCCGCGAGAATGTCGCGCTTGGCGTCGACCGGGTCTATCCCAATGCCAGCCCCGCCGAGCGGCGTGATGTCGTCGAGTATTACCTGGCGCGCGTCGGCCTCGGCGACTCCATGCACCGCCCGGCAGCCGAACTCTCCAATGGCATGAAGCAGCGCGTCGGCATTGCGCGCGCCTTCGCCCTGTCGCCCAAACTGCTGCTGCTTGATGAGCCGTTCGGAATGCTCGACAGCATCACGCGCTGGGAGTTGCAGGACGTGCTCATGGATGTCTGGGCCAAGACGCAGGTCACCGCCATCTGCGTCACCCACGACGTGGACGAGGCGATCCTGCTGGCCGACAGGGTCGTCATGATGTCGAACGGCCCCAATGCCCGCATCGGCAATATCATGGACGTGGACCTGCCACGGCCACGCTCACGCAAGGCGCTGCTGGCCCACAAGGATTACTACGCCTATCGCGAGGAGCTGCTTGGCTTCCTCGAAGCCTATGAGGGCGGCGCCAATCCGGATCAGGAAACCCTCGACCGCATCCGCCTCAAGCGCGCCGGGCGCGCCGACGGACAGATCGCGGCCGCCGAATGAACCAAACTATGGCCAGCATCACCACTCGAACCACCTGCCCCTATTGCGGTGTCGGATGCGGCGTGCTGGCAACGCCCCAGGCCGATGGCTCGGTCTCCATAGCGGGCGATCCGGACCATCCCGCGAATTTCGGGCGGCTCTGCTCCAAGGGTTCGGCGCTAGGGGAGACGCTGTCGCTCGATGGGCGGCTGCTCTATCCGGAGATCGATGGTGTGCGGGCCAGCTGGGACCAGGCGCTTGATCGCGTTGCCGGCACTTTCCGGCAAACCATCGACGAATTCGGTCCCGACGCCGTCGCCATCTTTGGCTCCGGCCAATTGCTGACCGAAGACTACTATGTCGCCAACAAGCTGATGAAGGGCTTCATCGGCTCGGGCAACATGGACACCAATTCGCGCCTCTGCATGGCTTCGTCGGTGGCCGGCCACAAGCGCGCCTTCGGCTCCGATACGGTGCCGGGCAATTACGAGGATCTGGAGCTGGCCGACCTCATCGTGCTGGTGGGCAGCAATCTGGGCTGGTGCCACCCGGTGCTCTACCAGCGGATCGTCAAGGCCAAGGCCGAAAGGCCCGACATGCGTGTCGTGCTCATCGATCCGCGCCGCACGGTAACCGCCGACATTGCCGATCTCCATCTTGCCGTGCAGTCGGACGGCGACAGCGCGCTGTTCGTCGGCCTGCTCGCGCATCTGGCCCGCAATGGCATGACTGCCCCCGATTTCATCGCCGACCACACCAGCGGCTACAACGCCGCCTTGCTGGTGGCCGAAGACTGGCCGGTGGAACGCGTCGCCGAGGCGGCTGGCGTTCCAGCCAAGGCCGTCGAGATACTCTATGACTGGTTCGGGCGCACCGAGAAGGTCGTGACGGTCTATTCGCAGGGTGTCAACCAATCCTCGTCGGGCACCGACAAGGTCAACGCCATCATCAATTGCCACCTGGCCACCGGCCGCATCGGCCGGCCTGGCATGGGGCCGTTTTCGGTCACCGGCCAGCCCAATGCCATGGGCGGCCGCGAGGTGGGCGGCCTCGCCAACATGCTCGCCGCCCATATGGACTTCACGCCCGAAGCCATTGACCGGGTCGGCCGCTTCTGGGGCAGCAGCACAGTCGCCAGCGGGCCTGGTCTCAAGGCTGTCGACATGTTCGCGGCGATCGCCCGTGGCGAGATCAAGGCCGTCTGGATCATGGCAACCAATCCGGTGGATTCCATGCCCGAAGCCGATGCGGTGCGCGCGGCCCTTGCCGCCTGCCCTTTCGTCGTCGTCTCCGACATGTCCGCTCGCACCGATACCGGGGTCACCGCCCATGTGCGCCTGCCGGCGGCCGGCTGGGGCGAGAAGGACGGTACGGTCACCAATTCGGAGCGCCGGATTTCTCGCCAGCGTCCGTTCCTGGCGCTGCCGGGCGAAGCCCGTCCCGACTGGTGGATCATCAAGGAAGTGGCCCAGCGCATGGGCTTTGGTGCGGCCTTCTCCTATGATGGCCCGGCGCAGATCTTTGCCGAGCATGTCGCGCTTTCTGCCTTCGAGAACGAGGGCAGCCGTTCCCTCGATCTCGGCGGGCTTGATGGCGCCGACTATGCCACCCTGCCCCCGACCCAGTGGCCAGTCCGCCGCAAGCCGACGGCCCGCATGTTTGGCGATGGCCATTTCTCCACGCCCGATGGCAAGGCCCGCTTCGTCCCGGTGCTGCCGCCGCCACCCTTCGCCCCACCCCCGGGCCGCTTCATGCTCAACACCGGCCGCGTGCGCGACCATTGGCACACGATGACGCGCACGGGCAAAACCGCGCGACTGTCCGCGCACTATGCCGAGCCCTTTGTCGAGCTGCATCCCGCCGATGCCGAGCGGCTCAATATCCGCCGCGCCACACTGGTCCGCCTCAACAACCGCCATGGCAGCGCCGTGGTCCGCGCGCTGGTGACCGATCGACAGCGGCGGGGACATTTGTTTGTTCCCATGCACTGGACCGACCAGTTCGCGTCCAATGGTCGTATCGACGCGCTGGTGACCGCCAAGGTCGACCCCGTCTCGTCGCAGCCGGCGCTGAAGATGGCCGAGGTACATGCCGAACCTGTCGATACCAGGCTCTATGGCTTCTTTGTTTCCGCCAACCGCCCGGTGCTCGACGCAGGCTATTGGGCAATTGCCGAGGCGATCGGCGGCATACGCGGTGAACTCGCCTGGTTCGAGGAACCGACCGATCTCGCGACCTGGTTGCGCACGGCCTTTGACCTGCCCGACACGGCGACCGTCGAAACCGTGCGCGATGCCCGCTCGGGCCGCAGCAGCTTCGCCGTGATCGAGGATGGCAGGCTGGTCGTCGCGCTCTACACAGCGCCCGATCCGGTGCTGGTGTCGCGCCAGTGGG
Source organism: Devosia sp. (assembly GCF_014860165.1). Taxonomy (GTDB): domain Bacteria; phylum Pseudomonadota; class Alphaproteobacteria; order Rhizobiales; family Devosiaceae; genus Devosia. The sequence continues at coordinate 58,453 of NZ_JACZKG010000068.1, forward strand.
CCGCTGACCTGCTGGAAGCCGACGACCTTGGCGCGGTGGCAGTTCTCGCCGGCCGCCCGGGCGCCGACATGCCCGATAGCGGCGCCATCGTCTGTTCATGTTTTTCGGTGGGCATCAACACCATCGCGGCAGCCATCACCCAGCAGGGCTGCAGCACGGTTGAGGCTGTGGGTGCCTGCACCAAGGCGGGGACCAATTGCGGTTCCTGCCGTGCCGAAATCAGAGGTATCATCAATGCACGTGGTCTCCAGGCAGCCGAATAAATCCCGCGCTGACCGGGTCGCGCCACTGGCGGTCCTGCCGGTATTCTTCGATCTGATCGGCAAGCGCGTCATCGCCATCGGCGGTTCCGAGGCCGCCACATGGAAGATCGAGCTGCTGGCTGCGGCCGGCGCCCATGTCCAGGTGCTGGCGCCCATCGGCGAGTGGTGTGACGATTTGATCGCCCTCGCGGAAAGCGGCGCGGCTGCGGGTACGATCAGCCTGGTCGATTGCCAATGGTCGCCCTCCGATCTCTCCGGTGCGGCTCTTGCCGTCGCCGATATCGAGGATGACGCCCAAGCGTTCGCCTTCGTCGAAGCTGCCCGCAACGCGTCCGTGCCCTACAACGTCATCGACCGCCCGGAATTCTGCCAGTTCCAGTTCGGCACCATCGTCAATCGCTCACCAGTCGTCGTCGGTATCTCCACCGCCGGCGCGGCACCCATTCTGGGCCAGGCCGTGCGCCGGCGTATCGAGACGTTGCTGCCGGCGACGCTCAGCGCCTGGGCGCATCTGGCCCGGCAGGTTCGCGCCAGTGTCATGGACAAACTGGAAGCCGGACCGCAACGCCGCGCCTTCTGGGAGCGACTGGTGGACCGCGCCTTTGGCGACGCAGCACCGACGCCTGTTGATGGCGACATCGAGGCCATCTTGGCGGCACCGCCTGTGGGGAGGGTCACGCTGGTCGGCGCCGGACCCGGCGATGCTGATCTGCTCACGATCAAGGCTGTGCGCGCGCTGCAATCGGCAGACGTGATCCTGTTTGACGACCTGGTGTCGTCGGAAGTGCTCGAACTGGCTCGCCGCGAGGCCAAGCGCATGCTGGTTGGCAAGCGCGCTGCACGCGAAAGCTGCCGCCAGGAAGACATCAACGAGATGATGCTGACGCTGGCACGCCAGGGCAAGCATGTGGTCCGCCTCAAGTCCGGCGACCCGATGATCTTTGGCCGGGCCGGCGAAGAGATCGAAATGCTCGAAAGCCACGGCATTTCCGTCAGCGTCGTGCCTGGTGTCACCGCCGCGCTGGCTCTGGCCAGCCGTCTCGGCATGTCGCTGACTCATCGCGACCACGCCCAGTCGGTGCGGTTCGTTACCGGCCATTCGCGGAAGGGCGTGCTGCCCGATACGCTCAACTGGGTCGGTCTCGCCGATCCGGCCACCACCAGCGTCTATTACATGTCCCGCCGCACCCTGCCCGAGATCGTCAGCCAGCTCCGCGCCCAGGGCATGGGGCTCGACACGCCCGCAATCATTGCCGGCAATGTCGGCCGTGCCGACGAACAGGTCTGGCGGGGGACCATTGGCGAGGCTGTGAGGGCGGTGGAGGCATTTCCGCTGTCGGCTCCGACCATCTTTGCGGTGGGGGATGCACTGAAACAGCGGGTGATAGCGAGCGTCGCGATGAAGGCAAGCGCGTAGCCAAGAAACAACCACAACGTCATTCCGGCAAGGCCGGAATCCACGTCCGTGGTTCAAGGCGGGCAGCCAGGTTTTGGATGATTCACCGCATGGATTCCGGCCTTCGCCGGAATGACATCGCGAGTGGGCCATGATTTCAGCCCACCCTGATATGCCCAATGCCCTTGGCGGCAATCTCGTCCAGGCTCTCCTCGTACCCGGCATCCGCATAGCGCATCACGCCGAGGGCCGTGTCGTTGGTCAGCGCGTGCTCTAGCCTCTCGTCCCCACCGGGCGTGCCGTCGGCAATCACCGTCACGCCGGCCGAGGTCATGTAGCCGGCATAGCCGCCACCGCCGGAATGGACGACGACCAGGTCAGCCATGGACGAGCAGAGCAGCATGGCGTCGAGGATCGGCCAGTCCGCGATGGCGTCCGAGCCGTCCTTCATGCGCTCGGTCATGATATTGGGATGCGCCATCGCACCCGCATCAAGATGGTCGCGGCTGAAGGCTACCGGGCCAGACAGCGTCCCATCCGCCACCATGGCGTTGACCGCGCGCGCCAGCGCCGTGCGCTCGCCATGGCCCAGCCAGGCAATGCGCGCCGGGAGGCCCTCGAAGGGCACATGCTGGCGGGCCAGCGCAATCCAGTTGGTGACGATCCGGTTGTCCGGAAACATCTCCAGCAGCCTGTCGTCGATCTTTCTGATGTCCTCGGGGTCACCAGACAGCGCCATCCAGCGGAACGGCCCGATGGCCCGGGCGAAAAGCGGCCTGAGATAGGCTTCGGTGAAAATCTTGATATCGAAGGCGTTCTCCACCCCGCCCGCCCTAGCATGGGTGCGGATCAGGTTGCCATTGTCGAACACCTCGCTGCCCGCCTGCTGGAAAGCCAGCATGGCGCGGACATGGTCGACGATCGAGGCGCGGCTCGCCGCCATCAACTGCCCCGGCCCTTCGATGCGGAGGCGCCTGACTTCGTCCAGCGACATGCCCTTGGGCACATAGCCATAGACCAGGTCATGGGCGCTGGTTTGGTCGGTGACGATGTCGGGAACGATGCCGCGCCTATAGATCTCGGGGTAGATTTCGGCGGCATTGCCGACGAGGCCAATGGAGGTCGCCCGCTTGTCGGCCACGGCCCTGTCAATCATGGCCAAAGCCGTGTCGAGATCGGGTGCGATCTCTTCGAGATAGCCGATTTCCCTGCGCTTGCGGGCGCGCTCGGGGTCGATATCGATGCAAAGGATCGCGGCGCCCGCAATGCGCCCCGCCAGTGGCTGCGCCCCGCCCATGCCGCCCAGGCCTGCCGTCAGGATAAAGCGGCCTGCCAGATCGCCGCCGAAGCGGTTCTCGGCGATGCGCATGAATATCTCATAGGTGCCCTGGATGACGCCCTGGCTGCCGATATACTGCCAGGCCCCTGCCGTCAGCCCGCCCCAGCAGATCAACCCCTTCTTCTCCAGCTCATAGAACACTTCCGCCTTGGCCCACTGCCCGACGATGTTGCAATTGGCCATGATCACCAGCGGCGCTTTGGCATGGGTCTTGAGCAGGCCGATCGGCTTGCCCGACTGGATGATCAGCGTCTGGTCCTCGTCCATATCAAGCAGCGTCTCGACAATCGCCCTGTGGCTCGCCCAATTGCGCGCCGCCTTGCCCAGGGCGGCATAGACGATCAGCTCATCGGGGTTCTCGCCGACCGCAAGAACGTTCTCCAGCAGGCGCAGCAGAGCTTCCTGCCGCCAGCCCTTGGCGCGGAGTTCGGGGCCGCCGGGGAT
>NZ_JACZKG010000069.1 GCF_014860165.1 Devosia sp.
TGCGAGGATGATAACGGGGCGACAGGCCAGGGGAAATAGATTCTGGTGGAGCACCAGTCGTCCTGTCTGTGCCTCCCTCCCCCTTGTGGGGAGGGAATGGGGGTGGCCACATGCACTGAAGTCGGGGAGAGATACCCCCACCCGACCCCTTCGGGGCCACCCTCCCCACCAGGGGGAGGGAGGTCGCCGATAGTGCGGCTGGCTCAGTACCGCTCGAAGGCCTTGGGCTTGTTGCCCATGATGGCTTCGATCTGCTCGATCACGTCAGGCGTCAGCTTGGCCTTGGACTTGAGCGCCGAGAGGTTGTCTTCGAGCTGCGACTTTTTCGATGCGCCCAGGATCACCGTCGACACGTGGGGGTTATTGAGGCACCAGAGCAGGGCCAGGTGATGCACCGGCAGGCCGATCTCCTTGGCCAGGATGGCCAGCTTGCGGATCGTCTCGAGCTTGGCCTTGCCTTCCTCGCTGGTCCATTCCTTCTTGAGCCACTCATAGCCCGGCAGGTTCATGCGGCTGTCGGCGGGAATGCCGTCATTGTACTTGCCGGTCAGCGCGCCCGACGCCAGCGGCGACCAGATGGTGGTGCCCAGGCCCATCCGGTCATAGAGCGGCAGATAGTCGTGCTCGACCTTCTCGCGGACGAAGAGATTGTATTGCGGCTGTTCCATCTGCGGGCCGATGAGATTGTTGGCGCGGGCCACGGCCCAGGCCTCGGTCAGCTGCTGAGCGGTCCACTCGGACGTGCCCCAATAGAGCACCTTGCCCTGGGTGATGAGGTTATGCATCGCCCAGACCGTTTCCTCGATCGGGGTATCGATGTCCGGCCGGTGGCAGAAATAAAGGTCGAGATAGTCGACCCGCAGGCGCTTGAGCGCCGCATGGGCCGCCTCGGTCACATGCTTGCGGCTCAATCCCTTCTGCGTCGGCTTGCTGCCGCCCCAGAACACCTTGGACGATACCGCGTAACTGTCGCGGCTCCAGCCGAGCTTGCTCAGCGCCGCGCCCATGAGCGCTTCCGATTCGCCGGCCTCGTAGCCTTCGGCATTGTCGAAGAAGTTGACACCCTCGTCATAGGCCAGGCCCATCAGCGCCAGCGCTTCCTTTTCGTCCACCTGCTTGCTGAAGGTGACCCAGCTCCCGAGCGACAGTTCGCTGACCTTGAGGCCAGATTTGCCCAAGCGACGATATTCCATGACACTGTTCCTGCTGACTTCGCGGCTCCGGGCCGCCCTGCGATTCATCGGCAATCACCGATGTAGTAACGCTAATACTGAATGGCGTGCTGTCTGTAAAGCCGTGGGTCGGACGTCATTGAACTATGACGGACGCGTTGGCGTTCCATGGCAAACCGGAAGGACAGGACAATGCTTGCTGACAAGGACTCATCGGCCATCGTTGCGGTCAGGGATATCGTCGCTGCGCGCGCGTTCTACGTCGATACGCTGGGCCTTGAGCCTGATCAGGACGATGAGAACATGCTGGTCCTCAAAACCGGCAAAACGCAACTGGTCGTCTACGTCTCCGACTATGCCGGCACCAACAAGGCAAACGCCGTCGTCTGGGGTGTGGGCGAAGACATCGACGCGATCGTCTTGGCGCTGCTGGGTAAGGGCGTCAAGTTCGAGCACTATCCGGACATGGGCCTGGACTATTCAGGCGGCATCCATTCGAGCGGCGACTTCAAGGCCGCCTGGCTGAAGGATCCCGACGGCAATATCCTGCACCTGAACAATATGTAGATGTAGCACGCGCGCTCGCCATCGCCCTCAACAACGTCGTTCCCGCATGAGTGGGAATGACCCGGTGTTTGGAAAAGGCGTGGCCCCCTAGGGCCGTTCGCGCAGGAACCTGGCCAGATCGTCGGTGATATGATGCACATGCGGCCCGGCGGCGCGGGTCAACTCCCACGCCTCCACCTGCTCGTGCGCATAGTCTTCGCCCGCCACCACTTGGACTGTCGTCATGCCCACGTCATGCGGCACGACCAGGTTCTTCTCGAGGTCGTCGAACATCACCGCCGTGCTGGGATCGATGCCATGCAGGGCAAAGAATCCGTCATAGGCTGCCTTGTGCGGCTTGGGCAGGTAGGTCATGGCGCGGATGTCGTGCACATGCTCGAAAATGTCGTCACAGCCCAGCCGTCGCAGCACCGAGCGGGCGTGGCCGGTATCGCCATTGGTGAGAATGAACTTGCGGCCCGGCAGCGCGCGGATGGCCTCGACCAGCTCGGGATGGGCATCCACGGGCGAGTAATCGATCGCGTGCACGGTGTTGAGAAAATGGTCGGGATCGATCTCGTGCCGCAGCATCAGCCCGTTCAGCGTCGTGCCATAGTCCCGGTAATAGCTCTTCTGCAGGTCCCGCGCCGCCTCGAAATCGAGCTTGGTCACGTCCATCACATAGCTGGTGATGCGTGTGTCGATCTGGGCAAACAGGTTGCAACTACGCGGATAGAGGGTGTTGTCGAGGTCGAACACCCAATCGGTAATGTGGCTGAGAGAGCGTGGCGGAGGGGACGTCATGTCGTTCATGGTCGAGACAATATAGCGCAGAATCCTGAACGATTCACGTCAAGCGTTAGGGAGCGTCAGGTCGGGGTGGCTCGTTGGCCGCAACGGTCAGACCGAGCAGGGATATCAGGCCAGCAGGGTTCATGTTCGAGGCCACCGAAAAGGCGATCAGCGACACAGGCGCTTCTGGTGCAAACCGCATTTCCAGGCTGGATGGTTGCTCAAGGAATTCATGCAAAGCCGGGCGCACGAGCGAAGACAACTCGGCAATCCCCCGTTGATCCACGACGGCCATAAGGTAACCTTCGATTTCCGCCACGGCCCGCTCACGGCCGCCTAGGTTTAGGGCCATGTAGTCGATGATCTTGGGAAGGAGTGAGTTGTCGTCATAGCGGACCGCGCTGTCCTTGATGGTCATGCCAACCGCCATGGCTAGGAAGGCCATATCTATCGCACCACTCTGTTCGGAAGCCGTCGCCAAACTCGCCATGAGCTCGCGAACCTTGTTGCGGGTCATGCCGTCGAAGTGCTGAATGAATTGAATCGCTCCAAGGTCTCGCATTGCGAATCTAGCTGACAGCGCAACACGACCATCGTCGCTCCAGACAAACGACTGCCCGACGTCCATCGTTAGAATATCGACGTCCATGTCTGCCAGGACCTGACCGGCAATGGTCTGGACACCAGCCTCCGTTGTGAGGTCGAGGACGATGGCATCGGCGGCCCATTCCGCCGTCAGTCCCGAAACGTCGTCGCCGGTGAAGATCGGGTCAAGGCTCATGGAAATGCCGCGTACGGTGAGCGGCACGCCGAGCCAGTCCGTGAAAACGGCTCCGGTGCTAAAGGCCATAGGCGTGATCGAAGTCGGCCAGCCAGGCTTGCCCGCCACGGCATAGCCGCTAAGAGCAAGATCCTTAAGTGACAGGTTTGCTTCGTGGGTTGCGGGGTCGCGGACGACGACGTCTGGTGCGGTGATGGCGTCGATCAGATAGCCGCCATCTGGTTGGGCGACTATGCCCATGAATGTGAACTGGCCGTCCAAAACGATCACGGAGTCACCCAGATGATATGTCATTCCGTCCACGAGCACCTTCTCGCCGACGACGCTAGTGGGGCCCAGATTCAGGCCAGAAGGGGAATTGAAGCGGCTGACAAAGTCATCGAGGTCAATGTCGATTGCCCAGACCTGACCGGGCGCGGCCACTACCAAAGTGACCAGTAGCGTGGCGCGACAAATCGATCTTCTCATGCAGGGCTCCCGAGGCGACCGCCTTTCATCGCCGGGAGTGTCTCCGCTTGCAAGTGGGAGTTTCCCCGAAAGGTAAGGGCGGCGCCATTGCTGGCGCCGCCCCCAAAGTATTGAACGATCTGACTATTCAGCCGCGGTATTGGCTTCGACGGCGAGGCCCAGCGCGGTGATCAGGCCCGCCGGGTTGGCGGCAGCGGCCATCAACACCAGCAGCGAGGTCGGCGACGGGGGTGCCACCTTGACTTCGAGGCTCTTGGGATCGTCGAGGAAGGCCGAGACCGGCGGCACGACGATGTCGTTGAGCGCGGGAATGCCGGACTCGGCCAGCATCATCGGCAGCATGGCCTTGAGGCCTTCCACGAACGTGGCGCGGTCGGCGCCGGACTGGGCGGCGAAGAAGTCGAGCAGCTTGCCGGCCAGCGACGCGTCGTCATAGCGCACCGAGGCGGAAATGATCGACACGCCCTGCATCAGCGCCATGCCCTGCATCATCTGGGCCTGCGCCTGCTCTTCGGTCGGGGTGCTGCCGCCCATCGAGGCCTGCATGGCATACATCTGGTCGAGCACTGCGGGCGTGAAGCCGGTAATCTCGGCCGTGATGTCGATCGCGCCGACATCGGCAAAGTCGAACGAGAATTCGTTGACGCTCATGTGGCCGTCGGCCATCGACCAGGCCATGTCCATGGACACGTCGCCGGCAATGGAGGTCAGGCCCAGCGCTTCGATAATGGCACCGGCCGAGGGGTCTTCCTCGCCAACGGTCGCCAGGTCGATGGCAATGCCGTTGATCGAGAAGGTCGAGGCCAGGTCCGCCAGTTCGGTCGTGGCAAAGGAGGGATTGAAGGTCGATTCCGAAGTCATCGATTCAAAGGAAATGACTTCCTCACCTTCGCGGGTGATCGACAGCGGGCCGGTGCTGAACGATTCGAACAGCTGCAGGATGCCGGTGGACGGCACCGGATTGCCCGCTGGCAGGTAGAAACCATCGACGCGAATATCGCTCAGGGTCAGGTGACCGGTCGGCTCTTCGGCAAAATCGGTGTCGACATCGGGGATGGTGACCGACTCGGCCGTGTAGCTGCCATCGGCATTCTCGACGACGCCAGAGAAGGTGACTTCGGTATCGAAGGTCATCGATTCCATGGTCGCGCCGGTTGAGGGGGCCATGCTGACCGTGCCGCCATCGACGGTGATGGTGTCGCCATCCAGCGTCGCTGCACCGAACTTGAACTCGTAGCCGACGGTCTTGTAGACCTCGGCGACGCGGTCGACGAAAGCCTGCGCGTCCAGCGCCATGGCGGGGCCCATCAGCATGGCGGTGGCCACGCCACCCAGCAGCAGGGTGGCGGCGGTCTTGGTAATCCTCATCGTTCTCTCCGGCGGTTTGTTTGCTTTGATTTGTCGGGGCAGGCGCTGAACAGTAGAGTAGGGCCCATCTCCCCCGCAGATGGCCCCTTGTTCGGTAAATTGCAATAGAATCCGCAGCGGCGGCGGCTCAAGATTTCTATTGTCGGTTTATTGCGACATAACAATGTATCGCAGATGAACGCCTCGTTCACCCACGCTCATGTTCGAGAAACTGCCGATAGGCGGGGTTGTCAGTCTCGTCCCAATAGGGAAAGCCGATCGCATCGATATGGGCGATGAAGTCGTCCCGCGTCGCCCGGGGCACCTGCACGCCGACCAGTACGCGCCCGTAATCGGCGCCATGATTGCGGTAGTGGAACAGCGAGATGTTCCACTCGTCATTGAGGCCTTCGAGGAACTTGAGCAGCGCCCCCGGACGTTCGGGAAACTGGAAGCGATAGACCACTTCGTCCCGGAGGTCGCTGACCCGCCCGCCCACCATGTGGCGGACATGCAGCTTGGCCACCTCATTGTCTGTCAGGTCTGTCACCTTGAGGCCGTGTCCGTCGAGCAGGGCGATGATTTCCTGCTTTTCGGCATCGCCGCGCGCCAGCTTGATGCCGACAAAGATCTTGGCCGTGCTGCCATGGGCAAAGCGATAGTTGAATTCGGTGATCGAGCGCTGCCCGAGCAGCCGGATGAAGGCACGATAGCTGCCCCGCCGCTCGGGGATTTCGACGCTGAACAGCGCCTCGGCCCGCTCGCCGATCTCGGCCCGCTCGGCCACATAGCGCAGCCGGTCGAAATTGACATTGGCGCCGGAGTTGATGGCGATCAGCGCTCCCGCCGGCGCCTCGCCCCGTTCCACCTGCCGTCGTAGCCCCGCCAGCGCCAGCGCGCCGGCCGGCTCGGCAATGGCGCGCATGTCATCGAAAATGTCCTTGATGGCGGCGCAGATCTCGTCGGCCGTGACCGTGACGATATCGTCGAGCAACTCGCGGCAGATGCGGAAGGTCTCGACGCCCACTTGGCGCACCGCGACGCCATCGGCAAACAGCCCCACCTGGTCGAGCGCCACCGGACGGCCGGCCGCTATAGCCGCCTTCATGCTGGCCGCCTCCTCCGGCTCGACGCCGATCACCCTGATCTCGGGGCGCAGGAACTTGACGAACGCGGCAATGCCCGCTGCCAGCCCCCCGCCGCCCACCGGCACGTAGATGGCGCCGATCGGGCCCGGATGCTGGCGCAACAGCTCCAAGCCGATCGTGCCTTGGCCGGCAATGACATCGGGGTCGTCGAACGGATGCACCACCACATAGCCATGCTTTTCGGCCAGCTCCGCCGCATGGGCGCGAGCCGCATCGAAGCCATCGCCGAACAGCACCACCTCGCCGCCCAGCCGGCGCACGGCGCCCACCTTGATGACCGGCGTGGTTGTCGGCATCACCACGACAGCACGGATGCCCAGCCGCGTTGCCGAAAGTGCCACGCCCTGCGCGTGATTGCCGGCCGAGGCGCAGATGACCCCCCGGGCCCGCTCCTCGGCCGTCAATTGCGCGATGCGATTGTGCGCCCCGCGAATCTTGAACGAGAATACCGGCTGCATGTCTTCGCGCTTGAGCAGCACTTCGGCGCCCAGCCGCGCCGACAGCAGGTGCATGGCTTCAAGCGGCGTCTGCTCGGCCACTTCATAGACCGACGAGGTGAGAATGCGGCGGACATAATCCTGCATGGCGGGCACTCCGGTGTTGAGCCGGGAGGGACGCCGCGGCGGACAATTTGTCAACTGGCAGGCGCGCAGTGGCGCTGCAAGGCCAACGCCTCGCCACCATGCCGGGATTTCGCGGGTCCGGTCCAAATACGCTGTATCGCAAGCGCAACCGCCGAATCCCCCGCCGGAAGAACCTGCGCAAGTTGCTCCATTGCCAGAAGTTCCCTGTTTGTTCTATAATCCACGCAAGCGAGTCCCTCGGAGCATGACCATGCGCAAGCAGCAGCAATCAGATGGCGAGGCGCCAGAGGCGAAGCTCAAGACGCTGGTGGTGCTCACGGCCTTCGTTCGCGACGAGGAGGGCGAATTGCGGCCCGCCTTCGAACCGCGGGAAATGCCGTCCGCCGACAAGGCGAAGATGGACGGCCGTCGCATGGCCGCGCAGGGCAACTATGCTGGCGTTATCAGTTGGTCGCGCTCGGCGGATCTGGTCAACGGCGAGTTCGGCGATCCGGTCGTCCTGTTCCAGCACGGCGACGTGCCGGATATGGAATGAGGCGGCTGTCGGACGCCTACTCCTCCTCATTCTTGGCGTAGAGGCGGACCATGGTCAGCGGCTGGCCGAGGGGCTGCCAATAGACCTTGGCTACCAGGTCCCGCTTGGCGCCGCTGCGCACGACCTGGATGCCCAGAACATCCCGCACCGCGGCTTCCGGCGACTGGGCACCCTCGACGATGACGTCGGTATCGGTGAGCAGGGCATCCTGCCGAAGGTCGACCACGCGAAAGCTCTTTGCCATGTCGATAACCTAGATCGCGGGCCGCGCAATGACCAGCCTGATCGGAGGGGAGACCCGCATCCGACGCAAGGCTGATTTAGTCTCAATCAAATGATTGATTGACGACCTGTATTTGGCTAAGACAAGCCGCATATCGCTCGGAAGGCCCTGTTCATGACCGCCGATTCATCCTGCAGCAAACGCGAGTCCGGCGACGACCGTCGCGTCGCCATTGCCTTGGCGGCCCGCCGGATCATCTTCGAAAGAGGCCTCGAGGGCCTGCGGACGCGCGACATCGCCGCCAGCGTCGGCATCAATATCGCGACCCTGCACTATCATGTGCCCACCAAAGAGGCGCTAGTTGCCCTGGTCGCCGAGAGCCTCCGTCACGATTTCAAGGCGCAGGCCATGCGCCACCCTCGCACCGGCAAGAACGGACTCGAGCGGCTTCATCTCGAATTTGATGACTTCCGCGAGACCGTGCTCGAAATGCCCGAACTCGTCGTCGTGCTGACCGAGCTTATCGCGCGGGCCCGTCGCGACCCGGCCGTGGCCGAAATCATGATCCCCATGCGCGAGTTCTGGAAAAACCAGATTGCCGACGTATTCCGGCTCGGCATTGCCGATGGCTCCTTCCGCTCCGACGTGGATCCGGACGCAGCCGCCCTCATCGTCACCGGCGCAGTCTCCGACTGCTGGCGCCGGTCCGACATGTCCCCCGCTCTGCTCGACCAATTCCTGGCCGAGCTTGAGCGGGCCTTTACCCCCAGATAACTGCTTCGAGGAACTTCAAATGTCCGCTCACGCCAACACTACGGGGGCCGAAGCCCCGCCCGATCCACGCCGCTGGCTGGCGCTGTTCATCCTGCTCATCGCCAATTTCATGAACCTGATCGACGTGACCATCGTCAACGTCGCGCTGCCCTCGATGCGCGAGGGACTGGGCGCCACTGACAGCCAGATCGAATGGGTAATTGCCGCCTATATCCTGGCCTTCGCCCTCGGCCTTCTGCCCTTCGGTCGCCTCGGCGATATCCTGGGCCGCACGACGCTGTTCCTCTGGGGCGTCGCCGCCTTCACCGCCGCCTCGGCTTTGTGCGGGCTGGCGCCCAATATCGAATTCCTCATCATCGCTCGCGTCATCCAGGGCCTGGCCGGCGCCGCCATGACGCCGCAGGTCATGGCCATCGCCACCGTCACCTTCCCGCCGCATGAACGCAGCCAGGCCTTCTCGCTGTTCGGCCTCTCTGCCGGCCTTGCTGCCGTCTGCGGCCCGCTGCTGGGCGGCGTGCTGATCTCGGCCAATCTGTTCGGCATGGATTGGCAGCCCATCTTCCTGGTCAACATTCCCATCGGCATTGCCGCCGTGGTCGCCGGCTGGTTCTTCATTCCGCGCCTGCCCGGCCACGCCGCCCTGCGCAACGACTATGTCGGCATCGGGCTCTTCGGCCTGGGCATTCTGGCGGTGGTGTTTCCCATCGTCGAGGGCCGCGCCTATGGCTGGCCGGCCTGGGCCTTCACCATGATGGCCGCTGGCCTCATGCTGCTGGTCGCCTTCGTGCTGTGGACCCGCAATCGCGCCGCGACCGGCCAGTCGCAACTGCTCAATTTCGACCTCATCACCAACCAGCAGTTCATGTTCGGCGCCTTTGTCGTCACCGTGTTCTCCTCGGGCATTCCGGGCATGTTCATGGTGATCTCGCTGCTGCTGCAAGGCGGCTTCGATTTCACCCCACTCCAATCGGGCCTCACCAACACGCCGTTCTCGGTGGGTGTATTGATCGCCTCGGTCATTGCCGGCCGCTTCGGTGCCCGCTACCTGCGCGGCCGCCTGGCTTTGGCCGGGGCACTTGTCTCCTTCGGCATTGCCTGGCTGCATTTCTACATTGCCGGCGTCACCGACAGCATCGATCAGTTGGCCTTCCTCGTGCCGCTGCTGCTGGCCGGCATCGGCCTGGGCCTGGGCTTCTCCTCGCTATTCCAACTGGTGCTGGCCAATGTGCCGCCACGCGATGCTGGCGCTGGCTCGGGCGCCTTGCAGGCCTTCCAGCAGGTGGGTGGGGCGCTGGGCGTGGCCATTATCGGCCAGATCTTCTTCAGCGACCTCGGCAACAGCTTCGCCACGGGTGGTACGCCCCACGCCGCTTTTGCCGGCGCCTCGAGCCTGGCGCTTTGGTACGTGGTTGCCAGCTTCGCACTGGTGCTGCTGCTGTCGCCCCTGTTCAAGGCCCCCAAGGCGGGACCCGGCCGGGGGATGCCGGCCCAGCCGGTCTTGGTCGAAGTCTAGATACAAGAAGGGCGCCCTATGGCGCCCTTCGTCATTGTACCGGATGCTCCAGCGGGGCGCGATCCACGCGAAAGGCATAGAGCCTCTCCTGCATTTGCACCCCGATTGGCATGAATAGTGGCAGCATGAGATCGCGCAGGCGCAACGCCAGCCAGGACTGTGCCTGCTTTTGCGATCCTACGGCGCGACCGATGCGGATCGCCTTCTGCACGCGATCGCGCCGCAGGCTCTCGAAGCGCGCAAAGGCGGCAGCATGGTCAGGCGTCGCGCTCAGGCAGGCCGCCAGGACGATCCCGTCCTCTATGGCAAGGGACGCGCCCTGACCCGAATGCGGCGCCACTGCATGGGCCGCGTCGCCCATCAGCAGGATGCGGCCCGTCGACCAGCGCGGCAATTCAGGCATGTCGTAAATGGGGTAGTGCCGGTCAACCCGCATCGTGACCGCAAGGATGGCAGTGGTGTCGAGCGGGTCGCCCGCATGCATGCGCTCCAGCCGGCGGGCGAAGGCAACGCCGTCGGCCACCGGCCCGGTTTCGCTCTCGGGCGCTGGGTAGGAATTGAACCAGTGGACCGGTCCGTCCGCCTGCTTGATATAGCCAAAGAAACCGCGCTGGCCGAACACCATGTTCATGAGCCCCTTCGTTTCGGCCACGCTGGGGGCGTCGGTGAAGCCGCCAGTGCCGACAAGACCCGTGTAGAGTGGTTGCGGCAGATCGGGAAACACCAGCCTGCGAACCATGGAGCGCAGCCCATCACAGGCCAGCGCCAGGGCGAAGTGGTGTTTCTCACCATTGACGCTGATCGTCACGCCACGGGCGTCCTGGCCGATATCGGTGATCGTCGCGCCATGATGGACCGTAATATCGGCCGCCAGGGCCGCATCGAGTAATACCCCGACCAGCGCCCCGCGCCGCAGGGTGATCGAACCCGCGCCATACCTGTCCGCCTGCTCAGCATAGTCGACCAGAGCCAGCCGCCTGCCAGCCTCATTGAAGATGGCAAGGCCATGCGTCGGCAGGCCCACGGCGCTGACCTGTTCGAGCAGGCCGAGCGAGCGCAAGGCGTTGCAGCCATTTGGTGCCAAGGTCAGGAACAGGCCCTCGTCGCGCAGTTGCTGCGGTAGATGGCGCTCGAACACGACCGGCGTGAAACCGGCCTGCTTGAGCACGAGGGCCGTCGCCAGCCCACCAATCCCGCCGCCGCATACGGCAATGGTGGATGATGACGCGAGCGGGCTTGCGGGGGCAGGGGAGATAGTCGACATTGTACGAACGCCTTATTATTAGATAATCTAACAATTAGATGATCGAACTAAAATGTCAAGTCTGAGCAAGGACGAGCTGATTGTGCGCCTGGGTGGGCTGGTCATGCGCTGGCAGGATGCCACTCAGCGCTATGATGAAGCTGTGGGCGCACGCTGGCGGCTCAACGCCTCCGAACGGCTGTGCCTGAGCTTGCTTATGCATGGTCCGCAAACCGCCAGTGCCATCGCCGCCGAGACGCGGCTGACGCCCGCCGCCGTCACCGCCCTGATCGACCGACTCGCCGGACGTGGCTTCGTGCGCCGTCGCCCTGATGCCAATGATCGCCGCAAGGTTATGGTCGAGGCGGCCGAGGCCACCCACGCCCTGGCCAGGGAGGCCTATGGTCCGCCCCAGGTGGCCGGCGCTGCCCTCTTGGGACAGTATAGCCCGGCCGAGCTCACGGTCTTTGTTCGCATCCTCGAGGACATGATCGGCTTGCAGCGGGGCCTGACCGAGGCGCTCACCGCTGGGGGCGGGCAAACAAAAGGGCCGCCCGGAGGGCGGCCCGAAGACAAGGAGCAGTCTGGCGTCTAGAACTTCCAGGCCAGGCCTGCGCGAACCACCTGGTTGCTGGGCTCGCTGGTGCCACCGCCCGGCACATTGTTGACGCCATAATGGGTCCAGGTGGCGTTGAGACGTGCCATGAGGTTCTGCGTGATCATCATGTCGACGCCCAGGCCGAGTTGGAAGCCACCAGCCGTGAACGCGGCAGCAACGCCACCGCGGCTCGGAGTGAAGTCGAAGCGGCCCCATGAATAGCCGACCGTGCCATAGGCCAGCACATTGGGCGCCACCGGATAGCCCAGCGTGGCGCGCACCGCGGCATCCCACTTGAGCGCACCATAATTCTGCGCGCCGTTGAATTCGAACTGTGTCGCCACGTTGTTCACTTCGGCATCGACGCCGAGCACGAACCAGTCGCTGAGCTGGTAGCGATAGCCGGCAAACACACCGGCGCTGCCGCCGATGTCGCCGAGCAGTTGTTCACCCACCAGGATGCCGGGCGCGATTTCATGGCTCTTCATGCCGATCAGGCTGCCCTGGGCACCGACATAGAACCCGTCCCAAGCCGAATAGCTGGGCTGGTACATGTTGCTGGTAACGACCGGCGCCACCATCGACTGGGCCTGCGCCGCCACGGTCGAACCCACTACGGCGATCACCGCCGCCGCTGCAAACTTGATTTCCGCACGCATACAAAGCCCCCGCAACCTGATGGCTAAAATTTGCCACGACTTGTCCGGACCGGGCTAGGGCAGATGCGCCACACCGCGGTCAAATCGACGGAGCTGTGGCGCATGGTTAGCAAAGCGTCAATGCGTGCGTTGGCCGCAACGCCGGATCGCTATGTCGTCGTCAATGCCCGGCTTGTCCGGGCAATCCACCCGGACAAGCCGGGTGATGACGAAAGAGCGGACTGGTAGGAAGGTCTACCGCACGATCAGCGTGCCGGCGCCAAACTCGGTGAACAGCTCCACCAGCACCACATGCGGCATCTTGCCGTTGAGGATCACCACGCCCTCCACGCCATTGTCGAGCGCCTCCAGGCACGTTTCCACCTTGGGAATCATGCCGCCGGAGATCGTGCCATCGGCGATCAGTTCCTTGGCCTCGCGAACGCTGAGTTCCGGGATGAGCTTGCCGTCGCGGTCGAGCACGCCGGGTACGTCGGTCAGGAACAGCAGGCGCTTGGCGCCCAGCGAGCCGGCAATGGCGCCGGCAAAGGTATCGGCGTTGATATTGTAGGTATTGCCGTCGCGGCCCGGAGCGACCGGGGCAATGACCGGAATCATCTCCGAGCGGGCCAAGAGGTCCAGCAGCGTGCGGTCGACCTCGTCGGGCTCGCCCACAAAGCCAAGGTCGAGCACCTTCTCGATATTGGAGGTCGGGTCCTTCATGGTCTTCACGGCCTTCTTGGCAAAGACCATGTTGCCGTCCTTGCCGCAGAGGCCAATGGCCCATTCACCCTCGGCATTGATCAGCGCCACGATTTCCTTGTTGATCGAGCCAGCCAGCACCATCTCGACGATTTCCATCGTCCGTGCATCGGTCACCCGCAGCCCGCCCTCGAACTTGGATTCGATGCCCAGCTTAGCGAGCATGGAGGCAATCTGCGGCCCGCCGCCATGCACCACGATTGGGTTGACCTTGGACTGCTTGAGTAGCGCGATATCGCGCGCAAAAGCCTGGCCGAGCTTGAGGTCGCCCATGGCGTGGCCGCCATACTTCACCACGACGGTCTTGCCCTCGTAGCGCTGCATATAGGGGAGCGCCTGCGCGAGAATCCCCGCATCATGGCTGAACCGGTCGGTCGATGAAGTCTGATCTGTCATGGACGGACCCAATCTGTTGGCAAAACGGCACAAAAAAGACCGCATCGGGTCTAGAGCATCAATGCCCAAAGGAAAAGACGATTATGCCGCATTTGCGCATTGATCGAAATTGAGGTCTGTTGCGTTATCGAGCGGTGAAGATCGCCAGGGGCAAAGGCGGCCGGGCGCGCTTGGGAGGCAGACCAGTTTCATGACCACGACAACGCCGGCCCAGGAGATCGCCGATCTCATCGCCCGCTGCGCGCTGCGCGACCGGGTGGCGTTTCGCACGCTCTACGAACGCACCAGCGCGAAACTGTTCGGCGTCACCCTGCGTATCTTGAAGGACCGTTCGGAGGCCGAGGAGGCCATTCAGGAAGTCTATGTGAAGATCTGGCAGCGCGCCGACCGCTATGTGGCCGGTAATACCAGCCCGATCAGTTGGCTCGTCGCCGTGGCGCGCAATCACTCGCTCGACATTCTGAGGGCCCGTCGCCCGGTTGCCGACGATATCGACGTGGCGCTCGAAATCCCCGATAGCGGTCCCACCCCGGAACGCGCCGCCGAGGATAACGAGGAGAGGGGTCGCATCGATCATTGCCTGGGCACGCTCGATCCCGATCGTGCCGACGCGGTGCGCGGCGCCTACCTCGATGGCTATAGCTACGAGGAGCTGGCGACCCGTTTCGCCGTGCCCCTCAATACGATGCGGACCTGGCTACGCCGGAGCCTCATCAAACTGAAAGATTGTCTGACGGCATGAGCACGAGCGATGACATTGGCGGAGACCATGAGGGGCGCAACGCCCTGGTGGCCGAATATGTGCTTGGCCTGCTGTCGGCCAGCGAGCATGACCGTATCGGCCGGCTGATCGAGGCCGACCAGAACCTGCGCGCCGAGCGCGACTTCTGGATATCGCGCTTTGCCGCCCTCAACGCCGAATATGAGGAAACCCCGGTTCCGGCCCATCTCTATGCGGCCATCGAGGCACGCGCCTTTGGCGACGTGATTCGCGCTCGCGGCCCCCTGCCTTGGTGGGAAAGCCTGATGGTCTGGCGCGGTATCGCCGCCGGCGCGGTGGCCGTGGCCGTTGCTGCGGTCGGCTTCAACCTCATGCAGCCGCGCTTTGACGCCGACACCATGGCGGTGCAACTGGTAGCGGCCCTGCAGGCCCACGAAGGCAGCGGCATCGAGTTCGTTGCCCTCTATGACCAAGGCTCCGGCCAGGTTCGCATCACCTCGCTCAAGGGCGCCGCGATCCCGAACAAGGATTTCGAGCTCTGGTATATCAATGGCGACCAGCCGGCGGTGTCCATGGGCGTCGTCCCCGTCAACGAGCGCCGAGAGATCACCGTCGATCCCGCCGTCATCGGTCCGGGCACCGTGCTCGCGGTCACGCTCGAACAGACCGGCGGCTCCCCCACCGGCGTCGCCCAGGGCCCGATCGTCGCCGTGGGCTCGGCCACGCCCATCTAGGAACTTGTCGCTTTGCAGTGTCACCCTCTCCCATGCGGGGAGGGTGGCTTTCTGCGTGCAACAAAAGTGCGCGTAGGGCGACTGCCAATGTCTGGGTGCACACCCCCTCATCCGCCCGGAGCCACCGGACCCGCAGTCGGGACCCCTTCTCCCCTTTGCGGGAGAGGTGGCGCGCAGCGCCGGATGAGGGGGCCTGCCAATGGTCCGCCGCACGTCCCGCGCCCTACGAAATTTCACGCCGCAAAGTTTCACATCAAACGCGAAATATAGGCTGAAACTGCGCGAAACCTGCCGCCCAAGCCGCCCGTACCTTCCCACGTCCCAGCCGAACAATGGGAACGAAACACAGGAAGGATCCAACAATGAATCTCTCTCTCCGCGCTCTCTCCGTCGCTGCCATGCTGACCGTCGCCTCGATCGGCGGCGCTGTTGCCCAGGACAATCCCGAAGTTGGCGGCGCTGCCATGTTCGCCGACAAGAACATTGTCGAAAACGCCGTGAACTCGGCCGATCACACCACCCTGGTCGCCGCCGTCCAGGCTGCCGGCCTCGTCGAAACCCTGTCGGGTGAAGGCCCCTTCACCGTGCTGGCTCCGGTCAATGCCGCGTTCGACGCCCTGCCTGAAGGCACCGTCGAAACCCTGCTCAAGCCCGAGAACAAGGAAACGCTCTCGACCATCCTGGCCTGCCACGTCATCCCGGCCAAGGCCCTCTCCACCGACATCGTCGGCATGGTTGAAGCCGATGGCGGCGAGCATGTGGTCGACACCGTGGGCGGCTGCAAGCTGACCCTCAAGGCCGCTGACGGCAAGGTCACCGTCACCGACGAGAACGGCACTGTCGCCAATGTCACCATTGCCGACGTGATCCAGTCCAACGGCGTCATCCACGTCATCGACGCCGTGCTGACCCCCAAGTCGGCCATGTAACAAAAGTCGGCCCTCGGGCCGGCATTTGTAACCAGATGCAGCGCCTCTCCGAATGGCACTGCGAGGGAGGCCGCAACCGGCGGCCTCTCACCACAACTTGACGTGCCAGCGACCGGCTCCAGAGCCTACAATGGCCGTCGAACAGACCCCGCGCCGCCGCCCGCATCCCCCTCCTGCGGTTCCCGGCGCGGGGTCCTTCCAAGGGGAAGACCAATGACCATAGATCGTCGCAACCTGCTGCTGGGTGGCACCGCCATCGCCGCCCTCGCAGCTTTCACCTGGCTGCGTCCCATGGGCGTCACCGAGGCGGCCGAAGGCGATTTTCCGTTCAAGCTGACCGATGCCGAATGGAAGGCCAGGCTCGATCCGGCCGCCTACGACGTGCTGCGGCACGAAGGCACCGAGCGCCCGTTCACCTCCCCGCTCAACGACGAGAAGCGGGCCGGCACCTTCGTATGCGCCGGCTGCGACCAGAAGCTGTTTGCGTCCGAGACCAAGTATGACAGCGGCACCGGCTGGCCGAGCTTCTACGACTTCATCCCGGGGGGCATCGGCACCTCGGTCGACAACGCCTTCGGCATGATCCGCACCGAAGTGCATTGCAGCAATTGCGGCGGCCACCAGGGTCATGTGTTCGAGGATGGTCCAGCGCCCACCGGCCTGCGCTACTGCATCAACGGCGTGTCGCTGAAATTCGTGCCCGCCTGACCGGGCATCTGCCGGGTCGAACCATGAGGTCGGTGCACCGCCTTCCCGGATCACCAGGCGGTGGAGTATATGGGATGCAGTGACGTTCTATCCCCCGTGTTGCCATGAAGCTCACCATCATCCAGACCGGCGAAGTCCCGCTGCCGCTGCGCGACCGCTTCGGGCCCTATCGCAAAATGTTCGAGACCATGTTCGATGGCACCGGGCAGGGCTTCAGCTACGACATGGTGCCGGTCTCCGATGGCGCCCCCTTTCCCGATCCGGGCGCCCTTGAGGGCATCGTCATCACCGGCTCTGCGGCCGGGGTCTATGAGGATCATCCGTGGCTCGATCCGCTGCGCGCCTTCATACGCGATGCCTATGGCCGGCGCACGCCGATGCTGGGCGTGTGTTTTGGCCACCAGATCATGGCTGACGCGCTGGGCGGGGATGTGCGGAAATCGGAAAAGGGCTGGGGCCTCGGCCGGCACAGCTATGCTGTCAGCAAACGTCCGGATTTCATGCGGCATGCTCCCGGCATGCTTGCGGTTGCCTGCTCGCACCAGGACCAGGTGATCACCCCGCCCCGCGAGGCGGAAGTCATCCTGGCGTCGGACTTCACGCCCAATGCCGGACTATCCTACCGCAACGGCGCGGCGTTGAGTTTCCAGCCCCACCCCGAATTCGCCGACGACTACACCATCGCCCTGGCCGAGATGCGGCGCGGCAAGGCCCCCGACGCGGTCGTGGAAACTGCGCTGGCCTCGGTTGCCAAGCCGTCCAATAGCGGCGACGTTGCGGGCTATATCGGGCAGTTCTTCAGAGGGCGCTGACATGGCGGTGGCGGAAAAGCTCGGGGCGGTCGATACCTATCTTGAAGCGCTGGAGCATCGGCACAAGCCTGCCATCCAGGCGCTGCGCCGGCTCATCCACGATGCGGTGCCCGGCCTGACCGAGCGCATCAAGTGGAACGCTCCCAGCTTCGGCAAGGGCGAGGATGACCGCATCACCATGCGCCTGCATCCGGGGGACCGCCTGCAACTGATCCTGCATCGCGGGGCCAAGGCGGGGGCTGACGATCTGTTCCGATTCGAGGACCCCGACAAGCTGATCACCTGGGCGGCGCCGGACCGTGGGGTGGTGACCTTCAGCGATGCCGACGACCTGGCCGACAAGTCGGCGGCGCTGACCGAGATTCTGCGCCGCTGGGTGGCCTGCACGACGCGATAGCCTGCCATCTTGCCGCAGGCGCCAGCGGCCCTTCTAAAGCCCCTATTAACTATGACGGAGCAGGGTGGCGGCAGTCCATACAGCGTCGGCATCCGTCATGTTCAATTTCAGCCAACTTTCCATCACGCAGAAGCTCGTCGCCGCATTTCTTGGGTTCGGCGCCTTGGTTGTCGTCTTCGGCGGCATGGCGATCATGCCGTTGTTCGAGCAGAACAACATGGCGGTGATCGTGCCGCTGGTGCTGGCGGGCGCATCAGCGGCAGCGGGCTGCCTGGCCGTGTTCGTCCTCTTCCAGCGCGTGGTTTCCGGCCGGCTCAAGACCCTGGTTGCCCTGACCGGCGAACTTGCCGCTGGTAGGACCGAGGTCAAGATTCCGGCACAGAAGGTTGCCGACGAATTGACCGTGATGTTCGACGCGCTGGAGGGCTTTCGCACCGCGCTTGTCGAACAGGCGGCGCTGCAGGCGAGCGAACAGCAGCGCGATACCGAAGCCGGCCAGCGCCGCCGGGCCTCCGACAGGCTGACCGACGATTTGCAGGCGACGCTGCGGGCCGTCATGGCAGGTGATCTGAGCCGGCGCGTCGACGCGGCTTACGAGCAGACTGAGCTTCGTCAACTGGCAACCGAGGTCAATGCATTGCTCGAGGCCGTCGATCTCGGCTTGACCAGCACCGGCCGCGTCCTCTCAGCCCTGGCCCGCGCCGATCTTACCGCCCGCGTCAGCGGCGCCTTCACCGGCGCCTTTGCCGAACTGCGCGACAATACCAACGCCGTGGCCGAGAAGCTGTCCAGCGTCATGACCGATCTGCGCGTCACCTCGCGCGCGCTCAGGACCGCAACCGGGGAAATCCTGGCCGGCGCCAATGACCTCAGCGAACGCACCACGCGCCAAGCCGCGACAGTGGAGCAGACCTCGGCCACCATCGAGCAGCTTTCGCTCACGGTCGGCGCCAATGCCGGTCGTGCCCGCGAGGCCAATCAGGCCGTCTCCGCCGCCTCGGCGATTGCCGTGGAAAGCGGCAAGGCCATGGAAACCGCCACCGAGGCCATGGCCCGTATTTCCAGTTCCTCGTCCAGGATTTCCAACATTATCGGGCTGATCGACGACATCGCCTTCCAGACCAATCTCCTCGCCCTCAATGCCTCGGTCGAGGCGGCCCGGGCTGGTGACGCTGGCAAGGGCTTTGCGGTTGTCGCGGTGGAAGTGCGGCGCCTGGCGCAGTCTGCCGCCAGCGCCTCCGCCGAGATCAAGCAATTGATCGATATCTCGGCCGGCGAAGTGGCTGATGGCGCCAAGCTCGTCGTCGATATCGCCCAGCGCATTGTCGCGCTCAACGGCTCGGTGACCCAGAGCGCCGCATTGATCGGGGAAATTGCTACTGCCAGCCAGAGCCAGGCTTCCGCGATCGAGGAAGTCGCCGTGGCCGTGCGCCAGATGGATGAAATCACCCAGCACAATGCCGCTCTGGTGGAAGAAACCAATGCCGCCATCGAGCAGACCGAGGCTCAGGCGGCCGAGCTGGACCGGATCGTCGAGGTCTTCACCATCGATGAACGCGGCCCGGTTGCGGGTCGGCGCCGCGCGGCCTGATCGCGTCTAGCTCTCGAGCAGCATCGCTACTTCCGCGCGAAGGTCGCGCAGGCCCTCGCCCTTGAGCGAGGAGGTGAGGATGACGCGCGGATGCGCCGCCGGCCGCTTGAGGATGGCCGCCTGGGTGGCGGCGATCACTTTGGCGAGGTCGCCAGCCGAGGGCTTGTCGGCCTTGGTCAGCACCACCTGGTAGCTCACCGCGGCGCGGTCCAGCTCGTTCATGACCGTCAGGTCATTGTCCTTGGGGCCATGGCGCCCGTCGACCAGCACATAGACCCGGCGCAGGGTGGCGCGGCCCGTCAGATATTGATGCACCAGCTTGGTCCATTGCCGCACCTTGTCCTCGGGCGCCTTGGCATAGCCATAGCCCGGCATGTCAACGATGCGCAGGTTTTCGCTCTGGCTCTCGAAGATGTTGAGCTCCTGCGTGCGGCCGGGCGTGTTGGAGGTGCGGGCCAGGCTCGATGTGCCGCACAGCGCATTGATCAGGCTCGACTTGCCCACATTGGAGCGGCCGGCAAAGGCGATCTCGACCTTGTCCATCGGCGGCAGGTCGGCAATGCGCACGCAGCCCTTGATGAACAGGAACGGCCGCGCGAACAGCAGGCGGCCCTTTTCGATCATGTCGGGGGCGTAATCGATGTCGCTCATGGTGCTGCTCACTTCAAACAATAAGCCCGCCGGAAGGGTCCGGCGGGCAATAACATGGCTGATCGTTCGTGGCGATCAGGACTTGGTAGGCTCGGCCTGCTTTGGCTTGCGCTTGAAGCTGTCCAGGATATTGCCGAACAGGTTCACCTCGGCGCCGTGGCGCTTCATGATGAAATACTGCTGCGCCACCGACAGCGTGTTGTTCCACGCCCAGTAGATCACCAAGCCCGCCGGGAAGGTGCCCAGCATGAAGGTGAAAATGATCGGCATCCAGTTGAAGATCATCGCCTGGGTCGGGTCCGGCGGCGGCGGGTTGAGCTTCATCTGCACCCACATGGTGATGCCCATGATGACAGGCCACACGCCCAGATGCAGGAAGCTACCGATGACCGGCAGTGCCGTCGGGGTCCAGGGGATCAGGCCAAACAGGGTGAAGATATTGGTCGGATCGGGCGCTGCCAGATCCTGGATCCAGCCGAAGAACGGCGCATGCCGCATGTCGAGGCTGATGAAGATAACGGTATAGAGCGCGAAGAAGACCGGGATCTGAATCAGGATCGGCCAGCACCCGGAAAGTGGATTGATCTTCTCTTTCTTGTAGAGCTCCATCATCGCCTGCTGCTGGGCCGGGCGATCGTCCTTGAGGCGCTCCTGGATCGCCTTCATCTCCGGCTGCACGCGGCGCATGGCGGCCATCGAGGCATAGGAGCGGTTGGCCAGCGGGAAGAAGATGGCCTTGACGATGACGGTCACCGCCAGCACGGCGAGGCCGAAATTGCCGATGATGCCATTGAGGAACGTCAGCAGGTAATACATCGGCTTGGTGATGAAGTGCAGCCAGCCCCAGTCGATCAGCAGCTCCAGCCGGTCGAAGCCATATTCGGTCTGGTAGGCGGTGATGACCGCCTCTTCCTTGGCGCCGGCAAACAGATAGCTCTCATGCGTGGCCGTGGCGCCGGGGGCGACGACGACAGGCGTCGTTTCGACGAAGCTGGTCTGGTAATCGTCATAGCTGCCGGCATTCTTCCACGAGAACAGGGCATTGATGCCCGTGCCGGCCTTGGGCAGCACGGCGGTCGCCCAGTATTTGTCCGAGAAGCCGAGCCAACCGGTGGTGTTGTCAAAGCGCGCCTGCTGGTCCTTCTGCAGGTCGCTGTATTTCTTGGACACCAGGTTGTTGCTGCCCAAGACGCCATGGGGGCCTTCATGCTGGATGAAGAAGTTCGCGACTTTGGGCGTGCCATGGCGCGCCACGCGGGCATAGGGGAACAGGGCCACGTCGCCCGCGCCGGTATTTTCGACCGACTGGGTGACGGTGAAGAGATAATGCTCGTCGACCGAGAAGGTGCGGCGGAAGATCAGGCCTGCGCCATTATCCCAGACCAGCGTGACCGGCGTGGCCGCCGTCAGCGTGGTGGCGTCGCCTTCGACTGACCACACGCTCTTGCCATCGGGTACCGCAATGCTGGCGCCGGCGGCCGGAACCCAGCCCTGCTCGGCGAAATAGGCATTTGGCGCGCCGGCCGGCGTGAGCAGCGTGATGATCGGCGAGGTCGGATCGACCGTCTCGCGATATTGCTTGAGCTCGAGATCGTCGAGACGCGCGCCGGTGAGGTTGATCGAGCCGTGCAGGTCCTCGGTATCGATGGTGACGCGGCTGGTCGCGGCAATGGCGGCGGCGCGATCGGCATAGGTCACCGTGCCATCGGCAGCGACGGCGCCAGGCGTGCCGGCTTCGGTCGTTGCAGCCGGCGTAGCCAGCGCGGCTTCCGATGCGGCTTGTTCGGCGGCGATCTGCGCCTGCTGCTGCGCCCGCTCCATCTGCGGACCGGCCACGAAGAACTGCCAGCCGAACAGCACGACCATGCTGAGCACGATAGCCAGGATGATGTTGCGATTGTTTTCCATTATCTCGGTTTCCGTGGGCCGCGGCCGGAAGAAGTTCGCTCGTCGGTCGATCGGGGAGTGTGCACGCGCACGATCAGTGCGCCCAGATCGGCGACCAGCTTGGTAAAGGGTTCGCTGAGGGCTTCCCGTCGTCCGACCAGCACATAGTCATGCTGAGGGACAAAGTCACGCGCGCATGCTGTCACAGCGGCGCGAAGGCGACGTTTTATGCGATTGCGCTCGGGGGAATTGCCGGTTTTCTTGGTAACCGTGAAGCCGATGCCGGGTTCGGCCTCTGCTGCCGAGATGGCCTGCAGCCCAAACGCAGAGCGCCCGGCGCGATTGCCCCGGGCGGCCCGTTGAAACTGGCTCCGCTTGGTCAGCCGGCGCAGGGCGCCAGGCTTGTGCTCGCTGGCCGTCATCCGGCCATGGCGCCTTAGGCCGTGAGCTTCTTGCGGCCGTCGCGGCGGCGCTTGTTGATGATCGCGCGACCGTCCTTGGTGGCCATACGGGCACGGAAACCGTGGCGGCGGGCACGCACGAGCTGGGACGGCTGGTAGGTACGCTTCATGACATCAAACCGCGGCTGGCGCGGTTCCTCTAATCTGGTTCTGCTCGAGGCAAGAATTTCGGACACACATGAGCGCCAGGCGCCCACGGTGCGGGTTGGTGGGGTCTATAGGGAAAACAAGGGCACAAGTCAACGCGCGCATCGCGACTTCCTCGCCTCTGTTGACCCGTTGTTTTCGGGGCGATATCGCCGCATAAAGTCCACCCACCTATTCTGGCCGTTGGCGGTAATGGCAGACATTTCAAAACCCGATCTCTGCGTCATCGGCGCCGGCGCCCTTGGCATAGCCCTGGCCCTGGAGGCGCGCCAGCGGGGCCTTGATGTCGTGCTGGTGGGTCATCCCGGCGCGGAAAAACGCGATCCGCCCCGGGCCGGCCTGCGCCGCGCCGCCTTTCTCGCCAGCGCCGAGCGGGCCCAGGCCATTCGCACCGCCGGCCAGGTCGGGCTCGACAATGCTGAGCCCAAACCCAATTTCCGCGCCATCGGCGAGCGCGCCGCCG